>JABWBO010000010.1 GCA_013360465.1 Anaerolineae bacterium | reverse complement strand
CGCGGGCTGCGGCGGGCGCGCGGCGGCAGCGGGAGACGGTCTCACAGGGAGGGTTGGAGCCTGCGAGGCGCTCACCTGGCTGACCGGTCTGGCGATAGGCTGGATCGCCGGTGACGGCGCGGCGGGCTGCGGCGACAGCTTGCGCTGAATCTCCTCGTAAGCAGCCTGCACCTGACGCCAGGTGTCTTCGGGACTGGCATCGTTCATGATGACCACATCAGCGCGCTTCAGCTTGTCCGCCTGGGGAGGCTGCGCGGCGATGCGACGACGCGCTTCTTCCGGCGACAGGCTGCGCTTCTCCAGCAGACGGCGCAGCTGCGTCTCTGGGGTGGCGTCAACCACCCAGACGCTGTCTACGGCGTCCGCCAGTTCGCCTTCCAGCAGCTTGATCGCCTCGACGACGATGACGCGCTGTTTGGCACGGCTGACCAGGATATGGATCGCCTGGCGCACCAGAGGGTGAATGATCGCCTCCAGCGCCGCCAGGGCTTCAGGCATGCTGAAGGCAATCGCGCCGAGCCGGGCGCGATTGATCCTTCCGTCCGGGTCGAGGATGAATTTGCCAAAGGTCTCGACAATCGGCTTATAGCCTGGAGCGCCTGGAGCCATCGCCTGATGCGTGAGCTGATCCGCATCGACGGGATATGCGCCGAGATGCTGAAGCATCTGACGAACGTAGCTCTTGCCCACCGCAATGTTTCCGGTGAGACCGATGACATACTTGTTCTCCCAACGGCTCACGCTGTCCTCCCCAGTCAAGTCGATGCCCGCTGCGCCCTTACAGCAATTTTAGCCTAACCTGAAGGCGCGCAACAATTGACGAGTTGCGCCCCGACCCCCTTCGACACCCCGGCGCTCCCTTTGTGCCGCATCAACGCCATCATCCCGCCACTCGGTCCAACGCCTCGGCGATGCTGGCGCGATCAACTGCCAGGTGCGCCGGTTCACCGACGATCAGGTCGAGGAACTGCTGGAAGGCGGCATCCGCCGCCGCCTGAAGGGGTTCGCGCTCAGCCGACTCACCGCTGCACGATGCCTGATGGTCCAGGGCGACGCCGCGCCAGAAATGCGCGTAGGGTTCACCCGCGTCAAGAGCGAGCGCCTCATCTAGCCGGGCAACCATTTCAGAAAGTTCGTCTGAGAACTCGCAGAGCGTCCCGCTGCCTTCCAGGACCGTGATTCGCGCCGCGACTTCGCAGACGATCGGCTCAGAATCCTGCGGGAAAAAGGACTGCGCCTGCTGGCAAACCACGACCGCTTCCCCCGCCTTTGCAGCATCAACGCGAGACTGAACAAGAGTCCAGACCCACGCCTGGTTAAGCAGAATGGTCAAATGCTGCACAGCTGGATCATCTGCCAGATCGAAGGCTTCTTCTAGCGCATGAGAGGCGGAGGCAGCGTTTTCCTCGAATTCGGGTGAATCCGCAGCCTCCAGAGTGAAGGCTCGGTTGATATAGAGGAATCCCAGGTTGTTACGCGCCGCGACCAGGGCATCCACCGCAATGCCGCTGCCTGCTTGCAGCACCTCGTATCGGCTGACCGCGTAGTCGTAGCCATCGTCATAGAGCAAGTGCGCCGTGCCAATCATCACGTTGAGCGCCATCCAACCTGCCGTGTTATCGACCACGCTCGGCAGCGCTTCTTCGGCAGCCACCAGTCCATTCAGCAGGTCGAGGTCGAACTGCCCCGCCATGTAGCGGCTGACCGCACGAAGGTAGCGACCCACCGGCGATTCGGTATCGAGCAGCATTTCGACGGGCGCGCCCATTTCTACCCGCTGAGGGTGAAGGATGCCGCGCAGCGGCGGCGGTGACAGCAGTTCTGCTGTCAGGTGGACTGTGCCGTCGCCCTGGCACGCCCCGTAAAAGAGCAGCGCCGCCCCCGATGGGTCGCTCAGCACTTCTACCGTTCCCTCGACCATATCCCCCGACGGCAGCATGTGCGAGATGTTCAGCGCGTCCAGGAGGTTGCTCAACCGACTTGCGCCGACACTGTCGTCGCAGTTCGCCAGCTTCGCCGCCGCGATGCCGTGCCGTCCACCGGTTTCGCCGGGGTTCACAGGTTCGGCGGTAAGGCTCTGCGCCAATCGAGTCGCCTGAGCGCCAGCCGTCCAGGTCACTTCTGGAAAGACTTCGGTAGACTGCTCCAGGAACAGCTGTGTCAGCGCCGCCTCAGTCTCACGCGCCAGCGCAGCGGATGGATCATCGGTAGAAGTTGTGGACGAAAGCAGGGGGCTGCTGGTGTTGTTGAGCGCGAACAGCACAACGACGAAGACCAGCGCCAGCCCGGCAACTGCCGACGCCGTAGATAGGCTGAGCGTAGATGAACGCTGCTTCGCCGCGCCGGGTTGGGGGGTGATCGGAGAAGGCGCAGGTTTGGGAGTACTCACGCCGTCGGAGATCTGCTTGCGCGCGTCTTCTCGAACTACCGATTCCGGCTGCGGTTCTGACATTGGACTCAGCGGCTGTGCCGGGAAGACGCCCTGCCATTCCGCCTCGCCCTCCTCAGACACCATCAATGCTTCATCTTCTTCGCTGTACAGATCATCATCAAACGTCCCCGGCGCACCGTCGCTCTCTGCTTCCAGGGGCAGGTCGGCATCCGGTTCGGCGCGTTCTGTCACCGCGCCTGGCGCAGCGTAGCCGCCGGCGCTGGCGGTCGAACTGCCGACGGGGACCGTCCAGATCGCCCAGGGCGAAGTGCCCTCCTTCAAGCGTGTCACTTCTTCGACCAGATGCGTCGAGACGGAAATCTGGGCGATCACCTTCCGTTCGTAAATGAGATCGAGGAAGATGCGAGCGCGTCCACTCAGGCGTCCGCCGGGTTTATGGAAGAGCGTGAAGATGACGGTCCGCGAGTCCGTGTCGGGAGGCAGTTCTACGACCTCGACATCATCGCCCCCTGGCGAGCGGATGGAGAAATCTGCCGACGAGGCTTTGAGCGTCACCTGCACAGGCAGACGCTCACCGGTGTGCGGGTCGGTGGGGAAGCGAAACGGAAAGCTGGTGGTGCGGGCATCGCCCTTCTGAATAACATCGCCCGTCGGCACCAGCGCCGGCAGTTCCGCCCGCAACCCCGGCGAATCCGGCAGGCTGATCTTCGCCCACATCTCGGTATCGCTGCTCGAACGGGTCTCCGCCGGCATCGCCGCTTCAAGGAGGCGCGACTCGGTCGCCGAATTCTTGAGTTTGATCGGCTGTGTGGCATCTCTGGCGACCGGCTTGCCGCTGACCACCGCCCTAAGCGCATCGACGAAGCGCGGCGGCAGTACAGCGTTCAATCCGGCGGTGAAATCCTCATACTGGATGTCGGCAAGTCGCGACCAGCCTTCTCCAGCCAGGAGCACCGGGAAGATCGGCAGATTGTTATTCTCGGCGACGAGGATTTCACGCTCGACCCAGCGCGATTCGGCAGACGAGGGCGACATTATGACGATCAAAGCGGCGGAAGCCTTGACCTGCCGCTCCAGCATACGCCACCACTGCGTGCTGGGCACCAGCCGCTCATCCATCCAGACTTCCAGACCAGCAGTCTGTAGGAGCGCGCGCAGGTGTCGCGCAAACTCGATATCCTGTTTGCTGTAACTGATGAATAATTGCGCCATGCGCCTTCACATGGTGACTAGTGAGCCAAACCTCATTCTAACACAGTCTCGCCCCGGCGCGCGGGCGGCGTCGATCACGCCGCTTTGGGGACGACTTCCCGGCTCTCATCGGGGACCGCCGGAGGCGGTTCCGTCGGGGCAATACCGGGCAGGCGCAGCGCCAGAAGTCCGTTGAAGACCGTGACGACGGCGATGATCCGGAAGGCAGTTTCGATGCCCACAGAATCTGAAAGCGCGCCAATCACCAGCGTGCCCAGCGCCCCCATGCCGAAGATTGCCCCCAAGCCGACACCCGACGCCAGCCCTCTGCCGCCGGGCAGCAAACGCTGCGTCATGGCGACGATCAAGGGATGCGAGGCGCTGCTGAACGCGCCGGCGACGATTGCCAGCAGGTAAGCGGATGCATCCGCCGCCGAACCGAGCAGGAAGACAGCGGGCGCGGAGATCAGCAGGGTCACACCGATCACCAGTCGGTCGCCGAAGCGGACGGCGAGCTGCCCGGCGATCAGCCCGACAAAAGCGCCGGCGAACCAGAATGAGCTGGTCACCAAGCCATATTCGGCAGGACTCCACCCGCGTGACTGGAACAGACGAGGCAGAAATGCGACCATACCGGGATTGACCAGACCTCGCATGGCGACCATCGCGCCGAGCATGAGCAGGGGCGTCAGACCCAGCGGACGGCGCATGGTCCCCTTGGCAACAGCGCCGTTCTGCTGACGAAACAAATCGCGGTTGGGCATCGAAACCAGCATATAGAGGATGCTGGGCAGGGCGAAAAGCGCCATCACCAGGATGGGCGCGATGGAGCCATGTTCCACCAGGCGCGCCTCGAAACCGCCAAGCGCCTGGGTGAAAACAGCGTTGGCAGAAGAGAAGCGATCCAGGAGCATGCCGGTGATAGCAGGACCTAATCCGCCGCCCAGCTGCCCCATCATGAAGAAGATCGACAGGTCGCTGGAACGAGTAGCAGGATTCGACGAAGCATGCATCGTGCCAACCGGATGATAGGTCCCGTTGCCGACCGCTGCCAGCACCAGCGGCACGACCATCAGCGTATAGTTGTGCGTCGTCGCTGCCAGCAGCAGCGCCAGCGCCTGCATGCCGACGGTGAGGGCGACCCCACCCGCGCCAAGGCTGCGCCCGCCGGTGCGGTCCGCCAGCCAGCCGGCGAAAGGCTGGCTGAGGGCGCTCACCAACTGATACAGACTGATGGCGAGTCCGATCTGCGTATTGGTCAGGCTGAGGATGTGCCCGCTGATGAAGGTGAGCTGGACGGCGACGCTGGCATTGAAGATATCGATCACCAGATGACCGATCGACACCGACCAGAACAGCCGGCTGCGCGGGAGAACCATAGCGTTTCCTCTTTGTCCTGTTAGCCGGATGCCCCGGTCATGATGCTGCGAAGGAAGATCGCCGCCAGCAGAGCAAATCCCCAGATATAGCTGCCCATCGCCGGGCGCTTGGTCGCGGTCGTTTCGACGAAGATGAAGAACGGTAGCGACAGCAGCGCGCCCAGCCCATAGATCAGATGGACCTCCTCGAACGGACGCCCACCGGCGGCGTACAGGATCAGCCCCAGCAGCGCTTCCAGCGCTACGAAGCCGGTCATGCCATAGACGCCGCGCCGAAACCAGAGGGTGACATCGCGATGACGGATCAATCCAATGATGACGGCAATCACGAACATTGCCAAGCCCAGGATGAGTCCAGCGCGGCTGAGGATGAAATGCATTTCTTTGAGCAGCGGGTAAAGGTGTGTCATGAGCTTATGCAGTCCGGGGAGTGCGGCGCGGACGGCTATCCTCTTCCGGCGCACTGGTGGCGACCAGGAAGCCGACGAAAATCAGGATGATCCCGACCATCTCCGCCGGGTACTTGATCCAGGTCAGCTCCAGGCGAATCAGCGCGCCGCCCAGCGCCGGCATCAGCCCGCCGGCGGCGATCAGCCAGTTGCCGATCATGCGGCTGCGCAAAATCTGCTTGCGGCGGAACAGCATTGACGAGTAGATCGCCCCGCCGACCAGGGCTATCGTCCCCCAGACATTCATCACCGGGACGAACCCGCGCACGCCGCCGCGCTGCATCACGTCGTTGGTGATGCGCACCATGTCGATACCCGGCTCCCAGGCTGCGCCGTTCAGCGGCGTCAGGAACAGCGCCCAGGGCAGAGTCATGATGCAGATCAGCAGCAGCGCCATTTGAATGTTGCGGGCGATGCTGCCGCGCCGGACCAGCAGATAAATCGTCCCCTGCCCCAGCCAGGGAGCGACGGCGAGCGCACCGGACCAGTACCACAGCGCGAAGAAGAAGGCGCTCCATTGCAGGGACAGGATGATCTGGCTGAATGAGCCGAGGAAATACAGGATCAAACCGATCCCCCATGCCAGCAGATGCGGGCGCGATTTGCCGGCACGCCGCGCGCCGACCCAGCGGCGCAGCACAAAAAAGGCGAACGCCGCGCTGATCGCGGCGGTGACGACAGAGAAAATCAAAGGCAGCGAGAGCATGTTGACCGCTTTCATCGATGTCAAACCGTGGTCAAAAATCGCCGAACGATTCGGCAATCCTGAACAGGTCTATGAAGAAATCTGCAAAAATCTGCGTAAAAGTATAACCTCAACGAGCGAGGGCACAAACAGCATTTTCACGAAGTTGGCGGCGTTGGGCGCGGGCGAGTCGGCGGCGGACGCGGAGTATTGGTCGTCAGCGGTATCACTGTCTCGCTCGGCGCAAAAGTCGCAGCCGCCGTTGGCGGGATAGTCGGCGTCGCCGTCGGGGCAGCGGTGGGCAGCGGGCTGGGTGTCGAGGTGCTGGTCGGCAGCGGCGTCTCCGATGGAGCCGGGGTGTCCGACGGCAGCGGCGTATCTGATGGCGTCGGCGTCGTGGTCGCGGTCGGCGTGAGCGCCAGTGCCGTCAGCGCGTCGAGGGTCTCTTGCGGCACGTCGATGCCGTACAGATCATCTTCGCCGCGCTCCACCGGGCGCACCAGTTGATCATGGTAGACGAGTCCTACCACAACCCAACCAATCACCATCAATCCCCCTACGATCAGCAGAAAGACGCTCAGGATGAACAGCCGACCGCCGCGCCTGCCGGCATCGCGCCGCCGCTGGAAATTCGGGGCGGTGCGCCGGCGCTGCAGCAGCAGCGACGCAGCGATCAACAGCGCGAAACCCAGGCCAAGCGTAGCGCCGAAGACGAAAGGAAAGAGGGCGAAGAATTCTCGCTCAGACATAGCGCGGCATTATAGCGCGCCGGTCGGTTGAAAACACCCTTGTCGGGAAATTCACAGTGCTATAATGAGCGCGTGCTTGCTTGCACGATGAGGAAACTATGCCCGACCTACAACAGCGGCTGGATGAATTGCGGCGGGCGGTTCGCGCGCTTCCGGAAGACGCCGACGCCGCCTCAACGAGCGAACTCGAACGTCAGGCGCGCGCCCTGCTCGCCGATGCCAAGAACACCCCGCTGGAAAGCGACGCCCAGGCGGTCTTCGGCGAATTGGCGCGTATCGGCAGCGGTACTTCGCCCACGGCAGCGACGGTGCGCGGTCTGGTGCGCCGAGCGCGCATCCGTATCGAGATCGCCGGCGACGATGATGATGTCGATGAGGCAATCGACATCCTCGCCGAGGCGCTGTCGCTCAGCCCGCGTGACCCCGACGTGATCGCCCTGCTGGTGGACGCCAGCCGCCACAATGCCCAGGCGCAGCAGCGCGTCAACGATCTGTTCACCCGCCATCAGGTGGAGCGCAAACTGCCGCCGCGCACGCCGGTCGATACGCGCGGCGACATGTCCGCCATCCGTGCCACCGGTCAGCATCCGCAGACGCCCCTCGAAGAGCCGCCGGGCAAAGAAGCACTGCCCTCCAGCTTCGTCACCTCGTCCGGCTATCCACCGCCGGAACGTGATCTCCCCCGCGAATCGACACGGCGCACGCCCGGTCAGGGACCGCTCTACAGCGGCGGTGACGTGGACAGCAGCCTGTCGGAGATGACTCAGGCGTACTACTCTGGCGAATATCAGCAGGTGATTGACCTGGCGAACCGGGTGCTGAACCTTCAGCCTGGCAACGCCACCGCCCTGGAGTATCGTCAAAAAGCCGAAGACAACTTGATACGCGGCGTGGTCCCGGATCACCGCATCCCGTTCGATGCGCGTGTTTCGTTCAACCGCGCCAACTCGCTGGTGCGCGCCGGCAATTACGACGAAGCCGAGCGGCTTTACCGCGAAGCCAGGGACATCGCCGAACGCAACGGCATCCTGACCTGGAAGGATGCCGAACAGGCGCTTCTGGAAATTCAAGACCTGGCGCTCGCCCGCGAGATGATTAACGAAGGCGACCGCGTACTCGCCGCCGACAACTGGGCGGAAGCGCTGCGCAAATATGAGGGCGCACTGCGGGTTGTTCCCAACGACCCTAATGCCGAAGATCGCATTGAGCGCGTGCGCCGCATTCAGACCGATGCCGAAGCCGTGACGGCGCAGCTCAGCCTGATCGGCGGCGCGCTGGCGGAACAGGCGGAACAGCTTCAGACGGTTCTGGGCACGATTGCCCGACTGCGCCAGACGCTCCCCAACAGCCCCCGGCTGGCGCAGCTTGCCGAAAACGCCAACAAGCGGCTCGGCGGCGTGAAGACGCAGTTGAGCGAGCAGTCTGGATCGGCGCTCAACCGCGCGCAGAGCGCGACCGCCCTCGACGAAAAGCTGAACCTGACCAACGAAGCGATCCAGCTCCTGGAACTCGGCGTCAAGCTCGATCCGGCGGATAACAGTCTTTCCGACATGCTGCTGGAGGCACGCGCCAACGCCGGCAACATGCAGCGCGCTCGCCAGGTGATCGAACGCGCCGCCACGCATATCGCCCAGAACTACGATAACGAACTGCTTCAGGCGCGCTCGATGCTGAGCGGACTCATGGACTTCGCCCAGGATACGCGCTACCGTACGGTGGTCAACGATCTGATGTCGCGCTATCTGGAACGCGCCATCGCCGCCGTCGAAGATGGCGATGTCGAAGAAGCACAGGCATTGCTCGACACCTTGCAGGATGAGCCGTTCAACATCGTGGGGCGGCGTCCAGAGCTGCGCCGCATCGAAAGCCAGCTGCGCGGCATCAAATCGCGCTCACGTCTGCAAGCGCTGGCAATCGGCGGTGGAGTTCTCATCGTGATCGCCATCGTCGCCATCTTCACCCGCCCCACCTGGGAGGCGGTGATCTTTCCTTCGCCGACGCCGACGCCGACCCAGACGTTCACCCCCAGCGCCACCTTCACGCCCTCCAACACGCCGACACCGAGCGATACGCCGACTTCGACCTTCACGCCGACCTGGACCTACACGCCCAGCAATACGCCGACGCCGACCGATACACCCACGCCGACCGGCACGCCGACCCCAACCTTCACGCCGACGGACACGCCATCTGCGACCCCGACGCCGCGCATCATCTGCCGCGCCATCGCCACCCAGCAGACCAACATCCGCGCGCAGCCGAACCTCGACGCGGCGATCACCGGCATCCTGCCCGTCTCGACGGTCGTTGACATCATCGGGCAGCAGCAGACCGGAGGACAGCTCTGGTTCCAGGTCGAAGCGCAGGTGGAGGGGGTGCGTCTGAGCGGCGGCTACGTCTTCGCCAACAGCGTGACGCAGCTTTCGACCGACCGCTGCCCATCATTCCCATAAGGTCTCCTATCTTCCCGACCGGGGCTAGCCGATGGTTAGCCCCGGCAGCTCGTTGGCTTGTCCGCTGATGGAGTTCTCTCAAGACCTCGCTTCACTGCCGTGCGGCTTCACGTTCACCGGCGCGCTTATCCTGCATCAGCCACACGTAGCCATCTTCCAGACTCGGCTCCGCTGCGACCGCGCCGGGATAGCGGCTGGCGTCGCCGACGGCGCGATAATGTACGCCGTCGTGCAGTTGAAGCGATGAAACCAGGACCAATTCATCGCCGGGGCGCTGCCCCTTGACGATCCAGACGTGCCCGCGCGCCCGCTCGATCAGGTCCGCCGGCGCGCCGCGATAGATCACCCGCCCGCCGCGCATCACCGCCAGATCGTTGCAGCTCTGGCTGATGTCCTCGACGATGTGCGTCGAGAGGATGATCGCCCTATCCTGCGCCATATCGACCAGCAGGTTGCGGAAGCGGATGCGCTCTTCCGGGTCCAGACCTGACGTCGGCTCATCGACGATCAGCAGGCGGGGATCGCCGAGCAGCGCCTGGGCGATGCCGACACGCCGCTTCATCCCGCCGGAGTAGGTCTTGAGCGGGCGCTGCGCCGCGTCGTCAAGATGCACCTGCTGTATCAGCCGGTCGATCTGCGTGCGCCGCTGCCGGGCGTCGTTCACCCCCTTGAGGATCGCCATGTAGTCCAGGAATTCGAGGGTGTTCAGGTTGGGATACAGACCGAGTTCCTGTGGCAGGTAGCCCAGGAGGGCTTTGACTCCCATCCTGCCGCGCAGGGTCGCCACGTCATTGCCGAAGATCGTCGCCGAGCCGGATGTCGGGCGCAGCAGCCCAGCGAGGATGCGCATCAGCGTCGTCTTGCCTGCCCCGTTCGGACCGAGCAGCCCGAACATGCCCGTGCCAATCGTCAAAGTCACGCCGTTCAGCGCATGAACGCTGCGGTTATAGGTCTTCGTCAGGTTTGTGATCTCGATCACGTCGTTCAGTCCTTGGTTTTACAAAACATGCGAACGATTGGATTGCCGGATGATCCGGCAGCCGCCCCATCCTGCCCCTTCATCGCCCCTCACGAAGGCGCTGCCAGCCGTAAGCGAGACACCAACTGGCGATCAGCGAGCCAAGCAGCATGGGGAGCGCGTGGCGAATGCGCCCGATCACCACCTCGACTGAAGACTCATCCGGACTGAGCAGGATGTGAAAGGCGTATGCCGGGTGGATGAGAACCCCAATCCCGGAGAGCGACATGATGCCGAGCGCCACCAGCAGGATGACGATGGGCAGCACCAGCAGGCTCATCAGGACGGCTCCGCGCCGCGTTCGCGTCCAGCTGGTCAGCAGCACCGCCAGACCTCCTGCGAGCAGGATCAGCGGCAGTTCAAAAGCCAACCAGAGCAGCGCCAGGTAGCGCAGATCGTACGGTCCGAGCATAGCACGCAGGATCACCGCCGAAAACAGCGCCGTCAGGGCAGAGATCGCCAGAAGTCCGCCCCAGACACCGAGGACCTTCCCGGCGAGGTAAGCCGTTCGCGACAAAGGCATGGCATCGAGCAGTTCCCGCACCCGGTACTGCCGGTCGAGCGGAATGGATTCATTGGTGAACATGACGATGGCGATCCCCATGAGGATCAGCGCAGCGATCAGCGTGGTAAACACGCCGCCGCTTCGATACCACAGGTTGAGATCGACCCCGCGCATCCATACCGGAATCGCCTCATCGGGAAGCATGTTGAGGTCCTCAATCCGTGCGGGCGTGGACCCCTCCCCCGGAAGGACGATCACCGAGGTCTGGTTGGTAAGGCGCGAGATATCGGCGAAGACGAAGATCGACGCCAGGAAGAGTACCAGAAGGATGACCAGGCTGCGGCGGCGAAACGCCATCAACAGTTCATAACGGGCGATGGTCAGCATTTTCGTCATCCGCGTTTCTCCCCTGTACCCAGCATTTTTTCGCTATCGCGAAGTCGATAGAACACCAGCCCCGTCAATGCCGCGCCGATGAGGATCAGGATCAGCCGGTTCATCAGATAGCGCTCCGCCGGCAGATCACGCGGCTGCACGTAGAAGATGATCGTCCACAGATCGGGAAAGCGGATCAGCAGCACGTCGTTGGCTATCGCCATCCCGGCGCAAAGCACCACCGCCATCAGTACGCCATAGCTCGTCCGCCTTCCCCACACGGATGACCACAGGCAGATGCCGATCATGGCGACCGTCGGCGCGAACCAGCGCATGACGTGCTGAAGGAAGGGTTCGCCGCTCGGCTGTGACGCCACAATCACCGAACCGATCACGCCGATTCCGAGTTGAAGCGCCGCCAGGACGAACAGCCGCTCATACAGCACCCACTGCACCGGGCGCGGCGAACTCAGCATCAGCTCCAGGATCGGCTCGTCATCCGGCGCGAAAAGCAGCGCCGCGCTCATGCCAGCGAGCAGCGGCAGGATGATCTCGATGCCGTTGAGACTCGCCTCGGCGATGGTCAGGTCGCCCAGATCGATGAGGATCAGCGCGAAGATCAGCGCCGCGCCGACGAACGCCATCAGCAGCACCGTCGTGCGCAGGCTCATCTTCCAGGCGAAGCTCCAGCGGCGCGCCGGAGACGCGGACATTTCGCCGTGTTCAGAACTGGGCATGTTCGGTCCACTTTTCTTCATATTCAACGCGCGCCAGCGCCAGCGCCCCTACGATCACGCCGATGATGATCATCGGCAGCTGAAGCTCGGGGCGCAGCAGGTCAGGAAGCTGGTCCAGGATGTTTCCAGCCCAGGCGATCTCAAGATGTCGCGCCACCACCAGCGCCCAGATGATCAGGCTGAACAGGGCGCTCGCCAGCGGGTCGAAAAACAGCGCACTGGCGAAGAAAGCGATGCCGGAAAGCAGCGTCATCGGCGCGAACCAGTCCAGCACCAAACTGCCCAGGGATACGTCGCTGCGCAGCAGCGAGAGCGCCGCGCTGAACGCCAGCGTCAGCAGCAGGTTGAAGCCGAAGACCAGCGCTAGGCGCGCCAGCACGATGATGCGGGGCGAAACCGGCGTCGCCAGGATCAGTTCAATCGCCGGGTCGGAGTCCTGACCGTAGAGCAGCGCCACGCCGAAGGCGGCGACGACCGGCGCGACCAGAGTCAGCGGCAGCAGCTCGCCGGTGCGCAGGGTCAGCGAGACCAGCGCCCCCAGGCTGATCACCAGCGCCGAAGCCATCCATAGCAGCGGGTGGATGACCCACGTCTGCGACCAGAGCAGCAGCCAGGCTCCGCCTAGGGTGCGCCGCGTGTCGACCGGGCGCGGCATCACACGTTCGGCTTGATCTATCGCGCCCTGGCGCATGGCAGCGCGCTGCGTCGCCATTTCCAGCGTCAGCGCCGCCATCAGGCGCGAACGAGCGGCGGGATCGGGCGCGGGCGCTTCCCAGCGTTGCAAAAACAGGCGCGCCTCTTCCAGCACAGCGGGATCGTGCGGCGACTCGGCTTCCGGCGGCAAGTGACCGTTCAAGTCAGCGGCGTTCATCGGACAGCATCCTTTCCCGCAGGCGCGCAACGCCGTGATACAGCCGTGATTTCACCGTCCCCAACGGGATGTCGAGCGTCTCGGCAATGGTCATGAGCGGCAGGTCTTGATAGAAGTAGAGGATCAGCACTTCGCGCTGCGCGTCGGGCAGCGCCGCCAGCGCGTCGATCACTTCGCGCGCTTCATCCTGTGCCATCAGCCGGTCGTCGTTGAGGTCTGCATCGATGAAGATCGGGTGCGTCTCATCGACATCCGGCATGGACGCCGTTCGGCGTGTATCCGCCCGACTGTAGTGATCGCGCGCCAGGTGAGTGGCGATGGCGTACAACCAGGGTTTGAACGGGCGCGGCGGGCGATACTGCTCGATACTGCGCAGCACGCGCAGGAAGGTCTCCTGCGCCATGTCCTGCGCCAGCGCCCGGTCGCCGTGCAGCAGCCGGAAGCAGTAGCCGGTCAGCGCGTCGTAGTGCCGCGAAACCAGCAGGTCCAGCGCCTCGGTGTCGCCGCGCTGCAAGGCAGCCGCCAGTGCCTCATCCGTCTGCATCCCGCATTCTCCCCCTTCTACAGCCTATTACGGGGTCACAGCGGCGAAGTTTATCGAAAAGATGAGAAAAAGATGAGAACCCGTCGCCGCAGGCGCTATGCCAGCCACTTGGCGGCAGCAGAGGCGATCACCTGCGCGCAGCGGATCACGCTTTCGACCTCGACATACTCCTCCGCTCCGTGCATCCCTGCTCCGCGCGGACCGTAGATCGCGGTTGGCGTGCCGGCGCGACCGATGATCGCTGAATCCAGCCAGGCTGGCATACCCCAGAATTCCGGCGCTTCAGCGGTCACGGAACGGATCGCCTCGCCCATCGCCTCGACAATCGGCGCGTCGGGCGCGATGTCGTATCCGGGGCGGGTCAGGTCGAGCGCGATACTCGCCTCGAAGGCGGGATCGGCAGCATGATAGCGGTCGATCTCCGCCTGCCACAGCGCAAGGAGCGCATCTGGAGAATCGTCGGGCAGCAAGCGGTGTTCCACCTGTAGGGTGCAGGCGTCGGGGTAGGTACTCAGACCCAGACCGCCGCTGATCGAGCTGGCATGTACCGAAGCGCGCCCCAGCAAAGGGTGAAGCTGCTGGGGGAAGATGTCCCGTTCCAGCCGCTCGATAAAACCGACCAGCCTCCCCATGTGGGCGATAGCGTCGATGCCGGTGTTGTACAGGCTGCCGTGCGCCGCTCTGCCTTCGGTGCGCAGGGTCAGCCAGGCGAATCCCTTGTGGGCGATGCACAGGCGCTCATCGGTCGGCTCGGTGAGGATGGCGGCGTCGGCGCGCACCCGTTCGACCAGCGCCGACGCGCCGATGCTGGCATATTCTTCATCGACCACGAAGGCGAGGATCAGGTCTCCGGCATGAGAACGCTCGACCAGCGCGCGCGCCGCGCCGAGGATCGCCGCCAAGCCGCCCTTCATATCCTGGCTGCCGCGCCCGTAGAGCCGCCCCTCGCGCACTTCCGCGCCAAACGGATCGATGGTCATGTCGAGCGTGCCGACAGTATCGGTATGCCCGGTCAGCAGCAGGCTGCGCCCGCCGCCCGTGCCTGGATGCCGGGCGATCACATTCGGTCTGCCGGGCGCGGCGTCCTGCACTTCGACGAGGAAGCCCAGCCGTTCACATGCGGCGGCGAGCCATTCCGCCAGCGCCTGTTCGCCCATCCCGCCTTCCGCCAGCGTAGGATTGACCGACGCCGTGCGCACCATCTGGCGCAGGCTGTCGAGTGTGTAGCGTTCATCGATGTTCACGGCTGTTCCTGCACTTTCTGGTGCAGCAGCCGGACCTCCGGGTGCAGCGTCAGCAGCCAGTCACGCAGCAGGCAGACGGCGAGATGTGCCCCCAGCGTGGCGCGCGGCTGTCCGATGGTGCTGAGCTGAATGGTGTAAGTATCCACCTCTGCGCCGCCGGCGTAGCGATAAATGCCGATCATCACATGCTGGCGGATCGTCGGCTCGCCGATATGCGCCTCGACCAGGATGGACGCTTCGCCGAGGAAGGCTTCCATCAGGTGCAGGTGAACATCCTCGCGCGCAGTCTTGATCGGGTCAAACCGTGCGGCGATCTCCGGCAGAGACAGCGGCACATGCAGCACGGCATGAGGCATCTCCAGCTCCTTGTTGACAGGGATATGCGCGACCGGGGCGTCGGTGCGCCGGTAGGCGAAATAATAGCACATTCGCCCCTCCCTGCGGGCTGTCGTTTCATACTTGGTGGGGGTGCGACCCGGCATATCGTGGGTCCAGGGCTGCGACAGAAGATTCTCGACGCCTTCCGCCTGTGACAGAAGCGTGTCCGTCAGTTCGGCGTACTCCTGGATGTCGGTCGCCAGGAAGAGCGCGCCGCCGGAACGCAGTCGGCTGATCAGCAGTGCCACGTTGGCAGCCCGCATCAATCGGCGGTGATGGTGGTCGGTCTTGAACCAGGGATCGGGAAAATTGATGTGTATCTGGCTGACCGTCCCCGGTTCGAACAGATGCGCCAGCGCCGTCTCGGCGGTGGCATGAATTACGCGGACATTGTACAGCCCTTCGCGCGCCATCATCCGCTCGGCAGCTTGCAGGCAGCGATTGGAAATCTCCAAGCCGATGATGCCAGAGTCGGGGTATTTCTGCGACAGATGGCGCAGATACGCGCCGCGCCCAAAACCGATCTCGACGATCAGCGGGCGGGCAGCGCCGAAGACACCCGCCCAGTCAACGGGCCAGGGCAGATTGTGGATGCTGAGGTGCTGTACAGAGTTTGCCACCTATGCCCTTTCTTCGACAAGCACCGTTGTACCCGCCGATCCCCGACTGCTGAAGCCGATATAGTCTTTAATCTTCTCATAGCCGCGCTTGGGCTGATTGTAGACCCAGGCGACATTCTGGACATGCATATCTGGCGTCTCCATGTCCACCCAATAGCATACCCCTTTGTAAGGACAGGTGTAGGTCCGCCCGGTGACTATCAGGTGGGTTGTATCGACCGCTTCCGGAGGAAAATACCAACCCGATTCGATTTCGTGAACATCCTGCCCCTGGATGCCCTGGGCGATGATATTCCCGTCAAAACGGTTCGTGATCATGACGTATGTCATTGATATCGTCTCTCTTGTAGCGAACTTCTATCCTGCATTGTAGACACAAATATGAAGCGTCTGTTACGACAGAATCATCATTATGTGATTAGGTCTGTTTACGCAGCAGGACCGAATAACGATTCGCCGCGCCGTCAAAGCCATCGGCGCGGAAATCCTCCACCACATCAAGACGGGTCGAAACGATCAGATGCTCGTGTTCGGCATCATCAACATAATGGCAGTAGCGCGGCGTGCTGAGGTCGCGCTGCCAGTCGAGCAGATGATCGCCGGCTTCGACCGCGGCTTCTTCCCACCCAGGTACGTGGACCCAGGGGATGATGCGTTCGCGAAACCGGTCATACTCGTAGAAGCGCCAGGCGGCGAACACCAGAATGCCCCCCGGCGCGACGTGCTCCGCCAGCGACCGAAGCAGCGTCATCCGCCGCTCCGCGCCGGCGATATGATGCAGCACGCCGAAAAGCACCACGCCGTCAAACGACGCCGCCGGCAGCGGGTCGGTCAGGAGATCGCGCACTTCCAGCGTCACGCCGGGCACGTCGCGAAGCGCGCGCTCCGCTCGTCCCAGCAGCGCGGGGCTGCTGTCGAAGCCGTGATAGGAAAAAGCGCCGCGCCCCAGCGTTTCTGCCAGGAACAGGGCGAAGCGTCCATTACCGCAGCCCACGTCCAGCACCCGCATCCCCGCCTGCAGATGCGGAATCAGCCGTATCCAGCCCGCCCAGGCGCTCGCACGGGTTGCGTCGAATGAGTCGGCGTAGCGCTCATAAAAGCGCCGGTTGAGTTCGTTAAGACGGCGAATCGTCGTTTCATCCATGCCGCATAGGATATAGAATGAGCGCTGGAATCAACAGGCTGTGAACACGCATGAGTCATAAAACTGCACTTGATCTTGACGCGCACCGCGACCATCTGCTGGCGATCCTGCGGCAGGTGATCGCCGACGAGCGCATCAGGGGCGCTGAAGTCAACCAGGTGGTGCGCGCCCACGCGCGGCGGACTGGGGCGAAGCTCTACACGCGCGACGAGCTGATTCGCGCTTACCGGCAGTTCGCCGGTAATTTCGACCTGCCGGCGTTCGATCCCGGTCTGATCGAGCGACTGCGCCTCAAGCCGGTGCGCACCAGCTCCGGCGTGACGCCAGTCACCATCCTGACCAAACCCTTTCCCTGCCCCGGCGAATGCATCTTCTGCCCTAACGACATCCGTATGCCCAAGAGCTACCTCAGCGACGAGCCAGGCGCACAGCGGGCGGAACAGAACAGCTTCGACCCCTATCTGCAAACCATGTCGCGTTTGCACGCCTACTACCAGACCGGACACCCGACCGACAAAGTCGAGCTGATCATCCTGGGCGGGACCTGGTCGTTCTACCCGGAGACTTATCAGGTCTGGTTCGTCAGACGCGCCTTTGACGCTTTGCACGACTTCGGCGCGGGTATCGATCACAGCACAGAGGTCGAGCGCCTTCTGCTGGAAGGATCGCAGCTTCACCCCGAACGCAACACCACCGCCGTGACGCTGCATGGCGACGCGCTTCAGCAGACCTACAACCAGGTCGTGCAGGCGATCTACAAAGACGAGATGCGCCGCTCGCGCGAACTCAGCGACGCGCTGCGCATGGGGCAGTTCGCCAGGTCGCCCATCGACGAATATGCGACCTGGGCGGAACTGGAAGCGGCGCACCGCATCAACGAAGGCAGTCCAGTGCGCTGTGTCGGGCTGGTCATCGAAACCCGCCCTGATCACATCAGCGAGGAAGAAGTGCTGCGCATCCGCCGGTTGGGCTGCACCAAGGTGCAGATCGGCATTCAAAGCCTGAACGACGAAGTGCTGCGCCTGAACCGCCGGGGGCATACGGTCGCGGCGACCCGTCGGGCGGTGCATCTGCTGCGCGCCGCCGGTTTCAAAATCCATGCCCACTGGATGCCCAACCTCTACGGTTCATCGCCGCAGCAGGACATCGAGGATTATGCCCGGCTGTTCGAGGACCCGGATTTCCGCCCGGACGAGCTGAAGCTGTACCCCTGCTCGCTGATCGAAAGCGCCGAGCTGATGGGCGAGTACCGCCGGGGGAACTGGCAGCCCTACAGCCACGACGAGCTGCTGGAGACACTGATCGGCTGTCTGCGCCTGACGCCGGAGTACTGCCGCTTAACCCGTATCGTGCGCGACATCCCCAGCACCGACATCGTGGCGGGCAACAAGCTGACCAACTTCCGGCAGATCGCCGAGGAGGCGCTGGCGCGTCAGGGCGAGCGCAGTCGGGACATTCGAGCGCGCGAGATCCGCCAGCAGCAGGTCGTCCTCGAAGATCTCCATCTCGATGAAGTGCGCTACAGCGTCAGCACCGGCGAAGAGATCTTCCTGCAAATGATCACCGACCAGCGCGAGATCGCCGGTTTCCTGCGGCTGTCGCTGCCGGCTCCTGCTGTCGCACCGATCAGCGAAGAACTGCGCGGCGCGGCGGTGATCCGTGAAGTCCACGTCTACGGGCAGGCGGTGGAGATCGGCGAAACCGGCGTCGGTCGCGCGCAGCACAGCGGACTGGGCACGCGGCTGATCGAGCGAGCGGTCGAGATCAGCCGGGCGGCAGGCTATGACGCTCTGGCGGTGATCTCCGCCGTCGGCACGCGCGAGTACTATCGTAAGCGCGGGTTCAGCGATGGCAGCCTGTACCAGCGTCGCAGCCTGCGCGAAGCGGTGTTATGATTACCGGGAGCAGCATCGGAGAAGAGTCATGAACCCACTCGCGGCTGTGGAACGGCGGCGGCGAAATCTGCGCATCGTGTTCGTCATCATCACCCTGGGGACGCTGCCCTTTTACTGCGCGGGCATCCTGCTCTATCTTTCCGCGCCGCGCCCGATTAACCCGGTCGGCACGCCGGGAAGCCTGACCGGCATTCCGACGAACACGCCGCTGATCGTGACCACCAGCCCGCCGGGTTTCATCCCCAGCAACACCCCGCTGGGATTCGCCACAATTAACATCCCACCGACACAGAACCCGGTCGTCGTGCCCGTCTACCCGACCCAGGGTCTCCCGCCCACGTTGGTGATCGTCCCCATCCCGACGCAGGCGCCAACGCTCACGCTCTTTCCGTCGGCGACGCCGTTCCCGTCCAGCACACCCCTTCCGCCAGCTAGCGAGACTCCTATCCCGACCTGGACGTTCACCTGGACGCCAACGCCGACGGATACCGAGACGGCATTCGTCGAGCCGACGCCCATCCCGTTCATCGAAGATACGCCGATCCCGCCCGGACCCTGATGCGCCCAGGTTTGCGCGCATTCATCGAAGGACGACAAGGACAAAGACATGCCTTTTGACGTGAAAGCACATTTGAAGATGATGGTCGAAACTCATGCGCCGTCCGGTCATGAAGACGCCATGCGCGATGTTCTGCGCGACGCCTGGAGCGGGCTGGTCGATGAGATGCAAACCGACAAGCTCGGCAGCCTGATCGGCGTCAAACGGGGGACGCCGCGCCTTGACCCGCCGCGCAGGATCATGCTGGCGGCGCACATGGACGAGATCGGTATGATGGTGCGCGACATCGTGGATGGCTTCATCTTCGTCCACAACATCAGCGGTGTGGACAACCGCATCATGCCCGCGCAGACGGTGCTGGTACACGGTCGACGCGCGCTCCCCGGCGTGGTGGCGGCAGCGCCGCCGCATCTGCTCACGCCGAATGACCGGCAGCGCTTCTCCCGATTCGATGAGCTGATCATCGATGTGGGGCTGCCCGCCGCCGAAGTCGAGGCGGCGGTGCGCATCGGCGATCTGATCACCATCGACGCGCCGATGATCGAGCTGCTCGGTCAAAAAGTCGCCGGCAAGGCGATGGACGACCGCGCCTGCGTGGCAGCGGTGACCGTCTGCCTGAATGAGCTGCAAAACTTGCAGCACCGCTGGGATGTTTATGCCGCAGCGACCGTCCAGGAAGAAATGGGGCTTTATGGCGCGGCGACAGCCGCCTATCACATTCAGCCGGACATCGCCATCGCCCTGGATGTCACGTTTGCGCCGCAGCCGGGCGTGGACAGCGACACCACCTGCGAGATCGGCGGCGGACCGGGCATCGGCATCGGTCCCAATTTCCACCCCAAACTGGTGGAAAAGATCAAGGATGTCGCCAAGCGCTACGAATTCAGGCTCCAGGACGACATCATCCCTGGCGCAAGCGGGACGGATGCCTGGGCGATCCAGGTGGCGCACGAAGGCATTCCGACCATCCTGCTGGAAGTGCCGATCCGCAACATGCATTCGCCGGTCGAAACCGCTGACCTGCGCGACATCACCCGCGCCGGACGCCTGATGGCGCGCTTCATCGCCGAACTCGATGTTGATTTCCTCAGAACCATCGAATACGACTCCGCCGTAGCCTCCTGAGAAATGAACCGCCCGTGCCGCTCTGCTGAACCATCGCAGAGCGGCACGGGCGGCACTGTTCAGGCGAAGCGATCCCTTAAGGGACCACGATCACGCCGCCCTCCCCGATCTCGCCGAAGTGCGAAGCCAGCAGCGAGAAGTCCAGGATGTTGACCGCGCCGTCCTGGTTGAAATCGGCGCGCGGGTCATAGCCGCCGTCGCCCACCTGCGTTCCAAACGCCGACGCCAAAATCGAGAAGTCAGAGATGTTTACCTGATTGTCGTCGCTGGCATCCCCTTCCAGGAGGAGCGGGGTCGTCGCATTGTTGACGCCGGCGGCGATGGTCAGGGTCATCTCGCGCGCCAGGGTGTGTTCGCCCTTGAAGGTGAACAGGTAGGTCCCCGGCGTCAGGCTGGTCAGGGTGAATGCCCCGCTGTCATCGGTGATGATATCCTGATTGAACAACGGCACACCGCCGCCCTGCGGTTCGATCTGCACACTGACGCTGACCACATGGCTGGCATGAGGCGCGGGATTTGCCCGCCCTTCCAGCGTCAGCTGCACGTTGAGCAGCCCAACATCCGGCGTCAGCACACCGAGATCGACGGCAATCGGGTCATGGTCGCTGGAACGATAGGGCGTGCCGACGTTGAGCGCGTCCTGCGCATCGGACTTGAATTCCATGTTGTAGTCCAGGACCGGCGGCTCATCGGCATTGATGTGCCATTCGTTCACGTCCTGTACCTGCGACGCCAGCGATGCCGTCGCCAATGCCTGATCCAGCGCGCCGTATTCCCCCTCGAAGATGTAGGAGTAGGGATCGGCGACGTAGGTGGTCAGCAGGTTGACGTAGCCCGCCGTCTCCAGTGTGCTGATCGGGTCTTCCTTCAGATAGGCGTTCAGGTCGCCCAGGATCAGCACGTCCTGATCGCCGCTCGTCGGGATGACGACGGTTTGAATGAAAGTGTTCAGGCGTGCCGCCTGCGCCGTGCGCGTCGCGTTGTAGCAGCCCTGCCCGTCGCCCTGATCGAGATCAAGCCCGGTCGCGCCATCGCAGCCCTTCGACTTGAAGTGATTGATCACGACAGTGAAGCGCGCGCCCGTCGCCGTCTGCTCGAAGAGCTGCGCCACCGGCGGACGGTTGTGTACCGTGTCAAGATCGACCATCGCCGCGCCGACCGGCGTGAGGGCAGCGGGTTTGTAGATGAAGCCGACCTTGATCGCGTCGGTCCCGATCACGCCGGTCTCGATATAGGCGTAGGTCCCCGCGCCGGCGACCGCGTTTAGCCGGCTGACCAGCTCAGCGACCGCGCTGAGCGCGCCCGCATCGTTTTCCAGCTCGATCAATCCGGCGACATCCGGGTCCATCTGCTGGATCGCCGCGACGATCTTGTCGCTCTGCCGTCCAAATTCCACCAGCGTACTCGCCCCGCGCGCCGTCGGGAAGCCGCCGCCCGCGCCGTCGCCGTTGAAGTAGTTCAGCACATTGAAGCTGACCGCGCGCAGCGTGCCGGCATTGGGCGGCGCGGTCGGTCGCGGGTTGTGGCGCGTGAAGGTCACAGCGCTGGTGGGATGAATACGATAGCCCGTCACTTCCGCCGACGTATTGGCGTCCGGCGAAGCGTCCATGTAGGTCAGGATGCCGGTGATCATGCTGGTGCGGTCACCGTCGCGCAGCGTCGGTTCAGGTCCGAACATGTACGGCGTCGGGTCAGGGTTCTGACGCTGCCCGCCGTCATCCAGGACGATGCGGTTCAGGTCGTTGGCGTCTTCGAGCGCATTCGCCTGGAAGCCCGGCAGCACTTCGTTGGTCGGGTTCTCCAGCGTGTCGCCGGCGCTCAGCACCACCTGTCCGAAGCGACCGAGCGCGAACACCTCGGTGACGTAGAGCGCCTGGGGCAGGTAAACCTTCATGCTCTCATAGCGCTCGGCGAAGGTATCGCTGGCGAAAGGCAGCGTCACCGGCACTGATAGGATCGATCCCGTGTCGCCGCAGTCCACGATCTGCGCCGCCGTGAGGCGTGTCTGGCTGGCGGACGCGCCCGCCGGCGTGAACTCGGAGACCGTGCCGGTCACGCGGACGCGCTGCCCGACGACCACATCGAGAAGAACCGGCTGATCATCGAAGACGAAAATGCCGTCCGAGGTCAGGGCGCTGCCGTCGCCGGTCGCATCTTGCAGGAAGAAGCCGTCGAGCTGGCTGTCGTTCTGGAAATCGCCGGTCACGATGCCCTGCACCGAGAATGGTCCCGGCAAACCGAAGTTCGCCCCGTTCTCCTGAAGCGTGTAAATGGGGGTGAAGGGCGTGTTGCAGATTCCGGCGGTGACGGTGCTGAAGTCGAAGACGTAATCCGCCGTCAGCGCATTCGGCGCGCCATCTTGGTCAACGACCTGCGCCGCAGTGACCGTCACCGTGCAGACTTCGCTCAGCGCCAGGTCGCTCGTCGGGTCAAGCGTATAGCTCGTCGGTCCGCCGCTGACCGCCGCCGTCACAACGCCGCTGGTGGTGCAGGTGATGCTGAACCAGGGATCGGTGACAGTGACCGGCTCGCTGAAGGTGATGGTGATGCTGCTGTCGACCGCCACCTCGGTGGCATTGTCCGCCGGCGTCGTGCTGCTGACGGTTGGCGCAGCATCCGGCGGCGTCGTGCTGTTGACGGCATCCGGCGTGTTGAGCGCCTCGCCGGCGATCAGCGTTCCGGTGAAGCCGGGAATGCCCGCCAGGTCGAAATCGTTGCGCACCCAATCGGCGGCGGCATCCGTGTCCACTCCGTTGGGGATGCGTGACGCGCCGCCGGGGGTGAAGCTGCCGCCGTCATAAGTCGCGTTCAGCAGGACCGTGCTGTAAGCCCGGTCGCTCGCTCCGCCGTCCGACACGGCAACCGAGTCGACCAGCGCCGTCCAGGGCGTGACATCCAGCACGCCGTCGTCGTCAGCGTCGAGGTCGTTGCCGACTGCGCCGGTGAAATCGCTCACCAGCAGGATGGTCTGTGTGCCGTTCTCCAGGGCGTTGCTGACGAACCCGCTCCACCAGATGCCGTTCGAGCCGGTGACGCCCACCGCCTCAACGCGGTCCACCACGCCGAAGACCGGGCTGTCTCCTTCGATGATCAACAGGCGCAGTCCGCTGTAATCGCTATTCGCCCCGCCGGACACTTCCAGGTATTCGTTAGTATCGGTGCCGACGTGGTTGAAGACGAATTCGTTGATCACCGCCGGCGTCCCCGCCGGCAGCGCCGGATTCGCCGCGCCGATGTGATTGAGCGCCTGCCCGGCGAGTACGACGGGCACAGTCGTCACCGCGTCCAGCGACCAGTTGGGCGCAGCACCGTCCAGGCTGTCGCCCACCACCCAATCCCCCGCAGCAGAATCCGTTGAACTGGCGACGCGGGCAGCGTAGGAACCGGTGAAAGCGGTGCTGACGACCGTCGCGCCCGGTGGGGTCAGCCCGACGCCGCCGTTGGCGTAGACCAGCGGCGCATAGCCCGCATCCGACGCGCCGCCATCCAGCAGGCTAATGCCATCGAGCATCGTCCACCCGGCATAAACTGCGCCATCCGGCGCGCCGTCGTTATCGCTGTCGATGTCGTCGGTCAGCGTCGGAACGGTCCCGCTTTGAACGATCAGGAAAGTAACCGAGGTGTTCTCGATGTCGGTCGCGCCCGCATCGGCGCTGTAGAAGGTCAGCCCGCTCCAACCCGTCGCGCCGCTGGTCAGCACGTTCGCGCCGGCACCGGTGGCGTAGGTGCTGCCATTCTGAAGCAGCACCAGGTAGCCGCCGCTGCCGAAGGTCAGCCCAGACAGATCGAAGATCGTCTGCACATCCCCTGATCCAGCGCCATCGCCTTCGATGCCGATAAGGTAGGTTCCGGCGGCGATCACGCCGCTCGCCGCGCCGCGCAGTTCCATATACTCGTTGGGCGCGTCCGTGCCCGGAGGGTTGAACAGCATCTCGTTGATGAAGACCGGACCGGCAGCCTGTGCCGGGATGACAGCAAGCGCCGGCAGCAGCACGCAAAGGACAGCCATCAGCGCTATCACCTGCCGTGTCATGCCGGGCAGTCGTATTCGAGCAGCAAACATAGAGGACTCCTGCAATCTTCTGCGATAGTCGGCAGAGTGTAACATGAGGCAGCACTCTAAGACTATAAATCGGCGCGCAGCGGGCGGCAATCGGTTGGCAGCAGCCTTAATGAGACGATCACGCGCGTTAATCACCTAACAAAACCGCCCGGCACAGAGAGGCTGCGCCGGGCGGTTTTCATTGAATTTGCTCACCGGTCCGAGGGTTCCCGGACCGGCGCGGTTTTTAGCCGTCCGCCGAACCCGGATCAGCGGATTCGGGCAGGACTTCGATGGACTCGATCGATTCTTCGGGGGCAATCTCCACCGGTTGGATGGGATCGACGATGCCCGGTTCACCAATCGCGCCTGGACCATTGACGTTGAAGACCATCGGACCGTTCCACAGACTGTAGCCGCCCCACGGGTTCCACGCCTGGATCCACCAGCGGTGTACGCCGTCAGCCAGCACGACACCTGGCGTCGCCGAGCAGATCATGCCGGAGCAAGCCGCCGAAGCGTCGTACCAGATGTCCGCGACGTAGCCGCTCGGACCGCTGATCCACAGGTAGTACCAGGTCGCGCCAGTCGAGCGCTCCCAGGTGTAAGTCGGGTTAGTCTGAAGGATCGAACCCTGCGGTCCAATCTGGACAGGCGCAATCGGGGCGATGGCGACCGTGAAGTCAGTCGCGGCGCTCCACGCGCTGTAGCCACCGTACGGGCTCCATCCCTGGACCCACCAGGTGTAGTAGCCGCCCGGCAGGACCAGACCGGGTGTGACCTCGCATTCGGTCGCCCCGCAGATCATGTCAGCGCTGTACCACTGATCGATGATCTTGTCGCCACCGCTGCTCAGCCACAGGTAGTACCACTGCACGCCCTCGACCTTGCTGAAGCGGAAGGTGGGCGTCTGCGTGGCGATATCGCCCATCGGTGCAATCGGCGTCGGAGCCGCCGGGACGATGTTCACGTCGAATTCGGCTGCCGAACTCCACAGGCTGTTGCCGCCCACATCGCTCTGCGCCTGAATCCACCAGTTGTAGCGTCCAGCGCCGAGCGCCAGACCCGCATCGTACGAGCAGACGCCGCCCGCGCACAGCCCCGCCGCATCAAGCACGCGGTCGGTGATGTAGCCCATCATCGGACCATCCATCTGGCTCAGCCACAGGTGATAGCGATCCGCACCGTTAGACTCCGTCCACTGGAACAGCGGATTGGTCTCGGTGATGTCGCCCAGCGGCGCAATCGGGGTCGGAATGTCCGGCGAAATGACGACGCGGAAGTCCATCCAGGGCGCCCAGGGACCCGCACCAGAGGCGGCATTCCAGGCGTAGGCTGTCCACGAGTAGCTGCCGGGTCCCAGATCAAGCGCCGGGTTGACCGCGCACGTGCCGGCGGCGCAAACCGCCACTTTTTCGACCCAACCGGAGAAGACTGTGGTCGCGCCTTCGTTCACCGACAGGAAGTACCAGCCGGCGCCGTCAATATCGAACCACGAGAATTCCGGCGAACCGGTGTAGATGTCGCCGTTCGGCGCGATCAGCATCGGAGCCGGCGGCGTCACCTTGACGGTCACGCTGTCGCTGTTATCCGACGGTTCGCCCTCAATAACAGCGGACTCAACGCTGGCGGTGTTGACGAACTCGCCGACGAAGGTCGGATCGACCTGAACATCGACGTAGAGCGTCTTGGTCACGCCAGGATTGAGCGGGGTGGTGCAGGTCACGGTTCCACCGTACGGTTCGCCGGTGTGCGAACACTCGGGCGATGCGCCCTGGAAGCCCACCGAATCCGGCAGCACGTCGGTGACGGTCGCCGTAGCGACGGTGCTGGTGCTGTAGTTCGTGACATCGAAGAAGAAGGTCATCGAATCGCCCGGCATGACAGTGTTGTCGGCGTCGGACGTGTACTTATCGATGCCCAGATCGACGATTTCGGCGTCGAAGTAGACCAACTCCGCACGGCGGAAGTTCTGCCCGGTCGCCGAAAGGACGCCCGGCTCGTTGTGATGGTGCAGCAGCAGCGCCGTCGGGATACCGCCGACCACCGTGTTCGAGAAGCCCTTGCCCACGAAATCATAGGCGTAGGGGATGTTGTTGCCGTCCGTGTCGTCCCACACCGGGAAACCGAAGAGCTGCGTGGCATCGAAGATCGGGTCCGCCATGTCGAAGGTCATGACCGGCGAGACGTCGATCGTGCCGAAGACGCGGCTGAAGGTCTCCACGTAGAAGTTGAACGAGGAGTCAGAAGCGTCGAGCAGACGGGTGTTCGGCGTTCCCGCGTTGTTGTCCCAGTTCAGCGGGTAATACGGCATGACCGGGATGGTCAGGACGTTGTTGTTCAGCAGATAGGTGTTGAAACCGGCGCTGACGCCGTTCACGTAGTCGAACCAGGAGTAGCAGGGCGAACCCGGCACGCTGGAGCATTGACCGGTGACGAACACGTCGGTGCGGTTGTTGTTCTCGTTCAGCGCCGTCGTGTAGATCTCGAAGTCGTCCGCAGCGCCGGTGAAACCGTCCTGGTTGCCGTCGAAGTACACGGTGAAGAAGAATTCGTTCGGCGTCGCCCAGTCGGAAGCCGTCGAGACGCCGACCCAGATCATCGTGCTATTGCTCGGTCCTACGGTGAGGTAGTCCGAGGCGATGCCGACGTACTGGATATCCAGCTCGGGCAGCGGCGCGTACGCCCCGTTGTCGCTCAGGAACGCCGTATCGCCGACGTTGTCCGAACCCGTGTACTGAAGCGCCGTGACCGACGAGATGACGTTCTGCGGGAAGCCGCTGGCGGCATCGAAGACGCCCTTGCCCTCCATCTCGAGCAAGCCAATGCCTGTGCCGCTGCCGATGACGTCCGCCGGGTTTTCCAGCGAGCGCATCTCAGAGGCGGAGCGCGGCGCGGCGTAAAGCGGCACGCGCAGAGGCACAGTCGCGCCGCCGGTCGGGGTAGCGATCAGGTTGGCGCTCTCCTCGGTCAGGTAGTGCCGAGTCTGTCCTGCCATCGTCGTCGACATCGAGGCGTCGCCGCGGTTGGCGGTCGCAGTGCCGCCGTTGGGAACGGTGACCGTCAGAGTGACATCAACGGTGACACTGCTCAGCGCATCGACAGTGATCGAACTCGGGCTGACCGAGAACGCGGCGATGTTGGCATCGCTGTGTAAGTCGATGCTCAGGTCATAGGTCGCAGATACCGCGCCCTTGTTCTGGAAGCGCACCTGCCTGGTGATCGTCGTCGACTCGCCGGGGTTGACCGCCGGGAAGCCAAAATGCACGCTGGCGACTTCCGGACGCGCCGCGTTGTAGGCGATTACGTCGCTGCTGAGGGCGTCAGCGACATCGACGCGGCCCGAACCGGCGCGCTGAACGCCGACACGTGGACCCGCAGTGCTGCCGCGGAATACATCATTATTGGCGGTGTTGACGAGCAGCGCCTTGATCTGCGACGGCGACCAGGACGGGTTCGCCTGCATCAGGAGCGCCGCGACGCCGGCAACCGTCGGCGAAGCCATCGATGTGCCGCCCAGGACCTGCGGCTGGGTGCCCAAGCCGGAACCGGTGCTGGAAATGGCGTCGCCAGGGGCGGCGATTTCCGGCTTCAGCCCGGCGGTAGCATAGCGCGAAGGACCGCGTGAGGAGAAGGTCGAGATCGTATCAATATTTGCCGTTGCGAAGACCAGCAGCGAGGGATCAAACGTGATCTGCGCGCCGGGATTCGCCGCCAGGAACTGACCGGTCCCCTGCTGAATGGAAACGCACGGGACGTACGTCGGGGATACCTGCGCGCCGCGATAGCCGCAGGTCAGGTTCTGGAAGGCGTTGGCGACATTGTTGGCGACCAGCAGACCGAGCGGTGGGCTGCCGCCCGCCAGGTTGGCATCCTGGGCGGCGGTCATCAGACCGGTCGAACCGCAGGAGCCGGTCCAGTTGACGACAGCGAAGGTGTTCGCCGGGAAGGTCGCATACTGAGCGCTGCTGCAGCCGTTGCCGGGCAGATAGACGAACGACGCGGGACCGGTGATGCCGATCGGGAAATTCTCCACCGCCGGACGCGCCGGGTATTCCACAGCATCGATCAGGATACCGCCTTCGCCGCCGTCGGAAGTCGAGGCGACGTTCAAGCCCGCCGGCGCAACACCAGGCGCGCCCGTCGTGAAGGTGGTGTCGTAGCTGTTGCCCGCCGACATCACGACCAGCGTGCCGGAAAGCGTGGCGTTGCTGATCACGCCGTGGTAGTAGCCGGCAGTCGTGTCATCGCCGCCATAGCCGAACGCCGAACCGAGCGACATGTTGATGACATCGGCGACCGCGCCGTACTTGCCGGAGACGGAATCGTCGATGGCTTCGCTGATGGTGTCGGAATTCGCCGAACCGAAGCAGCCGAAGACGCGCATCGCCAGCACGCTCGCCTCTGGCGCCGCGCCGGGACCGATCAGCAGCGTCGAGACGTCAACGGTGGCGTAGTCGCCGGCGAATGTGGTGCCGTCGGGGTTGACGCCGAAGCCCGAAGCGATACCGGCGACATGCGAACCGTGACCGCTAGGAGCCTGCCCTGGCGCAGCGCCAAAGGTCGGAATCAGCATGGATGGGTCAATGGCGCAGTCAATCGGATCAGGGTCGGGGCTGGCAGTCTCGACCGGAGGCAGTCCAGAAGATTCCGGGTTGCCGGCGTTGAAGGCGTCACCGACGTAGTCGTAGCCGCCGATGACCTTGTTGGCTGCCGGGAAGACGCCGCCGGTATCGGCAAGCGTCGTACGGTCCGCCGGATTAACGGGCCACGTGCCGCTGCCGTTGTTGTTGCTGTGGGTGTAGTCGACGCCGGAGTCGATGATGGCGATGACGATGCCCGCGCCGGTGTATTCAGCGCCGAACGAGCCATCCCACGCCGACGGCGCGCCGATGTTGACCATGCTGGTTGAAGTGTCGCGTTCGACACGGAAGACCGGGTGAACGGCAGCCACCTCAGGGCGCGCGCGCAGGGCGGCGACCTGATCGGGGGCAACCAGGACGCCCAACGCATTGGCGACCGTGTTCACGCTCGACACGACTTCGACGTTGATGCCCGCAGCCGAAAGGCTGCCGGCGAACGCCTGCTGTTCGGCATCGACCAGCGCGCGCTGCGCCTCTGCCGCCGCCAGCGCTGCTGCGCCGCCGCCTTCGCCGCCCGCACGGGCGAAGGTCTGCGCCGCAGGCTCGCTGCGAAGTTCAACAATAACGCGGACACGCCCGTCAGCCAGACGCACGGTGGCGTCGATGACAGCCGAATCCGTTACCGGCTCCGCCAGCGCAGCATCGCTGCCGGCAAAGCCTGCCGCAGTCGAATCAGTGCGCGGGGTATCCTGCGCTCCGACTGCCCCTACTCCCAGCAAAAGCACCAGGAGAATGGGCAGGATGACTGCGAACCATTGTCTACGATGAGGAGACATGATTCAGTAGTTCCTCCTGAACAAAGGACAACAGACCAATTACTCTACGTTTGAAACGATCAGAAACCCGGTTTCTGTTCATTCCCACATCCTAGGGTGCCGATGAATCAATCGAAAGCGCACAAACGCGCCCGCGAAGATTCACGGCATGATGCACAAAGCCCTTCTTATTCTACCGACCTAAGCGATTTCCGCTCTAAAGGCAATCAGCGGCGCTCAGAAAATTTACACAATTCACGAAGCCTGAAGCGCCTCTGGGCAAGCGGTCATTCAAAGCTTTCTTTGATGCGAATGAGCGAGACAACGAAGCTCACAAAGACCTGTTTGGTGCCGAAGACCAATACCAGCAGACCGATCAGCAGACCGCTCAGGTCAGAAAACTGTAATGCTCGGATCAACCCCACCACGCCCAGCAGCGACACCGCGCCGCCGACCACCAAGCCGGTATCGACGCTCAGCGCATCTTCCAACCAGCGCCAGAAGCGCGTCGAAGGCAACAGCCCCATTTTGTTGGCGTACAGGCGCGCCAGCACGCCGAAGATCAGAATCTGCGACCCGATCAGCGTCAGGATACTGAAGCTGATCTGGGCGGCGAGCTGGCTGTTGAAGGTCATCCCCGTGTCCCCGCCGCTGAGCAGACTCCACGCCAGACCGGCGAGACCGATCAGAAACAGCACAGCGCCGGGCTGAATGAACACCCAGGTCGGGCTGAGCAGCAGCATGAACTTGAGGTGACGCCAGCCATCGCGCCAGGTGCGCAGGTGCGGTCGGCGGGAACGTCCATCGGGATAGTAAGTGATGGGAATCTCGGTGATCGAGCGTCCGTTCAGCGCCATCTTGGCGACCAACTCGGTGGCGAACTCCATACCGGTGGTGCGCGGCTGAAGGAGGCGCGCCGTTTCGGCATTGAAACCGCGCAGCCCACAGTGATAGTCGCTGAGGTGCGTCTTGAAAAGCAGATTGCCGATAGCGGTCAGTACAGGGTTGCCAACCCAGCGATGCAGCCAGGGCATCGCTCCGGGGAGAATTTTGCCCTTCATACGCGATCCCATGACCAGATCGCAGCCATCGCGCAGCTTGTCAATGAACGGCATGATGGCGCTGAAGTCATAGCTGTCGTCGGCGTCGCCCATGATGACATAGCGCCCATGTGCGGCGTGTATGCCGGCGATGAGCGCCGCGCCATAGCCCCGCACCGGCACATGAATCACACGCGCGCCGGCTGCTGCCGCCAAGCCCTGCGACCCGTCGGTGCTGCCGTTGTCGGCGACGAGTACCTCACCCAACAGCCGCTCACTCCGCAGCAGATCGACCGCCTTGATCACAACCGTCTGGATGGTCTCAGCTTCGTTCAAACAGGGAATCAAAAGGGTAAGTTCCAACACCATCGGTCTGGCGGTCAGCATCCCTTCCGCTACAGCGCGTTCGTCTGTGTTCCACTGCGTCGTCGTCTGCACCACAGCCCGTGTTTCCCGATGTTCCGGTGATGAGTTTGCCCACTATAGCAAGAAGCGCCGTCCATTGACAAGACACATTCGCCGCGCCGAAAAGTCACATGAGCATTTGTCTGGCATATGTTGACATCGGCGTTTTAATACAATACCATCACGTAGGAATCATTTCGTCCCGGTCATAAGGGAACATTGTTCACGTGCGCTCATGGCGGCGCGCGCCGGGACATATCGTTAAAGGACCGTTATGGCGCGCCGAACTACCCTGTTCCTCATCATCGTCCTTTGCCTGACATCGCTCTCTGTGGCAGTCGTATCGGCTCAATATGAGGGCGCAAGCTGCGAGACCGCTCTCGAAGACGTCATCGAGAATGAGATGAAACAGCTCACCACCACCGAAATCTCGATCACGGTCAACAACCTGATGCCCAACATCCTGAACATCGGCAACAGCCCATCGGGACGCAACGACGAGAAAGGCTACCCTATCGTCGAGATCGCGTCCGATCAAACGGTGCTGCCGGTCGTGGGCGACAGCCCTGGTTATCTGCGCAGCAGCATCATCCTGGGGCTGGAAAACAGCGATTTCGAGTGGGGCGTCCGCGTCACACCCGAAGGCATGTTCCTGACCGATTTTCCGATCTACATGTTCCCTCCCGGTTCCTACTACATGACCCTGTGCGACGCGCGCGCCTTCCGCATCGAGATTCCTGAAGACTACAATCCTGTCTTGCCCGCGTGAACGGAAGCGCTTCCGCCCGCACGGGCACAGATCTTCGTACAATCGCCGGGGGAGCCGCCCTGGCGATTTTTTTGACCCTACTGACCGCCCTGCTGACCGCGCCGCTCGGTCCGCTGATGGGCGCGCGTTCGGTTTCGTTCCGTCCGCCGGTCGAAGTGCGCTCGGTGGAGATCGGCAGCGAGACTTTCAGTATCACGCTCAAGAATAACGCCCAGTATCGCCTCCATGCCGAATATGGCTTCTCGCTTCGCGATCAGCAGGATGCGCTGGTCTTCGACTCTGCGCCGCTCGACGCCGGGCATATCGATGCGCGCCAGGAAATCACCCTCAACGTTAGCTTTCCGACCGGAATCGAAGGCGATGGCTGGGAAGTGACCGCCTGGGCGCGCGAACGGGTGACTTACCTTGAGCAAACCATCAGCAATGGGTCCACGCTGGAGGAACCGCGCGCCATCGTCCGGCGCGCACCGATGTCCATCGAAAGCGTGAACCTTACCCGCGACGCCGCCACTCAGCACTCCGAGCTGAAGGTCGATCTGCGGCTGACGGGCACGACTCAAAGTCCGGTCGTCGTGCGCTATGCGTTGAGCGTGATCCGCGCCGTCGAAAGTGAGACCGGCGGCATCACACCGGTGGAGCGGGTCTATCTCGGCGAATTCGTTCAGATGGCGCTGGTTCCGGGCGAAACGCGCGACCTGTCGGAGCAGATCGAGACGACGCTCACCCCCGGCGATTACGCAGTCACCCTCTGGGTGCAGCGGCAGACCGAAAGCGGCGCGTTCGAACACTTCGCGCAGTTCACCTACCCGGAGATGATCGTCGTCGGCGAGTGATCCCGCTGACGGGCATCATTTGCCCTGGTAAAGATGCAGGTACGCCTCGACGGTGCGCTCCCAGTCGAAATGCTCCACCGCCCACCGGCGCGCCGGCGCACGCCTGGAGGCAAGGTCTTCCGCGCGATCAAATACACCGCGCAGCGCTCCGGTGATCTGTGCGCCATGACGCCGAACGAAGAAGGCAACCTGATCGCTCAGGTATTCGCGATTCGTGGCGTCGTCGGTGACCATGACCGGCAGACCGCAGGCGAGCGCCTCCTGCACCACCAGGGGAAAGCCCTCGCCCTCGGAGGGCAGCAGCAGCAGATCGGCAGCGCCGTACCACTCTGCCAGCGCCGCCTGATCCAGCTTACCCCCGATGCGAACATTGGCGGGCGTGCCGCTCAGCAGTTCGCTGTCCTGTCCACAGATGGCGAACGTCCACTCCGGCAGACGACGGGCGGCATCCAGCACCAGATCGATCCCCTTCTTTTCCACAACCCGCCCGGCAAACAGGATCGTCGGCGTGTGCAGGTCCAGTCGTTCGCGCAGCGCCGCCCGATCCGACGGCGGATGAAACAGTGCGGCGTCCACGCCGTTGGGAATTCTGCGCAGGGAGACTCTCCGGGGCAGCAGCGGCTGCAGTTCCGCAGCGACCCGCCCGTTCAGGACGACGACTTCATCGCACCCGCGCAGGCAGGCGCGCCCCAGCGTCGCCATTGCGCTTGCCTGTGCCGCGCGAAACAGAAGATTGTTATAGGGCACACTGCCGACGTGTTCGGTCAGGATAACGCGCCGTCCGCCCCGGCGGGCGGACCACGCCGCCATCACACTGCTCAGGTAGAGCATCCCGTGAATGTGAACAACATCGACCGACGGCAGGACTTCATTCAGCGCACGGCGCAGCGCCGGTGGACTGAAGAGCGGGTAAGGGACGCTCCTGCGTTCCAGCAGGTTCGACGCCGGCACGCCGATCAGACGCGCCCCCTTCCATTCTGATATGCCGCGGGGGATGCCGGTATCCGCCGCCAGAATCGATACCTCATGCCCGCGCGCCAGCAGCGCCCGCGTCAGACTGGCGATCACGAACTGGATGCCTCCTCCGTAGGGCGGCGAGTAGTTGGCGACGAAGAGGATGTGCATCGGATGCGGCTCCACGTGAGAAGACTTCAGGAAATTCGGGGAATTCATCGAGATTTGCCCACAGGTCAGTGTACAATCGTCGCACACCGTGAACAACTGCGGATTGCCGACGCTAAGGAGCAGAATTTTTATGCCGATACCCCGTCTCGCCGTGCTGTGGGCGCTCGTCGTCTGCGCCTTATTTCCCCTGTCGGTCAGCGCGCAGGAGCTGTTCACCAACACGCCCTCAGCAACAGCTTCGCTTGATCCGGGTGCGACCCCAACGCCGGGCGTGCCGCCTATCCCGTCCGGGGCGATTCTCATCGACGTTCCTATCCCTGATGCGCTGCGGCAGGACGGCGCGGGCTTCGAGATCGTCGCGATGTCGGTCGAACGCACGCTGCACACCATCGAGCGCGTCACGCTGACCATCGAAAATACCGGCGAGTCGAGCCTGGGCAGCGCAGCCTGGTATTTGCTCACCCCGGCATGGGTCACCGAGGACGCCTGGAAGTATGCCAGCTATACCGCGCCGACGCAGATCATCGAGGACCTGCCGCAGGGTGAACAAGTCGTCCTGAACTTCCTCGGTCCGACTGACGGACTGATCGGCGAATTCAAACTCTCCGGCTGGGTTCACCGGCTCAATGAAGATGGCACAACCAGCCATGCCGACGGAATCGGCTTCGACATCCCCATTGTGCTGGGTCCGCCGCTCTTTCTGACCGTCGATCATGTGGAGATCTTCCCCGTGCCGGGCGGCACGGTTGATCAGCAGGTCGTCTACGTGACGATGACGCTGCGCAACTATTCTCCGCAGTTCGCCGAAGTCGCCTACAGCTTCTCGCTGGCGCTGCCGGGGACGGAAAAGCCCTGGGAAAACGGCATCTTCAATCTTCCCTATCAATCGCTGATCCTGCTGCCGGGCAGCGAAGTGCAGCTGACGACCCGCGACATCCTGAGCGCGCTCCCCGCAGAGGGTGTGGAAGTGACGGGATTCCTTCAGCAAAATATCCGGGGGACATACGAGTTTCGCAGCAGCTATCTCTTCCCGGTGACCGTCCTAGCAGTGGCGGGCGCGAACGAGTGATGAGACGGCGATGGGTGGTTTACGTCCTGGGCGGACTGCTCACCCTGACCATCACCGTCATCCTGCTGGCGACGGTCGATCTGGCGGCGCTGGGCGCATCACTCAGCACCGCTGACTATCGACTGCTGCCCTTCATGGTCGGCTTCGGCGCGCTGGCGCTGGCGACGCGCGCAGCACGGTGGCGGCTCTTTCTGAATCGCCGCCTACCATTCCGCGACTGCTTCCACATCTCAAATATCGGCTACATGTTCAACAACCTTCTGCCGCTGCGCGCCGGGGAAGTGGCGCGCGTCTTGCTGGCGACCCAGAAGACGCCGCCGGTCCCCTTGATGACCTCGCTCAGCACGATCTTTCTGGAACGCATCGTCGATGTGCTGTTCGTCTTCGGCATGCTCGGCTTCGCACTCAGCCGGCTGCCGGTATCGGATGCCGTCAGCATCGGCGGCGGCGCGCTCGCCGGTCTCTCTGCCCTGGTGCTGATCGTCCTATTCGTCAGTGTCCATCGCCAGACATGGTTGACCAGCCTGCTGCGCCGTGTCGAAACGGTCCTGCCGTTCCTGCGTCGTCTGCCCATCGAAAGCGCGGTCGAAAGCTTCCTGGATGGGCTGTCCTCGCTGACCACGCCCAACGCGCTGCTGTGGACGGTGATCTGGACGGCGCTCTCCTGGCTCTTTTCGACCGCCTCTAACAGCGCCCTGCTCCTGGCATTCTTCGGCACGCCCGATCCCGCCGTCGCGCTGCTGTTCTCGTCGATGTCTGCCCTGACCGTTTCGGCGTCGTCTGCTATCGCCTACACCCCTGCCGGCGTCGGACCTTATCACGCCAGCGTCATCGTCGCACTGGCGGTCGCCGGCTTTACTCAGCCGGAAGGCGCGCCGGTCGCCTTCGCCATCGTCCTGCACGGCGTCAATCTGATGATGTACGTGGCGCTGGGGCTGTTCGGCTTGTCTCAAGAGAGCGTCACGCTGGGCGGTACGCTGAAGAACGTGCGCGCTTTCATCGCCGAAAGAGGGTATCTGGGCACTCCAGGCAGCGCGCCGCCTTCCAGGAGCGCGAACGATGAACAAGACGCTGGATAGACTGTCACAGATCGCCTCGGCGGCGCACGCCGTCGCCGATCTGACGCGCGCTACGCTGGTCTATCGCTTTCCGGTGTCCGCCGACGTGTTCCTCTATCTGCACGCCGTCCAGTCAGAGGTGCGTGTCACCCGCCATGATCTGCGCGAGATCGCCATCACCAGCCATCTTCAACCTCCCTTCGCCTGGCGAATCGCCGCCGAACAGGATGACGCCGCCGTCTACTTCGTCGCCATTCGAAAAGCGCTCCTGGGATTCGCCGCCTCCGCCCGCTTCGACGTCGCTGTCCCCCGCGACTGCCACCTCATCCTGAAGCTGGAAGGCGTGCGCCTCACGCTGGAATCAGTTAGCGACACGGTCGATCTCCCCGGCGATTTGTGACAGATTTCACGAATAAACCGTTAACTTCATCATCCGCTTCTTGCCTCTCGGCGTTCTAGCATTGGCGTGCTTCAGATCGCGACTGCCGTTTTGAAGGATAGAGTCATGAGACCAAGAGCCGCAGCGCCTGCTGCACCCTCCGACGATAAGCGCTGGCGTATTGTCACCGCCACCATGCGGCGGCATGGTTTTTCGCCCGACGCCCTGATCGAAACACTTCACAGCGCCCAGGAAGCCTTCGGCTATCTGGACGAGATCGCTTTACGCTATGTCGCCGCTTCGCTGATGGTCCCGCTGAGCAAAGTCTATGGCGTCGCCACCTTCTACAACCTGTTCGCGCTCAAGCCGCAGGGGGAACACACCTGTGTGGTCTGCATGGGCACTGCCTGCTACATCAAGGGCAGCCCGCAGATTCTCTCCGCCATTGACGAGGAATTCGGCATCAAGGGCGGCGAGACGACGCCAGACAAGAAGGTGTCGCTGATGATCGCCCGCTGCCTGGGATCATGCGGCTTGGCGTCGGCGGTTGTCTTCGATGGCGATGTCATGGGTAAGGTAGAACCCGATGCGGCGGTTGAGCGCATTCGGAGGTGGACGACATGAACCCGGAGGAACTCCACAGCCTGGCGGAAGAAAGGCGTGAAGCGCTGGATCAGTTCCAGCACCGCGTCGTCGTCTGCACCGGAACTGCCTGTCAGGCGGCGCAGAGCCGGAAGATCATCGAAGCGCTGGACGGAATCGTCAAGGAACGCGGTATCAACGGTCGCTGCACCGTCTCGGCGGGCGGCTGTCGCGGTCTGTGTTCGGCAGGTCCGATGGTCGCCGTCGAACCGACGGACGTCCTCTATCAGGGCGTCACCCCGGACGATGCCGCGAGCATCATCGACAGCCTGGAAAGCGAACCGGTCAAGGCGCTGACCTGCGACACCAGCGCCCCCTTCTTCACCCGACAGAAGCGCGTCGTCCTCGAATACGAGGGCAGGCTGAATCCAGAGTCCATTGACGACTATATCGCCGCCGGTGGCTTTTCGACCTTCGTCCGCATCCTCACGGAAATGACCTCCGGCGACGTGATCGAGCAGATTCGCCAGAGCGGGCTGGGCGGGCGCGGCGGCGCGGGGTATTCGACGGCGCTGAAGTGGAGTACTGTCGCCAAAGCGCTGGGGACGACGAAATATGTCATCTGCAACGGCGACGAGGGCGACCCCGGCGCATTCATGGATCGCAGCGTCATGGAGGACTACCCGTTCAAGGTCCTCGAAGGCATGATGATCGCCGCCTTCGCCGTTGGCGCGCAGGAGGGATTCGTCTATGTGCGGGCGGAATATCCGCTGGCGGTCAAACGTCTGAAGCAGGCGATTCGCCAGGCGGAAAAATACAGCCTGCTCGGCAACAATATCTGCGGCACGTCATTCAGCCTCAAGCTCGATGTGCGGCTGGGAGCAGGCGCGTTCGTCTGCGGCGAAGAGACGGCGCTGATCGCCAGCATCGAGGGCAAGCGCGGCAGCCCGCGCCCGCGTCCGCCGTACCCTGCTGAATCCGGCTTGTGGGGCTGCCCCACCCTGATCAACAACGTCGAGACCTACGCCAACGTCGTGCCGATCCTGCGCGAAGGCGCAGAGTGGTTCGCCGGAATCGGGACCGAGCGCAGCAAGGGGACCAAGGTCTTCGCGCTTTCCGGCGCCATCGTGAATACCGGGCTGATCGAAGTGCCGATGGGTATCTCGCTGCGCGAGATCATCTACGACATCGGCGGCGGCATTCCGAACGGCAGGCGTTTCAAGGCGGTGCAGACCGGCGGACCCTCCGGCGGCTGCATCCCGGAACAGTATCTCGACATGCCGGTCGATTACCAGTCGCTCGCTCAAGTCGGCTCGATCATGGGTTCAGGCGGCATGATCGTCATGGACGAAAGCTCATGTATGGTCGATGTCGCCAAGTTCTTCATGGAATTCTGCATGACAGAATCCTGCGGCAAGTGCATCCCCTGCCGCGTCGGCACGGCGCAGATGTACCGTCTGCTCGACAAAATCTCGCAGGGGCGAGCGCGGCTGCAAGACCTGGAAGTGCTGGAAGAACTGTGCGATATGGTCAAGCACACCAGTCTGTGCGGCTTGGGGCAGGCAGCGCCGAACCCCGTCCTGAGTACCCTTCGCTATTTCCGGGAAGAATATCTGGCGCACATCGTCGATCACGTCTGCCCCGCCGGCGTGTGCAAGATCGCGCATGAGGAGATCGCCCTATGAGCCGCGTCGCTACGCTAAAGATCAATGGACAGGATGTCAGCGGACGCGAAGACGAGACGATCCTGGAAGTCGCCCGCGAAAACGGCATCCCGATCCCGACGCTCTGTCAGATCGAGGGTTTGAGCAACGTCGGCGCATGTCGGATGTGCCTGGTCGAAGTGGCGGGCATCTCCAAGCTGCTGCCCGCCTGCACCACCCGCGTCGCCGAAGGGATGGACGTGCGCACCGAAAGCGAGCGCCTGACCCACTATCGCCGCATGGCTGTCGAGATGCTCTTCGCCGAAGGCAATCATATCTGCTCCGTCTGCGTTTCCAACGGTCACTGTGAACTTCAGGGCATGGCGGTGGCGCTGGGGATCGACCACATCCACCTGCCTTATCTCGCGCCTCGGCGCGGTGTCGATGCTTCGCACGAACGCTTCACCTTCGACGCCAACCGCTGCATCCTCTGCACGCGCTGCGTCCGCGTCTGTGATGAGATCGAAGGCGCGCACACCTGGGATGTCATGGGGCGGGGCGTTGGCTCGGTGGTCATCACCGATCTCAACGAGCGCTGGGGCGATTCGCCGACCTGCACCAGCTGTGGCAAGTGTGTGCAGACCTGTCCGACCGGCGCGCTCTTCATCAAGGGCAGCGCGGTCGGCGAGATGACCAAGCGCAATACCTTCCTGACCTATATCGCCCAGATGCGAGGAAACCTGAAATGACACGGAAAACGATTGCCACCGTCTGGCTTGACGGGTGTTCCGGCTGCCATATGTCGTTCCTCGACATCGATCACCGCCTGCTGGACCTCGCCGACATGATCGAGCTGGTCTACAGCCCGCTGGTAGACCGCAAGGATTTCCCGGAGTCGGTGGACATCACGCTGATCGAAGGCTCGGTCAGCAACCAGGCTGATCTCGACAAGATTCGCCATATCCGCGCGCATACCCGAACGCTGATCTCGCTCGGCGACTGCGCCGTCACCGGCAACGTCCCGGCGCTGCGCAACACCATCGGCGCAGAACCCGTCCTGCAGCGCGCTTACATGGAACCTGACCTGCTCAACGCTCAGATTCCGACGGTGGGCGTGCCGCCGCTGCTGCCGGTCGTGCGCGCGGTGCATACGGTCGTCCGGGTGGATGTCTTCATCCCCGGATGCCCGCCATCGGCAGATACGATCTTCAACGCCCTGTCCGACCTGTTGAACGACCGTCAGCCCAGCGTTGCCGGCAAAACCCGCTTCGGCGCATAGGAGGAACCGTGACGCAAACCATCCTGATCGATCCCGTGACCCGCATCGAGGGTCATGCCAAGATCACCATTCATTTGAATGACGCCGGCGAAGTCGAGGATGCCCATTTCCACGTCACGCAGGTACGCGGCTTCGAGAAGTTCGTCGAAGGGCGTCCATTCCACGAGATGCCGGCGCTGATGTCGCGCATCTGCGGAATCTGCCCGGTCAGCCACCTGATCGCCTCGGCGAAAGCGTGCGACGCCCTGCTGGCGGTCCGCATCCCGCCGGCGGCGGCGAATCTGCGCCGCATCCTGAACCTGGCGCAGATCGCCCAATCGCATGCGCTCAGCTTCTTCTACCTGTCCGCCCCGGACCTGCTCCTGGGCATGGACGCCGACCCGGCACAGCGCAACTTATTCGGCATCGCGCAGACCGCGCCGCAGCTCGCCCGCGACGGCGTGCGCCTGCGCCAGATGGGGCAGCAGATCATCGAACTGCTCAGCGGCAAGCGCATCCATCCCGGTTGGGTCGTGCCGGGCGGCGTCAATCAGGCGCTCACCGAAGAGAAGCGTGACGCCATCCTGGCGGTGCTTTCCGAAGGGATCGGCATCGTCCAGCGAACCATGCTGTGGTTCCGGGGCATCCTGAAGCAGTACGAGAGCGAGATCCAAGCCTTCAGCGCCCTGCACACCCTGTTCATGGGCTTAGTCGGTCCTGATGGCACGCTCGAAATGTATGATGGGCGCGTCCGCATCGCCGACGCCAACAAGTACATCATCGCCGACGGTCTGGCTCCGGAAGATCTTAACACTTACATCGGTGAAGCGGTGGAACCCTGGTCCTATCTGAAATCGCCGTACTACAAGCCGCTCGGCTATCCTTCCGGCATGTATCGCGTCGGTCCGCTGGCGCGCCTCAACATCGTGCGCTCCTGCGGGACGCCGCACGCCGACGAAGAACTGGGCTTTTTCCGCACGCTCGATCATCACAGCAGCTTTCACTATCACTATGCGCGCCTGATCGAAATCCTGTACTGTTTCGAGAAGATCAACCAGCTCCTGCACACGCCAACGATCCTGAGCGAGCATGTCAGGGCGTTTGCTGCGCCGAACAATCACGAGGGCATCGGCGTCAGCGAAGCGCCGCGCGGCACGCTCATGCATCACTACATCATCGACGACGATGGTTTGATCGTGCGGGCGAACCTGGTGATCGCCACCGGTCACAACAACATGGCGATGGATCGCAGCGTGTACCAGGTAGCGCGGCGCTACGTGCGCGGCGCGGAACTTCAGGAAGGCATGCTGAACCGCGTCGAGGCGGTCATCCGCACCTTTGACCCCTGCCTGAGCTGCTCGACCCACGCCGTCGGACAGATGCCGCTGCACGTTCAGCTCGTCGCGCCGGACGGCAGCGTCGTCGATGAGATCAAGCGTTAGGGATCGCTGATGCGCCTGGTCATCGGCTACGGCAGCCTCGTTCGTGGCGATGACGCCATCGGGCAAATCGTCGCCGAGGCACTGCGCGAACGTTTGTCGGATGCCGAGATCATCGCCGTCACCCAGCTGACCCCGGAACTCGCCGAGCCGCTCAGCCGCGCCGAGAAAGCCTTTTTCATCGACGCGGCGGTGTGCCAGGGCGAAGCGCCGGGGTCCATCCGAATTCAGCAGGTAGAGCAGGATCGCGCCGGGGGGGCATTCAGCCATAACGTCACCCCAGCGCGTCTGCTGACCGCCGCCGAGGTGCTTTACGGCAGCGCCCCGCCGACGCGGCTGATCACCATCACGGCAGAGTCCTTCGCCGTCGCCGATACCCTCTCCCCGGCACTGCACGCCGCCCTGCCGGCTGTCCTGACGCTCGCCGAAGCCCACATCCGCGAATAATCGCCCGCCGCAAAACGTGGTACTATGTTGTTCTGCCAGACTGACGACAGGAATGCGGACAGATCAACATGGTTCAGTATCCCGAAAAGCTGCAAGAACTGGTGCAGGACTTCGGCTCCATCACCGACCGCCGCGAACGCGCCGAGATGCTCATCGAAATTGCCGACCGCTTCGAACAGGTGCGCGTGCCGGCGCAGATCGCCAGCCAACCCTATGACGACTCGCACCGCGCGCCCGCCTGCGAGTCCGAGGCGTTCGTCTGGGCAGCCGACCGCCCGGACGGAACCGTCAAGTTTTATTTCGATGTCCTCAATCCTCAAGGCTTGTCGGCGATGGCGATGGCGGTGATCCTTGATGAAACACTTTCCGGGCAGCCGCTCGAACAGGTCGCAGCGCTCTCTGATGATGTGATCTTTCAGGTCTTCGGCAAAGAAATCTCGATGGGCAAAGGCGCAGGGCTGATGGGCATCTTCACCCTGGTGCGCCGCTATGCCAGGGAACGCCTCAACAAGAATTGAGCCGCCTATGCGCTTCCTCGTCTCATTCCTCATCGCGCTCCTCATCGGCATCGGCATCGGGCTGTATCTTGGACGGGTGCAGTTCCCGGTCGAGGTCACGGACAGCCCGATGAGCAGCCTCGCTCCGCTCTACCGCGACGATTATGCGGTCATGATCGCGCTGGCATACGCAGCCGACCGCGATCTCGCCGGGGCGCTGGATCGGCTGCGGCTGCTCGAAGTGGAAAATGTCGCCCAGTTCATCCAGGACACCACCGAACGCTTCATCAGCACTTCGCGCAGCGTCAGCGATGTGCGTGCGCTGGTGACGCTCGCCGAAGGAGTCGGGCGGCTGACGCCGATCATGGAACCCTATCGACAGGTTGGGGCGACCGGGTGAGTCGATGAGTCAGACTGCGAATGAAACGCCCAGATCGACGCGCAGCCGCTACGAGCGCCCGCGCCGTCCATTTTCCATCCTTGGGATGATCCTCGGTCTGATCCTCGGCATCGGTGGGACGCTGGCGTATACCTGGCTGCTTGCCCCGGTCGAGGCGGTCGATATCACCCCCTGGCAGATGGACTCTGAAGGGCGAGCCGCCTTCACTGCGGCGGTCGCGCTCGCCTATGCCCAGGATGGCGATCTGCCGCGCGCCGTCGAGCGGCTGGTCAGCCTGCGCTTTCCCGGAGACCCTATTCAGGGCGTCGCCGATGTCGCCTGTCAGCTTGCCTCGACCGGATACGTCAACAGCAGCAGCGGGCTGCAAGCTGTGCGCGCCATGATGCACCTCTACCAGCTGCAAGGACGGAGCGGCTGCGCCGATCAGCTCATCCCGGCGGGCGGGGGTCCTATCGCCGGCGTGGTCGAGCTGGACCTGCCGACGCCGACCATCACGCTGACGCCGCCGCCGTCCAAGACGCCAACGCCTTCGGCGGGTCAGGCGACGCCGACGCCGCTGGTGATCATCGTGCCGACATCGCCGCCGCAGAACGACTTCGTCCTGGTGGGCGTCACGACGGCGTGCAGCCTGGAACGTCCCGGCGTGATCGTCGTCGAGGTCTACGAAGCGAATGGCGCGACCGGCATCCCCGGTATGGAGGTACGCGCGCGCTGGAACGGCGGCGAAAGCCGCTTCTTCACCGGGCTGAAGCCAGGGCGCGGGGCGGCATATTCTGATTTTCAGATGGACTCTGGCATCGACTACCTGATCGACCTGCCGGGGCGTGCCGATCCGATTCAGCAGCCGCTTTCAGCGGTCCCCTGCACCACACCGAACGGCGACCGGTCGGTCATCTCCTACCGGGTCGTCTTCCGGCAGGCGGCGTAAGACCTTCCGGCGGCGCGGCGTCGAACATCTGAAGTTGATCCAGAGGAGGAACGTCCATGCCGATCAAGGTGAATGAGGCAGCCGTTGCCCACGCACATCAGATGATGGACGAGGGACGGTATCGCATCAATTCAGTCTGGCGCGATAACAAACCTACCGTCGGCTCTGCCGCCGCCTATGCCGCCGAGTACGGCGCGGACGAAGCCGCACGCTGGTATCTCGCCGTCAATCCCGACGTGCCGCCAGGATCGCCGGATCATCTGCTTTACCCGATCGGTGATTTCAGCAACGTTCATGAATCAGGACTGCGCGCCGCCAGAGAACGCGCCGAGGTTGACGGTCAGGCGGAGATCGCCGCAGCGGCGGAGGACATCCTGGAGATCTTCTACCGCATGAATGCCTGCTGATCACCGGCTCAGGCGGAGCAGGTTCAGCGAAGCCGTCTCGCCAGACGGCGCAGCCCAGGCGAGCAGCAGTTCCCCGTCGGGCTGCGCTTTGAGCAGCGGCGCGCGCAGCAGATCCGCCGGGGAAAGCACCGGGTAAGGCTCGCCAAGCAGCCCATCAATGCCAAACCGCAGCGCGATCCCGTCGGCGTCCACCACCGCAATCGGCAGAGGCGAAGCGGGCTGATCCAGCGGGGTGGCAAAACGTGTCGGCGCGCCGGCGGAGTTTGTCAGAAGCCTCGGCTGCGCCCAATAGGGATCATTGAAGCTGCCGACGACCAGCCAGGTCTCATTTGCGCCCTCCCGCCGCGCCACATTCCAGAACACGTAGCCGAACAGACCATCGCTCCCGGCAGTCAGCCCGGTCAGGCGGTCGCCAGGGTCCATCTGGATGGCGGCGGTCAGCGCCTCCGGCTCGCCGTCGATCTGCCCCTCGGCGAACGCGCCGCGCCAGACCTGCCCGTTCGCCAGCCAGAACAGCCAGCGCCGCCCCTGTGCATCGTAAGTCAGCGCAGGAGCCGTCCCATCTGCGCCGATGCGCCCCGGCTCCAGCGGACGCCCTTCGCGGTCGATCTGCCGCGCGTAGAGCATCGGCTCCGCCGCCGCGCCGCCGCTCCAGACGATCCACGCGCCGCCTTCGCCGTCGGTCTGCGCCGTGTAGTCGTAGACCGGCGTGTCGGAGAGCGGGACCGGTCCCCGTTCCACTCGTAAATCAGCGCCGATCCGCGCTGCGAACAGCGCTGCACGCTCCGGCGTGTCGGGGTTCTCGTCCAGCCAGAACAGCAGCGCCGCGCCGTCTGTAGAATTCACCGCCGTCTGGGCGAACGGATGTACCGGCGGCAGCGGCAGGGTCAGCGCGGGTTCAACAGCTTCACGGCGGACGATCCGCGCATCCTGGTGAACGCCGCGCTCATCCGAGCCGATCCAGAACGCCAGCACGTGGTCGCCGCTCACGACAAGCGCCGGCGGGTCTGTCTGCGGGGTTTGCGCCAGAGTCAGAGTCGATCCGCGCACGACTGGCGCGTCAGGGATCGCATCATCCGGGGCGCAGGCAGCGCCGCAGACCAGCGTCACCAGGAGGACCGCAGTCAGGCGGAATGGGAATTTCACTCGATCTCATCCCGAAGGGGCGCAACGCCGACGACGCCGTTATAGCGGATGTCGTGGCGACAGTAGTAGGCGACGGTGTGCAGGATGTAACGCACCGCTTCCGCCGTGATGTTGGTCAACACCAGTTCCTGTTTGCCGAAATACACCCCCAGATGGTAGCGTTCGCTGCCGCCGTACAAGAGGTTGCGCACCACCCAGCCCGCCGGACTGCGCTGGCGGGCTGCCTGCGCCACTTCGACCTCTTCGATCAAGTCCCATTCAATGGCTTCACCATCGAAGTTCAGTTCAAAGGCGTTTGCGTCGAAGCGCCTGTCCAGCATCTTGCGCTCCGCCTCGCTGAGGTGGTCGGCAGCGGGCAGTTCGCTGACATGAGTCAGATAAGCCATACAAGAAAATCCCCGTCACTTCGCGACGGGGATCATTTTACCGTAAGCTCACGATTCCAGTTCAGGAATCAGCGGCACATCCGCTTCAAAGAGCCACCCCTCGAAGAAGTCGCTCAGATCTGCGCCGCTCACCTCTTCGGCAACGGCGATGAAATCTCCGGTCGAAGCGTTGCCGAACTTGAAACGGTCGTAGTAAGTGCGCACGATTTCGAAGAAGGCGTCATCGCCAACCTTCAGGCGCAGCGCATGCAGAGTCACCGCGCCGCGCGTATAGATGACCTCGCCATCGAAGATCGCTTCTACCCCTGGGTCGCCGGTGACCGGTCCCCTGGCATCTCCTGGTCGAGCAAGCCGCCGGCTGTTGCGCAGTTCGACATAACTGTTCCGCGCCAGATTGCCGAAGACCGATAGACCGGCGCTCTGTTCGACCCACAGCCAGGACGCATAAGTCGCGAAGCCCTCGTTGAGCCAGATGTCGCGCCAGGTCGCCGGGCTGACGCTGTTGCCGAACCACTGGTGCGCCAGCTCGTGGGCAATGAACTGTTCACTGAGGTTGATTGGCGCGCGGATGATCATGCCGTCGTAAATGGGCATGGACTGGGTTTCGAGCGCGAAACCGAACCCCCCATCCACGACCAGCCCGCCCACCGCTTCAAACGGGTAGTCACCGAACAGGGCTTCATAGGCGGCGATGATCTCGCTGGTCCGGGCAAAGGCGGTTTCGGCGCGGCGCACCAGGTGGGGCGGGGCGTAGCTGCGAATCGGCAGCCCATCCGCCGTCTCATCGCTGATCTCAACAAATTCGCCCACCGCCACCAGGGTCAGGTAGCTCGCCATCGGCTGCCGCATTTCCCAGACATAAGTCGTCTCGTCCGCACCGACGATCCGTTCGACCAGCACGCCGCTGGCGACTGCCATGTAAGGCTTTGGCGCAGTCAGACGGAAGGTATAAGTCGCCTTGTCGGAGGGATGCTCGTTGACCGGATACCAGGTGGATGAGCCAGCAGGTTCGCCCATACCCACCAGATGAGACTCCAGGTCATACCAACCGAGGTCGGCGATGGTTTGCTGGAAAGGATAGCTGGAGGGGCTGCCGCCGTAGCGCACTTCGACGCGAAACACCTGCCCTTCGCTGATCGCCGCCGCCGGGGTGATCGTCAGCTCGCCGTTCCTCTGCTCGAACGACGCCTCGCCTTCATCTACTCGTACACTCCCGATGTCGATACGCTGAAAGTCCAGGTTCAGACGGCTCAGCGCCTGCGCCGCCTGAGCGTCGATCAGTGTCGTGGCTTGGAGCGTGTTGGCTTCTACGTCAAAGCGCGCGTCGATGGTATAGTGCAGTACATCGTAGCCGCCGTTGCCCAGATTTGGAAAATACGGATCGTCCACGCCGACATCGCCGGGCGACTGCGCCAGAAGGATTCCTGTGCCGGCAAAGTAAGCGAAGAAGATCAGCCCGATCAGGGTCAGGGCTGGATGAGATAGGCGAGAGTGACGGCGTGGAGCCTGGTTCGATAGCATTGTGCCCTCCATGTCTGCTGACTATACACGAAATCACCGACGAAGGTTCTGTCACTTTGCGCGGAGCAGTGCCTTGACGCGGCGAGACCCTTCTACTATGATGGACAAATATAGTTCATTGCGTTCCATTACAGTTCATAACGGTTCACGCTTGCGCCACCAAACGATCCGTACCTGCGATGCCCGGCGGACCATCGAATGATATCTTCAGGAAGCGAGTTCTGCTCATGTCAAGCATCTCTCTTGCGGTAGAGACACATGATGTACGCCGCATCTACAAGATTCGCGGCGGCAAGCGGAAAGGCGAAGCCAAGACCCTGATCGCGCTGGATGGCGTGTCGATGGAAGTGCCGCGCGGCGAGCTTTTCGGGCTGCTCGGTCCCAACGGCGCAGGCAAGACTACCCTGATCAAGATTCTGGCGACGCTGCTCCTGCCCAGCAGCGGGACCGCCAAAGTCGATGGGTTGGACGTGACCACGCAGACGCAGGAGGTGCGCCGGCGCATCAGCATGGTCAGCGGCGGCGAAACGAGCGGCTTCGGGCTGCTCACGGTCGAAGAGAATTTATGGATGTTCGCCCGCTTCTATGGACTGGACAACAAGACGATCAAGAGCCGTCTGGCGGAGATGATGCAGATGGTCGGCATCTACGACCGCCGCAGCACCAAGATCAGCGATCTCTCGACCGGGCTGAGGCAGAAGATGAACTTCATTCGCGGATTCATCAGCGACCCCAGAGTCGTCTTCCTGGACGAACCCACGCTCGGTCTCGATGTCACCGCCGCACGCGACGTGCGCGACTTCGTCAAGGATTGGATGGCGCAGAACCCTGACCGCACCCTGCTGCTGACCACCCACTATATGGCGGAAGCCGACGAACTCTGCGACCGACTGGCGATCATCGACAAGGGTAAGACGCTGATCTGTGATTCGCCGGAAAATCTCAAGCGCCGTCTGCAATCGGAGACCCTCTTCAATCTCAAGATTCAACCGCTTCGTAAACCAACCTCCCCGGAAGATGTCATCGAAGCCGTGCCCGGCGTGCGCAGCGTGACCATCGCCGACCAGATCGATTTCAGCGAACTGCGCCTGTCCCTTGAGGGTGAAGATGCCCTGCCCGCCGTCCTGGCGCACCTGTCCGGGCGCGGTTCCGGGCTGCTCTCGCTGGAAAAGCGCGAGCCGACGCTGGAAGATGTCTTCACCCAGCTGGTCGGGCGGCGGCTCGATGAAGACACCAGCCAGAACAGTACCGGAGAAGGGCGATGACTCAGATTAAAACGCCCGCCCCGCCGACAGCCAAAGCGACCGGCGCGATGTTATTCTGGCGCACGATGTGGGCGCGCGCCTATCCGCGTATCGTCGGGTCGCTCGTCCGCGAGCGCAGCTGGCTGTTCTTCGAAACAGTGCTGCCGCTGGCGGCGACGGCCGGCTACGTCTTCGTCTATCAAGCCGTCGGCGCGCCAGAAGAATACGTCGGCTTCGTCGTCCTGGGCGGAGCGATGACGGCATTCTGGCTGAATATCCTGTGGGCGATGGCGAGCCAGCTTTACTGGGATAAAGAGGGCGGCAACCTGGAGATCTATATCCTCAGCCCCGGACCGCTGATGGCGATCCTGCTCGGCATGGCGGTCGGCGGCTTCGTCATGACCGTGACGCGCGCGGCGATCATCCTGATCGTGTGTTCGCTGGCGTTCAGCGTCACCTACACGATCAGCAGTGTGCCGCTGTTGATCGCCATTTTCTTCCTGACGATGATCGCCCTCTACGGCATGGGCATGATGTTTGCGGCGGTGTTCCTCGCCTCCGGGCGCGAAGCCTGGCATCTGGCGAACCTCTTGCAGGAGCCGATCTATCTGGCATCGGGGTTTTACTTTCCGGTGCGGGCGCTCGGCTTCTGGGTCGCGGCGGCTTCGTCGCTCATCCCGCTGACCCTCGGCATGGACGGCATGCGCCAGCTGCTCTTCGCCGGCGACGCGACGCTCGGCTTCCTGTCCGTTGAAGTTGAAGCGATCATCCTGCTCATCCTATCGGTCTTCTTCCTGGCGGCGGCGCGGTTCATGCTCACCAAGCTGGAAGAGATCGGGCGGCGTGAGGGTCGGCTGATCGAGCGGAGGCGTTAAGCACATGATCACACTATCCTCGGCACGCCCCGAAGGCGACCACCGCCCAATGGGTTTCGCCGACCGCCTGCTGAGCCTGCCTTTCGTTCAGCGGAGCGATGCCCTGCGTTCGTTCATCCTGGGGGCATGGCTCGGCTGGCAGATCGAGTCCAACTGGGCGGACCCTCTGCTGTTCGCGGTCTACTCGTTCGCCCGCCCACTCGCCAGCGTCATGATCCTGGTGGTCATGTACAGCGTCATCACGGACGGCGCGACACAGCAGCCGATCTTCGCCTACATCTATCTGGGCAACGCCCTGTACATCATCGTCGGCGGGATGCTGGCGGGCATCAGCTGGGCGGTGATCGACGACCGTGAACATTACCGAACTGCCAAGCAGCTTTACACGTCTCCGCTGGTTGGCTATGCCTATCTGTGCGGGCGCGGCGCTGCCCGCCTGCTCATCGGCACGATCTCGACGATCATCGTGACAGTCTTCGGCGTGCTGCTGTTCGGCATCCCGATCACTTTCGGTTCGATTGACCTGCCGTTCCTGATCGCCAGCATCGTGCTGGGGCTGACCACGCTCTCTGGGCTGGGGCTGATTATCGGGGCGATCTCTTTCCAGCTTGGGCGGAATGCCTGGCAGGCGGGTGAGCTGATCTCCGGGGCGCTCTATCTGTTCGCCGGGGCGCTCTTCCCTCTCGACATCCTGCCGCCGGTGCTGCGCGAAATCGGGCTGATCTTCCCGGCGACCTACTGGCTGGAGGCGATGCGCCGCGCGCTCCTGGGAGCGAACATGATCGGTTTCCAGACGTTCGCTGCCCTGGATAACACCGCCATCACCTTCATCCTGCTGGCGATGTCGGTCGGGCTATGGATCAGCGCGGCATTCGTCTACCGCTGGTCGATGCGTCAGGCGCGCGAAAAAGGCGTCATCGACCTGGAGACCAACTACTAGAGCGTGTCTGCAAACCCGGTCTTCACACAACCTCACCCCAACCTCACCCCCTGCCCCTCTCCAATTGGGGCGGTTGAGCGCAGCGAAACGGGGTGAGGTAAGCAGTTTGCAGACAGACCCTAAATCCGACAGCCCCCCTGTCGTTTTCCTCGCGGTTTGCGGTAAGATTCAGCGTATCGCACCTGTGAGGACAACAGACATGCAGGAATACGACCTCGCCAGCGCGTTGAGTACCGATATTCGCTTGCTCGGCAATCTGCTCGGCATGGTGATCCGCGATCAGCATGGCGATGACGCCTTTGCCCTGGTGGAACAGGTGCGCGCGCTCGCCAAGGCGCGCCGCCAGGGAGATGAGCAGGCGGCGGCAGCGCTGGAAGCAACGATACGCGACCTGCCGCTGGACTCGGTGCGCATCCTGACCAAGGCTTTTAGCAACTATTTTCAACTGATCAACATCGCCGAAGACGAACAGCGCATCCGCGTGCTGCGCACCCGCGAAGCAGAGAACAAACTCTCAGAAAATATCGACGCCGCTATACGCGAACTCCGCGCAGCGGGGGTCGGCGCCGCCGAGGTGCGCCGCGCCCTGGAAAAACTGCGCGTGCGCCTGGTCATCACGGCGCACCCTTCTGAAGCGAAGCGCAAAGAGATCCTGATCAAGCTGCGGCATATTGCCGACCTGCTCGCCAGCCGCTCGCGCGAGGTTATGCTCCCCCGCGAGCGCCGGAGCATCGAGATTTCGCTGAGCGAGGAGATCGAGGAACTCTGGCAGACCCGCCCCACACGCGCCTCGCGCCCGAAGGTCGATGACGAGGTAGATTTTGGGCTGTACTTCCTCACTTCGGTGATCATGGAACAGACCATCGATCTCTACGAAGACCTGCGGTCGGCGCTGGAACAAGTTTATCCCGAAGGCGACTGGAGCGATCTGCCGGAAGTGCTGCGTTTCGCCTCGTGGATCGGTGGAGACCGCGACGGCAACCCCAACGTGACCGCCGATGTCACCCTGGACGCCCTGGCGAAGATGCGCGCCACCGCGCGGCAGATTTATCAGGCAGAGGTCACCCTGCTGCGCGATCACCTCACGCAGTCTATCGATGAAATCGGCGTCTCCCAGGAATTAATGCGCTGGGTCTCGAAGACCGGTTTCCCTGAACGCGACGCCGATGAAATTTATCGACTGGTGATGGCGATCATCTGGGAAAAGCTGGAACGCGACGAGTATCGCTCGCAGGAAGAACTGCTCAGCGACCTGATGATCGTCCGCAAGAGCCTGCTCGGCAACCGGGGGCGCTGCGTCGCCGATGGCACACTGCGCCGGTTGATCGAAAAAGTGCGGTTATTCGGCTTACACATCGTGCCGTTGGACATCCGCGAAGACGCACGCCTGCACCGTTCGACGATGGACGAACTCCTTCGGCATTATGGACAGGTTGAACACTACGCCCAGCTTCCTGAAGCAGAAAAACAGCGCCTCCTCAATGCCGAAATCGCCAGCCCACGCCCGTTCTTCCCCACCGAAGCGCACCTTTCCGAGACGACCAACCGGGTCATCCAGAACTGGCGCATGATCGGCAGAGCGCATCGCACGTATGGGCGCATCGTCATCGACAGCATCATCGCCAGCATGAGTACCGCGCCCAGCGATGTCCTGACTCTGCTCCTGTTCGCTCAGGAAGTCGGCGTCGCCGATGCGGTCGATCTAGCACCGCTCTTCGAGACCATCGAAGACCTGCAAAGCGCCCCGGCGATCATGACCGCGCTGTTCGAGAACCCCCGCTACCGTGCGCACCTTGCCAGGCGCGGGGATCGTCAGCAGATCATGCTCGGCTACAGCGACAGCAACAAGGACGGCGGCTATTTCGCCTCGAACTGGGGGCTGTATCAGGCGCAGCAGGCGCTCGCCGAAACCTGCGAACGCTACGGCATCGAGATGGATCTGTTTCACGGACGCGGCGGCAGCATTGGGCGCGGCGGTGGACCGACCAACCGGGCGATCCTGTCTCAGCCGCCGGGCGCACTGAAAGGTTCGGTCAAGATCACCGAACAGGGTGAAGTGATCGCTTACCGTTACGCCAACGCCGCCATCGCCCGCCGGCACTTACAGCAGGTCATGAACGCCACGCTGATCGCGCTCGGCGCGCCGAACCGTCCCCAGGTTCACCCCGACTGGAGGGCGACCATGCAGCGCCTTGCCGAAACCAGCGAAGCTGCCTACCGCACCTTCGTCTACGAGACGCCAGGCTTTCTGGAATACTGGCAGCAGGCGACTCCGATCAATGAACTGGCGCGTCTGCCCATCGGCAGCCGACCGGCAAGACGCAGCGCCGGAGGGTTCGAGTCGATCCGCGCCATCCCCTGGATGTTCTCCTGGATGCAGAGCCGCGCTATCATCCCCAGCTGGTTCGGCGTGGGCACGGCACTGGAGCAGTTCTGCGCCGCGCCGAGCGGGCTGCGGATACTTCAGGAGATGTATCACAAGTGGACATTCTTCCGTGCTTTGGTGGAAAACGTCGAACTGGATATCGCCAAAGCCGATATGGGCATCGCCCGGCTGTACGCCGACCTGGTGCGCGATCAGGATGTACGTGAGGGCATCTTCCAGCGCATCACCGAGGAACACGGACTCGCCCGGCAGCACATCTGCCAGATCATGGGCAGCGCCGATCTGCTCGATCATGCCCCGGTGATGAAACGCTCGATTGAGCGTCGCAACCCGTACATCGATCCACTCAACTACATACAGACGAGTCTGCTGCGCCGTCTGCGCGAAGCCGCGCCGGGCACGAACGAACACGAGGCGCTGCTCAACGCCGTGCTGGCGACGATCAACGGCATCGCCGCCGGCATGAAGACGACTGGTTAAAATCAACAAATCGGGAGGGGCGCGGTCAGTATCGACAAATGAGCCGCCCTCCACAACAATACGATGGTTATCGGCAGGGACCGCAGTAAGGCATCCCAGAAATGAATACGAATCCCAAAATACTTGGCGAAGGTCTCGGCTTCGACGATGTGCTGCTCGTGCCTCGGCGGTCTTCGATCCGCTCGCGCTTCAGCGGCGAAATCGACACGTCGGCACAGGTTGCACGCGGCGTCCCTCCCATTCACATTCCGCTCCTCTCCGCCAACATGGATACTGTCACAGGCTGGCGCATGGCGACGACGCTGGCGCTGTGGGGGGCGTTCGGCGTCATCCACCGCTTCATGAGCATCGACGAGCAGGTGAAGGAAGCGCGGCGCGTCAAAGAGCGGATGCGTGTCATGGAAGATCATCCTCCGGTCATCCCGGAAAACGCTACTATCGCCGACGCCCAGCGTCTGCTGCACGAACGCGAACGCGGCTATGTCATCATCTACGAGGGCGAGTCCTTCGACGGCGCCTTCGTGGGTATCGCCACCCCGCGCGACTTCGACGCCGGCGAGCCAGTCACCCCCCTGCGCGAGGTGATGACGCCGCGCGAACGCATGTGGACGGTCCCGCCCGGCACGACGCTGGAGGGCGCGGTCGCCGTGATGCGTCAGCGGCGCATCGAAAAGGTCCCGGTCGTTGCCGAAGATGGCAGGCTGGTGGGCGTCTATACCACAAAAGATCACGAACACTACCAGCATTACCCCCATGCCTCGCTGGATGCCAAAGGGCAGCTGATGGTCGGTGCGGCGATTGGTGTGCAGGAAGGCGACATTGAACGCGCGCTGCGGTTGGTCGAAGCCGAGGTCGATGTACTGGTGCTGGATATCGCGCATGGCGAGCTGGATTACACGCAGGAAATCCTGCGGCGGCTGAAGATCGAAGAACGCATTCGCACGCCCATTGTCGCCGGCAACGTGGCGACGGTGGAGGGTGCGCGCTATGTGCGCGACGCCGGTGCGGACGGCGTCAAGGTCGGGGTCGGTCCCGGCTACGTGTGTGAGACACGCGACGTGGCGGGGGTGGGCATACCCCAGATCACGGCGATCATGAACGCGGCGGAAGCCTTCGCCAGCGATCAGGATCGGCTGCCGATCATCGGCGATGGCGGCATTCGCAAGCCGGGCGACGTGGCGAAAGCCATCGCTGCCGGCGCGAACACCGTCATGATCGGCTCGCTGCTGGCGGGCACGGAAGAAAGCCCCGGTGAACCGGTCGAACAGGATGGCATGCTCAAGAAGATGGTGCGGGGCATGGCATCGGCGTCGGCGTTCGAGAAGCGCCGGGCGCTGGGCGAAAGCACGACCAGCGCCGACGACTATGTGCCGGAGGGGCGCACCACCTTCACGCCGTACAAGGGTAAAGCGATTAAGGTGCTGAAGAAGCTGCGCGGCGGGCTGCTTTCGGGCATGAGCTACTGCAACGCCCGCAGCATCGAGGCGATGCATGATCAGGCGCAGTTCGTGATCGTGAAAAGTCCGCTCGCCCCAGAGCAGCGCCGCCCGCTGCAAAGCTGATCCAACATGAGCGAACGGGTTTACCAGGAAGTCTCCGGCGCTGAAGTTGTGTTGGGTCTATCGGAGGGGTGATATGACAGAAAAGCACATCATGCAGATCGCCTACGATGCGATCGGCGATGTGCTCTATCTCTCAGTCGGCGAGCCGCGTCCGGCGATCTCCCGCGAGGCAGGTGACGACATCCTGGTGCGCATCGATCCTGAGACACAGGAAGTCGTCGGGCTGACCATCCTGAACCTGAGTACGCGCGGCAGCATCGACGATCTACCGATTCGGGCTAACCTTCAAGCCATCGCGCAGCCCTAACGCTGGCTAGTTTGCTTGATGAACCAACATGGAAGGTTAGCTGACACCATGCAATTCGATGAAATCAAATCACGTCTCACCGGATTCAGCACGCCCATTTTTGGTATGTCCTGGACTCCGCCAGAATCTCAACACGCATTGGCACGAAGGGTGATAATCTATCTGGAAGATAGAAGAGTGTTGTATGCTCCTGAACAGATGGAAATACCCAGTCACTGCATAGAGTCTGTTGTTGCAGTCAGGGGATTCATAACTGATATGCTATTGAGTCCCGACACGGGACCCGAACTGGAGGAGAACCTTCGAGCAATGCGCATAGCATGCCGAAAGTTCTTGAACCGGATCGGAGGCAAGAAAGCCCAGATATTATCGCGTACGGTGGACAACGTAATCATTGGGCGAGCTGGCTTTTTAACGACGCCTTGGGACAAATGAGGGGTGTATTTGGAATTCACATTGCAATAATCGCGACCCGGTTCGGACTGGATGTTGAAGGGGAACTCGCGTCAATTCTACCTGGTGATGAAGGTAATGGTGATAGCGCCACGGAAGCAGACATCTGAGCAGCTCCCCTCATCTACCTGCGCGTCGATTCTGCGCCGCGAGCCTGACTGCAAATCGAAACCGTCAGCCGTCATCGGCTTGTGGACAAGCCGCATGGATTGAGTCATCATCCGCAGATTATCCCCTGACAAAGGCGGCACCATGCAGTACGCACACATCCCCGGCATAGACAAACCGATCTCGCGGTTGGTTCAGGGCACACTCATGGTCGGCGCGCCGGATGGCAGCCCCGGTTTCGATCTGTTTGACGGCATTTTCGAGCAGGGCTGCACGACATTCGACACGGCGCACGTCTATGGTAACGGCAAGAACGAGCGCCTCGTCGGGAAGTGGGTGCGCGAGCGGGGAATCCGCGAAGAAGTGGTGATCATCGGCAAAGGCGCGCACCACAGCGAGGACCGCAAGCGCGTCACCCCCTTCGACATCACCGCCGACATCCACGATTCGCTGGCGCGCTTCCAGTTCGACTATATCGACCTCTATCTGCTTCATCGCGATGATCCCTCCGTCCCGGTCGGTCCCATCGTCGAGGTGCTGAATGAGCATCTGCGCGCCGGGCGCATCCGCGCCTTCGGCGGCTCCAACTGGAGCCATACGCGCATTCAGGAGGCGAACGCCTACGCGGCGGAACACCGCCTGACGCCGTTCGTCGCCAGCAGCCCGAACCTCAGCCTGGCGCGGCAGGCAGAGCCGCCCTGGGCGGACTGCATCAGCATCAGCGTTGATGACGACGCCCGCCGCTATTATGGCGAGAATCAGATGCCGCTGTTCGCCTGGTCAAGCCTGGCGGGTGGCTTCTTCTCCGGTCGCTTCACGCCGGACAACCTCGACGCCTTCGACAGCTACCTGGACAAGCTCGCCGTTCAGTGCTACTGCACGCCAGATAACTTCGCCCGCCTGGCACGGGCGCGGGCGCTGGCGGATCAGATAGGCTTGAGCGTCACCCAGGTGGCGATGGCATACGTCATGAGCCTGCCGCTGAACGTCTTCGCGCTGGTCGGATGCGGCACGCCAGAGGAATTCCGGGCGAACCTCGCGGCGGCGGAGATCGCCCTGCCGCCGGAGACGCTGACATGGCTCAACCTGGAGCATGATCGGTCGCCGGTCGGCTGAGATGGTCGAATAACACAACAGGGGCAGCGCCGGCAGCGCCACCCCTGTGTGGGTTATCGTTCTGGACGGGGACAGATGGGCGATCTGCCCCCGACATGTGAAGCGGCTACACGTAATCGGCGGCGTGGACGACGGCATCTGCCGCCCGCGCGCCGAGCGACTCCCTCAAGAATTCCTTAGCGGCATCGACCCCGACGGCGACCCCGACGCCGGGACCAGTCATCAGCGTGTTCACGCCGATCAATCGCCCCGACACGTCGATCATCGGACCGCCGGAGTTGCCCGGACGGAGATGCAGGTCGGCGACAACCCAGTCACGGCGCGGCATCTGAAGTTCGGGCAGGTTGCTGCCCACGCCGATCAGAATGCCGCCGGTGACGGCGTTGGTCACGCCCCAGGGATGACCGAGCGCCATCACCCACTGCCCCGGATGCAGATGCCGGGAACTGCCGATCGGTATCGTCGGCAGGTCGCGAGCATCGATGGACAGGGCGGCGAGGTCACGCTCGTCGTCGCGGGCGATCACCGTCGCCGGCAGCACGCGCCCATCATGCAGCGCCACTTGCAGCGATCCCCGCTGGGCGACGTGGGCGTTGGTGAGGATCAGCCCATCGCTGTGCCAGATCGTCCCCGCGCCTGCGCCGCGCGTCGAATCGCGCACCTGCACCACCGACCGCAGCACACCTTCGACGGTGCCGGTTAAGGCTGCGTTGAGCTGCGCGAATACCCCGTTCATCGCCTCAGTTCCGTTCGCCAATGGCGACCTGGACCTCGACCGTCTGACCGCCGCGCACCACGCCCGCCGCGACCGTCTGTCCAACGCGGTCGCCGCTCAGCACTGCCATCAGGTCATCCATCTGGCGAATCGGCTGCCCCGCCATTGCGTAAAGCGTATCGCCGAGCAGCAGCCCGCCCTTTTCCGCCGGGCTGTCCGGCTCGACCGCCGCCAGCAGCAGCCCGGTTTCCTGACCAATCTGCGACGCCAATCCTGCCGGCAGACGCACCGGCTGCGCGCTCACGCCCAGATAACCGCGACGCACGCGCCCATGCGTCGCCAGCGCCGCCGCCACCCGCTTGAGGGTCGCCGCCGGGATCGTCAGGCTGACGCCGCGCGCCAGCGATGAGCTGTTCATGCCGAGCATCTGGCCCCCCGCGCTGATCAGCGGACCACCGGAGAAACCGGGGTACATCACGACATCGGTCTGAAGATAAACATCGACGCGACCACCAGCCATCGTGCGCCATTCGCCGCCGACAGCGCTGACGACGCCGAGAGTCGCCTGCACATCCGCCTCAGGGCGACCCAGCGCCAGGACCAGATGTCCCACCTTCATGGCATTGGTTTCCACCCAGGTCGGCACGGTCAGGCTCACCGCCGTGCGCAGGACAGCAATGTCAGTCGTCGGATCGCGTCCGATGAGGGCAGCCTCGACCGTCTCGCCGTTCGGGAGACCGACGCGGATGCTTTCGTCGCGTTCGACGCCGTGATTCGAGGTGATCACCAGCCCGTCGGCAGACCACACAATGCCGGTGGCGGCAAGACGCCGCCGCGCTTCAACGCGAACGATGCTGGCGCTGGCGGTCTGTACTGCCCCCGCCAGGTCGTTCGATAGATCTTGAAGAATGCTCATCTTGACGACTCCTTTTTGGGACAGCTTGTGTCCCCGTCTGACACTATCACTGTAGCCCGAAACGGCGTCATGAGGAATCGCCTAAGAGGATGGGGGTGATCCTGACCGAACGGGTAGGGATCAAAGACTGATCAAGCCCAAACGGGTAGCGCGCACCACTGCTTCGGTACGGCTCTGTGCCCCCAGCTTGGTCAGGATGGCGTTGACGTGGAACTTCACGGTGTGTTCGCTGATGCCCAGACTGCGGGCGATGCTCTTGTTAGGCAGTCCTTCGGCGATCAAGCCAACCACCTCCATCTCGCGGGCGGTCAGCGATTCCGCCAACCCGGCATCGACCCCCTGCTCTTCGTGCGGGTGCAGCGCCACCGCGATGACGGGGTCAATCACCACCATGCCCTGGGCGACGGCGTGCAGCGCCGCGCACAAAGCTTCGCCCGACGCCGATTGCAGCAGCAGCCCTTTCGCCCCGCTGCCGAGCAGCGCCGGAGCCGCTTCGACCGCCGCGCCCCGGTCGGCAGTCAGCGCCAGCACCAGAGGTCTGCCCCGCAGATCAGCGATACGCTCAATGACGCCCAGCGGCTCCCAACCCATATCCCAGACGATCACATCGGGGTGATAGATGTTGACCGCATCCAGCAGATCGATCTCATCTCCGATACCGCCGACGACTACGATCCCCACGCCATCCAGCAGGGCAGACATACCGGCGCGCGCCAGCGGGCTGTCGGCGACGATCAGGGTGCGAACCTCACTGATTTCGCTCATGCGAATCGTTTACCCTCGTTGGTGGTGCATTATGACACCATTATGCCGAAGGGAACGTTAGAGCATCATCAGCATTTCGATCCGGCGGAAGCTTTCGACATAGCCGACCTGCTGAAACGCCGCCCAGAAGGGGCTGTCGGCGGCGAGATTCTCGACCTTGGTGTCCATCTGGGGATGCTGACTGTGTACCGACGAAAGCAGTTGAACGGCGACCTCAGGGTCGGGAGCGTCCAGGGCAAAATGAGACAACTGGAAAGCCGCCGCCCGATAGACGATCCACCCGCTGCGTCCGTCGGGCATGACGATTCGCAGCCCATGCAGCCCGCCGGCGTTTTGCAGCGAAGCCGTGTCATCGATCCATGACGGCGTATCACGGCGCGCAGCGAGACAGGCGTCAATCGCCTCGGCGTCGAGATATTCCACCGATCCGCCAGCAACCGGCGCAGCGATCGGACCGGGCGGGCGACGAATGACCAGCAGGCGGCGGTGATCGGCAAAACCGAACTTCAGGAAGAGGCGGTGAGCCGCTTCGTTGCCTTCGATGACTTCCAACTGCGCACATGTCGCGCTGCGCTGGCGCGCAGCGTCGAGAAGCCGCGTGACCATCTCCTGCGCAACGCGATTCCGTCGCTCGGCAGGCATGATGCCTAATCGGGTGATCCAGGCGCGTTCTTTGCGCAGCCCCAACATGCCTACCCCGGTCGCCGTACTGGAAGAATCGACGGCGACAAAAGAACTGTCCAGCGCGACATCATAAAAACGGACGTACTCCTGCATGCGCCGCCCATTCATCGGCATAGGCACAATGTAGTCGGTGCGGGCGTCGGAATAGATTTTCGCCAGGCGATCAAAATCGAAGGCAGTCGCGGGGATGAACTGTGACTGCGCCGCGAGGTCCGAGGGTTGATCCGCTGCTAACAATTGCTATCCTTCTGCGTTCGCCTGAACCTGGATATACCGGGCAACCTGCTGCGCAAAGGTACGTGTATTGATCGGCTTGGTGATCACGCCATCGCATCCGTAGGCTTGCAGCATGGCGTGCGCGGTCTCTTCAGGCCAGGCAGTGAAGGCGACGACGGCGGTCCGCGCCAGATCGGTGCGCTGGCGCAGCACAGCAATGATAGTCTGTCCGTCGATGTCCGGCAGTCCCAGGTCCACCAGGACGACATCGGGCTGAGTCTCGGCGACAAGTTCGAGTCCCGTCTCGCCTTCTAACGCGCTTTGGACCTTGTATCCGGCGCGTTCCAGCAGACGGGTGACCATTCGGACGCTGTTCGCGTCATCTTCGATGAGTACGATCCTGCGCATTATCGTCTTCCCCTCTCTTGTGCAGCAGCATCAGCTGCCGGCGACAGTCGGTGCGGCATCGCCCAGAAGCGACGCCACCGTCGAAAGCAGCATCGACTTGGTGACCGGCTTAGGGAGGTAGTCGTTACATCCGGCGGCGAGGCAGCGCTCGCGATCACCGTACATCGCATTCGCCGTGAGCGCAACCACCGGGATGTGCTGAAGTTCGGGATTCGCTTTGATGCGCTGCGTCAGTTCAAGCCCATCGATGTCCGGCAGGTTTACATCCATCAGGATCAGCGCGGGGCGCTCTCGTAAAACCGCCTCATGACCGCTTGCACCGTCGCCGGCTTCAATAACATGGTATCCTGCCGATCCCAGCATCTTGCGGATCAGGCGGGAATTCTGCGGGTTGTCTTCGATACAGACCACCTTGTTAGCCATCTCGTCCCTGTAAACCCCATCCCCATTGTACCCGTGCTTCACATGCTACTCCATTCCTGCTGAGTACAGCCCTGTGATTTTCACTTCCTACTTATTAACGTTTTGTCTGCAACGATAAAGGTGATCATGACCGAAAAGCTGCTCGTACTCCCAGAGCCGGGTCAGAGGGGTATACCCTTCCCCCAGCGAGTAAAATACACGTAGGTTCCTGTTCCTGCTTAAACAAGCGCCGAGAGCATTCCGAATCTGCCCCCGGCAGCTCGACACGATTCAACCGGATGACGTTCAGTTGAGGCGCAGCGGCAGGGTGAACCAGAAGGTTGAACCCACGCCAGGCGCACTGGTGACACCGATCTCTCCGCCCAGGAGTTCGACCAGGCTGCGCGTGATCGACAGTCCCAGCCCGGTGCCCCCGGCGCGGCGGGTGGATGAACCATCCACTTGACGGAAGCGCTCAAAGATCGCCTCCTGGTCCTCCGGCTTGATGCCGATACCGGTATCCTGAACGGCGATTCGCGCCAAGTACCGCCCCTGCCTGGACAGCGTCACCGTCACGGAGCCGTCCTCGGTGAACTTGATGGCGTTGCTCAGCAGGTTGGTCAACACCTGGCGCAGACGCACCGGATCCGTCGAAGCCTGCATTTCTGTCTCTTCGATATTCAGCGACAAAGTGACGCGCCGCCCCTTCACCAACACCTGGGCGGTCTGGACTACATCGCCGACCAGGCGTCCAAGGTCGATCAGCTCCGGCGTGAGGTGGATCTCGCCCGCCTCGATCTTGGCGAGATCGAGAATCTCGTTGATCAGGCTGAGCAGATGCTTGCCGCTGTCATAGATCGTCTGCACATCTTCGTTCGCGTCCTCGTTGAGTTCTCCATCGTCGCCATCGAGCAGGATCTCGGAATAGCCGATGATCGAGTTGAGCGGGGTGCGCAGTTCGTGCGACATATTGGCAAGGAACTGCGACTTGAGTCGATCTACTTCACGCAGACGTTCAGCCGTCTCGCGCTCGCGCTCCGCCTGTTCTTCCGCCACGCGCAGCATTTCCTCACGCTGCAACTGAATCTGGCGCTGTTCGGTGACATCGTGCGCGACGAAGTAGATCATCTGCTCGCCGACAATGGACACCGCGTTCCATTCGATCCAGCGATAGTTGTCACTGCTGACGCTGAAGCGATTGACGAACCGGACCACCGCTTTTCCTTCAGCAAGCCCCGCTACCACATCCTCCGTCACCTTCACGTCGTCAGGATGAACGTAGTCCAGGAAGGGTTTCTGGAGGATTGCCTGACGTTCCACCAGATAAAGCCGTTCCCACGCCGGGTTGAGGTCACGGAAGTAACCATCAAAACCGACGGTGCCGATGAGGTCGAGCGACAGATCGTAAACACGAGCGATCTCAGCACGCGCCTTTTCGACACGGGCGAAGGCGCGCGAGTTTTCGACGGCGATGGCGATCTGCGCCGCGAGCGACGACATTACGCGCACGTCGTCCCCGCCGAAGCGGTTAGCGACGCTCGCCTGAACGTCGAGTACGCCGACGAGTTGTTCGCCGACCAGGAGCGGCAGCGACATTTCGGATCGGGTTTCCGGCAGCAGCGGGTTCGGCAGGAAGCTCGGCGACGCCAGCACGTCGTTGACGACCACAGCTTGACGCTCACGAGCGGAGGAAGCCACCAGCGAAGTCGCCTGATAAGAAATGGCATGACCGCGCGCCAGCATGACGCGCCCCGGTTCGCCTGCGCCGGCGGCGAGCCTCAAGGTCGCCCCAGCCTCGTCCAGCAGGTAGATGTGCGCGTGATACAAACCGAAGCGTTCTTTCGCCAGCTCGACGACATTCTGCAGCAGCAATTCCTGATCCAGGATCGTCGTGATCGCCGCGCCTACGTCCGTGACAGCGCGAAGATCGGTGAGGTTGCGCTGAATGGTGGTGAAGCGGCGGGCGTTTTCTACGGCAATCGCCGCCTGCGCCGCCAGCGCCGATTTGACCTGAGCGTCCTGGTCATCGAAGCGGTCGAAGACGTTTGACTGCACATCGAGTACGCCAACCAACTGATCGCCGATCATCATCGGCACTGCCATCTCTGAGCGCGTTTCAGGCAGCAGAGGGTTGGGCAGGAAGCTCGGCGACTGAGTCACGTCATTGACGATGATCGCCTGCCGGATGCGCGCAGCCCCCGCCACAATACTGTGCGGGTGCGCTGCCGAAATTTTGTGCCCGCGCGCGCGCATGACACGTCCTGGCTCGCCCGCGCCCGCTGCCAGCACCAGGTTCTCACCCGCCTCGTCCAGCAGGTAGATGTGCGCGTGATAGATCTCGAAACGTTCTTTGCTGAGATCGCAAACCATCTGCAGTACCTGCTGAAGATCGACAACCTGTGTCACCGCCGTACTCACCTGCGCGACCGTCTCCATTTCGGCAGCGCGCCGGCGCAGCGCCAGCTCTTGCAGCTTCTTTTCGGTGATGTCAGTGCGGATGGCGATGTACTGATAGGGTTTTCCGTCCGCATTGAGCATGGGGACGATGGTCGTATCAACCCAGTAGAAAGAGCCGTCTTTTGCCTGGTTCCTGAACTCACCTTTCCAGGTGCGCCCGTTGGCAATTGTCACCCACATATGGCGAATGAACGCTTTGGTGTGATACCCCGAATTGATGATCCGGTGATCCTGACCCAGCAGTTCTTCGCGAGGATACTTGGAAATCTGGGTGAACTTGTCGTTGACCCACTGAATGACGCCGCGCTGGTCGGTGATGGCGACGATGGAGTGTTCGTTCAGCGCGTAACGGATGTCCTCCAGGATGCGAACCGAGCGGCGCAGATGGTCTGCGGTCGCCACAACGTCAAAAGCGACGGCGCTCTGTCCGTCTTCGGCATGGATGGCAGAATCCAAGCCGAGATAATGCAGGATACTTTCCAACTCGTCGGATGCTTCGCGCTCCGACACCAAAACCCTATCCGGTGGCTGCATTCTCAATCCCTTGTTTCTAGTCGCTTATATTCTAGAATGAAAGCTGCCATTACAAGTATAAAAAATTCCCGAATTCTAGGCGGTTTTGAAAAAAATCAACGATACTAGCAGATACAGATTACTCAGACGCGCCAGGAGGTTCCCATGAAAGCTCGCATAGCGTCGGTTCTTTTCATAGTGACTATTGGTATCCTCGCAGCAGCACCGGTCCTCGCGATGACAGTGACCTGCAATGATGGGACGACCTTCGACAACGGCGTGGAGGTCATCGTCAACCAGATGCGCTCTGGCTTCACCTACACCGCCACCGCCGTCGGTCTCAACGGCTTCGACCCCGTCCTGGCGGTCCTCGACACCAGCACCGGTTCCGGGCTGTGCAGCGACGATACGAGCGACGCGCGGCGCTACGCCGCCAACCTGCCCACCACCGGCTCCGTGCCGGCTTCCAGCTTGAGCGCTCAGGTCAACTTCAGCCAGAACTCTTCCTCCGCCTTCGCCGACATCTCCCTCGTCGTCGGCGGTTACGGCAACCAGTCCGGCGAGTTCATCCTCATCCTCGAAGGCATGGCGGTCACCGACGCCGACGGCGCGGGCGATGCCTTCTCCATCAACATCACCCCAGGCATGGCTACCTCCGGCGTCCCGCTCTCCCTCTACATGCTCACACGCGGCACTTCCGGTGTCGATCCTCTCATGTTCCAGGCGATGCCCGGAACCAGCGACCCCGTCACCGACAGCGCCGGCAACCAAATCTACTGCGACGACTCCGGCGACTCCGGTCTCTGCTACGACACCGGCTTCCGCCTCGACAACTACAACGTCACCATCGCCACCGGCACGCTCCCCGGCTGGCAGTACGACGCCATGCTCACCACGCCGCTCGGCCGACCGCGCCAACAACTATCTCACCTACTACATGACCAGCTACCAGAACAGCACCGAAGGGCAGTATCTCCTCGTCTTCCACATCGGCATCTCCGATACATTCGCGCCGAATGCCTGATTTGGAAGCCGGAAGTTCAGGGCAGGTAGACCGCCTGTCCTGAACTTCACTCCACCGCGACGTTTTCAACAATCACGGCAAAGTCAGCGTCCTCGGTCAGGAGTACCCGCCGCCCCGTCAACGGATCGTACAACCCGGCGATCAGCCGGGCAGCGCCGGGCACAGCGCGCGAGCTGAAGTGCAGGCGGTGTTCATCCACGATGTATTCGCCGGCGCGCCAGCCGGAAGTCGGGCGCGCGCCGGCGGCAGGTGCGGAGTCGCTCTGGGCGATGACATTGCTGCCACCGTCGAGGAGCTGAACAAAGACGATGAGGCTCTCCGCTGTCGGGACATCTGCCGCACGCCAGATCAGCGTCATCACTGGCTCGCTGTCGCGAGACAGCGGCTGATCGGGCAGAGAAGCGCCGACCAGCGCCCCCGCTTCGGCGAACCGCGCATCCAGTGAGATGTCCGCCGGAGGACGCTCCGTGAGCATGGGCGCAGATTCGACGGTGTAACGGGCGATCACTTCGCCACCCACCCTCACGACCGCCTCACCGCTCGGCGCGTTTGAAGGGACGCGCAGGCGGTGCCATTCCCGACGCGCTCCTGTCACATCGCCCGCCGGGCTGTCGCTTTCCACGCACCAGCGTCCGGCATCGTCACTAAGGCTGACCGCTTCCGAAACACCCCGTCCTTCCCAGATCAGGGTCAGGTGAATCACCTCACCATTGCGAATCACGCTGCCGTCGGGCGAAACCACTTCATGACCGGTCAGCCGCGCGGGCGCAGAACCGTCTTCCTGAACTCCCCAATCTCCCTCGGACGCCCGCCACATGCCGATCAGCACGTCACGCCCGACGACCGTGATGTCGGCGCGGCGCGGCGGCTCGTAATCGACGGAATCTGCCCCTGAGGTCGCACGCTCGCTGTACAGGCGCAGGTAGACGCCGTATTCGCCGGCGGGTGCGCCGTAGGGCAGCTGAACCAGGGGAAAAGCGGCAGCGCGTTCGTCGGGCGGCAGCGCTCCGGTGAGGCGCTGATCGGCGGCGGCGAACACTGCGTCGATCTGCGCGATAGGATCGCCCAGGGTATTGCGCACGATCACCGCTGCCTTCACGTCAGCGCCGACGCTGCCGCGATGGAGCGTCAGCGGCAGACACAGCGATTGATGAGAGGCAAATGCCGGTAGTTCTCCAACCGCCCGAACCGTGCCCGCTTCTACGCCAGATCCGTCCCGGAACGTCCAGTCGACATCGCGCAGGACAGGCAGTGACGCCGGGGCGCGATCGTAGAGCAGATTGGTCATACCCGCCGTTGTGAACGCCAGCGGCGCGGCGTCTGCCCCATGTCCTAGCAGGCAGCCCATCATGCCGCGATAGTCCGCGCGCTGGGTGTACCAGACATTCAGACCGACTCGCCCCGAAGTCGGCAGCAGCAGCGCGACCGTATCCAGATCTTCCCCCTCCGGCAGCGTCACGCGCCGGGCAGCGGTACTCAGGCGATCCCAGTAGTACGCGAGTTCGTAGCGGTCGGCGTAGGACCACGCCAGCACGGTATCGTCGGCGGTCAGCGTCTCGGCATAGTAGCGCACCATGCCGCGCGCGTCGTCGTGTCCATGTTCGGGCAGATGCGCCGCCGAAAGGCTGAGCGCGAAGACCGCCAGAGCGGCGGCGATCCCTACCGCGCGCAGCGGGAGGGCAAAGCGCGACAGCCCGATGCCCGCCGCCACAATCAGAAGCGGCGCAATCATCACCAGATAACGTCCGTGCAAATCGTTGCCCAATAGCGCCAGCCCCAGAACCAGGTACGCCGTCAGAAGCAAGATGTGGACCCCCAGCCGGCGCGAGGCAAGGACGCCGGCGGCGACGCACAGCAGCAGGATCAGCGTGGCGACGAGCATCGGCGCATCAGACTGCCCCAAACCTTCCACCAGCGAGATCGGCGGCGCGCTCCACATGCTGTTCCAGAGCGCGAGGAGGCGGGGCAGCACCTCCGAAACCTGAAGCGATGACTGCACAGCGCTGTTCGCGCCGGGAAGAAGCAGAAAACGCCCGACAAAATAAGGCAGCCAGAGTACCCCGACGCCAATCTGCCCGGCGAACCACAACCGCCAATTGGGCTTGTCAAAGCTGCGGCGCGACAGCCACCACAGCGCGGTGACACTGTTCAGCCAAAGGAAGACTACGGGACCGGTGTTATGCGCGTAGAGGATGAGGCATTCCAAGGTCCACAGCGCCAGCCAGGCGGCGCGCGTCGGGCGATGTAGGAGTCGTTCCCAGGCGAACGCGCACCCCAGGACCAGCAGCGCCAGCAGGGTATACATCCGCGCCTCCTGCGACGCCCACCACAGCGGCGCGCTGAACAGCGCCAGCGCCGCCGTCGTCAATCCCGCCCGCCCTCCCGCCAGCTTTTGCGCCAGAAGGACGGTCAGTGCGCTGACCGGCAGCCCCCACAGCAGCGAGACGAAACGCAGGGAAAATTCGCTTGTGCCGAAAGCCGATGCGGCAATATGGAGCAGTCCATAATACAATGGTGGATTAGTAGCGTCGGCGTTGAATGCCGCGATCAGAGATGGTTGTTCGGCAGCGTACGCAGACCAGCCTTCGTCGAACCAGAGGCTCTGGGTCTCGATATCCCTCAGCCGAATCAAGAAGGCGGCAAACAAAAGCAATGAAAAAACCAGCACAAGAGTTGCGCTGGATACATCTCCGGGTTTAGAATCGCTCTTATACGCGAGGCTGTCTAAAAGGTGCATCATGGCTGACCGTCACCCTGAAGACTTTTCAAAGCACGACGAGGTGGGCGATGCTTCCCGTCCGCCCCGCGCTGGCAGCCCGCCATCTCGACCGGAGGAACGATCTTCCGCCGCCTCTGGTACATCGCAGCTGAAGGAAACCGATGCCGGCGTGCTGGTCTGCCAGCACTGCGGACATCGCAACCCGGTGGGGACGACCCACTGCCTCAACTGCAAGTCCCCTCTTCTGACCGAGACGCGCGGCTTGGGAACCAAGCAGTACGACCGCATGAGCCTGGAAGGTCAGCAGCGGGTCACGGATACAGGCGAAATGATGCAGGCAGCCGTTTCCACCGCCGGCACGAGCGTCTTCACGGACGACATGGTGCTGCGGCTGGAAATTGAAGGCGCGGCGACGCCTATCCTGCTCTTCCCGAAGAAAGAGACGGTCATCGGCAGGCGCGACCCGGCGACCGGGACGATGCCCGATGTCGATCTGACATCGTACGCGGGCTATCGCATGGGCGTCAGCCGGCGTCATGCGGTGATTCGCCTGCGCAACAACGAAGTTGAAATCTTCGACCTCGGCAGCAGCAACGGCACCGGGGTCAACGGTATGCGCCTTCAGCCGCACCAGCCGCATCCGCTGCGCGATGGCGACTCGATAGCCCTGGGGAAGATGAACATTCGCGTGTTGTTCCAGCTGCGCACGCGGCGGCGCGGCGCGACCTGAGCCGAAGTGCGGGCGATAAGCCCGCGCTTTCATGACTCCAGTACCTCGCTGATGTCCGCCGCCGCCTTCTTCGCTGCATAGAGGATGTGGCTGAGTCGCGCGCCCTTCTCGCAGAGTACCGCCAGGGAAGCCCGCCCGGCAGGAAAAACCACCATCACGCCTTCTTCGCCCTCCATCAGCAGGCGCTCCAACTGTCCCTGTTCCAGACGCTTGAGCGTCTTCTGCGCCAGACTGATCAGCGTAGAGGACATCGCCGCAACCTGTGGGCTGCTGGTCGGGTTCTCGTGCGGGTTCTCTTCATTGCCGGGGGGGAACGCAGCGACCAACAGCCCATCGACGTTGACGATCACGGAGGCTTTGATGCCATCGACGGCAATGTGGAGCGTCTTCAGTTTGCGCTCCAGAATTTCGCTGCGGTATTCCTTAATCATGGGTTTATGCTGCTTCCTCTCAATTAGGGCGCAGTCCTGCTGTATACAGCGATACGCCCCGGTCATCAATACTTGCTCAAGTGTAGCAAAAACGGATGCGCTTGTCCCAACACATCGCGATCATAAGCGCAAGGACGACTTCTGCGCAACCGAATCAGGCTGACGTCAGCCCTGCGTTTTCCGACGCAGGGCAGCAGCATCGTCGGCAGCGAACTTCGCCAGCAGGCGCTTATCCTCATCGGTGAGGCGGGCGCGGCGCAGCAGATCAGGACGATTGTCCCATGTCCGGCGCAGTCCGTCTGCGCGCCGCCAGCGGGCAATGGCGGCATGGTTGCCGCCCTGCAGGACCTCTGGAACGATCAATCCGCGAAATTCCAATGGTCGGGTGTAATGCGCGCCTTCTAGAATACCCTCGGCAAGACTTTCGCGCTCTGCGCCGCCCTCTGCACCCAGCACCCCAGGAATCTGGCGCACAACGGCATCGGCGATCACCATCGCCGCCAGTTCGCCGCCGGTCAGCACGTAATCACCGATGCTCAGTTCGCCGGTGAACGCCAGTTGACGCGCGCGGTCGTCGATTCCCTCGTAATGTCCGCAGACCAGGATCAGGCGATCCACTTTCGAAAGGCGGACCGCCCACTCCTGAGAAAATAGCTGCCCCTGCGGCGACATACCGTAGACTGGCGCGGCAGAAGCGCTCATCGCCTGCACCGCTTCCACCGCACGCACCACGATGTCGGCGCGCATGACCATGCCGCCGCCGCCGCCGTAGGGCGTATCATCGGCGGTCCGGTGACGGTCCATCGTCCAGTCACGCAGTTGATGCAGATGCAGGTCCAGGAAGCCGTACGCCTGCGCTTTCCACATCATGCTGGCGTTCATCACCCCGTCGAACATCTCTGGAAAAAGAGTCAGGATGTCGATGCGCATCGGTCTTGCTCCTGTGAACGCGACTCGGTCGGCGCACCGTCAGGCGAGGAATGTGGATTTTTTGCGGGTACTGCTTGCATGATTTCCCGTTTCACGCTAAATTCCTGAAAACGTTTTCCCTTGAAGGAACACGATAGAAGGCGCTGCCTTGGCAACCATCAAAGAAGTCGCAGCCCATGCCAGCGTATCTGTGGCGACGGTCTCGCGCGTGGTCAACAACAATGGCTATGTCAGCGAAGACCTCCGGCTGCGCGTGACCGAAGCAATGCACCTGCTCGATTATAAACCCAGTGCGCTCGCCAGGAGTCTGCGGCGTCAGGAATCTCTGACCATCGGCGTCCTGGTCCCCGGCTTAAATCAACCCTTTTTTGCCGCACTGGCCACCATCATTCAGACCACCCTCTTCGCCGCAGGCTATCGCATCATTATTTGTAGTTCTGAAGAGAGCAGCGACGATGAGGCAGCCTACGTTGATATGCTGATTCGCCAGCGCGTGGACGGAGCAATCATCGCTCCAACCGGGCGCAGCAGCGAAGCCATCACCCCCCTGCTTTCCAAGATGCCCGTCATCCTGATCGACCGCGATCTGCCCGATCTCCGGGTCAACCGCATCCTAGCAAACAACTTCCAGGGCGGCTGCTATGCGATGGAACATCTGCTGCGGCTCGGACACCGCCACATCGCGCTGATCGGCGCGCAGCCCCACAGCGCCTCGATGGACCAGCGCATTCAGGGCGCGTGGAAAGCCATCGCCGATGCCGGTGTGGCGGAAAATTCGCTGAAGACGTTGATCAGCGAACGCAGCGAGTTCGATGTCGGTTACGCCTTCGCGCGCGACCTGCTTCGCCGCAAGCGCCGACCGACGGCAGTTTTCGCGCTGACCGACGTGATCGCCATCGGTGTGCTGCATGCAGCTGCCGAGGTCGGGCTGAAACTGCCGGATGAACTTTCGGTCGTCGGCTTCGACGATATTCCGCTGTCTTCCTATCTTATCCCATCACTGACGACTGTAGCGCAGCCCATCCATCGCATGGGTGAAGCCGCCGCCGAGCTGCTGCTCTCCAGAATCAAAAACGGTCACCCGGAACCTTTTGAGTCGCTCCTGCTCGACATGAAACTGATGCTGCGCGCCTCGACCGTCCCTCACCGGCGCGGCGCATAATCCCCAACCATCCAGGGGGAGATCAGGAAGAAGCCCGATGCGCACCTTACTGGGAATCGATGTCGGAACGTCCAGCGTCAAGGCGGTGCTGTTCAATCCCGATGCAGGTAAAGTAGAAGCCGCCGTCGCCCAGGAATACCCGCTGCACAAACCCGCGCCAAGTTTTGCCGAACATCAGCCGGAAGACTGGTGGCAAGCCGCCGCCGCCGCCGTCAGAAAAGCGCTGGCATCGACGCCGGCGGCTGAAGTCAAAGCCATCGGTTTGTGCGGGCAGATGCACGGCACGGCGTTTCTGGACCGCGCCGGGGTTTCTATCCGTCCGGCGATCATCTGGGCGGACCAGCGCAGCGGCGAAGAGTGCAGCGAACTGCTCGACCTCGTCGGCGCAGGGCGATTCTCCAGCATCACCGGAACGCTTCCGGCAGCCGGGTTCGCCGCGCCGACTCTGCTCTGGCTGAGAAAACATGAGCCGGTGACTCTCGATCGCACCCACATGCTGCTCCTGCCGAAAGACTATGTGCGCTACCATCTGACGGGCGAACTGGGTACGGATGCCAGCGACGCCGCCGCCACCGCCCTGTTCGACATCAGTATCAAAGCCTGGTCGCCAGAGATCGTCCAGACCGTCGGGATTTCTCGTTCAATCCTGCCGCCGATCCACGATTCCAGCGCAGTCGTCGGTCGCCTGACCAAGAACGCCGCTGCCGCGTTGGGACTGCCGGCGGGCGTGCCGGTCGTGACCGGCTGCGCCGACCAGCCCGCGCAGGCTTTGACCAATGGGCTGATCAGTCAGGGCAGAGCGTCGGTGACGGTCGGAAGCGGTGGTCAGGTGTTCGTGCCGGTCGCGCCCGATCACGTCGCAGGATTCCCGTTCCGTCTGCCGACCGATCCGCGCGTACACGTCTTCAACCACGCCCTGCCCAGTTTGTGGTACGTCCTGGGCGCGACGCTGAATGCCGGTCTTTCGCTGCGCTGGCTGCGCGGGCTGCTCGGCAAATCCGCCGAAGGGTCGGAGGCTTACGCCCAGTTCAGCCGCGAGACCGCCGAGACCGAACCGGGCGCCGACGGATTGCTCTTCCTCCCCTACCTGACCGGCGAACGCACCCCGCACATGGATTCCAGGGCGCGCGGCTCATTCGTTGGCTTGAGTTATCACCACGAACTTGGGCATCTGGCGCGCGCAGTGATGGAAGGCGTGGCATTTTCGCTGCACGAAGCGCTGAATATCAGCATCGCCATCGGCGGATCGGTCGAGACGGTGGTCGCGGCAGGTGGGGCAATGGACAGCCCGGTCTGGCGGCAAATCATGGCGGACGTACTGAGCATTCCACTGCATCAGACCGGATTTTCCGAGACGACCGGAATCGGCGCAGCGCTGCTGGCGGGGGTCGGCTGCGGCATCTACAGCACCTACGGCGAAGCCTGCGCGCTCACCTCGCGCACCGTACAGGTGACCGAGCCAAACCCGGCGCACCGGGCGCGCTACGACGCCCTCTTCGCCCGCTATCAGGGGTTATATCCGAAGCTGCGCGACGATTTCCACGCTCTGTCGGACGGCGTCGGTTAGCCGATCCGCCTGCCGGACCTGGGATCGAAATAGACCAGCATACTGGCGTCCAGCGCACAGGGCAGGACATCTCCCGCCTTGACGCCCAGGTCCAGGGGGACGGTGATCGTCCAGCGGTCAAATTCTGTCAGCACTTCGACCACCTGAAGCCGCTCCGAATAGTGATCGACGACCGATTCAGCGCGCACCGGGACAGCATCGTCCGAGGGTGCGATGCGAAACGCCTCTGGGCGCACCCCGGCGACCACCGGCGCGCCGTCGTCAAGATCGCTGCGCACCGAAAAACCGCCGAATGTCCCGCCGTACCAGTGATGGTGACGCACCGTGCCGGAAAACAGATTGATGGTCGGCGTGCCGATAAAGGCGGCGACGAACAGATTGAGCGGATTTTCGTATAAAGTCTGGTAGTCGCCCATCTGCTCGACCCTGCCGGCGCGCATCACAGCGATTCGCGTCGCCATCGCCACCGCCTCCTGCTGATCGTGCGTGACGTAGAACGACGTCACCGGGAATTCGCGCAGCAGACGTTTCAGTTCGAGCCGGGCATGGGTGCGCAGCGCAGCGTCGATGCTGGAAAAGGGTTCATCGAACAGGAAGACGCGCGGATCGCGCGCCAGCGCGCGGGCAATGGCGACGCGCTGGCGTTCGCCGCCGGAAAGCTGTCCCGGCTTGCGATCCAGCAGCTTCTCCATGCCAATGCCGGTGATCTCCGAGATTCGCCGCATACGCGCCGGGACTTCGGCTTCGCGATGGCGCAGCGACAGGAAAAAACCAACCGTCTTTTCGGCGACCCAGTGCGGCATGAGCGCGCCATCCTGAAAGACCATGCCGACCCCGCGCTCGCGCAGTGGAATTTCGGCGAGCGACACGTTGTCGTAGAGTACCTCACCGCCGTCGGGGGGCAGCAGCCCGGCGATGATGCGCAGCAGCGAGGATTTGCCGCACCCCGAAGGTCCCAGCACAGCGATCACTTCGCCGCTGTGCGCCTTGAGCGAGACGTTGTCCAGCGCCGTGGTCATCATCCCATCGTAACCGGAGAATTTCTTGCTGACGTGGGTCAGAGTCACTGTCGTCATGCTTCAATTGTACGCCCGTTTGCGCTAGCATTGAGCGTCGAAGGCGATCAGGAGTTTCATGAAGATGCAGTTTATCGACCTACGCAGCGATACTGTAACGCAGCCAACCCCGGAAATGCGCGAAGCGATGGCAAATGCCCCGGTCGGCGACGATGTTTACGGGGAAGACCCGACGATCAACCAGCTGCAAGCCAAAGCGGCGGCGCTGTTCGGAAAAGAAGCCGGGCTGTTCGTCGCCAGTGGGACGATGGGTAATCTATGTTCGGTGCTGACTCACTGCGGGCGCGGCGACGAAATGATCATCGGCAAGCAGTCGCACATCTTCCGCTACGAAGTGGGCAGCGCCGCCGCCTACGGAGGCGTCCACCCCAACACCCTGGAAGTACGCCGTGATGGCACGATGGACCTGAACGCCATTCGCGATGCCATCCGTTCCAACGACGAACATGAACCTTCGACGCGCCTGATCTGCCTGGAAAACACACACGGCGGCGCGAGCGGCGCGCCGCTTTCCGCCGAGTACGTCGCTCAGGTCGCCGAGATCGCCCGCCAGCACCATCTGAAGCTGCACATCGACGGTGCCCGCATCTTCAACGCCGCTGCCGCCCTGAACACGTCTGTCAGCGAACTGTGCCGACACGCCGACAGCGTCACCTTCTGCCTATCCAAAGGGCTGAGCGCCCCGGTCGGATCGGTGATCGTCGGCACGCGCGATTTCATCAGGCGCGCCCACAAGGTGCGCAAGAGCCTCGGCGGCGGGATGCGCCAGGCGGGCATTCTGGCGGCGGCGGGGTTGGTCGCGCTGCACACTATGCCGCAGCGGCTTCACGAGGATCACCTCAAAGCCCGCGTCCTTGCCGAAGGTCTGGCGCAGATGCCCTATCTCAAGCTCGATCTGGAGAGCGTGCGAACGAACATGATCTTCTTCACCCTGGCGGAGGATGCACCAGTGTCGCTTGCGGCGCTCTCCCGGCGGCTCAAGCACGAGTTCAACATCATGGCGACCCCTTACAACGACGCGCAGCGCGAATTCCGCCTGGTCACCCATACCTGGATCAAGCAGGAAGATGTCGAGACCATCCTGGAAGCGTTCCGGGTCGTCCTGTCGAGCGAGCGGGCGGCATCCCCGGCGGCATCGGACTAGTCTATGTTCGAGGGCGATTCGTTGGCGCGGCGGGCAGGCGATTCATCAGAGGAACCGGCTCAGCCGATCCATTTCGACATGGCGTCGGAGATCGAAGCGGCGGACGCCGAATTCGAGGAATCCGCTCCGCCGGCACAGTCGCGCCGAGGGGGCGGCGACCCGTTCTTCGGCTATTTAATCGCGATGGCGCTTGCCTTCGGCTTGATGCCGCTGATCCCCTTCAATGCCGATTTTCGCTATGTGCTGGTGTGGGCGCTGCTGGCGTTCTTCGGCGTGATGGCGTGGCTGTTTGGCACGATGACGCGCATCGAACGGGAAGCGCCGGAAGACATCGCCTGGGGGGCGATCTTCGGCGTGATGGTCGGTGCGCCGCTACTGCTGGTGGGCGGGACGACGTTGGGTACAACAGCGCAGTTGATGTTCACGGTTGGCGCGCCGGATGCTCCGGTGATGCTGACCGCCGGCGCGGTCTTCAGCCTGCTCATCTTCACGCAGCCGCTCGCCGAAACGCTGTTCTTTCGCGGGCTGCTGCAAGGAGACCGGTCGTTATGGTTGGTCGGCTCGCTGAGCAGCCTATGGTCGGTCGTGCTGCTGCTGCCCATGCTGAACGTCGGACGCTACCCGGTGGTGGCAGTCATCATCAGCGTCATCCTGGTGATGATCAATCTGATCTACAGCTATGTGCGCCAGCGCAATGGGTTGGCAGCCGCCTGGGTGTGTCAGATGGTCGTCAATTTCGTCGTCTTCTTCCTCCCCTACCTGGGGTCCTGACGAGGAAAACCGATGGCAGACCCCTTTCTGATTGTCGGGTTGGGCAATCCTGGACCGCGCTACGAGAACACGCGCCACAACGTCGGCTGGTTGGCGCTGGATCGGCTGGCAAAACGTCACGGGGTGAGCCTGTCCAAAGTTGAACAGAAAGCGCAGACCGGGCAGGGGGGAATCGGCTCCAACCGCTGCATCCTCGCCAAGCCGATGACCTTCATGAATCTGAGCGGCGACGCCGTGCAGCCGCTCGCCAGCTTCTATAAGATCGTCCCGGAACGAATCATCGTACTCGCCGACGATCTGGATATCCCCTTCGGCGTGCTGCGGGTACGCAAGACCGGCAGTTCCGGTGGACAAAAAGGGCTGAAACATATCATCGAACGGTTGGGCACACCGGATGTGCCGCGCGTCCGTATGGGGATCGGGCGTCCGCCAGGGCGCATGGATCCGTCGGACTACGTGCTGCTGCCCTTCAAGGGCGATGATGTGATCACCGCCCTTGAGATGGCAGATCGCGCGGCGGACGCCGTCGAGACGTGGTTGAAACTGGGCATCGACGCTGCCATGAATCGCTTCAACGGTCAGGGCGAAGCGAGATCCCCGGAAAAGCCAAAATCACAGCCAGAAGACTCCTGAGAACGGGTGCATCATGCTGAATCTGTCGGGTTTGGTCGATTCGCTGCGCGGGCTGCCGGCGTTCCGTGCGGCGTTCCATGCGATGGAGCGGCGTGAGGTGCCGGCGCTCGGCGTGATCCGTTCGGCGCGTCCGTTTGTGGTCGCTGCCCTGGCGAACGAATGGCGATCCCCGGTCATCGTCGTCACGGCGAGGATCGACCGCGCCTACAACCTCTCGGAGCAGCTTCCGGTCTGGCGCGGTGCGGCGGAAGGAATCTACCGCTTTTCTGAACCCGCGCCGCTGTTCTACGAACGCGCCCCCTGGGGTGAGACCGCCATCCGCGCCCGCCTGGAGGCGCTGTCTGCGCTGATGCCGCCGGAGGATATCGACCTGACACCTCTGCCCCCGGTTATCGTCACCTCGGCGCGCGGGCTGATGCAGCGCACCCTGCCGGTGAGCGTCTTCCGCCAGCGTTCGATGGTCCTGCGCCCCGGCGCGCGCCACAGCATCGAGGCGCTGGTCGGGCGGTGGGTGGCGATGGGCTACGAAGCGACTTCGATGGTCATCGAACCGGGCACTTTCAGCCGGCGAGGCGGCATCCTCGACATCTTCCCGATGGCGCACGATCAGCCGGCGCGCATCGAGTTCTTCGACGACGAGATCGACTCCCTGCGCACGTTCGCCGCCGACTCGCAGCGATCCACCGGCAAGATCGCGCGGTTGGTCGTCACCCCGGCGCGCGAAGCGATGCCCGGCGACGCTCCAGCGGCGGTCGGAGCGCTGCGCGCCTGGTTCGACGGGCTGCCGGACCCCTCCGCCGAAGCCATCAACCCGAAGGGCGACCTGCCGCTGCTGGAGTCCGGCGCTGCCTTTCCCTTCATCGAACACTATCTGCCGTATCTCTATCGCAACCCCGTCAGCCTGCTGGATTATGCCCCGGACGACAGCCTGATCCTGATCGAGGACGGCGCGGAACTGCACGAAACCATCGCCGAGATCGAAGCCGCCGCCGGCTCATCACGCGCGGAGAAGATCAAAGCCGGCGCGCTGGCGGTCGATCATCCGCTGCCCTATCTCACCTGGGATCAGATCAGCGAGGCGCTGCGCGACCGCCCTCACGCCTATCTTCACGCGGCGGACGACACCGCAGAAGAGACCGGGGTGATGCGCGGGCTGCTCGCGCCGGAACTGCGTTTTGGCGGGCAGTTGAAACACTTCCTGCCGCACATCCGCAAGCAGCGCGACGCCGGCGACACGGTCGTCGTGCTGACCAACCAGGCGGCGCGGCTCAGCGAAATCTGGCACGAGCAGGAGACGGAATTTCTCAGCCGGACGGACGCCGTAGCCGAACCCCCGCCGCCGAAGTCGCTCACCTTCGTGGACGGCATGATCGGGGAAGGCTGGCGGCTGCGCACAGGATCAGGCGAGACCCATCTGTTCACCGACACCGAGATATTCGGCTGGAGCAGACCCGAACCGCGCCGCCGCCGCCCAGCCAAACGCTCCCGCGCGCCGGAGCTGGCTTACGCCGATCTGCGCGAGGGCGATTTCGTCGTCCACGTCGATTATGGCGTAGGGCGCTTCGCCGGTATGCGCAAGCGCACCATCGAGAGCCTTCAGCGCGAGTATCTGGTGATCGAGTACGGCGGAACCGATACGCTGTTCGTCCCCATCCATCAGGCAGATCGGCTGACGCGCTATGTTGGACCCGACGACAAACCCCCGACACTGAACAAGCTCGGTCAGGCGGACTGGTCGCGGATTCGCGGCAAGGCGAAGCAGGCAGCCGAGAACGAAGCGAAAGAACTGCTCGATCTCTACGCACGCCGCGAAGCCGCTCCGGGGCACGCCTTCAACCCCGACACCCCCTGGCAGCATGAGCTGGAAGCCTCGTTCCCGTTCATCGAGACGGAAGACCAACTGCGCGCCGTCCGCGAGGTCAAGCAGGACATGGAAACTGCCCATCCGATGGATCGGCTGATCTGCGGTGATGTCGGCTTCGGCAAAACGGAAGTCGCGCTGCGGGCAGCGTTCAAGGCGGTCAATGACGGTAAACAGGTCGCCATCCTCGTGCCGACCACCATCCTGGCGCAGCAGCACTATCTGACGTTCAGCCGCCGCCTCGCCGCTTTCCCTATTCGCGTCGAGGTCCTGTCGCGCTTCCGCACCAAAGAAGAACAGAGCCGCATCCTGACGCAGCTGGCGGCGCGCGAAATCGACATCATCATCGGGACCCACCGCCTGATTCAGGAGGATGTCGCCATCCCCGATGTCGGGCTGATGATCATCGACGAGGAACAGCGTTTCGGCGTCAAACACAAAGAACACTTCAAGAAGCTGCGCACCGCCGTAGACATCCTGACGCTGACCGCCACCCCCATCCCCCGCACCCTCTACATGGGGCTGACCGGGGTACGCGACATCAGCATGATCCAGACGCCGCCGGAAGACCGCCTGCCGGTCGTGACCCACGTCGGCGTGTTCGACGAAACGCTGGTCCGCCAGGCGGTGCTGCGGGAACTGGAACGCGGCGGGCAGATCTTCGTCGTCCACAACCGCGTCCAGACCATCGAGCATCTGCGCGAACGCCTGGAGCAGATCGTCCCGGAAGCGCGCATCATCGTCGGACACGGGCAGATGGACGAGCGCGTGCTGGCGTCGGTCATGACCGCCTTCGGCAACGGCGAATATGATGTGCTGTTGGCGACTTCGATCATCGAAAGCGGACTGGACATCCCCAACGCCAACACCCTGGTCGTGGATCGTGCTGACTGGTTTGGCTTGGCGCAGCTCTACCAGCTGCGCGGGCGGGTCGGGCGCAGCGCCCAGCAGGCATACGCCTATTTCTTCCATCCGGCGCATAACCGCCTGACCGAAGAAGCGCGGGCGCGGTTGGAGACGCTCAGCGAATACACCGAGCTGGGGTCCGGCTATCAGATCGCCATGCGCGACCTGGAACTGCGTGGATCAGGCGATATCCTCAGCACCCGACAGACGGGTCATGTCGCGACGGTCGGTCTGCACCTGTACACACAAATGCTGGCGGAAGCCGTCCGCCGCCTGCGTGGGCGCGCCGACGCCGGCGCTGCGCCGTCACTCAGCGACAGCAGCGTCCTGATCGACCTGCCGATCACCGCTTACCTGCCAGCGGATACCATCCCCGATATGGCGCAGCGGCTTCAACTGTACCGGCGCATCGGCGGACTGACCGGCGCGCATCATGTGGACGAGATGCGGGAAGAGCTGATCGACCGTTTCGGGGCGATGCCGCCGGCGGTCGAAGGGCTGCTCTACCAGATCGCCGTCAAGCTGCTGGCGCAGTCAGCCGGAGCAACGGCGATCCTTCACCGCAGCGGCGTGATCGAGATCAAGCTGCCCTACCTGGTCGAGATCGACCGCACCCGGCTCAATAACCTGCTGGGCGGCGATACGCGCGTCACCCGCACCGCCGTCGAACTGCCGACAGACGACGGCTGGCGCGACCGACTGCTCGCCATCCTTCGCCTCCTGAGCCGGCGCGCCGCCGAGGGCATCGGGGCGTAGCGCCGCGTCGATCAGTCGCTCTGGGCATCTTTCACCACATCGCTGAGTGCCGCCCCGGTCGCCGCCTGAAGCTGTTCCAGGGTGATCGGGAAGATGGCGTTGTGCGCGCCCCCCGCCGCGTAAAGCTGCTCCCAGCGCGTCAGCGTCCGGTCGATGTAGACGTCGATATGGGGCGAACGATGCGGAAACGGCGGCACGCTGCCCGCCGGGTATCCGAAAATCTCGACCAGATCATCGCCCCTGGCGGCGCTGACGTGTTTGCGCCCAACCCCGTACAGCGCGGCGATTTTGCGATCATCGACGCGCTCCGCCCCGCTGGTCAGCACCACGACCGGGTGATCCTTCACCAGAAAACAGATGCTCTTGACGATCTGTCCCAGCGCGCAGCCGATATTGTCGGCGGCTTGCTGGCTGGTGGCGGTCGTCGACTCGAAGAATATGATCTGCGTGCCGAAACCAAGCTGATCGAGTCGTGCTTGGACATCTGCGGGCGTCATCGGTTCCATGATCTTCGCTTCAGTATAATCGTAGGTAAAGGGCATGCCGAGAAAGGATACAGAGAATGCGCGTGCAGATCAACCGAACGATCCTTCAGCTTGTCCAGGGGGATATCACCCGCGAGGAGGTCGATGCCATCGTCAACGCCGCCAACAGCACGCTGCTCGGCGGCGGCGGGGTAGACGGTGCGATCCACCGGGCGGCAGGACCGCAGCTCCTTGCCGAAACGCGCACCCTGGGCGGCTGCGCCACCGGCGACGCCAAGATCAGCCGGGGCTACCGACTGAAGGCGCGCCACGTCATCCATGCGGTGGGTCCGGTCTACAATCCGCGTGACCCCGACGTGCCGGTGCTGCTGGTGAGCGCCTACCGCCGCAGCCTGGAAGTCGCCCTGGCGAACAGCGTGACTTCTATCGCCTTCCCGGCGATCAGCACCGGCGTCTACGGCTATCCGGTGCGGGAAGCCGCCCCACTCGCCCTGGGAGCGATCCTCGACTTCTGCGCGCAGCACGAACCGATCACGCTTGTCCGCTATGTGCTTTTCGATGCGCCGGCGCTGGCTCAGCATGAAAAAGCGCTCCGAGCGGTGGCTGCGGAGCGCAGATTGATCATCGTTGAAGGGTGAGCGTTAAACGATTACCTAGGGCTTCGTGCCGTTGCGCTTGCCGCGCCCGCCAACCGGTTCGGGGTCCGGTTCGCTGTAGTCGGGTTCGAGAGTCTGAAGCTGCGCCACAACCTTATGGAAGGTTTCGAATTCGTCGTCGCTGAACAACTGGCGGATCCGCTGGTCGAGATCTTTGGCGCTCTTGACCAGCTCGCTCTTCATGTCGAGCGCCTTCTTCGTCAGGAAGATGCGCACGGCGCGGCGGTCGGCGGGGTCCGGACGGCGTTCGACAAACCCCTTCTGCTGAAGTTTATCGAGGTTAGGAGTAAAAGAGGTCGCCGCACGCCCAACCGCGCGCGCCAGTTCCGAAGCGTGCTGTCCATCACGTTCATAGAGCGCCCGCAGGATATACCATTCGATGATCGTCAGTCCAAGCGGCTGAGCGATGCGCCCAAACAATTGATCCATATTCCGCAGTGCGATGTCGAGATTGCACCACACCGAACCATTGAATCTGAGCTGATTTTGCGCCATGGTTTTCGCTTCTACTTTTCCCTATCTTACAACTCCAATAAAGGCTGGATTTTACCGCAACTTAATTTTGATTTACAGTATACATTTATCCAATTATCATCTTTAAGTCCAACGTACCAAGGCGAATATTGCTCTCTGTTCCCAGCGGATACGGCTGATCAGGCGGCAGGACTTGATCGTTCAGAAACGTTCCATTGACCGAATGCAGGTCGATCAAGTGCAGCGAATCGCGAAACTGCACCACTGCCGCATGCCTCCGCGAGACGCCCTTCTCGCGACCATCGCAGGCGGCAAGATCAACATCGGGCTGATAGCGAGTCGCCTCGTCCGAACGCCCGATCACGACGCCGCCGGACTCATTGACCTCGAAGGTCTCGACAAACTGATATTGAGGCACTGAAATCGTACAGCGCATAAACCATACTCAACCTGTGGCACACCCGCATCAACTAACAGGCAGCCAACGCTTTCATATATGTCTTTTTTTGAAGTATAACACAGCCTTTCACGGTGAACGGGAGCGGGTGGGCGAGATCGCGAATCGCTTTATATAGTCGAGCCGGCGGCTCGCCTCGACGAGATATCAGGTGTAGGGGTTAGCCGGCAGCTCGACCGGCATGTTGAAAAGGTGCGATCCCCCGCTTCAGTGCGGCACATCCAGCAGCAGCGAATCCGGCTCGATGATCGCCCCTTCGCCCGCAGGGTGCAGCCGCGCGCCGGTCTCTGGAAGATACCAGCCCAGGCGGATGCGCGCCGCGCCATCCTGCGCCGGCAGGGTCAGCGTCTCCACGACCACCTCTCCCGGCATCCAGAGCGTGGTCGGGTAAGTATTCGCCAGCGGCATCTGATCGACCTGCGCCAGGATGGTCCCATTTGCATCCAGCAGATGGGCGAAACGCTTGTAGTCGCGCTCGATCTGGCGCTCGGCGCGCCATACCAGGTTCAGCGCGAATTGATCGGCGTCTGCGCTGAGTGTCCCGCCGAGCAGCGCGATCTGTCCGTCAAAGATCACGTTCAGAGGCGTCTCAAACGGCGGAGGCTCGAACAGGCGCGGGACATCCACGATGGCGAGCGTTCCCAGCACGGCCTCGTCTGTGACGGACTCGCCCAGCGCCCGAACGATGAGATGCGCCTCGCCGGGCAGCATGTCAAGCGGAATCCGCCAGCGCACCCGGTCGGCGACGATCTCGCCGATCTCCCACTGATCGCTGGTGTAGCGATCATCGACGGGCGCGCCGGACCACAGGCTTACCGTATCGGCGTCGCCCGCAGGCAGCAGATCGGCTTGGATGACCTCTGCCTCGTCGCCATCGGCGTGTTTCCGCCAGTAAAGCGTCAGGTCGAGCCAGTCGCCGGGGCGTCTTTCCCCCAGGCTGCCGTCAAACCCCAACAGATCGAGCGACGGACTCACCCGAAACCGGGTCGAGTGTTCCATCGGCAGATCATCCAGCGAAGCGGTCGAGCGCGCCTTCTCCACCGAGACCACGCCAATATCCGCCCAGATGCCGCCCAGAGAGCGGTCGGGGTTGAGGTATGTCGCATAGCGGTCGGCGGAGCGCGCCACCCATGCCGCCCGGACCCGGTACTCGTCCGGAGCCATCAGCGCAGGTAGTTCGACATAGATCTGCTGGTAAAGCGTCTCGCCCTGCCGCCAGCGGTCCGTCCCCGCCATATAGGCATCGCCGCGCGCGTACACGGAACCGTGCCGGTCCTCGATCTGAATCAGCGGCGTGAAGTCGCCTGCCTCTGGCGGCGCGGCGACCTGCCAGGCGGTCGTGATCCAGCCGCCCGCCCCAGCCTGAATCGCCGGCGCGTCAAGTTCGACAAATCGCAGGACGGCGTTCGCCGGAGTGTCTTCCGGCAAGCCCTGCGCCACGCCAACCCGTCGAAACGCTTCGAATGCCGTCCGACCGTCCGGTCCCAGGGGGAGACCATCCAGCCTGCCGGGTTCCAGCAGAGACAGCCACTCCGGCTGCGGCGGCGCACTGCGAGGAAACAGGTACAGCGCAGACTGCCCTTCAGGGGACAGAAAGAAGCTGTCTGTACCCAGCCAGGCGATCTCCGGCAGGGGTTCGATCATCACAGTAGGGTGTCCTTTGTCGCGCGCCGCCACATACAGCCGTTCGCCCGGCTGAAGCTGATCAACCGCCCAGCGCGCCGCCGCGCTCAGGTCGGCGTCGGTCTCGTAATAGACATCGGCGCGTGCCGCCCACCCGAAATACGCCACGCCGGTGAGGAGGCTGCCCACCAGCAGGACGGCGATCAAGCCTGCTGGAAGAGCGCCGCGCAGCTGTCCGCCGGCATCCAGTCGAGACACGATGCACTCCACGCCGAAAGCAGCCGTGACGAAGATCAGCGGGACCATGCCGAGCGAGCGCATGTGGCTGGGCGGCAGTCCGCCGACGCTGATCACGCTGGGGAGGACCATCAGCGGCGACAGGATGAGCAGCGTCAGCCCGGCTGCCCGGATCGGGTCCACCCGCCGGATGCGCCGCCGCAGCAGCGTAAGGCACGCCGTCGCCAGTCCGACGACCAGCGCGATTCCCTCCGGCGGCGTGAAATAGGGCTGACCGGGGTTGTTGTAGCGGTAGTACGGGTCGCCCTGGATGAAGAACATCTGCGCGTGCAATAGCACGCTCTCCAGCAGGCTGATCGCGTGATCCACCTGGGTCACTTCGTTCAGGCGTCCGAAAAATACGTCTGGGCGCTGAAAGGCGTAGGCGATCATCGGCGCGGCGGTCAGGGTCATGACCACGCCGAACAGAAGGACACGCAGCAGCGTCCGCCGTTCGAAGCGCGACGCCAGAACCAGGATCAGCAGGGCAACGCCCAGCCACATCGGAAACAGGCGCGACGAATTGTAGGTATACAGCGCTCCCCCGGCGAAGATTCCGGCGGCGATCAGCCATGCGGCACCGCGCCGGGCGCGCAGCCCGCGAAACAGGAAAGCCAGCGCCAGCGCCTGCATCAGGGGCAGCGTCACCGCCCGAAATGCCTGCCGCCCCAGCCAGACCTGGTGAAACGAAACCGCCATCAGCAGTCCCGTGACCAGCCCGATCAGCCAGCCGCGCCTGCCGGGGAACATCGCCCGCCCCAAGCCAATCGCGGCAGCGATGGTGATCAGATTGGCGAAGGCATTGGTCAGGTGCAAGGCGAACATGCCGTCCTGAACGAAGGCGACCATCGGAGCGTTCAGGTAGAAATAGAGCGCTTCGCGCCCCTGATAGGCTTCCAGCATGGGGAAGAAGCGCGCCCCGCCGTAGACGACGCTGCGGACGACGAGCAGGTTGACCGCTTCGTCGTAGTGAGGTCCGGGCGGGTACGTGGGCAGCCCGATCAGGCGGAGACAGGCGGCGGCGAAGAGGATGGCGGTTGCAAGGAAAAGAAAAGAGCTTCTGCGCATCATGCCACAAGCCTAACGGTCAACCAGGAGCCGTGCAAGCCGCAAGTGATCGCCCCGCCGCCGGCGCATGATTCCCGCTTTGCGTCTTTGCGAACGTCATACCGATGGAGGATAATTCAGGCGATCAAGTGAAAGCAGGCTGTTTCTTGCACAAGGAGGCGTTCGTTGGACCTATTTGAGTATCAGGGCAAGCAGTACTTTGCCCGCTTCGACATCTCAGTCCCGACCGGCGATATCGCCAGGACAGTGGATGAGGTCGTCACCCTTGCGAATTCCATCGGCTATCCGGTCGTGATCAAGGCGCAGGTGCAGGTGGGCGGTCGCGGCAAGGCGGGCGGCATCAAGATCGCCAATAACGCGGAAGAAGCGCGTTTCCATGGCGGCAACATCCTGGGCATGAGCATCAAGGGGCATGTCGTCCACATGGTGTGGGTCGAACGCGCCTCAGACATCGCCGAGGAATACTACGTCTCGTTCACCCTGGACCGCAGTGCCAAGCAGTATCTCGGCATGCTTTCCGCCAGGGGCGGTATCGACATCGAGCAGGTGGCGGAGCAGGACCCCGGCGCGATTCAGATCATCCACATCAACCCGGTGGATGGACTGACCGCCGAGACTGCTCACGCCTGGGTCGCGGCGGCGGGGCTGAACCCCATCGCCGTCGATCAGACGGTGACATTGGTGCAGAAGCTCTATCGCGCCTTCACCGATGGCGACGCCGATCTGGTCGAGATCAACCCGATGATCCTCTCCAAAGATGGGCGCGTCTATGCCCTGGACGCCAAAGTCAGCCTGGACGACAGCGCCGCCGGACGCCACCCTGAATGGGATGCTTTCGGCGTCGTGACCGTCGCCGCCGGCGACGAACGTGAGAAGCTGGCGAAGGAAAAAGGGCTTCAGTACATCGGGCTGGATGGCTCTGTCGGCATCATCGCCAATGGCGCGGGTCTGGCGATGAGTACGCTCGACACGGTGAAGCAGGTGGGCGGCAGCGCCGCCAACTTCCTGGACATCGGCGGCGGCGCGAACGCCGAGGTGGTCACCAACGCCCTGACGGTCATCAACACCGACCCCAACCTCAAGGTCATCCTCATCAACATCTTCGGCGGCATCACGCGCGGCGATGAAGTCGCGCGCGGCATCGTCGAAGGCATCAACAATGTTCAGCTGCGCGCCCCGCTGGTCATCCGCATCGACGGGACCAGCGCTGTCGAAGGGCGCGCCATCCTCAAGCAGCATGAATCCGACCAGGTGATCAGCGAAGAGACGATGCTCTCCGCCGCGCGCCGTGCGGTCGCTATCGCCGAGGGGAAGTAAAGCATGGCGATCTTCGTTGACCAGAACACCAAAGTCGTCGTCCAGGGTCTGACCGGATCGCAGGGACGTTTCTACGGACTGCGCAACCGCGCCTACGGCACGCAGATCGTCGCCGGTACGAATCCCAAGAAAGCCGGGACAGATGTCGAAGGCATTCCGGTGTACGCCGGCGTCGCAGATGCCGTCCGCGAGGCGGGAGCCAATACTACCTTCATCATCGTCCCGTCGGCGTTCGCGGCGGATGCCATCATGGAAGCGGCGGAAGGCGGCGTAGGCTTCATCGTCTGCGTGACGGAACACATCCCCATGCACGATCAGGCGCGCGTCTACAACCTGCTCAGGCGCGACTTCCCGAACACCCGCCTGCTGGGACCGAACTGCGCAGGCATCATCAGCCCAGGCAAGTGCAATATCGGCTTCAACCCGCCGGAAGTCGCCAAAGAGGGCAGCATCGGCATCGTCAGCCGGTCGGGAACCCTCGCCTATCAATCGACCTATGAACTGACCCGCAAAGGGTTGGGGCAGTCGTCCGTCGTCGGCATCGGCGGCGACCCGGTCCCCGGAACCAGCTTCATCGACTGCCTGCAGGCGTTCGAAGCCGATCCTGAGACGAAGGGCGTGATCATGATCGGCGAGATCGGCGGCACACAGGAAGAAGAAGCCGCCGACTACATCAAGGCGAACATGACCAAACCGGTCGTCGCCTACATCGCCGGCGTCACTGCTCCGGCGGGGCGTAAGATGGGTCATGCCGGGGCGATTGTCACCGGCAACAAGGGCACAGCAGCCGGCAAGATGAAGGCGCTGGAAGCAGCGGGCGCGGTCGTGGCGCAGAACCCGACTCAACTCGGCGATCTCATGGAACAGGCGCTCAAAGGCTGATCTTCCCCGCTGCGCTCAACCGCCCCTCTCCAATTGGAGAGGGGCAGGAAACCGTCAGGTTTCCGGGGTGAGGTTGTGTGAAAACCGGCTTTGCAGACACGCTCTACGGCTGTTCCAAGAAAATAATCGAGCAGTTGTAGGGGCGGAGCTACGTCTCCGCCCGTTCTGGCGCGTCTTTTGTCTGGAACAGCCTAAAGTAATCGAAGATTAGCCACAAATCACCTCACCCCTCGGTCTCCTCTCCATGCAGGCAAGCGAAGCTTGCACGGAGAGGGGAAGCTAAGCGAAGCGCAGCAGGGGTGAGGATTTTGAATTTTCCCGGAAATGGCTTATCGAAGGCGTCGTTCGACAGGCACAGGCGCGCTGCCCCGGCGGCGCGCCTGCCGCGTCTTGAAGCGCGGAGTTGGCAGCCAGGTCTCGGCATCCTGATGATCGGCGGGCGCGAAGCTCAACAGTGCCTTGCCGGAGGGTTCATCGAGATAGTACACCAGGTATTCCTGCCCCGGTTCGGTCGGCAGCTGCGGCGCAAGCTGACGGGAAAAACGAACTGTCACGTCATCCGCTGAGCGAAACTGTGGGGAGCGCCAGAACAGCCAGCGGCGCTGAAATCCACCTGTCCCGTACAGCCGCGCGAAGAAGATCGGCGTCCGAGCGTAGCGTCGGGCGCGCAGCAGCGTCGGCACGACCGCGACGACCACGAAGGTCAGCAGAAACAGCCACCAGGCGCGAAACACGACGGCGAGGCGCGGACCCAGGACGACCGCCGCCGGAGCCGCCAGCAGCAGCAGCATGACCAGCGGTTCGGTCGCCAGGTCGCGCCACTGCGCAGGATGCAGCTTCCCCTCACGGTTAGCGATCAGCCGTCGGCGCATTTCCGTTGAGACCTGATCGTGCTTAAGTTTCTCCACCGCGCCCCCCTCTCACCCGTTACACCTGAGCCGGTCACACAGAGCAACGAGACATGAGGAATGAGAAAAGCCACCCAACACCGAGGTTTTCCTCATCCCTCGCCCCTCATTCCTCATAGCTTGCCGCTTAGTGTGCCCGACCCGGCGGCGGCGCGCCCGTCCCAATTCTAAGGGGGCGTAGGCGGCACAGAGATCAGCGTGTTCATCCGGCGGCGGGCAAGGATCGTCGGCGCTTGCAGGACGATGATCGCCGCGACGATCACCACTCCGCCAATCCACTGATTGAGGGTCATCGCCTCACCCAGGAAGATCCACGCCAGGATCGACGCCTGCATCGGCTCAATCGACCCGACGATGCCCGCCTGCGCTGCGCCCAGCTTGGGGATGCCGTTGGTCAGCATGAAAACCGGGATCACCGTGCCGATGATAGCGAGCAGCGTGACCACCAACCAGGCGATCGGGGTCGGCGGCGCGGCGATGCCCATCACCAGCCCGACGACCAGCACTGCCGCCAGCGTGGCGCTCAGGATCATCGCCGTCGAGCCGATTGTATCGTCGATATGCCTCAGGCTGCGGCTGCTCACGATGTAGTAGACGGCGATCACCAGGGCGTTGACGAAGGCGATGATCACGCCCGATAGATTTTCGCCGCGCAGCCCTTCGCTGAAATCCGGGGCAGCGAAGGCGACACCGATCAGCGTCAGCACCAGCGCCACCCAGGCGGCGCGCGGCAGGCGTTCGCCCATGACGGCTTCGATCAGCGCAGTCATCATCGGGTAGGTGTAGAACAGCACCAGATACGTCGCCGAGGGCAGGCGCTCCAGACCATAGAAGCCCGCCAGCGCTGCCGCCGCCATCATCGCGCCCATGATCAGCAGCGCGCGGAGCGACAGGCGCGGCAGTGCCAGCGATTGGCGCTGGCGCAGGCGCACGCCAGTGCGGATCATCCACATCAGCGCGCTGGCGATGATGAACCGCCATACGCCGATTTCGACCGGCTTCATGCCCTCGCCCAGGAGTGTCTTGGTGAAGACGGCAAAGAAGCTGTAGCCGGTCACAGCAATCAGGATGTAGAGGATGCCCAGGCGCGTATCGCGAGTCATGCCGTTCCTTTGGTAAAAAAAGGAGCGCCTGCGCGCCCCTTCGGGTGAAGCTTCATGCGACGAGTGCCGGCTGTTTCAGGGAAGCATACTGACGGCAAGCGAAATGCGGTCAGTGAGGGTGGTCACCAGCATAGGCGCAACACCGAGCAGCACCGTCCCAGCGAAGGCGATGTAGACCGTCCAGCGGACATACGAGGTCGCCCCTTCTGCGCTGTCGCCTTCTCCCTCGCCAAAGTACATGTTGATGATGATGCGCGCGTAGTAGAAGGCGCTCATCACGCTGGTCAGCACGCCGATGATCGCCAGCGGGATCAGGTTCGCCTGAATCGCCGCCTGGAAGACCAGCCACTTGCCCATGAAACCGGCGGTCAGTGGGATGCCGGTCAAGCTGAGCATGAACACCGACATCATCGCCGCCATCAGCGGGCGACTCTTGCCCAAGCCCTTGAAGTCGTCGATGCTCGTGCCCGAACCGTCATCTTTCTCGATAGACAGCGCAATGGCGAACGCGCCCATGTTGGTGAACATGTACGACAGCAGATAGACCAGCGCCGCCTGCGCCGCCTGATCGCCGATGCCCGGCGTGCCGGCAGCGGCGACCGCCATCAGGATGTAACCGGCGTGCGCAATCGACGAGTACGCCAGCATACGCTTCACGTTGCTTTGCGAGATGGCGACGATGTTGCCCAGGATCAGCGTCGCGGCGGCGATCAACCACAGCGTCGTCTGCCATGCCGCAGCCGCCTGCTCGTTGACCGTCAGGATCGGCAAGCCAACGATCATGATACGCAGCAGCGCCGCGAACCCGCCGGCTTTCGCGCCAACGCTCATGAACGCCGTAACCGGGGTCGGCGCGCCTTCGTAGACATCCGGCGTCCACATGTGGAACGGAACCGCCGCCACTTTGAAGCCCAGACCAACGATGATCAAGCCGGCGCCCAGGATCATCAGGAAGACCGACGGTCCGCCGGGCTGCCCCAGTCCGCCGAGCGCGCTGAAAATCTCCGGCAGGTTCGTCGTCCCGGTCGCGCCGTAAACCATCGCAGCCCCGAAGACGAAGAACGCGCTGGCGAACGCGCCCATGATGAAGTACTTGAGACCGCTCTCTTCAGATTTCAGATCGGGGGCACGGAAGGCGGACAGCACATAGAGCGGGATGCTCAGCAGTTCCAGCGCCACGAAGATCGAGATCAGGTCGTTTGCGCCCGCCATGAAGATCATGCCGACTGTGGTGAACAGGATCAGCGAGTAGAATTCGCCCCGCTCGATGCCTGTACGTCGCAGATAATCGACGCTCAGCAGGATTCCCATGACCGCCGTCAGCAGGATGACGATGTTGAGGAAACCGCTGAACGGATCGGCGATGAACATCCCCTTGAAGGCTTCCTCGTGACGGTTATACATCACCAGGTTCAGCACGAACGTCACCGCGATACCGGCGAGGGCGAGCCACACCGTCAGGCGGCGGCGTTCTTTTGGGATGAACAGATCGACGATCAACAACAGCGTCGCCCACCCCGCCAGAAAAATGCCGGGGAGGGCAACATCAAGATTGAGGGAAGAAAAGCTCGGAGCCTCGAACATCAGCGCGCCCTTTTTATGGCACTGCCTGCGCAACCGTCGTCACGAACTGACCGACATGCGCCACCAATTCGCCGACGCTGGCGTTCATCGTGTCGAAGAACGGCGCAGGCTGCAAGCCGATCAGGAAAATGGCGATCAAAATCGGGATCAACACGGCGATCTCGTTCCACATCAGCGGCGGAAGGTTCTTGTTCTCTTCCTTGTCCAGTTCGCCCAGATAGACCTTCTGGAACATGTAGAGCATGTAGACCGCTGCCAGGATGACGCCGATGGTGGCGAACATGGCATAGAAGAAGCCCAGAACGTCGCTGCCGAACGTGCCGAGCAGGATGGTGAACTCGCCGATGAAACCGTTCAGACCCGGCAGCCCCATGCTGCTGAGCGTGACCACCAGGCTGATCGCGCCGAAGAGCGGCAGCGCCTTCCAGATGCCGCCGTAGGCTGCGATATCCTTGGTATGACGGCGTTCGTAGAGCATACCGACGAGCAGGAACAAGCCGCCGGTGCTGATGCCGTGATTGACCATCTGCAGGATGCCGCCTTCGATGCCCTGCGCGTTGAGGGCGAAGATGCCCAGCACGACGAAACCGAGGTGACTCACTGACGAGTAGGCGACCAGTTTCTTCACATCGGTCTGCGCATAGCTAACCCACGCACCGTAGATGATGCCGATCACCGCCAGGACCGCGATCACCGGCGCCCAGGCGACCGACGCTTCCGGGTACAGTGGCAGACAGAAACGCACCAGACCATAGGTCCCCATCTTCAGCAGGACGCCCGCCAGGATGACCGAGCCGGCAGTCGGCGCCTGCACGTGAGCATCAGGCAGCCAGCTGTGCAGGGGCCAGATCGGCACTTTGATAGCGAAGGCGATGAAGAACCCAAGGAAGAGGAACGACTGGGTGCTGAACAGACCGTCGAAGGCGAAGCTGATCGTGCCGTTTTGAATGCCGGCGATGATTTCCGGCACGGCGAATGTCCCCGCCTGAATGCCGACGTACAGAATCGCCAGCAGCATCAGGATGGAGCCAGCCATCGTGTAGAGGAAGAACTTGATGGCGGCGTAGATGCGGCGTTCCGCCCCCCAGATGCCGATCAGGAAATACATCGGCACCAGCGTGACTTCCCAGAAGATATAGAAGATCACCAGGTCCTGCGCCACGAACACGCCGATCATCGCCCATTCGAGCAGCAGCATGAACAGGTAGTACAGCTTGACCCGCCCGCGCTCGTGGAAGATGTGGCTGTTGAAGGAGGACAGGATGGCAATCGGCATGATGAACGTCGTCAGAATGACCATCAGCAGGCTCAGCCCGTCGATGCCGACGTAGTAGCTGATGCCGTAGCTTGGCAGCCAATCCCCACGCTGCACGAACTGCAAACCGGCTTCCTGGTTGTTGAAGCCGATCCACAGGAGCAGCGATGCGACAAACGTCACAAGGCTCGTCCCGAATGCCGTCCACTTGATGGCAGATTCCTGCTGTTCACGAATGAACAGCAGAATGGTGAAGCCAACCAGCGGCAGAAACAGGACGAGTGTCAGCAGCGAAAAGCCCGTGTTTTCCATCTTTCAATAAGCTCCCGTTCAGCCGTTCGTGTTGATCAACGGCAGCAGCAACACGATGATCACGAGCACGACTCCCAGCAGGAACGTGATCGCATACGTCCGCACATAACCCGTCTGCACCTGACGCAGACCGCCGCTGATCCAGCGCACCAGCGCGCCAAGACCATTGACAGCGCCATCGATGATGCCCATATCGACAGGCTTGCTCAGCAGGGCGGCAATCCCGTTGAAGCCCTTGCCTATCACCCCATCGTGGAAGTAGTCGTGCCAGAACGCCCAGTCCAGCTTGTCGGCGAGGAACGTCGCCAACACGTTGAAGGGGCGCTCAAAGAGCCGGTAATACGTTTCGTCCCAGTACAGGCGGGCATTCGCCAGCGACCAGAACGGCGCCGTCTCGGCGCGCAGTTGAAGCGGATCGCGGCGGTCTGCCGTGACCGCTTTGCTGTGTCCGTAGATGCGCCCGGCGAGGATGATCGCCGCAATCGCCAGCGCCAGCGCGCCCAGGGCGATCAACGGTTGAAATTCTGCCGCGTGGGCGTTCGCCACCGTCTGACCGAGCCAGTCGGTGAAGCGGTGCGCGCCGAAGATACCGTCCAGCCCCAGCACGTTCCCCGGCGTGTTGATGAAGCCGATGAAGATGCTGAAGAACGCCAGGATCAGCAGCGGGATGACCATCAGCGGCGAGCTTTCAGAAGCATGTTCAGCGGCGGCAGTGCGCGGCGCACCGTGAAAGACCATGACCACCTGACGCCACATATAGAATGCCGTGAACCCGGCTGCCACCAGCAGCCCGCCGATGGCGATGAAGCCGCCCAGATTGTTATCGAGCGCACCCGCCAGCCAGGCGTCCGCCAGGATCTCGTCCTTCGACCAGAAGCCGGCAAACGGAAAGATGCCCGCCAGCGCCAGCGTACCGATCACGTAGGTGATGTAGGTCAGGGGCATACGCGAACGTAAGCCGCCCATGTTGCGCATATCCTGCGGGTCGAATTCTTCCTCATGTCCGTGTTCATGCGCATGATGGTGACCATGCTCCACGCCGTGAATGACCGAACCGCTGCCGAGGAAGAGGAGCGCCTTGAAGAAGGCGTGCGTGACGACGTGGAAGAGCGCCGCGCCATACGCGCCGACGCCGACCGCTGCCACCATGAACCCCAGCTGGCTGACCGTGCTGTATGCCAGCACGCGCTTGATGTCCCACTGCCCCAGGGCGATGAAGCCGGCGATCAGCGCCGTCACCGTGCCGACCAGCGCCACCACCAGCGAGGTGAACTCGGCTTCATGGAAGAAGACGTTGCTGCGCACCATCATGTAGACGCCCGCCGTGACCATCGTCGCAGCGTGGATGAGCGCACTGACCGGCGTCGGACCCGCCATCGCATCCGGCAGCCAGATGAACAGCGGAATCTGTGCCGACTTTCCGGTCACGCCCAGGAGCATGAACAGGGTGATCAGCACCAGCACATCTTTGAGCGCCAGCGTGAACGGACCGAAGTCGACCGGATGATCCGGGTTTTCTTCCATCAGGCGTTCGACCTGACCGAAGATGCCCAACTGATCCAGCGCGATGTGCGCATTGTCGGCGTACTCCACTTCTTCGCCTTCAGCGTGCGCCTCTTCGACCGCCGCCGCTTCGGCGGGAACAGCGTCGCCATGTTCGCCTTCGACCGCCGCGCCTTCTTCAGCATGGGCGTCGCCATGCCCTCCAACCACCGCCAGCTCGCCCGGCGTGTAGAAGTCGAGCGTGCCGAACGTCCAGAAGGTCAGGAAGATCGCCATCAGTACGCCAAAATCGCCGATGCGGTTGACGATGAAGGCTTTGCGGGCGGCGTTGCTGTTGCGCCAGCCAACGCCCTTCTTCTTATCCCACCAGAAGCCGATCAGCAGGAACGAACACAGACCGACGCCCTCCCAGCCAACGAACATCATCAGCAGGTTGTTGCCGGTCACCAGGATCAGCATGAAGGCGAGGAACATGTTCAGGTAGGCAAAGAAGCGCGAGAAGCGCTCGTCCCCGTGCATGTAGCCGATGGCGTACATGTGGATGAGCGAACCGACGCCGGTGACGAAGAGCATCATCGTCACGCTCAGCGTATCGACGCGCATCTGCCAGGGGATCTCCAGGTTGGCGACCGGGATGCGCAGCCAGCCATCGAGCAGGGGGGGGTTGACGACCGCCGCCTGATACCCGGTTCCGCCGAGGTAAGCGTAGAGCAGCAGCGCGATCATGAACGACAGCGACGACGCAAACGTGCCTATCGTCGCCGCAGCTTTCTCTCCCATGCGCGCGCCCCAGAAGAAGTTGATGAACGCGCCCACTGCGGGGAAGAGGATGATCAGCGGTACAAGCTGTGCATAGGATTCCATACCCGCTCAGCCTTCCATTTGGTGCAGTTCATCAATATTGATGCTGCGTTTGCTGCGGAAAATCGCGACAATCAGCGCCAGACCGACGGCGACCTCTGCGGCGGCAACGGTGATGATGAAGAAGACGAACAGATGCCCGCTCTCCTGTCCCCAGTGCCGCGCGAATGCTGCCAGCGCCAGGTTGGTGGCGTTGAGCATCAGTTCGATAGACATGAAGACGAGGATAGCGTTCCGCCGAAGCAGAACACCCAGGGCGCCCAGCACAAACAGCACCAGGCTCAGGACAATATAGGCGTCGGTCTGAACCATGACAGCGCGTTCCTCCCGTTAGCTGCCGACGATTTCGGCTTCGTCAGCAGGTATGCGCTCGGCAGCGTTATCGGTGACATCGTGTCCGACCTGCGCCGTAATGACGTTGACCAGCGGACGACTGACACGGCGTCGCACTCCAATACGATTGGCGATGGGCGTCATTTGCCGGTGCGTCAGCACGATCACACCGACCATTGCCGCCAGCAGCAGCAGCGCCAGCAGTTGGAAGGGCAGCAGGTAATCGGTGAACAGCGCATACCCAATCGCCTGCGGTCCGCCAAAACTGGGACGCGCCGGGCTGCTGAACTGCATCGTCACCGGGCGGACCACCCCGGCGTCCGATCCGTCCTGATACACTTCCTGAGCCACAACGACCAGGCTGCTGACGTTGCGTTCCACCTCGAAGCCGATCAGGGGGATGATGCGCGCCGAAGCGTCTGCCGCATCAGCGAAGCTCCAGTCGGTCTCCCCTTCTTCAACCGCGAAGGGTGCAGACGCCGCGCCCAGGGCGAGACCTTCTATGATCGCTTCGGTGTCGTCTTCGACGAATTCGGAGCCGTAATCGACCACCGAGACCGCCGCCGATCCGCGATAAGCGTTGAAGACGACGACGCGCCCGCTGCGCGGCTCATCGACCGTATCCAGGCTTTCAGCCGCATAGCCGACGCTCAGACCGGCATCCTGCGTGTAGACGACCAGCGTACCGGTGCTGTCCGCCGCCAGGTTGACCGTACCCGTCAGCGGTTCGCCGTCGGCAGGGACGATGCTGAACTCATAATCACCGGGGACAACTTCGAAGTAGTCGGAGCCTTCGCCGTAGGCGATGTCACCGGCGAGGGTTATGTCCCTCGACAGCAGGCTGATGCTGCCCACGCCAAGGGCGGCATTGACCAGACGAAGCTGCACGTTGCCGCTCGGCGGAGTCTGAAACGCCGACTGATCCTGCGACGCCGTCGTCACCGCCAAGCCCACCCCGAACAGCAGCGCCATCGCCAGGACCAGCGCCAGCGGCACGAACCAGCGGAAGCGCCGCTGCGTTTCGCCGGTTGTCTGCGATTCGCCCAGTTCCGATCCAAGCAGCATGATGACGAACAAGAACAAGACCATGATCGCGCCGGCATAAACCGTAATCTGGATCATGGCGAGGAACGGCGCATTGAGCAGCAGAAACAGGAAGGCGATGCACAGCATGGTGGCGACGAGGTAGAGCGCAGCATGCACCGCGTTCCTTGTCAGCAACATCGCCACAGCGGCAATCACCGCTAACGCGCCGACCACTGCGAATAGAATGAACTCTGTCATTGTCGATCCCTGTAGGGCGCTGTCTTCGACATCGTTTGTGCACTATAGCACAGGCATCGAGACAATTCAAACTTTCATCAGGCTAAAAACCAGCCCGCCGGTTTGCTGGACCGCCGCGCTGGCACAGCACAAAAAAAGCACCTCGACCAGATGGGTTGAGGTGCTTCTGTCCTCGATTCCCTGCGCTACTTCGGGTTTTCCATATCCGGGATGGAGCGCGTGTAGACGCCCGGTTCCACCGTCTGCGGTGTCGGATTCCCGCCTTCCGGCACTGGGTCAATCAGCATGTCCTTGGTGAAGATGGCGTCATTCCGGTTGGTGAATGACAGCCGATGCTCATGCCCCAGCTGGATCGCCTGAGTCGGACAGGCATCTTCGCAGTACCCACAGAAGATGCAGCGCAGCATGTTGATCTCGTAGGTCTTGGCGTAGCGCTCGCCAGGGCTGAAGCGCACTTCGTCGCTGTTCTCCGCCGCTTCCACCCAGATCGCGTCTGCCGGGCAGGCTGCCGCACAAAGGGCACAGCCGATGCATTTCTCCATCCCGTCTTCGTAACGACGCAGGTGATGCCGTCCCTTGTAGCGGTCGCGGAACACCCGTTCCTGTTCAGGATACTGAACCGTGACCGGCTCTTCCAGGACATGCTTGAACGTAGTGGCGAATCCCTTCAGGAAGTTCATGGGGCGGTCTGCTCCGTCTTCGACTCGTCTTTCTTCTCTTCGGGCGCAAGCGCTGCCAGGTTGTCCAATGCTCTTAGTGTGAAGTTCCACAGGCTGAACGGAATGGCGATCAAGCCGCCCAGGACCTGAAGCCCCACCCAGGCGATGCCTCGACGCTCGCCGGTGATGATCGGGTCATCTTCCATCGTCGGCGCGCCCGGCGCAAGGTCGCCGCTTTGCCGCAGCACCAGGTAGCCGCCGATCAGGATAGCGACGAAGAAGATGCCCGCCACCACGCCGTATGCTGCCGGGTTGCCCAGCGCATCGCCGACCATGACCGAAATCGCCGTCCAGAAGACCGCCACCAGCGCCAGCGGCAGCAGGATTTTCCAACCGAGCGCCATCAGCCGGTCATAGCGGATGCGCGGCAGTGTCGCGCGGACCCAGATCATACCGATGATCAGCAGCACCACCTTGCCGATCAGCACGACCGGTCCCAGGATGGGCAGGTTCTGAACAAGACCGAAGCCATCGTTGTAGCCGCCGAAGAAGAGCGTCGAGACGATGATGCTGATGGCGATCATACCCAGGTATTCAGACATCATGAACAGCGCGAACTTCATGCCGCTGTATTCGGTCATGAAGCCCTGCGTCAGTTCTTGCTCGGCTTCCGGCAGATCGAACGGTGAACGGTTGACTTCGGCGAGCAGCGCGATCATCAGGATGGCGGCAGCCAGCGGATTCTGGAAGATATACCACTCGTAAATCATGACCTGGCCGCGCACGATGTCGCCCAGGCTCATGCTCCCGACGATCAGGACGGGGACCGCCATCGTCAGTCCGAGGCTGAGTTCATAGCTCAACATCTGCGCCGAAGCGCGGAGACCGCCGAGCATGGCATATTTGTTGTTCGACGCCCACCCCGCCAGCACGACGCCGTAGGTCCCGACGCTGGTGATCGCCATCAGCCATAAGATGCCGACATTCGGGTCGGTCAGTCCCAGGGGGACCTGATACCACATGCCATCAAACCAGGGGACCAGCAGGTCGGGACCGATCGGGACCACCGCCAGAATGATGATCGCCGGGACCGCCTTCAGGATGGGAGCCAGCAGGTAAACCGGTTTGTCCGCGCCTGCCGGGATGATGTCCTCTTTGAAGATCAGCTTGATTCCGTCCGCCAGGGGTTGCAGCAGCCCAAAGGGACCCACGCGGTTGGGACCGACGCGCGCCTGGAGGAAGGCGATGACGCGCCGTTCCAGCAGGGTGACGTAGACGAATCCGGTCAGCACCACAAAGAAGAAGATCAGCGAGTACAGGATCGAATGGACGACGGGGCATCCGCGCCCATCAGCGCCGTAGCACTGAATCACCTGGCTCGGATCAACCCGCGAGTCCACATTGAAGACGAAATTGATGATCGGCTCGAGGTTGCTGACGACCAGCACCAGCGGCAGCACGACCAGTAAGAACACCGCGACGACGGCGGCGATGATCACCCGTGTTGGGATGCGCCGCCGGGGCGGCGTAGCAACCGTTCCAGCCATCCTCGTTACCCTTCAACCACCAATTCGCGAAGTTTCTCGACCTTCCCCTGCGTGATCGAAAGCGGCACGGGGGTGTCGGTCAAGTGGCGCGGCAGGAGCAGCGTCCCTTCGGGCGCGCCGCCATCCAGCCGCACGCGGCTGCGCACCGGGCGACCGCTGCCGGCGTCCACCGCCACCAGGTCACCGTCGGCGATACCAAGCCGTTTGGCGTCTGCCGCGTGCATCGCCACGTAAGCGGCGGGGACGCGCGGCGTCATCAGTTCAGCCTCGCTGGCGCGGAAGTCGCGCGCGCGATTGTACAGTTCAGTCGTCGGGACGACGACGAGATTCTGCCCGGAAGCGCTGACCAGCGGCGGCAGTGTGACTGGCGCAGCCTTGACTTCGCCGCCCTCCGCCGCCGCCGGAATCTGTACGCCCAAGCCGCCGGTGTTCTTGTAGGCGTTGCCGCCGTAGTAGAGGTCCTGCCCGCCAACATCGGGGAACTGCCGCTCGACCTTCGCCAGCTCGGTGTAGCGTGCGCCGGTGAACGCCGGCACGTTCTTGGCGATGTCCAGCATCACCGCGCCCGCCGAGGTCTTCGGATGCTCGCCGGTCACGCCTTCGGCGATGCGCGCCGCGATCTGCCAGGCGGGCAGCGCCATGCCCATTGGTCCCTGCGCGGTATAGAAGCGCTGGACACGCCGCTCTCCGTTGGTGAAAGTCCCATCGCGTTCAGCGAAGCTCTGCATCGGCAGCGCCAGCTGTGCGCGTTCCGATGCGCCATCCAGGAACAAGCCGATGGTGATCAGCGTCTCGACCTTGCTCAGCCATGCAGCAGCGTTCGGATCGTCGTCGGCAACATCAGCGCCGGCAAGGATCAGCACTTTGGGCGGGACACTAACGATATCCGCCGCCGCCTCAGGCGTGAATCCCAGGTAGTGCAGCCCCATCGCGTTCGCGCCGGGCAGCGCGGCGATCAAGCCGTTGTTTGCCTTGCCGACATGACCGCTTTCGATCAAGAAATTCGCCGCCGCCTGATTCAGCGCCTGGCTGCCTTCCAGCGTCAGCCCTTCCGCGCCGGTCAGGATGATCAGGTTGGATGCGGCTGCCAGCTTTTCGGCGATCTGCGGGAAGCGCGTGCGCAGTTCATGCATAACGTGCGCGGCTTCGCCCGTGCCGTAGGTGATGGTTTCCTTCGCGAAATCCGCCAGCCGAGTCGGGCGGGCATTGGCGACGACCAGATACACGCCGCGATCTGCCGCCTGCTTCAAACGCAGCCGCCACACCGGCGCTTCTTCTTCAAGGTCGCCGGCGATCACCAGGACGGCGTCGCCCGCCTGGAGCGTCTTCAGGTTCGTGCCGCTGCCGACTCCGACCTGCGCCACCAGATCGGCGCCGGTCTGCGCGGGCGTCCAGGCGCCGAGGCGGGCGCTCTCGCCCACCAGCCGACGCAGCGCCCATAGGTCCTCATTGGTCAGGCTGGCTCCGGCGATCACGGCGACGCTGCCGGCGGCAGCCTTGATCTTTTCGGCGGCGAGCTTATAGGCTTCCTGCCAGGTGGTCCTGGCGAGATTGCCGCTGGCGTTGCGCAGCATCGGCGACATCAGACGTTCTTCGCTGCGGCTGAAGTGATGCCCGAACCGCCCCTTATCGCAGATCCAAATTTCGTTGACCGCTTCGTTCTGACGCGGCATGACGCGCTTGATCAGCGCGCGACCGCCGAAGTCGCGATCCAAACGGGTGCTGAGGCTGGTATTGCAGCCAACCGGGCAGTGCGGGCAGATGCTCGGCACATTGGTCAGTTCCCAGGGGCGGGCGCCGAAGCGGAAATCCGCCGTTGTCAGCGCGCCGACGGGACAGATGTCGGTCGTATTGCCGCTGAAATAGCTGTCGAAGCCGGGTTCGCCGATAGTGACGATTTGCAGGTTGCGCCCGCGCTCGTGGAATTGCAGCACCGGGTCGCCGACGACTTCATCCTGGAAGCGGATGCAGCGCGCGCACTGGATGCAGCGTTCTTCGTCCAGGAAGATCAGATCGCCGAGCGGGACGTGCTTGCCCAGGTGCATCTTATCGGCATAGTTCATGCGGCTTGAACCGCTGCCGTGCGCCATCGTCAGGTTTTGCAGCGGGCATTCGCCGCCCTTGTCGCAGACCGGGCAGTCGAGGGGATGGCTGGTGAGCAGGAACTCGACGACGTTTTCGCGCGCCGAATCGACCTGCTCAGTGTTGGTGCGAACCACCAGCCCATCGCTCACGGTGGTCGTACAAGCGGTCTGAAGCTTCGGCATCCAGCGGACCTGCGGCTTGCCCTGGTCATCCAGCAGCACCGCGCCCGTTTCGCGGTCCTTCTGAACGCTGCCCATCTCGACCAGGCACATGCGGCACATGCCGACCGGCTTCATCTTCGGGTGATAGCAGAACACCGGAATATCGTTGTCGGCATAGAATTTAGCGACATCGACGAGGTTCGTCCCGGCGGGAACCTCATAGGTTTTGTCATCGATGTAAATCGTGACGGTCTTCGTCATGCGATCCTCCCGACCGCTCCAAGATCACTCCAGGGAGTGCCCCGATTGTACTGTCTCAACGTCCGATCTCAAAGTTTCGTCTTCTGCGACTTCGAGGACGATCCCCCGTGCGATCAGGGCATTCAGTTCCGCCAGCGCTCGATCTCGGACGAGCTGCGCGCCGACACCCCAATCTGCCGCCTCAAACTGCGCCTCTGCCAGCCGAACTGCTTTGTAGAAATCGACGGCAGCCGCTTCGTCATCGCCGCGCCGCCCGCGCAGCAGCAGCACATCGCCGCGCGCCAGGTAATTTCCGGCTTCGAATGGATCACGGATGATTGCCTGATCCAGATTCCGCAGCCGCGAGCGATCCGGGGTGATCAGCCTGCCCAGCCGCTCGAAAAACCCGGAACGCCGTCCGGGTTCTGTTTGTTCTGCGACCGGCGCATCTGGCGTCGGCAGCGCCGAAGCCGAATTCACCTCGGCAGCCTCGGCATCCTGTCGGAACGCATCCGTCGCCATGAGCGGCTCGCGCGGCTCCACTAATCGCCCGCCCCCATCCGCGCCTTGAAATCCTCCGGGAAGTTCTTGATGGTGTGGAGGATCGGGTTGGCGGCGAAGTCACCCAGGGCGCACAGGGTCATCCCCTGCATATTCCTGGCGACGTTGTTGATCAGGTCAACATCACCGGGGCGCGCCGTCCCGTCCATGATGCGATCCAGGGTCTTATCCAGCCAGTAGGTTCCTTCGCGGCAGGGCGTGCATTTGCCGCAGCTCTCATGCTTGAAGAACTTGGTAATGCGCGACGCCACCCATGCCATATCGACGGTTTCATCCATCACGATGAACGACGCCGATCCCAGGATCGAGCCGAGCTTCTGGAAATCCTCGTAGGTCATCGGCGTATCCAGCCGGGGATCGTCGTTTCCGTCGAAGCGGATGACCGGACCCGACCCACCGGAGGGCAGCAGTCCCTTGATCTGCCTGCCGCCGGAGATTCCGCCGCCCAATTCGTAGATCAGCGCGCGGATAGTAACGCCGAACGGCAGCTCATAGTTGCCGGGTTTGGCGACGTGCCCGCTCAGGCAGAAGACCTTGGTCCCGGTACTCCCTTCCGTGCCGATTTTCTTGTATTCCGCCGCGCCGTTGCGCATGATCCAGGGGACGTTTGCCAGCGTTTCGACATTGTTGACCACCGTCGGCTCGCCATACAGACCGCCGCCCTTCTGCGCCGGGAACGGCGGGCGAACGCGCGGCTGCCCCAGCTTGCCTTCCAGGCTTTCCAGCAGCGCGCTCTCTTCGCCGCAGATGTACGCGCCCGCGCCGAGGTGCGTGAACATGTCGCACGACCAGCCGCTGCCCTGGATATTCTCTCCCAGCCAGCCGTTGGCATAGGCTTCGGCGATGCGCGCGTCAAGCTGAGCGGCAACATCCATGTATTCGCCGCGCAGGTAGATGTAGACCGCCTTTGCCTGAATCGCCCAGGCGCAGATCAGCGCGCCCTCGATCAGTTGATGCGGGTTGTTCTCCATGATCTGGCGGTCTTTGAACGTGCCGGTCTCGCTCTCGTCGGCGTTGACCACCACGTACTTGACCGGTTCGCTCTGTGGGATGAAGCTCCACTTCATGCCCGCCGAAAAGCCCGCGCCGCCGCGACCGCGCAGGTTCGACGCCTTGACTTCTTCGATGACCGCCTTCGGCTCCATGCCCAGCGCCTTTTTGAAGGCGGCGTAGCCGTCGTGGGCAGCATACACCTCGTAGCGCCGGATGTCCGGGACATCTTTCTCGCGATAGATGATGTTAGGGTACTGCTTTTCAGCCATGTTATTTCCCCGCTTCTGCGCGCCACTGGGCGATCAGGGCGTTCATCTTGTCCATGTCCAGATTTTCGTGGAAATGGAAGTTGCATTGCAGCATCGGGGCGCGGTCGCAAGCGCCCAAGCACATCACGTGTTCGACGGTGAACATGCCGTCGGCAGTCGTGCCGCCATCATCGACGCCCAGCGTCTCTTTCAACTGCCCGTAGAACTCATCCGCCCCTCGCAGCGCACAGGCGAGATCGGTACACACCTGAAGCCAGTACTTCCCCTTTGGATGCTCGGAGTACATGGTGTAGAAACCGGCGATGGATTTCACCTGGGTGGGGTCCAGTTCGCAAATCTCCGCGACCTCGCGGAGTCCATCGGGAGACACCCAGCCATATTCCTCCTGCGCGATGTACAGCATCGGCATGACGGCAGAGCGCTTGTCCGGATATTTGGCGAAGACCTTCTGAATGCGGTCGGCGTACTTTTCTGCGAGCATGTCTTATCCTTCGTGCAAAACGCTGAGGACTGAGCGCCCAGTTTCGCCTCGTGCGGCGTGCCTCAGCCCTCAGTCCAATTGTCCTCAGTCTTGTCTTGGTTTACCGGTCGCTGTCGCCCAGCACGCAGTCGATACTGCCGATGATGCCGACCAGGTCAGCGAGCATATGATTCTTGGACATCGCCCCCAACGCGCTGATGTGCATGAACGAAGGCGTCTTGAAGTGGACGCGGCGCGGCTTGTTGTCGCCGGTACCGTGCAGGTAGCAGCCGATCTCGCCGCGCGGACTTTCAATCGAGACGTAGACCTCTTCATCCGGGGCGGAGAAGCCTTCCGTCCACAGCTTGAAGTGGTGAATGACCGCCTCCATACTCTGTCCCAGCTCGGCGCGCGGGGGCGGCACGAACTTGCGGTTCTGCGAACGGAACGGACCGCCGGGCAGCGCCTTCATCGCCTGCTTGATGATGCGAATGCTCTGGCGGAATTCCTGCATCCGCACGAAGAACCGGTCGTACACATCGCCGTGTTCGCCCAGCGGCACGTCGAATTCGTAGCGATCATAGCCGCTGTAGGGTTCCGCCTTGCGGATATCCCAGTTGACGCCGCTGGCGCGCAGAGTCGGACCGCTCATGCCGAGGTTCAGCGCTTCTTCCGGTTCCACCACGCCGATGCCCTGGGTGCGATCGATCCAGATCGGGTTGCTGACCAGCAGTGACTCGTAGTCACCGACCTTCGCCGGCATGAAATCAACGAATTTCTCCAGCGCCGGCAGGAATTCCGGCACGAGATCGCGCCAGACGCCGCCCGGTCGGAAGTAGCTGCCCATCATGCGCTGACCGGACAGCATCTCGAACATGTCGAGGATGAATTCGCGCTCGCGGAAGGCGTACAAGAAGACGCTCATCGCGCCCATGTCCAGCGCGTGCGTGCCCAACCATACGCAGTGCGAGGCGATGCGCGCCAGTTCCAGGCAGATCACACGGATCGCCTGCGCCCGTTCCGGCACGTCCAGCCCGGTCAGCCGTTCCACCGCCAAGCAGTAGACCATGTTGTTGGACATGGGCGACAGATAATCCATGCGGTCGGTCAGCGTGACGCCTTTTTCGTAGGTTTTGGATTCGATGTTCTTCTCGATGCCGGTGTGCAGATAGCCGATATCCGGCATACAGGTGACGATCTGTTCGCCATCCAGTTCCAGCAGCAGACGCAGCACGCCGTGCGTGCTGGGGTGATGCGGACCCATGTTCAGCAGCAGGGTCTCGCCGGTCATGGCGCGGTCGGAAACCAGCCCGCGCAGTTCCTCGACGCTGCCCTCCCACTTGGCTACCGACTCAGTCGGCTGCGCAACAGGTGTAATCGCCATACGAACGTCCTCGTCTCAGTCTTTCTTGGCGTAGGGCTTATGCTGGTTGATCTCGTCCTTATTGAACGAGAACATGATGGTTTCATAGCCCAGGGGGTAATCGCGCCGGTGCGGATGCCCGTCCCAGTCCGCCGGCATGAGCAGACGGCGCATATCGGGGTGTCCCTCGAAGAGGATGCCCATCATGTCGAATGCCTCGCGCTCCAGCCAGTTGGCAGCCTGCCACAGGACGGTGACCGTCGGCACAACCGGGTCATCTTCCGGCAAAAACGCCTTCAGACGAAGGCGCCGGTTATAGAGCATGGAATAGAGGTGATAGCTGACGGCGAAGCGCCCATCGCCTTCCGGTCCACGCACTTCGGGATGGTAATCGACCGCGCTGATATCCGAGAGGTAGTTGTAGACCAGCCCGCTGGTATCGCGCAGGAAGCGGGCGACGCGCGCCACATCCTGCCGCCGGACGATCAGCGTCGTCTCATTGGCGAACACTTTGCTGTCGAGGACGGCATCGTCCAGCGCCTCACGCGCGGACGCAATCGGGTCGAGTGCCTGAGGAATGTTCATGATCGGTCTTGGCTACCCTTTAATCCAGTCCGTCCAGCGTTCGGTTTTGACCTTCTCCTGAAGCGTGAGGATGCCGTGAATCAACTGTTCCGGACGCGGGGGGCAGCCTGCCACGTAGACATCGACGGGCAGAATCTCATCGACCCCCTGCACGATGGCGTAATTGTTGTACACCCCGCCGCAGGAGGCGCAGTCGCCCATCGAGAGGACGTACTTGGGCGACGCCATCTGATCGTAAAGCTGCCGCAGCACCGGAGCCATCTTGCGAGTCACACGCCCAGCCACGATGATCAGGTCGCTTTGGCGCGGGCTGGCGCGGTTGAGTTCCATCCCAAAGCGCGACAGATCATAGTTCGACGCCTGCGTACTCATCATCTCGATGGCGCAGCACGCCAGGCCGAACAACAGGGGCCACATCGCCCCTGTACGCGCCCAGTTGATCGCATCCTCCAGGCTGGTCGTCACCACGCCCAGGTTGCCGAGCTTCGACGAGACTACTCCCATTCCAGCGCTCCCACTTTCCACTCGTAAATCAAGCCTATCGTCAGAATCAAAATGAAGATGCCCATCGCGACGAAAGCGTACAAACCCATGTCCCTGAAGACCACCGCCCAGGGCAGGAAGAAGATGACTTCGATGTCGAACAGGATGAAGAGTACGGCGATGAGGTAGAAGCGCACCGAGTAGCGCCGGTTGGCGGGTCCGAGGGGCTTCATCCCGCTTTCATAAGGGGCGGTCTTTCGCTCAGTCGGACGCCAGGGACCGAACAACCGCGAAAGCACCAGAATCAGGAGCGACACCAGAATAGCGACCGTCACAAGGACGGCAATTGGGGCAAACTGCGCCAGTGCTTCCATGGAGGGAGACCCCGGTCAAGTGATTGTTCAAAATGGATCAAATAACGCAGATACAGATTAACATAACGACCGGAGGGTGTCAAGAAATGTAGAACGCACGGGTGCATTTCAGATTATTGGGGATACGGGCGGGACAACGCGGGCGTTGTCCCTACAAAATGTACCTCCGTAGGGACGATGCCTGCATCGTCCAAATATTGAAATGCGCCCTGAACGCCCTAACCCACCCGGTAGCCGGTGCGCTGCACGGCGAAAGCCCGGTCATGCAGTTCCAGGATGTCCTGGACGATCAGCTCGCGATTCTGCGCGTGTTGGAAGACGGCATCCGGTCCGACGCTGAACAGATAATGCGACCCGGCGACCACCCGCAGATTCGCCGCCGGGAATTCCAGATCGGTCAGCAGATCGATCATCGGAACCAAGCCGACCAGCGCGTCGCGGTGTCCCAGAGTCACCCGAACCAGGTCCCACTGCCGGCTGATCTCCCGGTTGTTGAGCAGCCCCATCGCCATGAAGGTCGAGGCAATCGTCCCGCGCGGCGTCTGTTCGTACTGGCGCGCGTGAATCTGGCGGACGTTTTGGCTGCCGCCGGCGCAGACCGCCTCGATCATCTGCGGCTTGATCGCCCGCTCCACGACTTCGAACACGCCCAGGCGGTTAACGATGCCGATGCCGATGCCCAGCGCGGTGAAGAAGATGCGTTTCATGTCGTCGTCCAGCAGCAGCGCCGGCGCAACCGCCAGCCGGGTCTCTTCGCCAACCCGCCAGTTCATGGGGTTCAGGTAAAACAGCGCTGCGCCGCCCATGCTGTGACCGACGAAATTGATCACCTTGGGGTTCGGCTGTCCGGGCTGGCGGCGGATGTGCAGGGCATCGACGAGGCGCTCCATGACGCGCATGGCGGCGGGTGGGCTGCAGTGGTCGAGCGACGGTGTGTTGTCGATGAACGCTGCCCCGCCGAAGCCGTTGTGATCGACGCTGATCGTCACCAGGCGCTTGTTGCTGGTCACCACCAGACCAGGGATGCTCTCCCAGATGGCATGGTTGCCCGTCCAGCCGTGCATCAGCACGACGAACCCCTGCGCCCCGCCGATTACTTCGGGCAGCGCCTCGTCGGGAGTCAGGCTGTCGTCCGCCCAGACCACCTGCCAGACGAAATCGAACAGGCGCGCGTCGAGCAGCAGCCCCCGCCCCTCCGCCGGCGCGATGTACCCCTGCTTGACCAGATCGGACATACGGTAAAGCGCCACCTGAGTGCCGGGCACGTCGCCAGGGGCGCGATGAAAATAGCCGCGCGTCCAATCCAAATGCTCTTGGGCTGCCATAACGCTCCCTTCAGAACCAGCGAATGCCGGGATACTCGACGCGCAGCAGCGAATCGGGCTTCGGGCTGTCAATCGTCTTGACCTTGCCATCCAGCCAGCGCACCTGAACCCGGTCGATCTGCCGAGTCTGCCCCAGACCGAAGTGCGCGACCGGCTCCATCTGACACAGATAGCCGCTGCCGGCGTCAATGGCGCGGCGCTGCGTGCGCCCGCCTGCCTCCAGCTGCACTACCGCCCCACGCGCCGGCGCGCCAAAAGGCGTCAGCGGCAGGACGCGCAGCCAGTGATTCGAGTTGGGGCGCGCCCTGTACAGGGTGAGCGGCTGCATCGCCGATTCGCCGTGCGCGATCAGCAGTTCCAGATGCCCGTCTTCGTCGAAATCGCCGACCGCGCCGCCCGTCCCCAAGCCGTAGGGTTCAAGCGCATCGCCGATATCCACCGACGCCCAGCCCCCGTCGCGGCGGGCGAACAGGCGGTTCGCCTGCCCGATGTTGTTGAAGAAGATCTCTTCGCAGCCGTCGTTGTCGAAATCCGCCGCGATCACCGTGCGCACCCGCGACGGCTCCGCCATTTCCGGCGGCGCGGCATCGACGAATCTGCCAGCCGCGTCGCGCACAAACAGCCGGTGATGTCCTTCCCAGTTGCCATAGACGAGGGCGAACTCGCCCGTCTCCTCGTTATCGACGACGGTGACGCCACGCGCGTGGTTGAAAGGATCATCGACGCCGTAATCCGCCCCGGTCTCTTCGAAGACGCCGCCGACGTTGCGGAACAGGTAGTTCGGTCCGCCCTCGTTGCCGGCGAAGATGTCCATGTGTTCGGTCACCAGGGGGAGCGCGACGGCGCTCCTGCCCCCCGTCCGCAGGTTGACGCGCGCCTGCCCCGCCATATCGCGCAGGCGTCCGTCGTCGTCCAGCTCGTACAGGCGGATCGGTCCGCCGTAGTTGGCGACGTAGAAGCCGTAATAGCCTTCGCCCTTGCGGTCGACGGCGATCACCGAACGCCCGGAAGTCATGTTAGACTGCGGACGATTGCCCGGCAGGGCGAACAGATCGATCCAGTTGTCGTCGGTCAGGTCCATCAGGCGGTCGCCGAACTGCTTGCGCCCGGCGAAGGTGTCGGAATTCAGGATGTAGAGTTCTTCCTGCCCGTCGCCGTCGATATCCGCCGCCGCTACGCCGATCGCCTGGCGCAGCGAATCGGCGAGTTCCATCGTGGCGACATCGCGCAGATTCTCGCCATCCCACTTCAGGATCAGATTCGGATAGCCGAAGCCCGCCACGACGATCTCGAAGCGTCCGTCGCCGTCCAGGTCGGTGACTGCCACGCCGTAGTTAAGTTGAATCGGGTTTGTGAGGATCAGGCGGCTGCAATCGATGAACATGCTTCTCACCCGCGCATGGCTCGTATAATGAGGTCATTGATTATAGCCAAGAGGAGCGACCTGCGCAGCATGTCTGACTTGTGGCGGCGCGCCGCCGCCTACGGAATCGCCATCGCCTTCCTCCACCGTCTGGCGCTGACCGTCTGGATGGCGCTCGCCTGGGCGTTCCTGAGCAGCTATCTGCCGGAAGCTCGCGCCGATTTCCACGCCACCACCGACGCGCACCTGCCGGCGCTCGCCAGCCCCGCCGAGGCGCATCTGCTGGGCGTCTGGCGGCGCTGGGATGCCGTGCATTACCTCGATCTCACCGTCAACGGCTACCGGCTCGACCAGGCGGGATCGACGGTGTTCGGCGTCCTCACCCCGCTGGCGCTGCGCGCCGCGTCGCTGGTCACCGTCGCCGTGGTGCCCGCCAGGACCGAAGTGATGACCGGGACGGTGCGGTCTTCGAGGACTTCCAGCCGGGGCTGCCACTTCTTCCAGACCGATGACTTGGATGATGCCTTGGCCGGCTTTTGCCGCTTGCCGTTCCAGAATGAAAACTTCCGCATGGGCTGCTCCTCTCAAGCTGTGAGTCTTCGGCGGATTGTGTCGAATATGAGGCCGGAATGAGGATCATTCTCAAGCCGCTGTTGTCTGCTGTCAAGCAGAATCCAGGGTAACAGGGCAAAATGGACAAAATTTGCGAGGGCCTGGACGACGGACGCCCGTACCCTTGAGGAATGCCCCGAAACGTCCCCATGCCCTTGAATGGCAGCGGGATACACGCAGCGCAACACAAAATGGGAAAGCTGGGGCGTCTTTTAACGCAACAACCCCGGCCAGACGGCCGGGGTTGTCGTGGGGAACAAAGGGAATGCTTACCAGCGCACTTCCAGACGGGCGGTCACGCCATCGAACGTGAGCGCGTCCTTGAGGTTGTCGCGGTTGGTGGTGAAGTTGCCTTACTGCACCGACTGGATGAAGCCGTTGGTGGTGACGAGGTTGCGCCAGCTGATGATGGTGTAGCCCAGGGTGGCGCGGAGCCACTCGTTCTGCCAGCCCAGGCCCATTTCCAGTTCCAGCACCGGGACGATGCGGGTCTTGTCGAAGCCGGTTTCGGCCAGGACGCCCTGGAACTCGTTCTCCTGGCGGTAGTCGCCGCTGCTCTTGCCGACCAGGAAGCTGGCCAGGCCCTGGCCGTAAGCCATCAGGCCGCCGCCGACTTCCACGACGCTCAGCACGCCGAGTTGCGGGCCGACGCCTTCGAAGTCGATGTTGGTGTCCACGGTGGTGCGGCCCAGGATCTGGAACTCGCTGCGGAACTCCTGTTCCAGCCGGCCAAAGCGGAGGCCGCCCAGGCCGTGGATGCTGACCGCGCAGCCGTCGCCGAAGCTCATCCAGCCGGTCAGGTCGACCTGGTCCACCTGGATGCTGTGGGCGGCGCTGGCGCTGAGGCTGTCGAACGCCTGGTTCAGCGTGGCCGGGTGCGTGACCAGCGAGCGGATCACGTTGTTGCCCGCGCCGGGGTCGAGGTCGAGGCGGTCGGCGTCATCCGTCTCGAAACGGAAGTAGCTCAGCTGCAGGCCGGCCCCGGAAC
>JABWBO010000212.1 GCA_013360465.1 Anaerolineae bacterium | reverse complement strand
TCGGCGACCGCCTCCGCGACGCCTGGTGTCGAACTCACGGCGGAAGTCACTGAAGAGAGTCTCCCACCGGGCAGCATCGCCGTCGCTACTTCTGATTCCCTGCCCATAGGTATCGAGGCTGCCTCTCCTACACCCTCCACCTGTCAAAATCCCTGGCAGCACCGCATGTACTTCTGGTACTACGCGACCAACGGTTGGACGCTCAACAATCTGTCGCCTCAATATGAAGGGGTCAAAGCTAATCTGCCTGATGAAATCGGCAACCTTGCCGGTTCCATGTCCTGGTCCATCGATCTTCCCGCCGGGACCACCATCACCCGAATGGAACCGTACATTTATGGTTGGCCCCATCGAGATATCATCTACTCCTCTGGCGGCAAACAGTTGATCGTCAACGGGGAACGGTCAACCTGTGGACAATGGTGGACGCCAGAAGACGGCAACCAGTGTTATCCCGCCGAACCCGATGGATTCCGCCCACTGTACTGGGAAGGCATCGCAGCGGGACGGGTCGATGTAGCGATCACCTTCGGCTCAAACTATGATCCTGGTACGCTGCCCTACATCGATTTCACCGGCACGGGGACGAACCCTTTCATCGAGTGCTACACCCCGACGCCGACAAATACTCCCAGCCCCACCCCAACGCCGACCTTCACGCCTACCCCGCCATTCTGTTCAGTGGGAGACGGGTATGCCGGCGCAAGCTCTCCCGTATGCCAACCGCTTCCACTATGCCAAGGGGTGGTCAACACAACAAGTCAAGATGGGTTTGGATTGCGCTCCGGAGCGAGTACCAACAGCCAGCTGCTCGCTCGCTTGATAGATGATACAGCAATAACCATTCTGGGGCGGTTCTATTCACCTGAAGATGATTCGACCTGGTACAGAGTCTCGCATAACGGTCAAATCGGATGGATGCGCGATGACGGCGTTTCATACGACTTGTTCACCTGTGGGGAACTTGAAGTGCTGGATGGTGATGGTAACACGGCGATAGTCTCTCTCGCGGCGTACGACTACGAGATGGAAGCGCCGGACCCGTCCTGGGAAACGATCACCTGCAGCGCTGATGCGCTGGGGATTGAGAACTGGCGAAACTGCGCCAAATTCGTCTACTTTCGCTACTACCACACTTTTCACACGGAGCTTGAACGGTATCCGCGCCTGAGCGATGTCATCGCGGCAGTTTACAATGGGGAGATGAGTTCCCTGTACAGCCAAGGCGTGCCGGATGTCGGTATCAACCTGCGTAACGGCGTTCCAAAGCTGGACATCGCTTTTGAGGCGATCAGCAGAAACTTTTGGTCGGTGATCGTCAGTCATGGAGGGGAAGACAAACGCCTCACGCTCAATCAACTCCTGGAAGAGTACCTCGTGCAGGTGCAGTCCTGGTATCAGCTTGCCAACGCAGGACAGCCAGACCTGACCGCCATCGCAAGAGCGCTCGTCTACGAACCTCTCAATTATCAACCGATTGCCAACCGCGTCCTGCAGCAAGAGTGGGGGGTGACCGCAGAGTCGGTCAGACAGTGGGGCAATTACCCCTTCAATGGACCCACCTCCGACTACAACAGCCTCTACACTGCCCAGCCCATCGCCTACTGCATCACCGTCAGGGCGTTCCGAGACGCAGATACTGATCTAGATGCCCTTACCAGGCAAGACGCCTGGAACGACTACCGCTTCGCGCTGACGATCGGCAGTTATGGAACTGTCGGAACCTACAATCAAGCGGTCCACCCCGCTCCAGCCTGGCTGAAACAGCGCGACGCCAGCGATCCGGAAGCTTACTACCGCAACACTGTCGTCGATACCACCCCTGGCGATAACGCCGAGGGACGTGTCTTCCTGAGTTGTTCCGAAGTCATCCAGGCGCTCGACCCGAACAGCATCCCTAACAGCCCCTGATGGAGGTATGGACCATGTTCAGAACGCTTCTGCTGTCAAGAGCCTTGTCTTGTCTGTCGTCGCTGGCGCTGATGCTGCTCGTCTGCGCAGTTCCAGCCATTACAGCTGCCGACCCCGCGCCGCAGGTTCCGCAGCTGCGCTACGTCCGTCAGATTTCCGAAACCCAGAAGGAATACGTGCGGCTGACCCTTGACGAACGGTCGGTCACTGCCATCCCGCCCAGACCCGACTGCATGCGCTTCTCGCCAACCGGTGATCAGGTCGGCGTCGTCTCATCGGCGGAAAACACCCTGACGATCCTCGACGGCTTGACCTTCCAGCCCATCCTCAGCACTCCCTGGCTGCCGGAGTGGGAGCACTGTTTTTTCCGATTGCGCGGAGACAGCTTTCTATCAGTCGTGAAGAATCCCGACCTAAACGATCCGCTCCGGTACGACTTCAGTTCTGGGAGCCTGGTCTCCATTGAGCACTTTCCGTCCCCGCCGCCCATCCCGCCGCTCCCGGAGCAGTACACCTTCCAAACCTCCTACAACTTTGTGATCGACTCGCCGCGCCCCGATACATTTCTCTACGTGCGCTGTTTTGGCGAGTATTTCGGGACATCCGGCTATCAGCACTGCCCTGGGGGGGCACTCCCGGTGATCTACAATGCCGCTCAAGGGGCGTATGCGCTGCTGCCCGACACCTTGGTCGAGGATGTCAGCGGACACAACTCGGCGACAGGACAGCTGGCATTCAACACGGCACGGACGGCATGGTCGTTTGACGGACGTTATCTGGCACATGCCCACGTAGCGCGTGCGGTGTATAACTTTGACCTGGCGATATTCGATGTGGACAACAGCACCGACCTGAAGATGCCTCCCGAAATCTCCTTCAACGAACGCATCAAGTACGAGATGCCTTTCGCATGGTCCCCTATAGGCTACAAGCTGCTGTTCTGGGTTATTGAAGGATGGGGAACCGACCCAGTCCCAGAAGATGCTGGACGCTTCAGTCCAGTCATCCTCGACTACCCAACGCTGACGTTCACGACATCGGACCAGTTGTTCCTCATGCCGGAAAACCCCTATGCGACGCAGTGGGCGTGGTCGCCGGATGGCAGTCGTTTTGTCTTTGTCGATAGAGCCGGAAACCTGACACAGGTCGATGCGCAGACCGGCGTCAGCACGGTGCTCGATACGCAGGTCACGGAAGTGATCGCCTGGGTCATGATTCCTGCCCTGTCTGACCTCACCGGCACGATCACCCTGCCGAGCCGCACGCCCGGCACAGCCGCCTACGCCGTCCCCCTCAGCGTCAAACTGGCGGATAGCGGCGCGCTGGTCAGCGAACACAGCCCGACTACCGACGTGAACGGCACCTTCACCCTGCAAGACCTTCCCCAGGGGACCTACGGCGTCTGGCTCAAGCATGACCAGAGCCTCGCCGTCATGCCCTCGGTGAACCTCGCCGATCCGTCGGTCAGCCTCGACTTCGGGGCGCTGGCGATGGGCGATGCGAACAACAGCAACCATGTCAATATCAGCGACTTCTCAATCCTGTCCGCCGCCTACGGTAAGTCGCAGGGACAGAGCGGCTACGACGCCCGCGCCGATTTCAATGGGGATAACAGCGTCGGCACCGTCGACTTCTCG
>JABWBO010000085.1 GCA_013360465.1 Anaerolineae bacterium | reverse complement strand
TGCTGTTCGCGCTGATCGGTGGCGATGATCGCTTTCTCGACCGATTCAACGAAGTCCGAAGCGTCATAATGCCGGACGACTTTTTCGCTCGGCAGATAGAAACCGCTGTTGTACTGCGTGAGTTCAAAGCTGCCCGACTGCTGCACCTTCATGTTGATGCGCTCGGTGATCTTGCGCTTGGTCACATGAAAGACGTTGGTCGCTTCTTTGACCGACAGGGCGGGCCAGAAGACCTCGAAGATCTCGTCGCGGGTGACGAGGGGGCGATCTAAGAAGAAGAAGAAGAGGTTGCGCGGCAGAGCGCCATCCCAGTTGGTGATCGGCTGCCCGTTCACCAGGACGTGCCCGCGACCGAACGAGAAGACTTCGATCTGCGGTCGGGGTTCGTCCTCAACCGTGAACATCATATCATCCTTGCGCTGCTCGGTCCCTAAAACAGCCGCCTTGCCTTCCGCCACCATCGACGCCCAGGGGTTATAAGTCAGAAGACGGCTGCTGACGGCGAGCTGAACGTTCTCTGGAAGACTGCCCACAAGGGACTCGATGAATTGGATGAAGGGTTCGTCAAGGGGGATTTTGTCGATCTCGTCGATATAGAGGACGACAGGCTCAGCGGAGTATGCCCCAAGATCGGCAGCCAGCGCTTCGCCAAGGGCTGCCGGATTCAGGTTGACCTTCTTCAATACGGCGCGGGTCTTTTTACCAAAGCTGCCAACAACCTGGCTGATCTGCTCGACAAGATCAGAAGCAATTTCGGCAAGGGAAGACGGAGGTGGATCGGTCTTTACACGGTAGTATAATAGACCTTCTTGTGCGCGATTCAGGAAATAAGCAAGGAAGAGGTTGCGATAATTTGTCCACGGATACATCAGCGCAACCCGTTTTCCCTTGCTCTTTTCGTGAAAAGAATCAAGCGAAACGTGCGTTACCTTGTGTAGAAACATGGACCCATTCCTGACGTTCTGTGAGCGACGATTACGAATAAAATCTCTATATTACCATTAAGCGCACAAATTGTAACAAGGAAAATTGTAATAAGCCTGCTTCGACTATCATCGCTCACAACATCGATTAACTCAAGCTATAATCTTGTTATATCTGAGTTGTAACACTGTAACCTAATGCGTATTTAGCACGAATGCGTTGCGATATGGTTATAAAACGGTTGAATTTTGGTTGGATGCGCTCCGCTGAAGCGCTGCTGCTCACAGCGATCATCCTGGCGCACTGGTTTCCAGACCCGGCGCGCCTGAATATTATTATGCTGTTTCTGCCGATCCTACTGCTGCGCCTGGCGCTGTACCGCAGGCTGTTAACCCGGACGCCGCTCGATCTCTTCCTGCTGGCGTTTCTGATCCTGTGCGTCCTCAATACGTATACTGCGCCCTACACCTGGGGGTTCTATGTTGTCAGCCGCGCTGCCATGGGCGCAGGGATCGCCTGGGTTGTGGGCGACTGGGGACGACCGCCGCGCGCCGACCGGGGGTTCGTGATCGGCTGGCTGGCGTTCGGCGTGCTGATCGGCGTGATCGCGCTGTTCACAGCGCAGTACACCCTCAAGTCGATAGAGCTTCAACCGATCCTCGATCTGCTGCCGCGCCTGCGCGATCTGCCGCTGATCCGAGGCGGCTTCAACGTCAACGAGATCTCCGGCGCGATGACGCTGCTGGTCGTGCCCGCCGCCGCCTTCGCCCTCACCCAGCAGATGGACCTGCCGCGCCGCTGGCGGCTGCTCGCCTGGGTGGCGCTGCTGACCCTGGGCTTCGCCCTGCTGCTGGCGCAGTCGCGCTTCGCCATCTTCGGGGTGCTGGCTGCCTGCGGCATGGTGATCCTCGGCGTCATGCTCCCCGGACGACGCCGAAGGTTCGCCCTCGCCATCCTGCTGATCCTGACGGCGGCGGAGGTGATCCTCGCCGGCAACTGGATCATCCCGGAAGACGCCTCCGAGTCGGCGCTGCTGCGCGACGAGAACAGCCAGATTTCGCGTCTTAACATCTGGGGGTCGGCGCTGGCGATCCTCCGCGATCATCCGCTCACCGGCGTGGGCATCAATCAGTTTCGGGCGCGCCCGGTGCGCGACCAGTATCCCGTCCCCGGCTACGAACAGCAGGTGCTGCCCCACGCCCACAACATCCTGCTGCAAACGGGGACGGACCTCGGCATACCGGGGATGCTCGTCTACACCGGCTGGAGCGCGGCGCTGGCGCTGATGCTCTGGCGCACCTGGAAGCGCGGCGGGGGGTGGGCGCGCACCGGCGCGGTCGGCGCGGCGGCGGGGCTGCTGGCACATCTCGCCTTTGACAGCGGCGACGCCATCACGCTGTTCGACCGCTTCATCTTTTCATACTGGCTGCTGGTGGGTTTCGCGGCAGCGCTGTATATTGGCGTCCGCGAGGCAGGTAAGGCGGATGGCGCGCAGGTTGCATCGGAACGCCATCCCCTGCTATGATCGCATTGGCGTAACAGATTTGAAACGTTACAATTTGCAGGCGGCAGATGAAATCCACCGGCAAAAAACAGCAGTCAATGGGATCGCCCTTCTTCATCCAGATGGCGGTTCATGATCTTCGCGGTCCGCTCACGGCAATCCTCAACGGGCTGGACCTCAGCCTGCAAACGGAATACCCGCTTGAGCCGGAGGAGACCAGTCGCATCCTTCGCCTGTGCCTGGACAGCGGCAACGCCCTGATGCGCCAGATCGACAGCCTGCTGGACATCGCCCAGATCGAGAACAACAGCCTGCTCCTGCATCCGCAGCAGGTGGACCCCCGAACGCTGATCGACAACGCCTATCGAACGCTCGCCAACACCTTCATCGAGAAAAACATCCGTCTGGACATGCGCTACGAAGAGCCGCTGCCGCCCTTCCAGGCGGATGCCGAGATCATGCGGCGGGTGTTCGTCAACATGCTGGATAACGCACTACGCTTCAGCGGACGCGGCGCGGCAATCCTGGTCGAAGCCCGCGCGGAAGTCGGCGGCGAGGGCAGAAGGATGCTTGCCCTCAGCGTCACCGACAACGGACCAGGGATTCCCGAAGATCAGCGCGCGACAGTCTTTGACGCCTACCGCCGCCTGGAACAGACGGAACAGGCGCCAGGCGCACGGCGCGGTATGGGATTGGGGCTGACGTTCTGCAAGCTCGCCGTCGAAGCCCACCAGGGGCGCATCACGGTCGAAGACGCCGGCGGCGGCATGAGCGGCGCGCGCTTCGTCGTGCGCCTGCCCATCGAACCCTCGTCGTCCTGAAGCGTCCTATTCGACGGTGAACGATCCCCCCGGATCGAGTACGATCGGGGTAGCATTGGTCTCGTTGGTCACCCGCTGCGCCCAATGGCTGACATCCTGCACGATGGGCGGGAAGGTGTTGTAGTGCATCGGAACCACGTAGCGTGGGCGGATGAACTGAATGGCGCGCAGCGAGTCGGCGGGACCCATCGTGAAGAAGTCGCCGATGGGTAGAAACGCGACATCGATGCCCTCATCCCCATAGAGCTGCATGTCGGAAAACAGGGCGGTATCGCCCGCGTAGTACATGCGCAGCCCGCTCGCCGCCGCCGTGACGATGAATCCGCCGGGGCTGCCGCCATAACTTCCATCGGAGAAGGAAGAGCTGTGGAAGGCGATGGTCGATTTGACGGTCATGAAATCATAATCGCCAATGCCGCCGCTGTTCTGCCCATGCGTGACAGCGACGCCGTGTTTTTGCAGCCAGTTGCAAATCTCGAAGTTGCTGACGACCCCCGCGCCGGTGCGGTTAGCAATGCTGACCGTATCTCCAAGATGATCACCATGCGCATGAGAGAGCAGGATCAACTCTGGATGAATCGCCTCGGCGGCGAACGGCGCAAGGGGGTTGCCGGTCAGGAACGGATCAACCACAACGGCGTGACCGTCAATCTCCAGGTTGAACGCGGAGTGTCCAAGCCAGGTGAGTTTTATGCTCATCAAACGCCCTCCTGAACCCCTGTGGGGAAGACTGAATCCGAAGCGCTGCTATGAACCTGCGCGCGTACTTCAACTATAAAGGACGATTCCATAGGATGACGCTTATGCTTTCGCCAGCGGCAGCGCAACCGTAAAGGTTGTCCCCTGATTCAAGCCAGGGCTGGACGCCCAGATTCTACCGCCGTGCGCCTCGATCACCGCCTTGGTGATGCTCAGCCCGATTCCCAGCCCGCCCTGGGTGCGCGTCATATGATCTTCGACCTGATAGAAACGGTCGAAGATGCGCTCCTGCTCTTCCCGTACCAGTCCGATGCCGGTGTCGCTGATCAGTATCCAGACGTGCCGTGAACTCTGCACCTTGGTCTGGATGGCGATTCGCCCTCCTTCCGGGGTGAAGCGAATGGCGTTGTTCAGGATGTTGGTGATCGCCAGGCTCATGCGCGCATGATCGAGGGCGACCAGGATGTCGGTCGGGGGGGACGCATACTGCAAACGATGCTTCTTGGCGTCGATCAACCCCAGGGCGTCGTGAACGATCTCGTTCAGGAAACCCGCCAGCGGCGTCGGAGTCAGCCGCAGATCGGTCGATTTCTGCTCCATATAGCGCAGGTTTGTCAGGTCTTCGATGATGCGGCGCAGCTGAAGCGCGCTGGCGACCACCTTGCCGGCATGTTCGCGCACTTCTTCATCCTGTGTATCTTGCAGGAAACTGGCATAGCCCAGGATGACTCCCAGCGGCGTACGCAACTCATGCGAGGCGATGGCGATGAAGTCGCTCTTGAGCTTGTCCAGCCGGCTCAGTTCCTCGTTGGCTTTTTGCAGCGCCGCCACCAGCTGCGCGCTGTCCAGGGCGACCGCAGCCTGTGCCGCCAGCGTCGCCAGATGGTTGGCATCGTCATTGGACCAGGGCAGCGCGCGCTTGTTCACCGCCTCCAGCACGCCGATCACGCGGTTCTTCACGCGCATCGGCACGCCGAGGATGGAGCGCGTTTCAAAATCGGTCGCCTTATCCACGCCGCTGTAATGCCGCCGGTCCTGATGAACATCGTTGACCATGACCGTGCGGTCTTCGGTGATCACCGCGCCGGCGATGCTGCCTTCCAGCGGAACTGCGATTCCGATCAGCGTGTCGCTGTCCGCCCCTGTCGTCGTTGCTGCGAAGCGTAATTCGTTGGTCTTGGCATCCCACAGAAGCACCGATGCCGCTTCGGCATCGACGATTTCGACAGCCGCTTCCATGATCATGCCCAGCAGGGGTTTCAGTTTGACCTGGGAATTGAGCGCAGCGCTGATCTCCGTGATGCGCGTGAGGATCGCAATACGGCGTTGCAAATTTTCGATGTCGGAAGTATCCGGTGCGAACATGGAGTTACTCTACCAGTAAGCCATTCATGGTTGATTATAGCCGGGCTTCGATGATGGCGACAACCGGCTTGGCTGTGAAACAGATGAAAGGTTGTACCGTAGTATCGTAAAAAATAGTCGTAGTAGTAGGGCTGTTCAATCTGTCGAAAACTAATCCCCCATTTTCCGACGTTTTCCGCGTATCGCAAAATACACCAAGTTTTGTCCCCGTCTGCGCCTGTTTTTCGCAAATAGTTGGGTAAAGCAGAACAAAGACTCGCAAAGTTTTGAACAGGCGGCGTGTTCATAACCCGCCGGCTTATGAACAGTCGTGAACAGCCGGACCGAAATTATCCTGAACGCGCTCTGAAGACGACTGAAGTTATGAACATGCCGGCGCGAGTTTTGAACAGGAAACCGGACTTTTGAACAGGGTTTTGAACAGACAGATGTTCTGCTGTACACACATTGTAATAATCTTTTTCGTAATTTTGGATTAAATTGGGTTCAGGAAGGGTCAGGCGGTTTGGGATATACGGCTTCGGGCTGAATAAAAAACTGCGCCGGCGGTTCATATTGCTGAACCGCCGGCGCAGAAGCCGGAGAACCGTCTTGAAGGGCTGGGCTAAAAATCGACGGGCTGGCTGATGCCGAGCGCCTTCATCGCCTGCTCGATATGGTTGATCTCATGCAGGGCGGCGTTGATCGCCATCTCGGTGACCGTCGCCACCGCGCCATCGGCGAAGACTCCGGTGCGATCCCAGGCTTCGGCGGGGAGTTTTTCCAGATAGCCGACCAGCGCCCGACGGCGTGACAGGAACTGATCCCAGACGGCAGAAAGCGTCTGTTGCTTGTAACTGCCTTCTTCGACCAGCGCCAGGTGGTCGGCGCTGCGATAGTGTGGGGTATCCTCCTCGACCGCGCGGCGGATGCGTTCGGCAAAGATGCCCTCGAAGTCGTTGACGTGACAGACGATCTCCAGCACGCACCAGCCGTCGGGTCCGTCGGTAGCGCTCAGCGCCCGCGCCTGATCGACGCCGCGCAGGACCAGCGCGAACATCGGCGGCGTGCGCCGCAGGGTGCGCAGCGCCCGACTTTTATCCAGCAGCGCCATCGCCGCTCTCCTTCGTGTTATCGCCCTCGACGGGCGGCGGCGCGGGTTCATCGATGATCACCGCGCCCAGCGCCAGATCGGGGGCGCTGCTCTGGGCTGCCGGGGCGTCGTCTATCGGCAGCGGGGCGGCAGCGGCGTTGATCTGCCTCGCAGCGCCGGCGGGGAATTCGTAGACCTGCACGCGGGGCAGCGCCGGAGCGGCAGCGACTTGGGCGGCGACCTCTTCGTGGGTCAGCCCGCGCGCCAGATCGTATCGGCTGGAAAGCGCGAGTACTGCACCGATCAGGAACAGCGCCAGCGCCAGCCAGTAATCGAGCAGCGGGGCGGACTCGACGATGCGGTTCATCGCCACGAACAGGGCTGCCAGCAGAAAGGTGATCGCCAGGAGGGTGCGGGATTCTTGGTTCATGCCAGGACTCATCCTTGCCAGGGAGCGGGTGTAGAGTGCCGCTGATTATCGCACAGTCGGCTCAAAAACCAAACAGCGGGGCGTACCCAAGGGCGTATAATACATGGAATGGAGAAAGCGGGTGGAGCGATGTTTACGAACGAAACGCATGTCGGCGATCTGACTGTTGCAGACCTGCTCGCTGTGATACGCGCCGCTGTACGCGAAGAGCTGCGCATGCAGAAGCAGTCCTCAGAAGATCGCCAGAGCGCGCTGCTCGAACTTGAGCCGCTGACAGTTGGTGGGTGGACCGACGAGCGGTATCTGCTGAGCCGCGAGGACTTCTATGACGATGTACGGTAACGTGTTTTGCGACACGAATGTCGTCATTCGCTTGAATGTGACCGAAACGCCAGAATATGCATACGTGCGAAGCGCTATCGCCAAGCTTATCGCTGACCAGAATCGACTTTGGATTAGCCGACAGGTACTCCGCGAGTTCTGCATGGTTTTGACCCGTCCTCAGGTGTTTCCGATTCCGCCCCGCCCTCAGGATGTGGCGTCCCGCGCGCGTGCATTGGCTTCGCTGTTTGAAGTTGCTGATGAAACTCAGGCGGTGACCGATTATTTGTTGAACTTGCTCGAGACTATTCCAATGGGTGGAAAGCAAGTGTATGACGCGAATCTGGTTGCCACAATGCTGGCAAGCGGTATCCAACACATCTTCACGCTGAATCCATCTGACTTCCTCCGCTTCTCTGCCCAAATCAACGTGATTACACTCGATAGTCTATTGAGCAACGGCAGTTAGCGCCCCCGCCAGCCTGGGATTTCCGCCGGTCGCTCCCGATGCTGCCCCGGCATGGATCGCACAGTCGGCGGAAAAACCAAACAGCGGACAAAGCCCCCAGGTTACAGCGATTCGATTCTGCGCAGGATCGCCTTGAGACGCTTCGCCTGAGCGGGTTTGAGAACGCCGGCGCGCGCCTCGATGAGGGGCTGCACGGCGGCGCGGTTGTCGCGGTTCACCGCTGTCAGACAGCTTTCCGCATGGCGCGGCAGGTCTTTGGGAGGACACCTTCGCAAAAAGGACAGCAGAAAGGGAAAAATGCGCGCTTCGTACAGCGGATCCTGCCCTGAGAGCGTCGCCAGCACGCGCACTCCCCAATCCTGGGTGATGACCGAGCCTTTCTCTGTCGTCGTCAGGATGAGATCGATCTGGTCCTAGAGGGCTGCGGCTTATCGGTCGGCGATGACGCCGAGCGCCGTCATGCCGCCCCAGACCATGCGGTTGTCGCGGCTGCCCAGCAGCGCCAGGAAGTCGGCGGCGTAGTCGGCGATGAGATCGGGTACAGCGTAGCCGATTTCGTAAAGCACCTCGATGCAGTCGTGGCGGATGCGATTGTCATAGAAGATATGCGCAGCCCTGCCGCGGTGTTCAGCCCTGGTTGCGCCCTGCCTTGATCCAGCCGCGATGCACCGCCCGCGCTTCTTCCATCGCCACAAAGGCATCCGGTTGGATGCCCTGTACCACCTCCAGCAGGCGCGGCGCTTCCCGGTTGACGATCACGCTGCGCAGCATGATCACCCTGCCGTTCATCCCCTCGCCGACCGTCTCGGTCACGCCGAAGCCGCTCTGACGCAGCGCCAGCGCGATCTCGTGCCCCGCCTTCTCGCTGATCACGTTAGCGACCAAGAAGCTGGTGATGAAGCGGTGTTCGATGATCATGCCGACATAGTTGCCGATGGCAAAGCCGCCGCAGTACGCCGCCGCCAGCAAACGCTGCTGCCGCGTCACAATGATCAGACGCACCGTGCCGATGGCGGTGTTCAGAATGCGCAGGATGACGATGAAGACGGCGAAGCCGATGCCCTCGGCGCTCAGATCGATGACCATCGCGGCTGGAATCCCCTTAAGACGTGCTGTAACGCCAGGATGCTGCCACACAGGGGCGAGACGAAGAACACGAACCCTTACCGGGGGCGCGAACTCCGGGAATCCCCACGACCTGCCTTTCGCACAATCAGCAGGCTCAGCGCCGCCAGGATGAGGAGCGCCGCGCCGCCCAGCGCAAACGGCATGGTCGATCCATACGCCTGGAAGAGCCACCCGCCCACCAGCGGCGCGGAGGCGTCCGCCAGGCTGACCATCGAGGCGCTGACGCCCAGGATCGCCCCCCGTTCGCCGCCGCCCACCCGCCCGACCATCAGGCTGTTGAGCGTGGGGCGGATCAAGCCCGCGCCGACCGTCAGGGGGACCGCCGCCAGCGCCAGCCACAGGATGCCGCCGAAACCGCGCGCCGTCTCGTCGGGCAGCTCAACCGGAATGCCGCCGATCACCCGCTCGGTCGCGTTCGGCTGAAGGTCGCGCAGTTCGTAGCGGGTCAGCGCCTCGACATAAAACGGATGCGGCTGCGCCGGGGTGGCGGCGACCAGCAGCAGCCCGATCCCCAGCGCCGTCAGCGCCAGACGCATCACCCGCGCCTCGCCGTACTTGCGCGTCCACCGCCCGATCAGCCGCACCTGCACGGCGATCAGGATGACGCCGACATAGATGAAGACCAGCGCGCTGCCCTGACCGAGCAGCCCCAGGCGGTTGAGCAGGAACAGACCGAGCAGACTTTCGAAGGCGAAGAAGACGAACTGCTGGGCAAACATCAGGATCAGCAGGGCGTTGACGCTCGGACGGCGCAGCATCCGCCCGGCGGTGAACAGCGAACGCATCGCCCCATGACCCGGCGCGCCGCGTTTTTCCGGCGGCAGCGTCTCCTTGAAGCCGAAGAAGGTGATCAGGATGGAGACGAAGGAGTACGCCGCCGCGATCAGCGCCGGCATCGCCAGACCTTTGCTGAAATCCAGGGCGATCAGGGCGATGGCGGGACCGATCAGAAATCCCGCTCCGAAGGCTGCGCCGGTCAGCCCTAAACCCTGGGCGCGGGTTTTCTCGTCGGTCAGATCGGTGATCGCCGCCTGCGCCGTCGCCAGGTTCGCCCCGAACAGCCCGTCGAAGATGCGCGACAGAAGGACCATCTCCAGTGAGGTGGCGGCGGCGAGCATCAGGAAGCCGATGCAGGTGGTGATCTGGCTGATCAGCAGGAGCGGTTTGCGCCCGTAGCGGTCGCTGAGCGCGCCCATGACCGGCACGCCGATGAGCTGTGCCAGGGGGAACGCCGCCGCCGTCAAGCCGATTTGCAGCGGGGTGGCGTCATACTGGATGGCGTAGAGGTGCAGCAGGGGCAGGATGATGGTCAAGCCGAGTACATCGACGAAGGTCAGGGCGACGACGGGCAGGGATCGGGCGAATAGGGACTGGCTCATGGATGCTCACAGGTCTGCGATTGGGAGGGGTATCGATCATGATGATAGAGAGTGATCCCGCTTTCGACTACCCTGTGACGAGACTGTCACCGGGGTTGACAGAACGCGCCTTGTGAGATAATCTGTAACCGCAGTTACATAATTGTTCGACAGTTAACGAGGGATGCTTACCCGTGAGCATCATACGGCTTCATGAGGAAATCGCAGAATCGGCGCATCAGCCAGCCCCCGCCGCGCAGCACTCTTAGCTGAGCGCGACCGGCACAATGACCTCCTGGCTGCTTTTTAACTACAAGGTCCCCAATGATCCTTCAGCCTCCAGGGTCTACGTGTGGCGCAAGCTGAAGACGCTGGGGGCGATCCTGCTCCATGATGCCGTGTGGGTACTCCCCGACCTGGCGCAGACGCGCGAGAAGCTTCAGTGGCTTACGATGGAAATCCGCGATATGGACGGAGGCGAGGCGACCCTGTGGAGGGCGGAACAGCTTCTCGCTGATACCCCTGCCGACCTTGTCCAGAAGTTCAGGGAACAGGCGGATGCTGCTTTCCGCGAGATTCTGGAAGGGCTGGAGAGACCGGACGCCAATCTTACGACCCTCGCCCGGCGCTACCGGCAGATTACTCAGCAAGATTATTTCGCAGCGGCAGCGGGCGAGCAGGTGCGGCAGCGGTTGATCGAGCGTAGAGGATCAGAGAGATGAACTGGGTCACGTGGGAGAACGTGGGGGTGGATCGTATGGCATGCGGCTGGCTGATTCGGCGCTTCATCGATTCAGAAGCCGCCTTCAGCTTCGTGTCTGTCGGAAGCGCTGTTCTGCCGGCTAATCATGAACCTTTTGATATCCCTGGCGTGCGGCTGACACATCGACACGGACACTGCACTTTTGACACGATTGTGCGTGAATACCACTTGTCCGATCCGACGCTCAGGCGGTTGGCTGCCATCATCGATGAGGCGGATACCGCTCAGGAAGAGGCGCTGGAACCGATCGCGCCGGGGTTGGATGCCCTTTGCCGGGGCATCCGCCGGCTGAGTCCGAATGATCAGGCAGCCTTAGATCGGGGGGCGCTGCTCTTTGAAGCGCTCTATGCGGAACTTTCTTCCAGGTAAACACAAAAAGTAAGGAGCCTGTACATGCCTTCAAGATTTGTCACTCGCGAAAAGCCGAAAGTCGACCGCGTCGTCTGCCCCTGGCTGATCAAACGTTTCATCGATCCTGACGCGGAGCTGCTGTTTGTCCCTGCCGATCAGGTCCTGACGGTTGCCGAACGAGAAAATGCGCAGCCCTATGACGTGCCGGGCGTCGAACTGGGGCATCATGAGGGCGGCTCCTCTTTCGAGTCCTTCATCAGAGTCTTCCATCTGACGGACCCGGCGTTGATCGATCTGGCGAAGATCGTTCGAGCCGCCGACACCGAGGATAAGCGCGCTGCTCCCGAAGGAGAGGGCGTTCGGCAGATCGCCAACGGCTGGCATCTGCTCGATTGGTCGCTTGAGAAACGACTGGAAGTGGGCTTTGCGATCTACGACTGCCTGTACGCCGTATGTAAGGCGCGCACCGGATCGCACGGCGAGCCGTGAACCTCCTGGAGCTTACCTCTGTTCGCAGCCTGAGTATCCTCACGCGCGACGGGCGGCTGCTCTTCACGACGCGCGCGTTCCGCCTCTTTGCCTACGGGCTGCTCTCCGTCGTGCTGGTGCTGTATCTGGTACAGATCGGACAGGATGAGGGGCAAATCGGGCTGCTGCTCTCGCTCACGCTGGCTGGCGATGCCGCTGTGTCGCTGTGGATCACCACGCACGCCGACCAGATCGGGCGGCGGCGGATGCTGATGGTTGGGGCGGGATTGATGATTTTCTCCGGAGTGGTGTTCAGCATCTCTCAGGATTTTCTCGTGCTGACGCTGGCTGCCATCATCGGCACGATCAGTCCCAGCGGGAACGAAGTGGGTCCCTTTCTTCCCATCGAGCAGGCGGGACTCACCCATACCTTCCCAGACAGCCAGCGCACCCAGGTGTTCGCCTGGTACAACCTCAGCGGATCGTTAGCGACGGCTGCAGGTGCGCTGGCTGGTGGGGTACTCGCCGGATTTTTGCAGGCGCTTGGCGCGACACCGCTGACCAGCTATCGCGCCATCTTCCTTGTGTACACCTTGCTCGGCAGCCTGCTCGTCGCCCTTTTCTACCAGCTCTCAAGCGCTATCGAGGTCAGCGCGCCCCGCTCGCCACAGAGTCGTTTGGGCTTGAGCCGTTCACGCGGGATCATCTTTCGGCTTTCAGCGCTCTTCGCGCTTGACGCCTTTGGCGGCGCGCTGGTGGTGCAGAGTCTCATGGCGTACTGGTTTTTCGTACGCTTTGGCGTTGAGACAGCCGCTATCGGGTCCATCTTTTTCGGTGCGAACCTGCTGTCTGGGTTATCTGCGCTGGCGGCGGCGGGTCTTGCGCGACGAATCGGGTTGATCAACACGATGGTCTTCACCCATATCCCATCCAATATCCTGCTGATGCTCATCCCGCTGATGCCTTCCCTGCCGCTGGCGATTCTGGTGCTGCTGGTGCGTTTTAGCATCTCGCAGATGGACGTGCCTACGCGCCAATCCTACGTCATGGCGGTTGTGGACCCTGCCGAACGTTCCGCCGCCGCTGGGGTGACCGGTATTGCGCGCAGCGTGGGCGCTGCCCTGGGACCCATGCTAAGCGGTGCATTTCTGAGTCTGGGGCTGCTGAGCTTTCCGTTTTTTGCCGCGGGAACGTTGAAGATCGTCTATGATCTCGCGCTGTTTCGCAGCTTTCGCCAGATCAAGCCTCCCGAAGAGGATGGATGACGCCCGGTCTATTCCGACTCTTCATCAGCACTCTTGAGTAGATCATGCGTTCGGGCAATATGCGCAACGATGACCTCCAACGGCTGGTTTGCTGCTCCATCACAGACGGCGCGAATCTGATGAGCGGTCAGTTGTGCCTCGGCTTCAACACGGACGCGGTAGGCGCTGCGCTTCGTCTCATAGGCGCAGGCGGGGTGGTTCAGGACAGTCACCGAGAGGCTCAGCGCGTTTTCAGGGGCGTCGGTCTCAAGATACAGGCGCGCCAGCCCGGTTAAGGCATCCAAAGCCAGTGGAAGCACCTGCACTTCCATCGCCATCTGAAGCGCTTGGCACAGGACACGCCTGGCTTCAACCCTGCTGCCAAGGGTCCTGGTTATCTCTCCCAAAACAATCAAGGAGTAGGCAACATCCGCGCCTGTGATCACCCCATTGAAGAGATCGAGAGATTTGTGAATGAAAGGTTGGGCTTCTTCCGCTTTTCCCTGAGCCAGGGTTGCCAAGGCTAAAAAGCGATAGGCTATGCCCATCGCCCATCGATCTCCCAGGGGTGTCAGCAAAGCCAGACTCTCGTGTAAAAAGTCTTGCGCTTCTTCAAGGCGTCCCAGATGAACAGCCGTCTCACTGATATAATTCAACCCCAATGCAATTGAATTCAGATCGCCGTGCTGCCGCCACATGGCGAGACCCGCTGCCATCTGCTCATAACCCTCGGCGTAACGGCCCAACAGACCGGCAACGTAACCGAGATTGTATAGCGCATATGCCGTGTAGAATAGATTCCCCGCCGATTGAGCGCTGATTAAGCCCTCCTCCAGCAGCGCCTGCGCCCGATTGATATTGCCGATCAGGTGCATGATGATTCCGGTGACGATCAACGGATCTGTCAACACGGCAGGGTCATGCATCGGACGGAGGATGACGAGACTTTCTTCCAACGCCATCAAGGCTCGGTTGAACCGCCCCTGACGAAAGAACAGGATGCCCTGCTGAGCCAGGGCTTTGCCCAGCACGATTTGCCGTTCCGAACTTTCAGGCTGGGCGCGCAGTGCCTGGACCACCAGCTCGATTTGCTCGATACCTTCCTGATATAGGACGCCGACGTTGCACAACCAGCCCAAACTCCGCAGCGCCGACCCGATGAGCGCAAACTTATCGTGGCTGACCGCCCAGCGCCAGGCAGTGCGCACATTATCAAGCGCATCCTTCAACTGCCGAATCACTTCAAGTTGATTTGTTCCGTGAAGAGCCGCCTCCTGATCGCGCAGCAGCCCCAGGTAAAACTCGCAATGCCGGAGATGAGTCGCTTCGCTGCTCGGATCATGAACGAGGAATGCCAAAGCATACTGTCGCACAACTTCGTGGAGATCAAACAGCCCATTTTCCTTCCGGCGTAGAAGGGACTTCGACGACAGCGCCAGCAGTATCGGCAGCCCTGCACCGGCTACTTGCTCGGATGCATCTTGATCGAAATCGCCCCGGAACACGGCTAACCGGCTGAGTACAGCGCGTTCTTCGGGCGTGAGAAGATTCCAGGAATGGTCGAAAACTGCCCGCAGACTGCGCTGCCGGTTGGGCATATCCCGCATCGAAGTGGTCAGAAAATCCAGGCTGTACTCAATCTGGCGCTCAATCTGTCTGCACGTCAGCACCGAAACCCAGGTTGCCGCCAGTTCGATTCCCAGAGGCATACCCTCGACAAGCCGGCAAATCCGCGACACTGCCATCGTTTCGTCGCCTTGCAGCACAAAATCAGCCTTCACTCGTCGCGCCGTCTGCACGAACAGCTCAACGGACGTAAATTCCTCAACGCGCTCGGTCAGGTTATCGGGCGGCACGGATAACCCTTGAACCACAAACACCCACTCGCTCTGAAGGTTCAACCTTTCACGGGATGTAACCAACAGTTTGATCCCGCGTGTATGCTGCAAGATGTCTGCCAGCAGTCCGACGCTGTCCAGTAAATGTTCGATATTGTCCAGCACCAGGAGCGTCTGTTTTCCAGCCAGATAATTGAGGAGCTGAATGCGAGGATCGACCTGACCTTGAAACGAAAAATCCAGGGCATCAATGATTGCCGGAGCAACGAATTCAGGCGAACTGAGGGAGGCAAGCGGGACAAAGCAGACCCCATCGACAAAATCGGCTTGGTGACGCGATGCCGCTTCGATGGCGAGCCGGGTTTTGCCGATACCACCGGGACCGACCAGGGTCAGCAGCCGACAAAGAGGGTCCTGTAGTAATCGTCCCAGTGAGGTAAGTTCGGTATTTCGTCCAACAAAGTGAGTCAGCATCACAGGCAAATTGCTGCGCGGTGGAGCTGCGTATTGGGATGTTGACGGGGGCGTCGGGGCAGTTGGAGCCAAAGACCGATGCAGCCGCCCCACAGAAAGCTCTCCTCTTGCTGCGCGTATCACAGCGTCTTGATCTTCAGGAGGGACTTCCAGAGATACGGCTAGTAGCCGCGCCAACTGCTTGGATGGACGGCGTTCGCCTGATTCAATCTTTCGTAATGCGAACACCGAACATCCGGCGCGCAAAGCGAGTTCTGACTGAGTCAGATCGAACGCCTTACGCCGCTGTTTGACCCACTCCCCAAAATAAACGGGGTCCTTCTGCTGATCCATCTTTGCTCACTGCTGATCAATAAGTTGAGTGATTTTTCGATTCAAACGTATATCGGGGCAGCTGCTTGCTGAATCCAGCCCAAATTGTACCACATGTTGTGTTAGTTCCGGGGTCATGACTCACCCCACAGTCAGCGCCTCCTGGTGTCTACTGGTATCAGCGATTTGAGCATAGTCACCAGAGGAGTCCTGACGTGAGTGGAGAAATTCTGATTGTCCTTCGTATCGCCCATATCATTGCTGGCACGCTTTGGGTGGGCGCTGCCGTATCCTACTTTTTCTTCGTCGAGCCTACGGTGAAACTCTTGGGGGGGGGCGGACCCAAGTTCATGCAGGGGTTCATGGAGAAAAGGCGATACCCCCTGTACATGAACATCAGCAGCGCCATCACCATTGTCGCAGGCGCCTTGCTGTACTGGAACACTTCGGGAAATTTGCAGTCGGTCTGGATTCAGACCCGTCCCGGATTAGGGTTTACCGTCGGTTCCATCATCGCCATCCTGGGCTATCTGATCGGCTTCTTCATGATCCGACCCCGTGCGCAGCGGCTGGCAAAGCTGGGACAGACCATAGGCATGGCTGGCGGCCCGCCTACCCCTGAACAGTCCGCAGAAATGCAGATGATCGATCAGCAGATGAAGACGGTTGAGCGGGTTGAAGTGATCCTGCTGGTGATCGCTCTGCTGCTGATGGCGACAGCGCGTTACTGGTGAAGTTGATCAGGCTGTGCCGATCTTCGAGAAGGGTTGAGGAGGGGGTCTCTGCCCCTCCTCAGCCCAAGGCATGTACAACCTCCAAACGAACGGGTGAAACACATAGCCTTTGTCAGGGAAGCTCATGGCGAAATCAAGCGCAATCTGGATTTTTGTTTTGATCATACTCGTTCTGATCAGCGCTGCTTGCAGTCCGCAGCAGTTGGATACCGAAATCGTTGTGGATGCCGAGAGCCAGCCGACTTCCACCAGCGCTCTCGAATTTACGCTTCGGAGCGCGATTGTCGATGGGCGCATGGTCTTTGTAGGAATTGGAGGCACTATTGACGGGATAACCAATCCCGATTTGCTTGTTCGACCGGGACAGTCTGTCTATCTGACCGTGATCAATGGCGATGGCATGCCGCACGATTTGCAGATCGCCGAACTGGATGTTCATATACCAATGCTCCATGCGAGAGAAGCAACCGCCAGCGCCCGCTTCACTATCAGCGAGAATCACGCGGGATCGTACCGCTATTTCTGTACGGTTTCTGGACACCGTCAGGCGGGGATGGAAGGTCAACTGGTTATCGTTGGGACATAAAACGGATCATGCTCGGTTGACAAAGCGATTATCCCGATGAAGCCAGGAGAGAACGCTAAATCATGGAAGTCTATGAGTATGATGAAGTCGATCCGCTTGCAGTACTGCATCTTAATCTCCTGTGTTTGGGCTTTCCGCTGACACCTGAACGGGTCGCGATCCTTCGCGAGCAGGACCCGCGCTCCTTTCCATTTTTTGCGATCTACGCCCGGCATGGGGGTGTTGTTACTGGACAAGTGGGCGTGTTCCGGCTTCCCGTTGTGTCTGTACAGGGCGTTGAGGAAGTAGGGGGTATCTGGGCTGTTTGCATTCACCCAACCAGCGCATACCGGGGGACTGCCTCGCGGTTGCTCGATGAAGCCCACTCAAGAATGCGCGCCGCCGGTATGCGCTTCTCCACTCTCGCTGCCGATCGGCAGCGCATGGACCACGCGCTCTATAAGAAATATGGCTACGAGGATGTTCACGCCATCTCCAGCGCGATTATCGCTTCTGGTGCGCTGCCGCACGGTACCGACCTTCGGGCAGAGCAATCTGGTCGTGAACGTTTGTCCACCGCCGACTGGCTTTTTGAGCAGATTTCCAGGAATCACCTGGGGTTTGCTCGGCGACACCTGCCTTTCTTCTCACTGCTCGATCAAAGCGAGGCGTTGAGTGGGCAAGATCTGTGGCTGCTGTGGAAGAACGGACAGCCGGTTGGATATGCCTCAGCCGTTGCTTCGAAATCGATCCTGAAGATCGCCGATCTGTTGTTGTTCGAAGGGGTTGATCCTGTTGCGGCAGTGGCGGCGATAGCACGGGAACTGAAAGTCTCGTATGTTTGCATCAGAACAGACCGCTCTGCCCACATCAACGCTTACCTTCAGGCGGGCTTTCGCCTTGTCGTGCAGGATTGGGGAGCCTTCATGGTTAGACCTCTGGTTGACGGAGTCTGTGCAGATGATTTCCGTCGGCTTTTTGCTGTTGGGACAGATCGTTTTCTCATCTCTTATCTGGATGTGACGCAGGCAGCGGCAGGAGGATGATGCAAACAGTCAGAAGAGGGCGGCAGGGCGTCCCGTGCGCTGATCTGCTAATGGAGAACGTTGGCGCAATTCGTAGGGACGGCATTCTTGCCGTCCGCCGTGTCGGACGCGATTAATCGCGTCCCTACATCCCGCCAGGTCTAAACCTATTCTCCATAAGCCGGCGTTTCTTCTTGAGAATGCCACCATTCGCGAAAAGTTCGACACAGCCCGTTCTCATCAAATTCGACGATGAATAAGCAGTCCAGCGCGAAGCGTTTGCCCGATGCGGCGACACTGAAGTTGGCGTTCCAGCGAGCGATGCCAAGGTTATCTTTCACGGAAAGAACTTGAAATGATGCTTCTTTGTCCTTCAGGGTTTGTGCGCCCTGGAGCCAATAGTTGTAGAGGTCATCCCGCCCTATCAGCGGCTCTGCAAAGGGGTTTTCGTAATAGACGGCATCCTGGGTAAACAGGTTGGCAGAAGCCCACGCATCATTTTCTACGCTGGCTCTGCCATAAGATTCCATCCAGTGGTGGAAATGCTCATAGGTTAGCGTGATCATCGAACTGCCCCAGCCATACGATAGCATAGATCCAGAACCTTACGGACTTCAGCCTCTAGATGGCGATGCCCACCAGCACGGCGTACAGCACCCCGTAGGCGATCTCGCGGAAGCCGATGACCTTCGCCGCGACAGGCTTGCGCCGCGCCGAAAGCCCCAGCGCCGCCCGCCCCAGCAGCACCCCCGCGCCGACGATCAGCAGCGGCGAGACGA
>JABWBO010000084.1 GCA_013360465.1 Anaerolineae bacterium | reverse complement strand
TAACAGCAGTTAAACGAACCGGATTGATAGCGTTCACCCCACCAGGTAGAAAGTTTCTTTAGATGCTAAAGCTAGAGCAGATCACGCAAATCAACGGTAGACCCAACTGGATTGAACTCTCAACGGATGGACATTGGGCAGCGCTGCAATATGGCAGCGAATGGCGTATGGTCGATGCGCTCACCGGGCTGGAAAACGGCAGAATCCACCTTCCCGATGCATACTGGGCAACGGTTTCCCCCGACGGCACAGCACTGGCGAGCATGAGAGGTGGTGTAATCAGAGTTGCTTACCTCAATAGCAAACAGGTAACAAAAGCCTGTACGTATCACGGTACAAAGTATTATAGTGATGATGTCTGCTTCACGGCAGACAGTCAGCGGCTGTGGACGACGCTCTGGAATGAAGATGAAAGCGGGAGACTGGCGCTGCTGGATGCTGAAACACTGAGCGAAATCGCATCTGTGCCAATGCCTAAAGCACGCGCGGATGATTTGGACTACTGGTCAGAACCGTATTCGATTCTCCACATTCCTTCCAATACCCTGGCGCTGCAACATGCAGGCGGCGATCATCTTTTTGGCGTATTCTTTTTCAATCAGCATGGGAATCAGATCAAACCACATCCCCTCTTTGTCTCGCCCGACAGCGGCGATTTTAGGCAGATGAACAGCATCTCGTTTTCAGCCAGTGGGCAGCTTTTTGCGGGGATTGACGGGGTGTTTTTGCATGTCTGGCGGTGGTGGATATGCAGTTGATTGGCGACGGTCTCAAGCATATTCTCAGCGGAGATGGCAACGAAACCTTCGCTGCCTTGACTTTCATTGGTGAACAGTTGATAGCAGCAGTTAAGCATGAATCAAACTATGAACTGCGGGTTGTGGATGCCACAAGCGCAAGAATAGTGTCCCACCAACCACTGCCGCAGGAAATCGCATTTCCCCTGTACGACTGTATTGCTCCAATGCGCGGGCAAACGCTGGTGGGCATGAAAGGCGCTGATGTGGTCATTTATCGGTTGAGCCTGAACGAAAGCTGATAGTAGGTTGCAGTAAAGGGAGTGGAAACCTACTTCACATGCGTCAAAACTCGCTGCATGGCTGTTGTATCAAGTTGCAGCATGGCTTCTGAAACCAGATGTTCAATAGGTTCGCGAACTTCTGTACTGGCAAGTTTCACTTTTGTGGGGCTAACAAATGCTGGAGAAGGGTGCTGGACAGCGATAACCGCTGTCACATATGGTTGAATGGTCTCCCACTGGAGTGATGAACAGTGAGCGAATGCTGGCAGGTTTACACATTGCTGATTGAGGCTGTTAAGAATCGCTTGTTTCAATGCCTCCATGTGTGTCCCGCCATCTGGTGTTTGCACCGTATTCAGATAACTGACCTGCTCACCAGTACCTGAAGCAGAGAATTGGATGGCGACCTCAATTCCAATTTTGGTAGTGTTTCCATGCTCCCGCTGCACATCCAACTCATGGCGACTGTAAATGGGATCATGGAGGCGGTCGTCAGATGCTACCCGATCGCTCACCCAGTCCTTCAGTCCGCCGGGGTAAAGAAACGCACCTACTTGCAGCGAACCAGTACGCAGATCGTGAACAGCGATGTGCAACCCACCAATCAGGTAGGCGAGTTCCTGGGCACGTTGACTCAGGCGGTCATAATCAAAGATGGTTTGGGGGAAAATAGAGTCATCAGGGCGAAATTTGAAGAGTGTTCCAGATTGTTTTGGGTTATCGAGCGGTATGCGGATCAGCGGCATTTCTGGCTTCCCTGAGTGGAAACTTTGTTCCCATCGATAGCCCTCACAGTCATTTTGTACCAACATCGTTGAGGAGAGCGTATTGACCACCGCCAAACCCAAACCATGAATGCCGCCAACACTCCTATAGCGATCAGGTTCAATCTGCCCTTTATGGTAACCAATGTGCTGCAACAATGCTTCCATCTGGGTAAATGGGGTGTTCTTGTATGGGGCAACAGGCATTCCATCGCTGTTATCCTGAATGTAAATCCAATCCCCATCGTGCAATTCAAGGGCGATGTGGGTGCAGCGTCCGATGGATGCCTCTTCCGCCATGTGATCGAGAACTACATAAGGCAGATGATGCAGAGCGCGGCTATCTGTCCCACCAACGTACATTGCAGGGCGCAAACGCACGAGGTCGCGGGGTGTCAGTGGAACAGTTGTGAGGTCATCATCAGTGTAGAAATCCATGCCCGTTTCCTTACTTTGCTCAGCCTGGGTTCTATCTTGAATCATATCACTTTTGTACTTGATCTGGCTACGTGAAAGAACGTGATGGTAAGTTGTTGCAAAGGGAATGGAGATGCTGAAGTTAGAGCAAGTCGCGCAAATCAACGGTAGACCCGGTTGGATCGAACTCTCAGCCGATGGACGTTGGGTAGCGCTGCAATATGGCAGCGAATGGCGTATGGTCGATGCGCTCACCGGGCAGGAAAACGGCAGGATCCACCTTCCCGATTCACAGTGGGCTACTGTTTCTCCCAATGGTACAGCACTGGCAAGCATGAGAGACGGCCTAATCCGAGTCGCTCACCTTGACGGTAGACAGGTGGTAAAAACGTATACCTATCCCGGAATAAAGCATTACGGTGATGATGTCTGCTTCACGGCAGACAGTCAGCAGTTGTGGGTGACACTCTGTAATGACGATGGAAACGGGAGACTGGCGCTGCTGGATGCGGTGACACTGGAAGAAATCACATTTGTTCCAATGCCTAAAGCACGACAGGATGATTTTGACTACTGGGCAGAACCGCATTCGATTCTCCACCTTCCATCTGATACTTTGGCGCTGCATCATGCAGGCGGCGATCATCTGATGGGAGTATTCTTTTTCAGGCACCATGACAGGCAAATCAAGCAGCAAAAACTATTCATTTCGCCCACTGCAAGCTTCAGGACAATGCATTACATCTCTTTTTCGTCCAGTGGGCAGCTTTTGGCGGGCATTGACGGCCCTTTTGTATGGGTATGGAGGTTAGCAGATATGCAGCTTCTGGGGCGAGGACTGCAAAATCTGCTCGACATAGACAATGAAAATGAGGAATTCGGCGTACTTACATTTTTAGGCGAACAGTGAATCATCGAAATTGGCAGTGAATCAAAAGATGAGCTGTGTATTGTAGACATCCCGAATGAAGCGGTACTGGCGCGCTGCGCGATGCCGCTTGATTTCAAAGCCAGCGCACACTGTGTCAATCCGCTGCGTGGACAAACTCTAGTAGGCATGATGGGTAACGAGGTGGTGATTTATCGGTTGAGCTTGCGCGAAAACAATACCTGAGCGCCGAATTAAAGTGTCAAATATATTCATACAGGCAGGATAACGCTAACATGAACCTGGAAGTTGTAAAGGTTGTCGGGGGCAAATTGAACCCGATTACTGACGAAGTGGTATCGGAGGTCGAATCGAAGCTAAAGATTAGATTTCCGGTTGGCTACCGTGAATTTGTCACACTGCTGGGACAGGGTTTCTTCTGTGAAAGTTATATTCGCGTATACCCTCCGCGTCGCATCCTCAAAGAATATCGGGATTTTCAAAAACGATGGACAGAATACTGGTTCTGGGATGAAAGTCGGGATGTCCTGCCGAAAGAAAAAGCACTGCAAGCCATCATCATTGCTGATACGATGGAAGGTGATGAACTCATATTCTGCCCGGATGAACCTGATCGTCTCTACGTGCTTCCCCGAAATAAAGACACTATTTTCCAGGTAGGAACCACCCTATTTGAGGCACTGGAATGGCTGTGTCGTTCCGGGATACTGATCGAACCCATGCAGGACAACACGTTCGAACCCTTTGAATGGGAATGGTGAATCGAAGTGGCTAAACTAACCCGACAGGACATTCAGAAACTGATTGAAGACACCCGCGTCGTTATGACGGATTTTGAAGGAGTTGGGCTAAATCTCAACTGCCATGATCTGAGTGATCTTGACCTGAGTGGTCTTGCACTACCGTTTGCGGCGCTGGAATCTGCCAATCTTGATCGTGTCAATTTGCAGGGAACTGATCTGGAAGAAGCCGATCTGCGAAATGCCAGTCTAGTGAACGCCAATTTGCAGAATGCCAGCCTCAAGAACGCTAAAGTGGATGGTGCGAATTTCACCGGGGCGAAGATGAAGAATGCGGATATTCGAGGCGCGTCGCTGAAAAACACAATCATTACGCAAGAGCAGCTTCGATCAGCCCGCAGGTATTTCTGGCAGTAGATAATATGTGCGGTGTCAAAATACAGGAATAATGCCAATCAGATCACAAAGCAGAATTTTGAAACAGAGGCGAAATAATGATCCCTTATCTAAAATGGAATGAAGATGAAGATTCTGAAATACCGACTCTTGAAGAACTAAATCGCCTCATAGGTCAATTGGAAATTGAGTCACAAACATCGCGTGCCTTCACAGTTACACTGCGAGTGTACGTCGTCAAAAGAAATGGGACAGAAGAGGTATTTTGCTAAGAGACACTTTTCCCCAAGTATAGCCAATAATGTCAAGCGGACGACTGTGCCAGCAGATGCTGCGTCCGTCGTTGTGCCAAGGTCCGCCGCTTGACGGCTGCGCGGGCATCCAGAATCTGTGCTGCTCGTCCAAAAAACACATCCGCTGGGGTGAGATTGCCCAGCGCCTCATGGTAGCGCTGCTGGTTGTAGTGTTCAACGAAGGCGGCAATCGCCTGCTCCAACTGCCAAGGGGAATAGTGATGCTCCAGACAGATCAGGTTCTTGATCGAACGATGGTAACGCTCGATCTTGCCTTGGGTCTGGGGATGATATGGCGCACCACGAGTGTGAGACATGCCCACCTGTTGCAGATAGTGCGCCAGTTCGCCAGAGATGTAAGCCGAGCCGTTGTCGCTAAGCAAACGGGGACGATGTTTGACGGCGACCTGTTTGACCCCAGTGGCAGCGATGGCGAGATCCAGCGTCGCTTCGACATCCGAGTGACTCATACCTGTTGTTAGCTTCCAAGCGATGATATAGCGCGAGAAGTCGTCCAGCACGGTTGAGAGATAGTAGTAGCCCCAACCGACGACTTTGAACTGACTGAAATCCGTTTGCCACAGCTCGTTGACCCGTTTGGTCGGGTGCTTGAACGTATCTGCTGCTTTGACCAAGACGAAGGCAGGGCTGGTGATGAGGTCGAATGTCTTGAGGATCCGATATACGGTTGATTCCGAGATGAAATAGCCTTCACTGTCGGTGATGTGCCAAGCCAGCTCACGGGGCGAGAGTTCCGCGTGTGCAAGGGCAATCTGCACCACCTGCTCGCGGACGGCTTCGGGGATGCGATTCCAGAACTGACGCGGTTGGCTGGAGCGATCCTGCAACCCGTCTATGCCAGCCTGCTGATACTGCTCGTACCAACGGTAGAAGGTGCTGCGCGGCACCCCGATTTCCGCCAGTGTCTGCTTCACCGACAAAGCCGACTCTTCCACTAACCGGATGATTTCGTACTTCTCACTGGCTGAAGTTCGGGTCAATCCTCCCATGTGCTTGTCTCCCCGCCCAGCGCACTTTTTTTCAGCACCCGGTTCTTCAGCAGCAACTCCGCCACCACCTGCTTGAGCTGCTCATTCTCTTGGCGCAACCCGTCCACCTCGCTGCTGGTCGCTTCGCGTCTCGTATCGCCCGTCAGCCGCGCTTTACCTGCTTCGAGGAATTCCTTGCTCCATTTGTAGTACATGTTCGGGTTGATGCCTTCCCGACGGCACAGCTCGGCGATGCTTTCCTCCCCGCGCAGTCCTTCCAGCACGATCCGGATCTTCTCCTCCGCGCTGTACTTCCGCCTTGTTTGACGGCGGATCTCCCGCACCACTGCTTCTGCTGATACTTTCTCGTCTTTTGCCATCTGATTTGTCTCCTTTTTGCTGATCCAGATGGGGAAAGTATCTCTTAACTTTACTGCCTTTCGTGTCTCACAGGCTTTGAAGTCGTACAGATCGTTTTGGGACCGGCACGCCGATGAAACTGCTCAGAGAGTTCCTGCCGCAGTTCAGCGATGAGACTTTTGGCTTCTAGGCTGATGCGCTTCGGTGGCGTCTTGCGTGCTCGTGACCGACTCTTGAAAACATCGAGGGTCATCTGTGCAGCTTCTTTGATGCGCATGCGCCAACGACGTACCCACTGCACATCATGTCCCAACTCCCGCGCCAGCTGGCGCAAGCTCCACTCTGGATGGGTTTGCAGCAGTTGATAGAGTTTGATCCGTTCAAAGACCCACACCGTCTCGTTGTTCACTTAACTATCCTCATTCCATTGTGCGTTTTTCCGAGGATACCCTGTGGACGATGTGGTGAGGCTTTCCCGTGTTTAATCTCCACAGACCCCACATTTCCTCGCACAACCGCCGACGCGGCGATCTTACAGCGCGTGCGCCTTCCTATCAAACATCGGCAGGCGGTACGCTGCCCTCATCCCTTCGGGACGTGGCCACCGAACCACCTGCCTAAAAAGCCGACCTGAAGATCAAACGACAAGAAGCTGACCTATTTGGGGTCGGCTTTTTTGTTTGACAGGCTCCTTCCCTGCGCTGTTCCGCGTGTGGTGAGCGGTTGTGCTCACTGCGCTGGACGGACTCCAGCATGTGTGGGAGTTGTTATCATGTCTGACTTGAAGAATTCATTTGGTATTCGTCCTTTTCCCCGTGTTGCCCCGTATGCTACCGGATGGGCAGGATGCCGCACTTTCGATGAGATTTACGCCGATCTCACACCTAACCTCAATCGCCTGCTGCGCTACTACGGTAATGCGGACATCGACATTCCCGATCTGGTCGCCCATGCCTTCATGCGTCTCTGGATGGACTTAAGTGCGGACACAATCATGTTGGCAGGTGTGGACAAAGGCGGCGCACTGAGGCTGCTCTTAAACCGCACTAATCCACAGATTTTCCGCAAGCTGTACCGCCATGAGGTCTATCTTGACGACCTCGCCACGCGGAGCGGTGACCCAGATGAATTTGTCATCGACGGTTTCGAGCACGGTCACAGCAGTGGCTACGCTGAGTACGCGGAAGCGATTGATCTACGGCTCGACATCGAACGCGCTATTGGTGAAACGGCTGAGAAGTACATTGACAGCCTGCCTCACCTCGCAGCACTGTACTACATCACAACCGAGGTTGGTCCCGATGATGCAGCGGCGATTGCAGGTAAGGGTGGCACGAAGAAATGTTGGTGGCTGACGAGCGTGGTCAAGCCAATGCGAAGCGAACTCTGTGAGAAACTGGAGTTGTTCGCACCGACCAAAGGGACTTGGCAAGATCGCTATCGTGCCGGGATTGAGGCACCGCTGCTGCGCTTGGTTGATCGATACGATGCGGAAGGCAATCTGCGAATGGTGGCGACCCTGCAAAGCATGGCGGCTTATGAGAGCTGCAAAAAGCTGATGCAGCGGCTTCAACTCCCCAAGAGCCATGTTCAGTATTTGCGGTTGGTTGCTCACCGTGAACTGAACAAGATATACCGCTGTGCAGCGTGACATTTTCGTCTTGACTGGGGACGCTAACTCCAGCCGGCTTTTATTTTGCGAGTCCTCAGCAAAGCACCCCACCCGCTTGTGTGATAAACTTGTTCTATCTTTGTTCCTTGACGTTATCGTTTCTGACCTGTATATAGACGGAATTTTACATGGCGGTCAATTTAGACAAGCCGCAGAGATGGAAAGCGGATACTCGGCTCTCAGTCGATGATTACAATCGCTGGTTTCTCGACTATGCGCCTATCACTTATCGGGAAACCCGCGCTCGCGCCACTCTCTACGTCGAAGATATTTTGCTGCGTACCGATAATCTACGACGCCTGACAGGTGATCTCTTATTTCAGCACCCTGATGCACTGGAAATGCTACGCATGTCCACTTCCCCACCGATAGCGCGAGATCGGTTGGTCGGGCTGGCGCAGGTGTCAAAAAGTCTGATCGAGAACATGGAGCGCCACAAGCGAGTTTCGCCTAACCTGTCTGAAACTGCTGTGCGCGAGCAGCTCGAACGCATCACGTCGATCATCACTCACCTCATTGATCGGGACATCTTCATCTGGTTCAACGGGGATAGTGATCCGACGGCTGATGATGTGAGGCGGGCATCTACGGTAGTTGCGGATCGGTTGTGCGGAATGCTGACCGATCCCTTGATTCGGAATGCTCAGGAGAAACGTCAGCTTCAGCGCATCACCCAATGGCTCGAAGCACGCGGCTATATGCTGTCCGAAGTTCGCAGCTTGCGGCAGATGATGCCCGGAACCTTCGCCCATCGGGTCAATGTTGCCGCGATGCAGGAGGGGAGTATCGTTGTGAATATCCCCATCGACACCGTGATCATGCCTTTATCGTCTGCGCTAGGTGATCTTCCCCTTTTGGTTGAAGCGAAGTCGGCGGGCGATTTCACGAACACCAACAAACGACGCAAAGAGGAAGCAACCAAAATGCGCCAGCTTCGCAATGCTTTCGGTGAACAGGTGCGGTTCATTCTGCTGCTGGGTGGCTACTTCGACAGCGGTTATCTCGGTTACGAAGCGGCTGAGGGCATTGATTGGGTGTGGGAACATCGTATGGATGATTTAGCGGAGTTCGGGCTATGACGCAGGAGGCGTTGCAGCAGCTTGAGGTGCATCGGCTAGAGCTGCAAGCGGAATTAGATGCTGCCAAGTCGAAGCGGGAGCGCAATCAGCTTGGGCAATTCGCCACGCCTTCACGTCTTGCAACTGCGATTCTCCAACAGGCAGAGCGCCTTTTACCCTCTGATCAGCCCGTTCGTTTCCTTGACCCAGCCATTGGCACCGGGGCATTTTACTCCGCGCTGCTGCATGTATTCCCTGAACAACGCATAGTGGCAGCGCGTGGATACGAAGTTGACCCGCATTATGGCGAACCATCACGGCTGTTGTGGCGGGATCGCCACGCAGAGATTGTCATCGGCGATTTCACCCAAGCCTTGCCACCAGAACGAGAGGTGGATAAGTTCAGTCTGCTGATCTGCAATCCGCCGTATGTACGCCACCATCATATCCCGACAGACGACAAGAAGCGTCTACAGACACAAGCAGCGCGCACTTTTCATACCAAACTGAGCGGACTGGCAGGAATGTACGTGTATTTTGTCGGGATTGCTCATGCCTGGCTTCGGGAGGGTGGAATCGCGGGGTGGCTGATCCCAAGCGAATTTATGGATGTGAACTATGGCAGCGCGCTTCGTCACTACCTCACTTCACAGGTCACGCTTCTCGAAATCCATCGATTCGATCCACTCGAAGTCCAGTTTGATGATGCGCTGGTATCATCGGTCATTGTCTGGTTTCGTAAGCAAAAGCCGCACCCGGATCACGGAGTGCAATTCTCGCTCGGAGGTAGGCTGGATCAGCCGAAAGCCCATCAGCAAATTGCGCTCAGTGCGCTGTGTCAAGAGACGAAGTGGACGCGCTTTCCGACCCGCAGTGTGCGCTTCGCCAATGAAACAGAACCACGTTTCCGTGACCTGTTCGAGATCAAGCGGGGTATCGCTACGGGCGCGAACGAGTTTTTCATCTTGGATTCGGAACAAGTTTGTCAGCACGAATTACCTGACAAGTTTCTTACACCGATTCTGCCTAGCCCACGCTATCTTGAATCAGACGAGATAGCAGCGGATACTCATGGCAATCCGTTGCTCAAGAGACTGCTGTTTCTACTCGACTGCGACATCCCTGAAGATCAGGTCGAGAGGCATTATCCGACACTTTGGCGCTACCTCCAGTTAGGCATTGTGCAGGGTATCCCGAACGGCTATCTATGCCGGCATCGTCCCTTTTGGTACGCACAGGACAAACGCACGCCGTCGCCGTTCCTTTGTACGTATATGGGCAGACCGTCCAATGGTCATACCGTCAACCCGTTTCGATTCATCCTGAACCATTCGCGTGCGGTCGCACCGAACGTTTATCTCAACATCTATCCTAATCGGATGCTCACTGCTGCCATTGCCGAAAAACCCGACTTAAAGCGTACTATCTGGGAGTCGCTGCAAGCAATCACGGTCGAAATGCTCGTCGATGAGGGGCGTGTGTATGGTGGAGGGTTGTATAAGCTCGAACCGAATGAATTGGGCAATCTTCCGGTGACGGCTATTTTCGACTGGCATCACGAGTTTCTAGCGATGACTCCCCAGCAAGAAGCGCTTTTCTAGCGCAATGCTTTGCACGATTTGGCTGATCCAGTTTCGATAATCGGGTACCTTGTAGTCATCACATATTTACATTGTGTGTCAGAACTGCCTTATGTTCGCCTCAAGCGCAAGAAAAACCGGAATCGTTCAGTCAAAACTGTAAAATTAACAGCGCCGACTGGAAGATTACCAACCCAAAACTGTAAGATTCCGGGTTTTTGACGATCCCACTTTGATATGCTGAGTTCATCGGTAAAACCCGGAGCAAACGATGAACCGGCAGCACGCCATTTCTCAACAACTGAATAGCCCGACGGGGGTGAACATTGATGCACGATGAACTGCGCGATACGCCCTCAGCTAACGAAGAACGCATCAATCTGGTGGATGTGTGCCGCCAGATCATGCGGATTGTTGCGCGCTTGGAAGGAAATGCCTATACTGATTCTATTGAACGCCGAACCGAGGTGGTGGTACACCCCGATCCGGCTGACCCCGCGAGTGATAGTGACTCACCGCAGGGCTAGACGCATTGTATATCAAGCGCCTTGCTCTTGCCGTAATTTCACTCACGGGAGCAGGGCGTTTTGTATTGGAGGCAGACAATGAAAAGGAGAATTGACTCATGCCGCGTCCGTTGAAACGCCCTGAACAGCCGATTGATCCGTACAAGGCACAGCCCTTGCCGCTCGGTCGCCCGGCAGCCGTCTACTACCGCCAGTCGTCCGAAGGGCAGATTGGCAACATCTCAACCACGCTCCAAACCATCGACATGATCGAGCATCTGCTGGATCGCGGCTGGTTACGCGAGAATGTTCATATGATCGATGCCGATGCCGCCGTGAGCGGAACCAAGAAGATTCACGAACGCAAAGGCATGACGCAGCTCATGCAGATGATCGAAGCGGGGCAGATTGGCTTGGTCGCCGCCCAAGATGTGGATCGCTTCTTCCGTGACGTGACGATGATCGAGACCAACAAGTTCATCGAAGCGTGCCGGGCACACAACGTGCAGGTGATGACCCCGCGCATGGTCTACGACTTCGCGCACCCGATCATGGGATCGTCGCATGTTAAGATGTTCCGCGAGGAAGCCCAGCGCGCCGCCGATTACCTCGAATACCAGATTCGGGGGCGTTTGGTCAAGGCGCGGCACAGCCGGAGCGCCGGTGGTATGTGGTCGGGACGCAAGATTCTCCCCGGTTTCATGGTGGACTGCCGCGCGAAGGTGAATGAGCAGCGCAACCCCGACTTCCGCAAGTACAAGCGCTTCGATTTGTATGCTGATGTGGCGCTGCGCTACTTTGAGTTGTTCCGCGAGAACAACGGCAACCTGTTTCAGACGTGGCGGTTTATCGAACGCAACGGTCCGTATTTCCCCGATATTGTCGAGGGGATGGTGCCAGAGGGATTCAAGGCGACGGATCATCTCGACCGTCGTTCGCTGGTCACAGGCAAGCTGACTCCGTCCCATACAGGGTTGGAATACATGCTCATCAATGTCGCATATATCGGGCATTGGGTGCATATGGGTGCGGTGGTGCAGTGGAACAACCACGAGCCGATCATCCCGCTTGATCTGTTCATGTATGCCTTCAACCGCCTCTCACCGACCGACTTTCACGGTGAGCCGAACCCGGATTACGTCCCGTATCGCCCGTGGATCCGGCATGATAAGGCGGAACGCTGCGCCGAACCGCCGACCTATTCCGGGTTGATCTACACCGACGATTTGCCCGCCTGTCCCCATAAACGGCTGGCTGGTATCTGGAATTCACATGCCGAGAAGTACGAGTACGTGCTCAATGAGTATCCGTACCGTTCAACCGTATGGAAACTGCGCGCATTCATCCTCGACGGATTGATCGACGAGATGCTGCTCGAACGGCTGCGGGCGACAACCATTGACGAGGCAGCGTGGGCAGCAGCGCTGGCAAGTTTTGAGAATGTCGATCAATCTGAGGTGCGGCGGCTGAAGGCAGCGATCCGGCAGGCGGAAACGGCGAAAGACAACATCATCGCCAGCTTGGGACTGCTCTCCAATGCCGAGATGGTCGCCCGCGCTCAGGCACATTTCGAGAAGGCGGATTACGAGATCGCCAATTTGCGGACCGAACTCGCGCGAATTGAGTCGGGGAAACAGCGCTCGCGCTCACTGGTCGAGGCACGTCCGGCACTGGAGATGGTCATTGCCCGATGGGACGATGTGCCGAGCGAAGAAAAGCGAGCGCTGTTCGAGGCATTCGCTCACTACGTGAAGGTCAACAAAATCAGCCGACATACCAAACAGGCAGTGGTGTGCTGGCGCGACGGCACAACCTCACGTCGCAGCACAACCCACAAGAGTCTCGGCTATTTCTGGGAAGAAGACGATTTGGAAAAGCTGCGGACGATGGTTGAGGGGGATGTCGATCAGTGGATTATCCTTCGCACCTTCCCCGATTATTCGTGGAAGGCGCTGCAAGAACGCTATGCCTATAAGTACGGGAACGGGCACTGGCGCAGCGCCTATGCGGGTAAGAAACCCTATGGACGGTATACGCACTGGCGGGGGACGGAAGAATTCAAAGCCGAACGCGCTAACCCGCCACAACTTGCGGCGAGTGCTGCATCCATTGATCAACCATCAGGGCCTTTTTGCGCCGTGTTTGATCAACCATCAGGGCCTTTTTGCGCCGTGTTCGGAAGGTCTTCGCCGCCTCGATCAGAAAATCCAAGAGCGAGGGATGACGCATCAGGCGGTAGACCTCATCGACGGCGATAATGCGGGGCTGTTCGTCGATCAGGCTGTCACGACGGATAGCACTCAAGACCTGGGTGTACGCCAGCGCCTGGAGAATCGGGTCGCCTTCCAGTTCATGGAACGAGAACACGCGCGGCTGAATCCACGCCCGCCCCCCGCGCGTCAGGTCGATATTGGTCGTGCCATTGAGGAACGCCGACCACGGACCTGACCCGGTACACAGTCCCGCGATCTCATCCGCCAGATCGCGGGCAATCGCTTGAATGGCGGGCTTGTCGCCCAGGCTCGCCAGCACATCACAGACCGTCTCGCACGTTGGCGCGAGATCGGGTGTAACGCGGTTCAGATCGGGAAAGCCGCGATAGAGCGTCTCCAGCGCCTCGCCGAGCAGTCCGCGTTCGAGGTTCTCCCGCTGCCCGCCGCTTAAGGGCCGCCCCAGCACCGTCTCGTACAGGCGCGTGGTATGGCTGACCTGTTCGAGTAAGGTTGGGAACATCACATCCTGCGGATTGAGCTTGGTCGCTTTTGCGCTCAGGATGTACCAAGGCAAACCGAAGGCTTCCGCCAGATGCCGCCCGTGTCCCATCGGTTCGAGCAGGTCGAAGGGGATGCCATTCTCGGCGTATTCGCGGGTCAGGTAGCAGTTGACTCCAAATGTCTTTCCAAATCCGCTGACGCCCACCCAGATTTCATGTGTGGCGCGTTTGTCCTTCCAGGAATTGTGAAACACGGGATACGCTGCACCGACCGCTTCCCCGCGCATCACGCCGTCGGTGGTCGAGAGCTTGCGATAGCCGAGCGGTGCCAGCATCAGCGCCAGCTCGCGTGAGGTGACCGGCCAGGTCGTCGTCGGCAGGTTGATGTCTTTCGTCCGGCGCGCCGTGAAGAAGCCCACCGCCCGCGAGAGCAGCTCTCCAACCTCCTGACGCAGACTGAACCACGCTCGCGTTTCGCTGATGACCGCCTGCAGACGCTCCTTCAACGTGTCGAGATCGTCGGCAGCCACGGCGATGGCGATCTGCACCAGATGCAGGGCATCGCCGTTGTTGATCTCCTGGAGCGCCCGGCGGCAGTCGGTCACGCGCTGCACCGAGCGCGAGTCCTCCCCGCGCACGCCTGCCAGATGCACCTGATACGCCTGAATGATGTTCTCAATCGCATCGATGGCAGCATTGCGGTCGTAGGTCTTAGGAATATCGACCGCCAGCGCCAGCGGGAAGTTGAGCCGGAGCAGGGGTGGCAGCGGGCGGAAGAAGTTCCAGGTCGAAGGCGCGAATTCATACGAAGTCAGCACCGCCCAGAACGGACGACCACCCGGACGACCCGATGGCGCGAGATGCCAGAACGGACGGTCGTGCAATTCGTAGCGGCCCTCAAACAGCGCCGGGAACGCCGCCTCCGTCACCGGCGTATCGAATGCCGACATCAATCCGCCCGCCAGCGCTCGCGCTGACGCTTGCGTCGTGCCATCACTCCACAGCGCCATCCCGCACAGCGCCCGCTGATACTCGGCGCTCAGGTTCATGCGCTCGTAGTCGCGGCGGTATTCAACCAGCAGATCGCGCCGCTGCTCATCGGCAATGGTTTCCGCCATGTCATTCAAGGCGGCGATCTTGGTATCCAGCGTGGCGGGCATCTGCCAGCACAGAAAGCGCGCTTCGTCGGAGAGCGTCCGCAGCCAGGTTGAGAAGCGCGCTTGCAAAGCGTTGACGCCCTCTTCGGTGGCGTGCAGCATGATGTCGAATGGCTCGATCAGGAACGTGCGAACCTGGCTCACAGCGCCTCCTCTTCCAGCGTCGGCGCACCTAAAGGTGCATTGACGAACACCAGCCCATCACCCCGATCCAGATCACGAGCACGGGCAAACGTCACCCACTCCGACAGATCAACCTCCACCATTCCGGCAGGCGGCGCGAACACCACCTCGGCATCCAGCGCCGCCAGGTTGGACGGCAGGCTGAGCATTCGCGCCAGTTCACCCGCCAATCCGGTGCGGTTCTGAGCAGCGGCCAGCAGGATCGCACCGCGCAGGTTCAGCCACAGCCTCATCCACAGCGGCAAGCCGCCGCGCGGAGCGGTAGACGCGATCAGGAAGATGGCGACCGCGACCCCCACCGGGATAGCCAGATCAGGCAGCGCGAAACGGAACAGCGTGTAGGCAAAGCCGCCGCCGATGCCGCCCAGCAGCAGCCGCTTGAAGGGGATGCCGCCGAAGCCTTTCTCGTCACGGCTGAGAATGTGTGATTTGAAATCCGCTGCCATCGACAGCCTCCAGGAATGAAAGGCGCGGAGGCTGGTCGAGCGCCCCCGCGCTGCCGACGAGCGTGATCAGGCGAAGGAGATGAGCGCGGTGACGCTGGAGGCGAAGACGACGAACAGCAGACCGATCACGACCTGGTTGGCGGCTTTTGGGTTGTCGCGCTTCCAGTCGGAGATCAGGGGCCAGCTGCTCCCCATGTACATGATGCCCAATCCCAGGAACCCGATGATGGCTGCGATAGGCGCGATGATCTGCGCCGTATCCCGAATGTCGTTGAACAGGTCTTGAATGGCTTGTGCGAGATTCACGCGGGTAGTTCCTCCGTATCGGGACGAAACCGTCAGAGAGAAGGGGGCGTGCGCCATGACGTGTGGGCTGCCGCACAGGGGCGGAGCGCTGATGCGTGTGGGGTCATCCGGCACGACGAAGCTTCACCCTGACATGCTCTCAGGGTAGCAAAGCGAGGGTGCCGAACCGCTGGAAGATTCCGGTTTGAGGTTAGGAATCGTACATTGGGCGATGGAGGATTCCGGTCTTGGCGCGAGTTAGACTCTCAAAGGCAGATGTCGCACAGCAGTATTGGGCGTTTTGTTGCCTGTAGATGTAAAATCTCTGAGGTTAGTATCATACTTTTCATTTAGTCTCTACAGGCGCATCGATCCCTGAGTGCCGATTTTGTGTACCATCGCAACAAATCAAAAAGGTGCAGTCAATGGAATGGGGAACGCTTGAACAACTGCGCGAATGGTTTAAAAACGTTGATTTTAACGTTGACTTTGCAGAAGTAGTCCCGCTAGTCGCTGAGGTATTTCCTGATATATCTTACTGGATCGAGTACACAAGGCTGTCGCGCGAGGTCCGGGAGCATATTGCAGCAGGTAAGTGGGGAAGTGCAGAAACACTGGCTATTAGATTGCTAAGGGCCGCTGAGGCAACTCAGGTGTTGCCGCTTGAGTTGGGAGCGAAAAACACTCTTGCCGAAGTGTATTCTCTGACAAACAAAACGCGAGAGGCACTGGCACTATACACACAAATAATCGCACTATCGAGTGACCGCAAAATACAAACGCGTTTTGAAAATGACATCAAACACCTAGTCGATAGACTTGGCCCGTTCGGAACGTTAATTGGCAATACTTTTGACCAAAACGCAGAACGGATAATCTGCAGCGCGTTTTGCAGTTTAGTTGACGTGGCTGCAACAATACCGGAATTCCCTTTAAAGCTTCTGCATGAAGTGTTGGATGATGGAATTCAATTCATTGAGAGTACAGGTCATCCTGAATGGAAACATGGATTTCAATTCGAGAGAGCATATGTTTTGGAGCTTGAAGGGCAACTTCAGAATGCATTGGAAGAAGCGAAATTGTCACTTGCGTCACGTGAGAAGGATATGGACGGTCCAGGATTTAGGCTGGTTGTCCATTTATGTTTTGTAGGCGAGTACTTAGTGATGTTACGTCGCTATAGTGAAGCAGCACAAATATATGATCGAGCAAACAGCATTCCTAATCTGGGCTTTGGTGAACGTCGTAGAGTGCTTGCAGGGTTGGGAGATGTATATTTCTATACTGATAATTTAAGTGATGCTGCTGAGCTGTCAAAGCTAGAGGTTTCCGTCGCTCAACAAATCGATGCCCCAGCTCCCCTACGGAGCGCATATAGTTTTCATTGCTTGGTGTGTTCAAGAAGAGGTGAGTTTGCAGAAGCCGAACACGCGGCTGCATGCATGTGTTTACTTGATAAGCGTATTGCGAGTTCAGAATTGCACTACTGGACATATCGACGGTGTTGTCAGATGCGTTTCTGGCAAGCTCGTTTCCAACTTGGAATCTCAGAAACATGGGAACTACCGACCGATTTGGGCAGGGAGCTTCCTGCTACTCATGTGCGAGACTCCGTGAAAAGATACATTCGATCCGGAATACGGTGGTGCAATAGAGCATCAAAGTACGCAAGCCTTGCGAAATCACGTCCCTTAGCCGAATCACGGCAACGTGATTTAGAGAGCCTGCAAAAAGACTTGAGACTATTGCTCAACTTCATGAGTGATAGAAGTACAGATTGACGAACAAAGAGGAAACAAATGGCGAATAATGTGCCTCAATCATATGACTTTCGAATTGATCTTCGCGGGATTATTAAGCTGCTTGCAAAGCATCTCTATTCCGATACTGATGTCTTCGTGCGAGAGATGCTTCAAAATGCGCATGACGCCATTGAGCGACGACGTTTGGAGGAAGGACAGAATGCGCCTCTTGGAGGAATCAGAGTCGGAATTGATCGTACTGGTCGAAGAATATCGTTCAGCGACAATGGTGCCGGACTAACCGAAACTGAAATTCATGAGTACTTAGCAACAATAGGACGAAGCGGAACACAAGAATTCAGAGCTAAACTCATAGAAAAAGGTAGACAGGCCGAATCCACATTGATTGGTCAGTTCGGAATCGGATTACTTTCTGCCTTTGTTGTAGCAGATGAAGTAGAAATCATTACACGCAGTTTCAGACAAAACCAACCTGCATGGCGATGGTCTACGATTGGTGACAAAAGCTACACCCTCGGAAAGATCAGCGACCTATATGGATCAGATCGGAGCGATGAAAGTCGAGATATTGGCACAATCGTAAACATATACGTCGCAACGGATCAGGATAATGAGATTTTAAATCCTGATAATGTTCGCAAGATAATACGAAAGTATGCTGACTTCATGAAGTTCCCGATCTATCTAGATGAGGAAACAACCCCATGTAACGTCATTACTCCCCCATGGGCAAGGGCGTATTCAAACAATGAGGCCAAACTTGAGGAATATTACTCGTTTTTAAACCGGCGGTTTCAAGACATCATCTTACACGTAATACCAGTAGAGGTTTCGGTTCCGATAAGGGTTCGAGGTGCCTTATTCGTTACAAATCGCGTAACACTAGATTTTCAAGCTAGAGGTGCGGTGGATGTTTACCAGAATGGCATGTTTGTGCAGTCCGGTAATCGTGAGGTGCTTCCACCATGGGCAAAATTCGTTGGAGGTGTGCTAGATTCCCCTGACTTAACCCTGACCTTGAATAGAGAAGGCCTATTTAAGAACACAAGGTTAACGGAACTTGCAGAGTCACTAGGTAGAGTAATCGTTGATGAGTTTAAGGCGTTGGCACAACATGACCCATCTAAATTACAACGATTGTTAAGCTATCACGGCACATCGGTTAAGGCTATGGCTCTCACAGATGATGATTTCTTCTCAGAAATCGCTGAGATGATCCCATTCGAAACAAATCGCGGTGAGATGAACCTTCAGACATATTTCCGATATTCGAGCACGGACAGTGATCGCGGCCAGATTTTGCATTTCACTGATGAAAACAGTGCTATCCTCTATTTTCTATTAGCTGATAAGCAAGGCTTGGTAGTGATCAACGCCGGAAATCCACTCGATGAAGAACTGCTACGCAAATATGCGACAGCCAATTCGATAACACTGAAGGAAATGACAGACCCAACCGGTCGTTCAGTTTTCTACCCGTTGTCCCCTGAAGACAAAACGATGTATATGCAGCTTGAGGTTGAATTCCGACGAATTTTGGAGAATAGTAGTGTCGAGGTAGTTCGATTCCGCCCAGAAGATATGCCAGCCATAGTGATGCAGACACGAGAAGCGAAACTGTTCAAAGAAGTTGAAAGTGCGAGCGAAGACGTTTCCCTGCCTGCAAGCATTAGCAAGCTTCTCAAAACTGCGCTTAGTGCTCAAGCATCACTGCCAACAATTCTCTACCTAAATGCGGAAAACTCCAGTATTCAGCGTTTAACAACTCTTGATTTACGATCAGCAGTTGCTCAGTATGCGATGACCGCTATAGTGAACAATTCGCTGTTACTTAGCACTCGTGTTCTCAATCGCCAGAAGGTTGAGGATATGGTTCGTCAGTTTAATCAAGTTGTTGATTTGCTTATCTCGAATACGATGGAACTTGACGAAATTCGACAATCCCGCGATTTACACTCAGTGGTTAATATCGACGATGCAGACGCGGAAAAAACCGATCATGTATCGTGCTTTGTAGCCATCCCATTTTCTGGTTATGATTTCGTTCTTGACGCATTAAAAGAAGTGTTTGAAGACAAGCCCAATTTCTGGCAAGTTGTACGCGCAGATGAAGAACAGCTTGATCCAACTGTCTTTGGAAGTGTATATAAGCATATTAGGCGGTCACATTTGTACGTGGCGGAGATCTCAGATCGGAATTTTAACGTAGGACTTGAGTTAGGGATAATGCAACAATATTTCGATCGTCCGCGAATATTGCTGCGGAAACTCGATGCACAACCTGTACCAGTTGACTTGCATGGGGCAATATATGTTTCGTACTCTGATAAATCCGATCTGTTGATTCAACTACGCGAACAGCTACGCAACAATTCCGCGCTTCGCGCATTGAACAGCAGTACAAGATTTCTATCACCGATCGTTTTAAATCGTTTAGGCCTCGATTATACGGTTGGTGAAGCTCTGTCAAGAGAATTCGTGAATGCTATGTCATTCCTTAATACCGACACCCGAACAGTCTCTCGACGATTCGGTTTGTCTACTGGACTTATTGAGGAAATGAAAGAAGGTATCCGCCGGTACTACGATTTGGCATGAGTGTTATTTAAAAGTTTAGGTCGTAATCAGAAAACCCTACATACGGTTGCGTGATAACATGAACGGTATGTAGGGTTATGTACGGTTTGCGCGGTTTTTCGCGCGGATCGAAACTCAAAACTGCAAAGCAAAGCGGTAGCCGCCGACTCCAAGACTCCCAAAGGGTTCGCCTTGCCACAACCAAGTCAGCGTCATATCCGCAGCCTGACCGGGCAGCAGGTCGAACGGCAGCATACCTTCCGCTGGCACACGCGGACCCGGCGGGTTTTCTGCATAGCCGAGCGCCAACCACACATCATCCGGCGTGATGGGAAGGGGGGCGCTCCCGCCGTTGTACAGGCGCAGTCGCACGGTGATTTGCCCCGGCAGCGTTGTGACGCTCACGACCTGCACATCCAGCCCGATGAACAGGCTCGCTGTCGGGTTTGCGGTCGGCAGTGAGGTTGGCGTAACAGCAGCGACTGACTGCGCGAGCGCGCCAATGAGTTCACCGGATCGCCCCAATTCCTGCTCGACCGGGTAAGCGGCGGTGACCAGCGTGCGAGTTCCAGTCGTTAAACCTTCCTCATCGGTCTCACCGAGCAGCAGCAGGACAAGACCCGGATTGACCTGGCGGAAGATGCCCGTGTCGCTGCGCCGCACGTCGCGCCTGTCCTCAAAGGTGAAGGTCAGGATCGCGCCAGTGTTCATCTGTAAGCGAAATTCCGCGCCTGCGCCGATCTGCGCGAACCAGGCGGCATTCTCCTCCGACCAGGGGACGCCGATCACCGGGCGCACGCTCATCCCGTTCAGGAACGACGCGGTATCCGGGTTCGGGTCGAAGTTCCATTCTGAGGCACGCACTGCCCGGCGCTGCACCACCCACACGCGCGGCACCGTCTGGTCGGGCAGGCTGATCTGCAGGTTGATCGGGTAGAATGGCGCGCGGCTGTTATCGCCGCCTTCGATGACCTCATCCTGCGCTTCCAGCGCCAGCGGCGTCGGCGTGATGCCTGCGGGCAGCGTCACCGTGACTGTCATGTCCGGCGTGGACTGCGCTTCTCCTCCGCCCATGCCGCGCACGAGCAGCAGCGCGACCATCCCAATCAGGAACGTGCCCAGCACCGCCAGCACTTTGCCGGATGGCTTGCCGCTGCGGGCATCTGTCCCCGCTTCAGCTTCACCCACACGCTCACCGCGTCGCGCCGCCTCCTGCACCCGCCGGGGTGCGCGCGCCCAGCGCGTGCCGACGGGCACCAGCCCGGCTTCGTCGTAGCGTTTGAGCAGCGCCAGCGCGATCCTGCGTTCTTTCGCGTCCGAGCCTTCAGCATTCGCGCACTTGACCTCCCGTTCATAGGCGGAACGGTAGCCGCGCTGCCGGTCGGTCGGCACCAGCTCCCACAACGCGCGCAACTCATCGAGCGAAAGCGCCCGCAGTTCGTCCACCGTGTGAAAGCGCAAACTCTCGCTCATTCTGTTCCTCCCAGTACCGCCCCGCTGCCGCTCATCGACGCGCTGGAGCGCATCGCCGCGTCGTAATCACTATCCTGACTGTCCGTATTGACATTGATGATCGGTTCGACCTTCACCTCTGGCTCGACCGTGACCGACGGCACAGGCATCGAGCCGTACGCGGTCAGCTCGTTCGGGAGCAACCGCGCGGCAATCTCCAACCGGTTGACTTCGCGCTCAGCTGCTTCGCGCGAACGACCGGTCATCACTGCGCTTTCGACCAGTTCAGTGCGGGTGTCCCGCGTCAGGCGTCGATCCGGCGTTTCCTTGACTTCCCGTCCGACGCGCTCGGTCTGTTCCGGCGAGAGGCCCAACCGAGCCGCGCTGTCCACGAACAAACCGAAACGGGCGAGGTCTTCACGCACCGGCGGTTTGCCATCGTCAAGCGGCGTCATCCCGACCGCCTGCGCCATCAGCCCGGCAACGGTGAGATGGTCAACACCGTTGATGCCCCGTCCACCCAGCAGTCGCATCACATCGCCCATGACACTGCTCACATCCGCGCTTCCGCTGATCCGCAGGCTTCCGACCAGCGACCCCGCAGCTCGCTCCAGTGCTTCAGCGCTCTTTTCCAGCCGCCCGGCTGCGCCCTCAATGCGCTCTGATCCTGCCGTGCCGCCGCTCTTTGCCGAGGTCGAGCGGGCAACGTCCGCGATGTGTTCCTCCATCTCTTCCCCGCGCATGTCGTCAGCATAGGTCTGCCGCTCGCGGACGATCTCTTCATCCGCCGAGGCTGCCGTAGGCGTCTGTGTCGCTGCCACCGGCGTGAACATCCCGGAACGCTTGCGCTTGACGGCGGTGAAGCCGGGGAAGAGTTCGCCCTCTTCATCTTCGAACCAGTCGAGTTCGCCATCGACCGCGCGCCGCTTGGCCGGTCGTTTGCCCAGCGGATAGGTCAGCGCCTCCAGCCCTTCGCCCACCGCCGGGACCAGCATCGGACGCCCAATCAGCCGCCCCTTGTCGTCATACTCGGCTTTGTTCGGGTCGTAATCCGTGAGCAGCTTCGCGCCGATCATCGGACCGACGGCTCCGCCGACGAGGGGGATCTCCCGCGCCACGCGGCGCGTGATCGCCGCTTCGGTGAACTGCTCCGCCGCATCGCCCATCGGCGTGCCGCGCAGACTGGGCAGGCGGGTGATGGTGCGCGCTGCATCCGCCAGCGGCTGCACGCCGCCAAACGTCAGTCCCGCTGCCTGTGCCGGAGTCGCGCCGTTCATCAGGGCGGACATGCCTGCCGTTGCGCTCGATCCCATGCTGACGACCGCGCCGGTAACGCCCACTGCCGCTGCGCCAGCGGTGACGGCTGCCGTTCCGGGGCTGATGACCGCGCCGCCCGTCGCCTGCCCAAAGGCATTGAACAGCCGGTTGAACGAATTCCATACGGCTTTGACACCCGACCACAGCACGATGACCATGAAGATCAGGCAGATCAAGCCGATACCCAGCACCACAATCCCGTTGCCGCTGGTCGTGCCTCTCAGGAAGAAGGTGACGACCAGCGCCTGAATGAGCGCAATTATCACCGTCTGGACGATCAACTCAATCCACAGATCGACGATGGAACGCGCAATCACTTCTGTCTTCTTGAAGAACGCGAACAGGATCGCCACGCCAAACGAGATGAAGGTCAGTCCCTGAGCGATGGTCAGCAGCAGATAAACGAGCTGCTCGGTCACGCCGAACAGGATCAGCGGCCAGGCGGTGAGCAATCGCCCCTGCGCAGATGACGCCAGGCTGATCGACGCGGCGCGTTCGGCATCGGTCATCACGGTGAAGAAGACTGGCTCACGGTCATTGGCGAAGAACGACCCCGGTCGCCGCCATTCCCATGGAACTGTCCCGGCAGTCCATAACCCCGACACCGGATCGGGCGTGTGCGGCTGACACGCTGGATCGCGCGGTGTGGAGGGATAGCCCATCAGGTCGATGCCGTCGGCGCGCAGATAGGCCAGCGCCACGTCCAGCCCATCCACGGTCGGGCTCCAGACGGGCATGTAAGAGCCGAAGTTATCGCACAGGTTGATCAGGCCCAGATCGGCGCTGTCCACGCTGTTGAGCGAGTCGAAGGCCGATCCGGTCGCGCCTTGCAGCCCGCTGAGTGTGCTGCCATAGAAGGCCTGTGAGAGATCGCGCCGGAAATCGGTCATGCCCTGATAGAGCTGCGGCCCCAGCGCGAAGAACAGCGCGCCCGCCAGATACCAGGCGATGGCGCTTTTCGGCTCGACCACCCGCATGCGCGCAAATGCCGCCAGCAGATACGTGATCCCCAGCACCAGCAGCGCGACGATGAACGACAGGCCGACGGCTAACTGCAAGCTGGCGTTGGTCTGCTGAATGAGGGGCGTGAAGGCGTTGTCGATCAGCCACTGATTCATCAGTTCGATGGTGTAACCCATCATCAGGAAGGCGCGCTGAATGCTCCAGTGCATCCCTGCCAGCGAAAAGAGCAGGTTGTACCAGAGCGTGTCAATCTGGATTTGCAGTCCGCGCAGGACATCATCGACGATGGGCACGACTGAAGACTCCTTTCGCTACGGCAGCGGCGTGGGCAGCACCGGCGGTTCTGCCAGATCGCCCGCGCAAATCGTGTTGGTGGTATTCGTCCAGACCATCAGGTTGGTTCCGGGCACACCGGGCGTTGCCGGGACAGGTCGTGTGGTGGGATCGAGCGCATAGGCGAAGCGCCGCGCCGTCCCTGCCGGGATGTAGGCGGCCAGTGCGAACAGCCGTGTCTCGCCTGGCGCGAGCGTGATCGCTTCCAGCAGCGTCGAGAGTCCCGCTTCGGCGGCGGCATCGCGACTCGCGCCCCAAATGCCTGCCACATCCCCACTCCCTGTGGTCACTGTTGACACAACCATCTGCCAGGCGGGGAACACCTCGTAGGCGACAGAACCGACATTCCTGATTTCGATCTCCCAGCGAACGATGCTGCGCGGACTCCCATCTGACGCGGCTGAAGCAGCCAGTGTGACGACATTGAGCAGGCGCAGCCGGGCATTGACGCCGCTCACAAACCCACCCGTGTAGATCGCATCCCCGACGAAGAAGTCCTGCGGCGAACGCATCACAAACGGCGTCGGCGTCGGATAGGGTGTCGTCGTCGGGCGCGGTGTCGAGGTTGCGCCGGGAAGACTGTAGCCGGGTGTGCTGTAGACGCCGCCTGGGTAAGGCGTGTTGGTCGCACACAGCGTGCCGTTCCAGATACAGCCTGGCACCGGCGTGAGCGTCGCCCACCCGGAAGGCGGGATGATGATCGGCGGCTGCACCGACGTGGGCGGGGGCGTATCGGTCGCGCGCGGTGTTGCCGTCGGGCAGACGTAGACCGGCTCGTCCAGAATCTGCATGGCAGACGGCGTGCCGGTGCAGGCGAGCGCCGCCAGCCCGAAGAGAACCGGGATCATCCAGACGGGGTTCTTCATGTCACCTCTAGGGGATAAGCCCCGGCTGATTGCCGGGCGTGAGCAGGAGGGTGTAGGCAGGCGCGGCGCTGTTCCCGCCCCGCTGGAGTTCCCAGGTCTCGCCGAAGTACGGCACGACAATGCGAGCGGGCGAATCGGTGACCAGCTCGAATTCCACGTAGCCGCGCGCGTCGGTGAACGCGCTGGCGATCACGCGGTTGGTGTTGCTCTCGACCACCCGCACCGAAATCCCGGCGACACCTTCCGCCGGATCGACCGTGCGATTGCCGTTCTCGTCATAGGCAATGACGACCGCCGCCGTGATGACGCGCGGAGGCACCGGAGTCCCGGTAGGCTGCACGGTGGGCGGCGCGCCGACCAGTTCGACCCGTTCGGCGGGTTGGGCTTCAGGCGTGGGCGTCGTAGTGATTGAAGAAGGCGGGATAATGAGGGTATGAGCATCCCCACGAAACACCTGCACGGCATCCAGCGCGACCACATACCCCTCACTCGCGTTGTTCTTGCGTCCGGTGGCGCGGATCTCCATCCGGTGACTGCCCGATCCGACGAAATACACCGGTGTGGCGGGAAACCGCAGTTCGTCCGCGTAGGCATCTATCGTGTCGATGACTACGCCATCGACGACAATCTCGAATACCCCCATGTTTTGCGCGGCAACATACCGAATCCGCAGTCCTTCGCCCTCAAACGAGAAGGACGCGACCCCAGAAGCGCTTTCCGTGCGGTGATACTGTCCTCGACTGGCATACTGCGACAGGCGCGGCGTCCACGGAGGCGAATACTGCACGGTCGGGTAATCCGATTCAAAGCTGTACCAGCCATTGAAGGGCGGCGCGGTGTGGGTGGCATCTGGGAGCGGTTCAACCGGGTTGGGCGGCGCGGGCAGCAGGATCGTCCCAGGCGGAAATGGCGTGAGCGTCGGCGCGACGTACACGCCGGGCATGACTGCCACGATCTCCAATACACGAGTGGAGAGCGTAGGGTTGACCGTCGGCACCACTGTCTCGGTCGGCAGCGGCGTCAATGTAGGGGACACCGTCGGCGTCGCGGTAGCGGTCGGTATGTGTGTCGGCGGGGGTATATCCGTCGGCGTAAGCGACGGCAGCACCATCAACGTCGGCAGCGCCACCTCAACCGAAGTGGATTGGGTCCGAAACAAGAAAAAGGCGGCAGCCCATACCGTCAGGCACAGCGCCGCCAGAATGAGCAGCACCAGTCGTCGCATCGCATCACTCCCAGCTTTGTTCCTGCTCGTTTCAGCCTAGCAAAGTGGGGGTGGCGAACAGCTGGAAGATTCCGGTTTGGGGGTGGGAATCGTACAGACGCGGATGAACGATTCCGGTTTAGTCGGGAAACCCCGCGAAACCCTCATTGACGGCGCGGCTGATCAGGTGCTCATTGGTCATCGCGCCAAACCGAGCGCGCATCTTTTCCGTGACCCAGTACACACGGCGGCGCTTCAGCTTTAACCGGGACGCGATCTGACCGGGGGTGCAACCGCCTGCCAGCAGACGCAGGATGGCACGTGCTTCGGCGTCAAGCTGCCAATCTCGCTTGCTGCCTTGCATCGTGATGAGATATTCTGCGTTCGCTGTCGGCGAGAGGTACGGGCGATCCCGCAGCACCATTTCGACGGCTGTCAGCAGGCACTCGGACAGATCGTCAGCGGTTGCCAGGTATCCGCGCACGCCCATGGCGAACAGATCACGGATGATCAATCCATCGGTAGACACGCCCATGATGATGAGGCGAGGCGACGGATTACTTGTCAGGAGGCGCTCAACCAGGATCAATGTATCGAACAGAGGATCGAAGCGGTCGCCCAGGAGGATCAGACTGGGTTTGAGTTCGCTCGCCAGCCCCAGCAGACTATCGCCATTCTCAGCTTTGGTGATCACTGTATCAGGGCGCTGACTGAGAAGCGACTCTGCCCCGACCACCGTGAGACTGCTGCTGTCTGCGATCAAGATGTGGGTGTTCACCATAAAAAACTGCCCTCATTCCCATCTCAACTTTGCAGTCTATCAGAACCAGATCTGCGGGGGTTGAGAGGATGGGACATCCTGAGGGCAGTCATTGGTAGAGGCATGAGAATTTTTCTCATGGCCCGTGAGTCTCACTCATGGTCATTCGGATCGTTGCTGGGTAGCAGCTTCGCATGGTAGGCAATATTGATGAGATTGGCGTTGTTCTGTGCGCCGTAGTGCTCCCGCAAGTTATCCAGAATTCGGTAGACCGTCTTCTCACCGACACCAATCTGCGCTGAGATTTCTTTTGCCTCAAACCCATCCGCCGTGAGCTGAAGCACGTCCACATCTCTGCCGCTCATCTTTTCCGGCAGTGTTCGCTGCACCTGGACAAGCTGATTGGCGCGTCGCGATAAGTACAGTCCGCCTTTTCGCATTCCGTGGATGGCTTCTACCAGCGTGATGTCCATTGCGTCATCCTTGTGGAGAAATCCCCGTGCGCCACAATCCAGCACTCGCCGAATGAGGCTGCCCGTTGGGCGACTGGCAACCATCAGGATGCCCAGGCTCGGATGTTGTGTGAGTAGCTTGCGAATCACCCTACCCACATCAACCGAACGTGGAAGCGTATCGTCGACGATCAGGATATCAACCCGATTGTCTTTCATAAAACGATCTGCCGATGGCAGATCCCCGAATGATGCGGTGGCTTTCATCCCCTGGCTCGCTTTGACTATCAGCGACTCAATACCGCTGCGATTCAAAGCATTAGAGGCGATGACGACAATGTGAATGTCTGGCATGTTGCGACCTTCTCCTCAAAGATGACTCCAATGAACACGGCGCGACTAGAAAAACAGGACACTTGTTCTATATTCAATCAGCCATTGTATTACAAAAACCAAATGTTGGTGAAGACATTTGTTCCAAAATACAGCTATAAAACCGTTAGAGTCTGGTTCGAATCGACAAGCGATTAGATTTTCGGGTGGCGCGGTGTCACTTTTTGACATCCGGGTGTCACCAATTCTCACCGTGTCAAACATTCTCATGCAATTGCCATTAAACTCCGAACACTTGTCCTAATTTCGCGCCGCAATTCTGTCACTATCCAGTACCCTGTAGACACGTTGATACACAAAAGGACAGAGCGATGAATCGGGATGATCGTTATGCAGCGCGAATTGCCTTTCGTCTGCCACAACCGCTGTATGACAAGTTAGAGAAATGGGCAGAGGAAGAAGATCGACCGCTGGCGAATCTGGTTTACACCATCGTCAAGCAGGCGGTGGCGGAACGCGAACGTCGATTGACCCCAGAAGTCACAGCTGAGGAGTTGGGATAAACATGCGCACTATGGCATCCAGCACCGACCTTCGTTTGATTGCATCGCAAAGCTGGGGGCATCCCCTGGCAGTCAGCCATCTTGCTTCGCTGTGGCGCTGCCCCTGCTGCGAACGTCGGTCACACTCTCTCATGATCGTAACAACCGATCAATTCCGTTGTCTCGGTCGCTGCGGGATGAGCGGTGGGTTACTTGAACTTGAAGCTGTGATGGGGGAATCTTTCGAGGGAGCGGTGATCGAGATTGGAGCGTGAGAATGGAAACAGTCCAAACACCAGTCACTGCTGAGCAATCAGAGGCAAACAAGATGATCAGCCGTTTGTTTGCTGTGGCTGCAATTCTCGCTCGCGGTCGAGATGTGCCTGAGCCAACCGATGTAGCACTCGAAAACTGCTCGGAAAAACACGCCATCATCGATTTGCAGTATCGTGAATACAAGCGCAGTCCCGTTCGTAACAGATAAAAAGGATACGCAATGTCACAAACCGCAAAAGCAACACCACCTCCCCCGCCCATGCCCGGATGGGCAGTCTATCTGCGAACCAGCAGCGACGAGAATCAGAAGCCAGAACTCTCGCGCGAAAGACAGCGATTCACGATTGAGAAGCAGGTGTTAGAACACTCCAACATGCCGGTCTATGGCGAATACATTGACGTGCTGACCGGCAAGGACCCGCGTCGGAAGGATTATCAGCGGATGCTCGCTGATGCACGCGCTGGCAAGTTCTCCCACGTCATCGTAGAGCGTGCCGACCGATTCGGGCGCAGCGACACAGAAGCACTGCGCGCAATTGATGAGCTGTACGCCTTCGGTGTTGCGGTGCGGTTTGCCAATGCGCCTGACCTCGACCCGATGGATCCGGATGATCGCGTCGTGGTTGCGTTGTCGTTCTTCCTTGCACAGCGCGAGTCCATGCTCATGGGTCAGCGGGTGAAAAGTGGTCTGAAGGCGAAGCGTGCGAGCGGTGGATATGCCGGACGAGCGCCCGACGGCTATATCAATGCTTGGGGACAAAGCGATCCCGACCAGCGCAGTGACTTGGGGCGTATTCACCACTGGATTGAACCTGATCCGGAACGCGCGTCAATATGGAGAGAAGCATGGGCAATGCTGCTGACAGGAACGATGACATTGCAGGACATCGCTGTTGTCCTACATGAACGTGGTTATCGACACCGTTCCGGCAAGCCGTTTGTCGTCGTCAGTCCGAAGCTTGGCAAATGTAAGCCCATCACGAATGGACTGCTGCGTGGATTTCAGGATTGGACATATGCAGGTTGGGTGGTCAGCGAGTGCGATGGGATCGAACCGAAGACTGTGCGTGGCGATTGGGAACCGCTCGTCTCAACTGAAGATTTCGAGGCTGGACTGCTCGCCCTTGAACATCTTCTGAGCAGTGGTTACCACTCCAAGTAGTATCGCGTGTCAAAGTAGGGTTAGCCAGCATGACATCACAAAAACGGAAAAAAGGGCTAGCTACTCCACCGACTCCGGGCTGGGCAGTGTACCTACGAACGAGCAGTGAAGATCATCAGAAGCCGGAACTATCGCGCGCACGCCAGCGTGCCATTATTGAAAGCAATGTCCTCGCACACTCGGACATGCCAGTCTATGATGAATACATCGATGTACTCACAGGAAAGACGCCGAATCGCACCGGCTACCAACGACTGCTGGCAGACGCACGGGCGGGGAAGTTTTCACATGTGATAGTGGAACGTGCCGACCGCTTTGGACGCGATGATACCGAAGCCCTGCGAGCTATAGACGAGTTGCATGAGTTTGGAGTCGGCGTGAGATTTGCCAACTCGCCAGATCTCGATCCAATGGATCCTGATGGTCGTGTAATCGTGGCGCTGTCGTTTACGCTCGCCCGACGTGAATCAACGCTGTTAGGCATACGCACACGCGGTGGGCAGCAGGCAAAACGCAGGGGTGGCGGATATGCAAACTACGCTCCCGAAGGCTACATCAACGTGACCGCACGAACAGATGAGTCAAAGCGACATGATCTGGGGCGCTTCGACAAATGGGTCGAACAAGACCCCAAGCGCGCCACGATCTGGCGTTACGCCTGGGATTTACTGTTAGAGGATAGGTGGACGCTTGAAGAGATTGCGGAAAAACTGCACGAGCGGGGCTATCACCACCGCACCGGACGTCCATTTGTTGAGATATTGCCCAGCGGTACTCGTCGGGCAAACATTAGCACTATCTCGAACGTGTTCCACAACTGGATGTATGCGGGATGGGTGGTAAGCGAAAAGAACAAAATCCTTCCGAAAACTATCCGTGGCAACTGGGAACCCATCGTCACTACCGAAGAATTCGAGCGTGGGTTGGAAATCCTGGAGCGGCGGAACCGTCACCGAATAGCGAAGCGCCGACATGATTACCTGCTTAAAGGGATCATCTTCTACATTGGGGAAGATGGCAATGAAGCGAAACTGACGGGTTCGACTTCAAACACTTATCGCCGTGGAGGTGGCACGGCGTACTACTGCATCCCGCGCAGTAACATAAACTTCAAGTGTGATGGAATTGATCGACAGATACCCGATGAACTGAAGCGCATCCAGGTTGATCCCGACATGCTGCCCATGATCCGAGCGTACTATACGCACGACCTGGCGGAAAAGCTGGGTCACAATCGTCCAAGCGAGCGTGAACAGCTTGTGGCGGCACTGGAAGCCATCGATCAGGAAGAAGCTCGGACAGTGAGACTGCTGGCGACCGGGAAAATCTCGGAAGACCTGTGGAATTCGCTGTGGGCAGAGTGGCAGGACCGTCGTTTGAAACTACGCGCGACGCTGGAAGGTATGACACAACAGCAGCAGTATCACATCGAGAATTTGGAGTCGGCACTTGGAATCATCGCGCAAGTAGGAACGCTGTATAATCGACTTGATCGCAGCGCACAGAAAGAGCTGCTGCATCACATGGTCAAGCGGGTGGTTGTGAACGTTGATGGCGAGATTGTGTTGGAACTGCGAGCGCCCTCTCAGATAGAGCACGACGCGAACGTGAGGGAACCCCTGAAATGCAAACATCCAGCGCATTGGCTGGATGTTCGGACTGGCTCCAAACTAGCTCCACCAGTTGTATACAAACCGAACCCAGCGGGCAATCGGTTCTCTCTCATTTCCTCGCAGTAATCGCTTACCCCAAACGTGAACAACGGCTTTCCTGCTTAGCCTAACAACATTCGGCTTTTGCGGTGAGCGGAGGAGGTGTGCCCTCCCCCGCCCGCCTTGAAGCTCGCTGCCCGTGCCAGCAAAGCTCCCTTAGAGAGTTTACACCAACCTCTGATGAGCATTGCCAGCCACAGCGAAATCGACGGTTCGTTGGGTTCTGAGAGGAAATGGCAATGACTCGTTCTTTCGTATTCACCAACCACAAAGGGGGTGTCGGTAAATCGACATCTGCCACCAATATCGCGCTCGGCATGGTGCAATTGCTGCGCCGCGCCAACGCAACCAACCCGCGTGTCCTGATTATCGACACCGATTCGCAGGGACATGCGTCGCTGATCACGACCGGACGCAAGAATTACGGCGCGGACGATAGTCTATACACCGTCCTGATGGCCGATCGCACCAATGCGCCGCAAACGCTGTTGAATTGCATCACGCAGAGTCAGTGGGATCCCGATCTGCACATCCTGCCCGCGTCCCCTATGCTCGAAGGCGCAGAGCGGGAACTGACGGGCGTGGCAGGCGCACCCTATCGTCTGGTGGATCCGGTCAGCAAAATCGCAAATCAGTACGCGGCGATCATCATCGACACCCGCCCCTCATTCAGTCTGCTGACCGAAATGGGATTGCTTGCCGCGACCGATGCAATTGTACCAGTCGAGCCGCGCTATCTGGAAACGGTCGGCTTGACCAGCGTGATTGAGAAGATCAACGACATCCGTGAAGGCTGGCGGCATCCGACGCTGCGCGTGAGCGGATTGATCGTGACTAAGATGGACAGTCGCATTCGCGGTCATAACCACCTGCTGGCAGAGGTTAAAGCACATCCGGTCTTAGGTAAGCTTCTGCTCGGCGTGATCCCAGCCAACGAAGCCGTCTCGTATGCTCACAGCAACCATCAGAGCCTGTTCACTTATAATCCCACCGCCTCAGCAAGTAAGGCGTATATGCAGGTGGTCGCATCGCTGGTGCGCTATCTGCTGAAGGGCGGCGAATGATGGCGCGCCCGAATCACGATACGCAGCGCATGGATGATTTGCTGGCATCCGTCACCAGCGACCTTCTTGGCGAACTGCCGCAGAATCTAAATGGCAACGCGATCCATGTTGAGCGCATTCTGCTGGAGATGGTACGCCCTGATCCGGTGCAGCCGCGCCGTGTGCTGCCGGAAAGCATTCATCTGCGCTTTCACCAGAATCAGATCACGCCGACACAGGCGTTGCGCGAACTGGTGCAGATTGTGCAGATTGCGGCACGGCATCGGGGAAGACCGTTCAACAACCTCCTTGAGCTGCTCCCAAACGCAGATGATGAGCGCGACGACGAACCCGTCGCAACCCTCACTCCAGAGGAAGTATTTCTGCGCGATCTAGTCAATCTGGCGACCACCATTCGCGATGACGGACAGGTCAATCCGCTGACCGTGGTCGATGTCAGTCAAGGCGTGACGCGGCTGTTCCGCATCGAAACCGGTGAGCGGCGCTACTGGGCGACGTGGCTGCTCCGTGACTTCATTCCGAACTACACCGGTGACGGCATGATCCCGTGCATCGTCATCCCCGCAAACCATTCATCCGTCTTTCGTCAGGCAAAAGAGAATACGGCACGCTCAGGGCTGACAGCGGTAGCACTGGCACGACAAGCGGCGCTCTTGCTGCTCACGGTTCACGGCTACGAAATCCCCACCTATGCCGTCGAAAACGACTTTTACCGTCAGGCGCTCGAACTCGACTTGCGTGGTAAGCGTGAGTACACGGATGCAGTTCTCAGTGCGATGGGCGGTATCAAGCGTTCTCAGTTCAGCATCGTGAAGTCACTTCTCCGACTTTCTGACGAAGCGCTTGAGATGGCAGATCGTCACAGCATTGAAGAAGGCAAGCTGCGCTATGTGGTTGGCGTGCCTGCCGAATATCACGCCGAGCTTGTGCGTCAAATCATCGACTTCAATCTCAGTGTGAAGCAAGTCAAAGAGCTGTGTGAAGGTGATGGCTCGGAGCAGCAAGTGAATGATGAAGATGATGTATCTCCATCAGCCGTGAAGATGGCAAAGGTGACACAAGCGATCCAGTCCACGACCCCCCAAGAATTCGCTCGCGCATTGGTACGCCAAGAAGGAGACACAAGTATCGCAAGAGCGAGGCTTCAGGCAATGAAGAAACTGATCTCGGAAACAGAACGCTATCTCGGAGAGGATTGAAATTGTTTGCACGTGCAAACAATTTTTGGAGGACGGACATGAAACTGGCACGACCGCCACCCTAAGAAAAGAAAAAGCCCACAAGCTGGAAAGCACATGGGCGGTGGGATGGGGTACATCGTGAACTAGGCACTCACAATGTATCACAACCTCTCTCCCTGTGCAACTCGATAGCAACTTTGAACCGTGTTTTTTCAACACCGGTTGTCTTCAACTTTGCCCGCGCGCAGCGCAAGGAGAGTGTTCTTATGAGTATCGACTTGGAGCAAATTCGCTCCACATATCCAATTGAACAGATCGTCGGCGAAAAATTCGCCTTGAAGCGGATGGGGACACGCTACGTCGGCGTAGAACACGATAGTCTGGTTGTTACCCCGCAAACTGGACAATATTTCTGGAACTCCAGAGGCGAATACGGCGACGCCTTCGACTTCGCCGGACGGCATCTGCTCGGCTATGACAATCGTTGGAACAACCGTGACCCAGCGATGTTCATGGAAGCTGTGCGCTATCTGGCACAGCGAGCAGGCATTGCAATCGAAACACAGAATGACTTCCACAAGTCATTTGCGTGGGCGGAACGCCAGCTCGTGCATCGGCTGCATGAGACACTGCTTAACACGCCTGCTGCGCTGGAATATGTCACCCAGACACGCGGATGGCAGCCTTCGACGGTCAAAGCTGCGCGGCTCGGTTTCATGCCGCAAGACAAGCGTCCGCTGCTGGCTGATCTCAACTTGCCCGATAAATGGCGGATGGCGGTCGGCAAATTCCCGGCAGGAATGCTGGTTTACATCCATCTGGAGCAGGGGCGTTTAGCCTATCTGAGCGGACGTTCAATCATCGGTAAACAGCACTACAATCCGCCGCGTGAAATTCTGGGTGAGCGCCGTCCCTACTCCAATCACCTATATAGCACTGATGCGGAACAGGCGGTACTGGTCGAAGGGCAGGCAGATGCCATCACCTTCGGCGAATGGGG
>JABWBO010000083.1 GCA_013360465.1 Anaerolineae bacterium | reverse complement strand
GCTTCGGGTTTAGCTCCTTGAGTGAGCTTGTCGGTTGCTAGCCGAGGCGCTTTAGCCCTCGGCGGTCCCCGCAGCCCTTAACTTGCTGCCTATGGGACGATGCCTGCATCGTCCGTTGAAGCACCCAAAATATTGAAACGCACCCAACCGCCGGCGGCTGTTGCGCAAAATCGCATCCGATATTACAGTGTAGATGAATGCAGCGGCTTTTGATCGTTCGATTTGCATGGAGCAGAACATGAACAGAAAACTTGCTACAGGTCTGGTCTTCGCGCTCCTCCTCCTCAGCTCAGCATGGGTCGTCTTCGCTTATGGTCCTGCGCCGTCCTGGCAGCTCACTCAGGCTGCCGCCGGCGTCTGCTCGGATGATGACGTGTTCATCGCCGGTATGGAGATCAACGTCCCCGCGCCGATGCACGCCTCGGAGCTGGGCACCTACAGCGCGCCGGGCTTCCCGAATCTCGGCTACACGCAGGATTCCAATTTCCAGGGCGTCGGCGTTTTCGACTTCACCGTCTTCACCGATCCCTACGTCCTGCCCGCCAACACCCAGGTGACCCTGTCGGTGACGACCTACAAAGGACCGAACTACACCGGCGGCGTGGCTTATGTCAGCACCATGACCTGGGACTGCACGACGGGCGTCATCTCATCGCTGGTCAACGAAGCCCCGACCGACGCCTGTCCAAGCCCGCTGCCGGGCGGCGCGGTGCTGGGCGAGGCTCCGGCTGGCGCGCAGGTCTACTGGGGACCCTCTGCCGACAAGGCATCGCCCGGCGTGGTGCTCAACCCCGGCACGTACTATGTGATCGGCGTCGATGCGACCGGCGCGTATACGCAGGTCTGGCTGACGTGCGAAAGCCCGCTGCTGTGGGTGCGGTCGGATACACTCCAGCCGTCCTATACGGCACCCTGGAACGGTCAGGCGCTGCCCACCAAGGTGGTCGGCTAGAGTCTTCTCTCAACCCTCCAGCCCCCTTCTCCCGCAAAACGGGGAGAAGGGGGAGTCAAGTCCCCTCACCCGCGCGTGTGGGTGTGCGAGCAAGGCTCGCCTTGGGATGAGGGGGATTTTTCCGAGGCGCTCTGGTCAGACGGCGGCTCAGGCGGCAGGCGCACCTTCGGCACAGGCGCAGACTTCGAGCAGCGCCGCGCGGCTGGTGATTCCGCGCATCGTCACGATCCAGGCGTGAATCGACGGGCTGGCGTCGCGGATCGCCGCCGCCGCCGGACCGATCGGATCGCTCCCCCCTTCCCCGCGCGACTCGCTCTGATAGCCGCCGTAGAAGGCGAAAAACGCCTGATTCAGCTTGCGAATCAGATAGCCGTTCTCCACGAACAGCCGCCGCCGTTCCTCCATGTAGGCTTCGGCTTGGGCGACCCTGCCCTCCGCCAGCAGGGCATCGACCGTCACCCGCGTCTCGTGCATCGCCGCGCCGTAGTCAAAGGGAGCAGATTCGCCTCCGTCTTGAGCGGCAGTCAGGCGGGTTTCCGCCCCGGTCGGCGCACGCGCCGCCGCCAGTTCCGGGTAGTAGCGCGCCAGCACGCGCGGGGCAATCGCCCTGCCGAAGAGATTCGCCGTCGTTTCGTTGATGATCCGCGCCTCGCTGTCGAAGTCGTAGGTGTAGCCCAGCGGAAAGGCGAAAAGATAGTGGTGCAGCCATTCGTGGGCGAAGACTTCGACGGCGTACGCCAGGCTGCTGGTCTCCAGGATCATCGCCGGGTAGAGCGCGATTCCGCCGAGCGGGACGATCAGGCTGGAAGCATCGAGCAGGTCGTCAACCCGCGACTCCAGCGCCGCCTGAGCATCGACCGGCAGCGGATCGACATTGATCGACAGGTCGAAGCGGATGGAATCGCGCGGGGAGACGATCAGCAGGTTGGGCACTTCGGTGAAGCGCATCGCCAGCGGCGGAAGAAGCTGCCCGCCCACGCCGAAGCCTTCGGCGACCAGGACCTGCGCCACCTGCCCTTCGAGGATCGCCTCGGCGAGCGTCTGTCGTTCGCGCAGCGACTTGCGCAGGGAGTCGCGTTCCGCCCGCAGCGTCCGCGTCGCCGTTTCCGGGTCGGCAGCCGCCGGGTCAGCATAGACGGCGGCGATCTGCCGGTCGAGCGCCTGCCGCGCGGCGAGGTCGGCGAAATAAGCGCGGACGACATCCGCCCGCGCCGCCTCGCTCATGAAGGGGTGGATGCCGAACAGAGTCGATTCGACCTTCGCCGCCAGCGCGCCCACTTCCCAGGTCACATAATCGAAGGTGGCATCGCCGACCAGCGTCGTGGCGATGTTGAACGGCTCGCTCATGTCGAAGACCGAGGCGCGCAGCAGCGTCAGCATCAGCACCAGCCGAATCAACCACGCCAGCAGGGTCAGCAGCCGGCGCGCTAGGCGGATCAGCCGGGTCAAGGCTGGCTCGCCCCCAGGCGGTAGAAGCGGTATACCGTGCCTTCGACTTCGCCGGCGAGCGTGAAACGCGGGTCGGTCTCATCGCCGCCGGCGAGCGGGTCCAGTGCCGGACGGTCGGGCGGCATGAGCAGGTAATCGACGCCATAGCGCGCTGCCACCGCCAGGACGACTTCGCGCGGTTCCGCCGGAATCTGCACCGAGCGCATTCCCACGAAGCGCAGCATGAAAGGGTCCTGCGCCATCAGGATGATCTCGCCGTCGCCGTTGGTGTCGGGCAGGGCGTTCGCCGCCGCGACGACGCGCTGAATCTGCGCCATGTAGACGGCGGCGCTGCGCGTATCGCTGCGCGTCAGTTCGATGCCGTTGGCGCTCATCAGGACCAGGGCGACCGCCGCCGTGCCGATCTGCATCCGGCGGTCCGCAATCGCCCGTTCCAGCGCCCAGCCCGCCAGCGGGACGAACAGCGGGACCAGCGTCAGATACGCCTTCTTGAAGCTGCCGCCCTGGCTGTGAAACGGTGTGAGCAGCGGATAGGCGGCGAGGAAGCCCGCCAGCAGGATCAGCGCCGGCGCGAGGGTGAGCAGCTTTCGGCGGTCGCAGGCGAGGAGGATCAGCACCAGCCCGCCGAAGACCGCCACCGGCAGGAAGAGATCGAGCGTCGTGTACATCAACTTGAATGCCGCCGCCAGTTCGAACAGCCGCTTGCCGATCAACCCCGCTGGCGTCTGGTCTGCCAGCATCGTCTCCAGGCTGAAATTGCGCTCGTAGTTGTACAGGTCGAGCAGCCGGGTGTAGTAGACCATCTGCCGTGCCTGGGGGGTGGTCGGTGAACCGGTCAGGCGGTAGGTGCGGATCAGCCAGGGGGTGACGACGATCAGCGCCGCGACCGGCACGAGGATCGCCGGGGCGAGCCGCCGCAGCGCCGTCCTTCTCAACTCGCCGCCGCGCCCCCACAGCGCGTAGATCGCCGTCGTCGCCAGCGCCGCCGGCAGGACCAGCAGCGAATCATTGCGCGTCAGATAAGCGAGACCGGCGGCAGCGCCGCTCAGTACGAAGACATACCAGCGTCCGCCGCGCAGCCCGTGCGTCAGCGCCAGGATGCTGGTACAGACCAGCGCCGCGTTGGGGATGGTAGTATCGGTGCGGGCGGAGTTGAGGATGAATTCCGGCAGCGCGCCGACCGCCGCCGCCGCGAACAGGCTGCCGACCGTCCCCACGCCGAACTGGCGCGCCGCCCAGTAGCCGATCAGCGGCAGCAGCGCGCCGATCAGGGCGAAGGGCAGGTCCGCCGCCGGCACGCTCACCCCGAACAGGCGCATACCCGCCGCCGCCAGCCACGCCGTCAGCGGCATCCAGTGCGTCTCCGGGTGGTCGATCTGCTCAGGAGGCGGCACGTAGAACCAGATGTAGTCGGACGTGAAGTCGTGCCCTTCGACGATGCGCACGCCCAGGTTGTAATAGTGGTTGGGATCGGCGACGCCGGGATGCTGCACGAAGGTCAGCGCGCCGAGCCGCAGCGCCAGCGCGCCCAGGCAGATCAGGACCAGGACATGTGATGGTTTCATGGGTCAGTGAGAAGGAATGAGGAATGAGGGGAGCCTGTTTTGGGCTTTTTCCCTCACCCCCCCAGCCCCCTTCTCGCATAAAAACGGGGAGAAGGGGGAGTCAAGCCGCCTCACCCCGCGCGCGTGGGCGAGGGGGCACGTGCATGGCTCACCCTGGGGTGACACTCCTCATTCCTCATCCCTCAATCAACCTTGTTCAGTTCCGCCATCTCGTCTTCGCCCAGGGTCAAGCCGATGACGTGGTAGCCGGCGTCCACGTAAATGACCTCGCCCGTTACCATGCGGCTGAGGTCAGAGGCGAGGAAGAGCGCGACATCGCCGACATCTTCCTGCTTGACCGAGGCGCGCAGGGGCGCGTTGCGTTCGGCATACTTCAGCATCATGCGGATGCCGGGCACGCCCGCCGCCGCCAGCGTCTTGATCGGACCGGCGCTGATGGCATTGACGCGAATGCCCTGCGGACCGAGATCGTTGGCGAGGTACTTGGTGATCGCCTCCAGCGCCGCCTTGGCGATTGCCATGACGTGGTACTTCGGCATGACCTTTTCCGCCGCATAGTAGGTCATGCTCATGATGCTGCCGCCCTCCGGCATGAGCGGGGCGGCGCGCTTGGACATGGCGATCAGGCTGTAGGCGCTGATGTCCAGCGCCAGCTTGAAGCCGTCGCGCGAAATATCGACGAAGCGCCCCCCCAGGTCGTCGCGGTTGGCGAATGCCACCGAATGCACCAGCGTGTCGATCCTGCCGTAGCGTTCGGCGACCTTGGCGAAAACGGCGTCGAGCGCTTCGTCGCTCTGCACGTCGGCTTCTTCGACGAACTCGCAGCCGATCTCTTCGGCGAGCGGCAGCACGCGCTTGCGCAGCGCGTCGCCCCCGGCGTAGCACAGCAGGATCGTCGCGCCTTCTTCTTTCAGGCGCTGGGTGATGCCCCAGGCAATCGAGTTCTTATTGGCGACGCCGAAAATCAGCGCAATCTTGCCATCCATCAACCCCATGAGGGTCTCTCCTTACATACACAAAAAAGCGTTGTCCGTTGACTCTAACACTTGCGCGCGACTATAGTTGTCAGTCTGCGCAAGCGCAAGGTCGGAGTATTCACGCGGTACATGCAGCGATTCTTCCTGATCCTCTCCCTGCTCCTGCTGGCAGCCTGCGGGGCGCTGACCCCGGCGGGCAGCCCGGACGGCGGCGCAGCCGCCCCTATGCTACAGGTCGCGCAGTCCCCGGCGGATGTCGTCCGCGCCTTTCTCGATCACTGGAACGCCAAAAACCGCCAGGGCATGTATGACCTGCTCAGCGCCGCCAGCCGGGGGCTGATCACCTACGCCGTCTTCGACGCCACGTATGCCGACGCCGAAGCGACCCTTGCCGCTCAGGGCGTCACCTACAACCTCAAGAACACGCTGGAACAGGGCAGCACCGCCGTCGTCGCCTATGACGCGGCGATCCAGTCCAGCCTGTTCGGCGAGATCATCGACGCCGACCACACGATACGCCTGGTGCGCGACTCGGGCGGGGTGTGGCGGATCGCCTGGACGCAGATGGACATCCTCAGCGGCTACGCCCCCGGCACGCGCCTCGTCGTCGAATCCCGTCTGACGCCGCGCGGGGGCATCTACGACCGGCGCGGGCAGGTGATGGTCGAACAGGACAGCGACGTGATCGAAATCTACGTCGCGGCGCAGGATATGGGGGATTTCGACGGCTGCATCGACCTGCTGGCGACCCTGCTGCGGCTCAACCGCGCCGACCTGATCGCGCAGATCAACGGGTATAACCCGGATACGGTCTTCCCAATCGGCGACATGGACCCGGAGATTTACGACGCCTGGCAGAACGATCTGACGGCGCTGTGCAGCGCCCGCATCAACACCCGCGAGACGCGCCGCTACGTCGGTCACGGCATCGCCACCCACCTGGTCGGCTACGTCGGCAACATCCCCGCCGAACAGCTGGAAAGCTACCAGGCGCGGGGCTACACTTCCGACGATCTGGTCGGGCTGCTGGGAGTCGAAGCGGCATACGAGACAGAACTGGCGGGCAGCCCGGAACGCATCGTGCGCATCCTGGAGCCGGGCGGCTTGATCGTCCGCGAGCTGGCGGGAACCAGCGGCGAGGCGTCGCGCCATGTCGCCCTGACGCTCGACCTGAATCTGCAATGGACGGCGGCACAGGCGCTCAGCGATGCCTACAACTATGCCGGCGGCAACTGGGCGGCGCGCGAACATTCGCCCGGCGGTGGGCTGGTCGCCATCGACGTGAACACCGGGGCGATCCTGGCGTTCGCCAGCTACCCCTCGTTCGATCCGGGCATCTTCAACCCCGATACGCCGATCTTCTTCGTCGGAGACTACATTTCAGCCCTACGCAACGACGCCCGCAACATCTTCGCCGCACGCCCATCGCAAGAGCAGTATTCGCCGGGTTCGACCTTCAAGATCGTCACCCTGGCCGCCGCCGCCGAAGAGCAGCTGATGCAGCCCGACGCGCTGTTCGACTGCGGCATGGAGTGGCGCGGGCAGGCATTTGGCGACACCTTCGAACGCCGGCTGGACTGGCGCGCCACCGAGGTGCTGGAAGAGGCGCGCTTCGCCACCGGTCAGGTGACCATGTCCGAAGCGCTGGCGTCGTCGTGCAATCCGTTCTTCTATCAGATGGGCGCGCGGCTGTTCGGCGAGGTGGGACCGGCGACGCTGATGGAGTACGCCCGACGAATGGGCTTCGGTCGGGCGAGCGGCTTGTCGCCGATTGTGCCGGAGGCGGCGGGGCAGCTTCCGCTGCTGCGCACGGCGGACGCGGCGATCTCGGCAGCGGTCGGACAGTACGACACGCAGGTGACGCTGCTCCAGATGGCGCAGATGGTGGCGGCGATTGCCAACGGCGGCGATCTGTTCCAGCCGTATGTCGTCCAGCGCGTCGGCGGCGGCGATTCGCGTCCGCCGCTGTACGAAGCCGCGCCGCAGATCGCCGGACAGCTCGGACTGAGCGAGACGGCGCTGAACATCGTCCGTGACGGCATGTGCATGGTCACCACCCAGCAGGCGACCGGGCGATCTACCGGCAAGCCGCTGGGCACGGCGTGGTTCGTCTTCGACGAAGCCGCCCCGAATGGGACCGGCATCGCCCCCTACACCGTCTGCGGCAAGACCGGCACGGCGCAGACCGGGCGCATCGAGCCGAACGGCTGGTTCGTCGCCTTCGCCCCGCGCGAAAACCCGGAGATCGCCGTCGTCGCCATGATCGAGCATGGGCGGGAAGGCTCAGAGACCGCCGCGCCTATCGTGCGTCGTGTGCTGGACGCCTATTTCAACGCGCCGCAGGCTCCGTATCCCGTCTGGTGGTTTGAAAACGAGTACGTGGCGCTGAATATCCCGGAGGGCAGCACCGGTGGCTGAGATCGCCGCGCGCTGCGCCGCCTGTGACGGCTATGGCTGGATCGAGCAGGACGCCGCCGACGACCTGATGGGCACGGCGCAAGCTGATGCCGGGAGTGAGTGCGCCTGGTGCGGCGGGATCGGCTACGTTTTGCAGGACGAGCGCGGGGTGAGCCGGCGCATCCCGACAGATCAGCTCGCCGCCCATTCGGAGGCGCTGGAGCGGCTGGAACTGGAGCGCCTCCGGCAGATCGGCTACAGCGGCGAAGCCAGAAAACCCTGGCAGCAGCAGATTCGCCTGGAACGGGGCGACCGCATCGCCCGCCCGCCGGCGCACGACGATCCGCCGGGCGCGCAATAAAAAGACCCCCGGCGCTTTGCCGAGGGTCTGGTTTGAGCGGGCGAGGAGATTCGAACTCCCGACATCTTCCTTGGCAAGGAAGCATTCTACCGCTGAATTACACCCGCATTACATCTAAAATATAGCACGATCTGGCAGGGTTGACAAGGGTTTTCTCAGGGCAGGGTGCATTTCAATATTTGGGGTACTTCAACGGACAACGCGGGCGTTGTCCGCCTGTATCCCCAATAATCTGAAATGCACCCGCACAAGTGTTCCACGACTTGGACTCAGCCTCTCCTGTGGTATAATATGAATTCCCCATTCGATCTTGATCAGCAGGAAGGTGTAGCGCGATGAGTGCCTTCGATCAGCCTTATGATCTAGAACAAATGTTCCCTCGCGGACGCGACTCCATCCTGGCGGACCCGGCGGATTTTCGCCTGGGCGTGGTCGTCGGCGGTTCGCTGAGCAAAGGGCTGATCGTCAAGCTGGACATCGGCGTGCCCATCGAAGACCTCGCCGTCGGGCGCTACGTCGTGGTGCATGGGCAGCACAAGCGCTTCTTCTGCATGATCACCGACGTGGTGCTGGACAACACCAACCCCGACATCCAAAGCGCCCCGCCCGATTTCAGCGATCCGTTCCTGGCGGAGGTGTACGGCGGCACGGCGGCGTATGGCAAGATCAGCGTGCAACCGCTCCTCTCCATCGACGAAGAGTCCGACGGGCAGCTGGGCAAGCCCAAGCCGGTCAAGACGATTCCCGGTCATTTCATGCCGGTCTTCGACGCTACCGTGCAGGATGTCAACGCCGTCTTCGGGCCGGAAGACGAGACGCATTTCAACGTCGGCGCGCCGCTGGAACTGGAGACCACGCAGATCAACCTCGATCTCAAGGCGTTGGTGCAGCGCTCCATCGGCGTCTTCGGCAAGAGCGGCACGGGCAAGAGCTTCCTCACCCGTATGCTGCTGGCGGGGGTGATCGCCAAGAAACAGGCGACGGCACTGATCTTCGACATGCACAACGATTATGGCTGGGCTGCGCCGGACGAGCGGGGGGTGCAGGCGAAGGGGCTGCGCCAGGTGCTGGGGAGCGAGAAGGTGCTGATCTACACCCTCGACCCGGAATCGAGCCTGCGGCGCGATTCCAAGACGGATTTCGACGTGAAGATCGGCTACGGCGAAATTGAGCCGGAAGACCTGGAGAACCTGCGGGTGTCGATGAACCTGTCCGACGCCATGCTCGACGCGGCGCGTATGCTGCGCAAGGAATGGGGGACGGACTGGATCGCCCGGCTGATCGACGCCGGGGCGATGGATTTTGACGCCATCGAAGAAGACTCCCCGCACCGCGCCGGGACGCTGGCGGCGCTTCAGCGGCGGCTTCAGCGCTTCGAACGCTGGGGATTTCTCACCCGCCAGCCCGCCGCCGACAGCGTGGCGCAGATCATGTCGGCGCTGGAGCAGGAGCGCAGCGTGGTGCTGGAATTCGGGCGTTACGGCAACTCGCTGGAAGCCTACATGCTGGTCGCCAACTTCCTGACTCGGCGCATCCATGAGCTGTACGTCGAACGGGTGGAAAAAGCCCTCGGCGACAAGGCGCACGAGCCGCCGCAGCTGTTGATCGTCATCGAGGAAGCGCACAAGTTCCTCGATCCGAAGATCTCCAACCAGACCACTTTCGGCGTAATCGCCCGCGAGATGCGCAAGTACAAGGTGACGCTGCTGGTGGTCGATCAGCGACCGAGCGGCATCGACGAAGAGGTGATGAGCCAGATCGGCACGCGCGTCACGGCGCTGCTGGACAACGACCGGGACATCACCGCCGTGCTGATGGGCATCAGCGGGGCGGTGGCGCTGCGCGAGGTGCTGTCGCGCCTGGATACCAAGCAGCAGGTGATCATCATGGGACACGCCGTGCCGATGCCGGTGGTGGTCAAGACGCGCGGCTATGACCAGGACTTCTATGACGCCATTTCCGGCGAGATCAACGGCAAAGGGATCGGCGTGGGCGAAGGGCGGGCGGCGCGGAAAGATGCCCCCCGTCGGCTGCGCTGAGCCGCCGGCGCGCCCCTACGACCAGAGGTAGACGGCGATCTGGTAGTCGTCTTCGTCGAATTCGCCGTGCAGGACGAATCCCAGCCCGGCATACAGGCGGCGCAGCTTGACGCTGCCCACCCAGCAGTCCAGGACGATCCGGCGTCCCTGTGCGGCGCACTGCCGCTGAACCGCCCGCACCAGATCGCCGCCCCAGCCCTGCCCGCGCCGGCTCGGCTCGATCATCAGCCTGCTCAGAAACCGGTGATCCGCCTGAGGGATGCCCCAGAGGGCGGCTTGATCGGCGCGCAGCGGCTCGACGAAGACGCTGCCCACGCGCTCGCCCGCCGCCTCGGCGACGACGGCGTATCCCTGACGGATGTAATCGGCGACGATGGGCGGGGGGATGGGTCCGATCTGCTGGAGACTGCCGGAATGGGTGAGCGCCTCCTGGACCCGCACGGACAGGGTGTGGATGAACGCGGAGTCGCTCGCTTCCGCCTGGCGGGCGCGGATCATGCCGCCAGCAGTTCGCTCACGGCGATGGTCAGCCCCTTGAGGACGGCGGATTCGAACGTATCGCCCGGCGCATAGACGCCTTGCAGCGCAAACCTGCCCTCGCGCAGCACCCAGATTTCCAGCGCCTCGTTGGACGGATCGGCGATCCAGTACTCGCGCACGCCGTGACGTTCGTAGCCGTGAAACTTCTGCGCGCGGTCGTACTTGATGCTGCTTGGCGAGAGGACCTCGACGACCAGTTCCGGCGCGCCGACGATGCGTTTTTCCTCGACCACACAGGCGCTGTCCGGCGCGAGGTACAGCACATCCGGCTCATAGATGTTCTCGTCGTCCAAATAGACCTCGGTCGGCGAGAAAAACACCCGCCCGCCATGCTGTTTTGCGAACATCCAGCAGACGCCGTGAATGTTCCCGGCGATCATCTGATGTTTTGTCCTTGCACCCACGCCGATCACCACCTTCCCGTCGATCAGCTCGATGAACTCGTACGCGGCATATTCCGGGAGCGCGTAGAAGACTTCGGCTGTGATTTTCGTCCCCGTCTCCAGTACCATCGTGACCCTCACCCATCCTTTGATTCGGGCATTGGCTTGATTATAGCTCTCCGGCGCATCATGACGCCGCGCGGTTCTGCGACCTTTTGCGCCGCCGGCGCGTATACATGCTCAGCGTTTACACACACGGATAGATCGCGATGTTCAACATCATCGGGCAGGTATTCACCGCCATCTTCGGTAAGGCGGGCAACGATTTCATCAACTCGCTGGCGCGCGGCGCGGACGAGGTTTACGACTTCGTTTACGTGCGGGTGTTCGGGCTGCCGTTCATCGTCCTGGGCGCGCGCCAGACCGGCAAGACGACGCTGATCGAATGGCTGCGCCAGAACGTCGCATCGATGGGCGATTTCGCCAGCGACCCCACACCGCCCGGCGGCGATGCCGTGACGACCTTCAACAGCTACATCGGCGACGAATTGATGCGCCTCAAGCCGGTGCGCGATGTGGGCGGCGAGACCGATATGTGGGAGACGGACTGGGTAGAACTCTTCCGCGAAGTGCGCCCACGTGGGATCATCTTCCTGATCGATCACACCGACGTGCTCAAACACAAGGATGCCCTCAACTTCGTGATGAACATGATCGAAGAGGAGCGCGACGCTCAGCGCCATGTGCGGTCGGTGCTGCTGCTGGCGAACAAGAGCGATCTGTGGTTGAAGCACACCACCCTCGACAAGCTCATGACGCAGTATGGCAACGAGGTCAAGCGGCTGCACAATCAGGCGGATCGGCTGGGCTACAAGGCACTGATCCACTCCAGCAGCGTGACCACCGGCGTCGGCGTGCGCGACGCCATGCAGGTCTTCTTCAACGCCATCCGCCCACAGGCGCGCTAGTCGATACGCATCAGGGCGCAGCCGGCTGTGCCCTGATCGGTGAAGCGCGCTACAATAGAATGATTGTTAAGAAATGTAGAGTGTGAGCAGGGCAGATGTCCGGGACCTCACGAAGCGATGCCGATGCGCCGGCGGCAGACGCGCGTCAGATGATTGGCGATAAAGCGCTCAAGAATTTTGTTCAGATCGGGCGTGTGTTTCATTATCAGCACCAGATCGCCGACAACAAGGCGGCGGCGATCTTCTCGATCAACACGCTGCTGCTCGGTGCGCTGGCATTCAGCCGGCTGGTGCGCAGCGGCTCGAACATCATCGCGCCAGAGAACGCCAGCGCACTGCTGAGCCTGATCATCCTGGGTGCGCTGCTGCTCAGCATCGCCTGGTCTACATTCTGTGTACTGATGACGATCTACCCCCGGCGTCAGGCGCGCGCGCAAAGCGCCGTCTTCCCCGTCGCCAGTTCGGAAGAATCGCCCGTGCCGGAATTCGTCGCGCGGACGCTGCTGCTCAGCAACGAGGCGATGGCGCAGGAGATCGCCAAACTGATCCACGCCGATGCGCGAATCAGCATCTTCAAGTATCGCTGGGTCAACCGGGCAGGAACCGGGCTGGGTTTCGCTCTGCTCGACTGGCTGCTGCTGCACGCTATCTCTCTGGTCGGGTAATCCAAGCACATGATCGAAGTTGAAGAACGTCCCATTGTGGAAGCGCCGGACGTGCAGATTTCCGACGAACGGCTGGAGATGATCATCATCATGCTGCGCGAGATGTACATCGACGTGCGGCGTGTCGATTATAAAGTGCAGGTGATCAGCGGCGCGACGGCGCTGCTGGTCGCGGCGCTGGCGCTCGCCCCGCCCAACCTGACCATCACCGGCGTGCTGGCAGCGCCGACCTATCACGATCTGCTGCTGGTGATCATCGAGATCTCGCTGATTCTGTCGATTGTCGCGACCACCCTGGCGAACATCCTGGCGCTGCGCACCCGTCCTTTCGATAAGCGGCGGGGGGGATTGTTCTCCTTCAGCGGCATCGCGTCGAAGGATGCCGATGCATACACGCAGGAGTTTCTGAGCCTGACCAACGCCGCCTACGCCCGCATCCTGCTGGAAGAGCTGCGCCTGAACGGGCTGCTGGTCGCCACCAAGCTGAAATGGGTGCGGCGCTCGTCGCAGTCGTTCCTGTTCGCCGCCCTGGTGTGGATCGCCAGCTATCTCATCTCGGTGGTGGGCTGAGGGCGGGCGATCCGCCCCGCCGCCTTGGGTGCATTTCAATATTTTGGGTATTTCAACGGACGATGCGGGCATCGTCCCTACGGAGGTACACTGGACAACGCGGGCGTTGTCCTACCGTATCCCCAATAATCTGAAATGCACCCCCGCCGCCTTCCCTGAGTTGACGCCCGCCTGGAAAGGGCTATACTTGAGGGTATGAAACGTAGAACACTGGGTGGACTCTCTTCGATGCGAATGCCGTCGGTGTGCATGACAGACGGTGTGCTTTGATGCGCCGCTAGTGTGCGCGTCAACCCTCAGAGGATTTTGAGCCGTCTGTCATAAGTGACAGGCGGTTTTTTTTGCCCGTCGGGCTGTGTCACAATAGGAAGCCGTGAGCCGGGCGCTGTAGAAGTCAGGACGTATCATGACGCAGATGCAACTGGGAGCATGGGTGCATTTCAAGGTATTGGGGCTGTTGGCTGAACTCGGGCGAATTCTAGGCAAATCACCCACCAGGTCAAAATACACCCTGGAAGCACAGATTCTCTTCAATAGGGTGAAGGGCAAATCGGGCTTTTCCTGCGAGATCAGAGGGACGCGGGAGTTCAGCGGCGTCGATGATCCCCAGATCGCCCGTCTGAACGTGCCGACCACGCACCATGTATTCACCCTTCCGGACGGAGCGCAGGTGTCTTTGCTGGTCCTGTGGCGCTATGATCCACCGTCTGCCGAGACGGTGACGCAGTGGCTGCCGACGCTTCAGCGGGCGGTCGAGCGTTTCGTCGCCGAAGGCAAAACGCAGCGGCACGGACCCCCCGCCGCTGCCATAGGATCGATGGGCGACACGGCGGTGCGCACCGGCGGCATGGATTATCGCGAGGATGGATCTGAGGCGATTGCCCGGCAGCTCAAGCTGCTGGCTCAGAAGAAGTATCTGCCAATACTGGAAGTGTAGGAGAACGCCATGAGCAAACCCATTCATGTTTCCGTCGCCTGGCCCTATGCGAATGGCGATCTGCACGTAGGACATATGGCAGGGGCGTATCTGCCCGCCGACATCTTCGCCCGCTATCACCGCCTGAAGGGCAGCCGCGTCCTGATGGTCTCCGGGTCGGATAGTCACGGCACGCCGATCTCGGTCGAAGCCGACAAACGCGGCATCTCGCCCCGTTCGATCTTCGAACACTATCACGAGCGCTTCCTGCTCACCCAGCAGAAGATCGGCATCAGCTATGACCTGTTCACCCACACCGATACCGAGAACCATCACCGGGTGGCGCAGGACATCTTCACCTTGCTGCTGGAACGCGGGCATCTCTACAAAGAGAGCCAGCAGCTCCTGTACAGCCAGATCGAGCGGCGTTTCCTGCCCGACCGCTACGTCGAGGGCGAATGCTACGTCTGTCACTACCCGGACGCGCGCGGCGACCAGTGCGATAACTGCGGCAGCCTGCTGGACGCCACCAAGCTGATCAACCCGCGCAGCAAGAACAACCCGCTGGAGCGGCTGGTGGTGCGCGAGACGGAGCATTATTTTCTAGACCTCAGCCACTTCACCGATGCACTGCTGACCTACCTGGACGCCCACGAGCCGCACTGGCGTCCGAATGTTCAGCGCTTCAGCCGCAACTTCATCGCCGAAGGGCTGCGCGGACGTCCGATCACCCGCGACATCGACTGGGGCATCCCCGTGCCGCTGCCGGGCTGGGATGAGAAGCGCCTCTACGTCTGGTTCGAGGCGGTCATGGGCTACTTCACCGCCAGCATCGAATGGGCGGCGAACAGCGGTCAGCCCGACGCCTGGAAGGCGTGGTGGTACAACCCCGAAGCCGCCATCTACAACTTCCTCGGCAAGGACAACATCCCCTTCCACACGGTCATCTGGCCCGCCGAGCTGATGGGGATCGACGGCATCTACCACGACTCGCGGGGGCTGAACCTGCCCTACGACGTGCCCGCCAACGAGTTCATGAACATCGAAGGCAAGCAGTTCTCCAAGAGCCGCAACTGGGCGATCTGGGTTCCAGACATCCTCGACCGCTACCAGCCAGACGCCGTGCGCTACTACATCACCATGACCTTTCCAGAGACGCACGACTCCGATTTCGCCTGGGACGGCTTCCTGAATCGGGTCAACGGCGAACTGCTGGCGGCATGGGGCAATCTGGTCAACCGCATGACCAGCTTCGCCTACAAACGCTTCGACGGCAGCGTTCCGACGCCCGATGCGCTGACGCCGGAGGACGAGCGCATCATCGCCCAGGTTGAAGCCGGCTTTGCCGAAGTCGGCGCGCTGCTGGAACAGGTGCGGCTGCGCGACGCCCTGCAAAGGGCGATGGGCTTGGTGCGCGATTCCAACGCTTATCTCGACGCGCGCAAGCCCTGGGCGACCATCAAGGAAGACCCGGCGGATGCGGCGCGCTCGGTCTACGCCATCCTGCGCGTCATCGATAATCTGAACATCCTGCTCGCGCCATTCCTGCCGTTCTCGGCGCAGAAGGTGCATGAATACCTGGGCTATGACGGACAGATCTTCGGCGATCTGGAGATCAGGAGCTACCAGGAATCGGAGCGCAGCCACCGGGCGCTGGTCTATGACGGCTCGAAGGCGATCGGCAAATGGGAGGCGCGCGTCCTGCCGCCAGGGCAGGCGCTGCGCGAGCCGCAGGCGCTCTACGTCAAGCTTGAGCCGGAAGTCGTGGATGCCGAACGTTCGCTGCTCGGCGCGCAGCGCGACGAACATCCCATCGCCATGAGGTAGGAGAGAGCATCGAAGCAGCATGGCGGGCGCGCCCCTGCCTACCCGTCATGCTGCCGGCAGCTACCGCGCCGCCTGCGCCAGCCGCAGGCGGCTGAATCGCGGAAGGCGTTGTAGGGTGATCAGGAAGACTGATAGGAGGATGATCCCCCCGGCGATCACCGTGCGCAGCGTGACCGGTTCGTTCGCCAGCAGCGCGCCCAGGATGACCGCCACCACCGGGTTGACGTAGGCATAGGTCGCCACCTTCGCCGGGCTGACGTGGCGCATCAGGAAGACGTAGGCGCTGAAGCCGATGAACGAGTTGAAGATCGCCAGGTAGATCGTCGCGCCCAGCGAAAGCGCGCTCACCCTGGCGGGATCGAACGCCGCCGGTTCGCCGCTGAACAGGCTGACGATGAACAAGCCCGTCCCGCCGGTGATCAGCTGCATGCCGGTGGTCAGCGGCGCTGAAGCTGGCATATCCGCCCCACGCAGATAGATCGAACCGAACGCCCAGCAGAACGCCGCCATCAGGATGGCGATCACCCCGACGGGGTTGAGCGCCGGCATGCCCGCTTCCGGCGCGCTCAGCAGCACAATGCCGACGAAGCCGATGGCGATCCCGGCGATGACCAGCCCGGTCGGGGGCGTGCCGCCGGGGCGCAGCCAGTTGATCAGCACCATCCACAGGGGCATGCTCGCCAGCAGCACCGCCGCGATGCCGGAAGGCATACCGAGCCGCGCCTCAGAATAGGCGATAGCGCCGGCGTTGAGGACGAACATGGGAATCCCCGCCATGACCGCCGTGCGCCACTGCCGCCGAGTCGGCATTTTCGCCCCACTGCGCCATGCCAGCACGAACAGCGCCACCCCGGCAACCGAAAGGCGCGACGCCATCATCATGAAAGGGGGGATAGTTTCAGAGGCGAAGGCGATGCCGATATAGCTCGAACCCCAGATCAGGTAAACGGCGATGAAGGCAGCGAGGATCAGCCAACGAGCGGGCGGTTTCTGCATGGTGCGACAGGTGCTTTCACTCAAACAGCGTCAGGAGGAGTCACGGACTCAGATGTTGATCGTTACACAAAGCGGGGGGACCACGCCATACCCAATAATGCCAGCTCGCTGTCATTGATGGCGACAGCCCCGGATCAGCCGCCGAAGATGAAGCGCAGACCGACCAGCAGCAGGAATACGCCGTACAGCCGCTTGACCGTCGTCGAAGGCAGGCTCAGCGTGATGCGCGCCCCGCCGAACGCGCCGAACACCAGCCCGACCGCCACCACCACCGCCGTCGCAATATCGAAGGCGTTGTTGTTGTAGTAGGTGATCACGGCGGGCAGCCCGACCGGCAGCAGCAGCGCCCCCAGCGACGTGGCGACCGCCTCTTTCTGGTCGAAGCGCAGCAGCCCGACCAGCGCCGGCACGATCACGATCCCGCCGCCCACGCCGAACAGCCCGGAGATGATCCCCGCGCCGAAGCCGAGCGCCAGCAGCACCCAGAGAGAAACCCCGCGCGAGGGTTCCGCCGGCGCGGCGGGCAGGCGTCCACCGCGCAGCTCGGCAATCCACTTGCGCGGTTCGGCGAATCGCCAGCTGGCGAAGAGCAGGAAAAACCCGTACAGCACCCGCAGGGTGTTGACCGGCAGCCCGAAGGCGATCTGCGCGCCGATCCAGCCGCCGACGACCAGCCCGGCGGCGACCGGCGCGGCGACGGCGATCTTCAGCTTACCGGCGCGGTAGTATTCGATCACCGCCAGGATGGCGACGGGCATGAGCAGCGCGCCCAGCGAGGTTCCGATGGCGCTTTGCAGGGCAAAGCCGAAGAAGGTCGTCAGGATCGGGACGATGACGACGCCGCCGCCGATGCCGAACATGCCAGAGAGGACGCCGGCGACCAGACCCAGGACGAGCAGCCCGACGGCTTGGGGGGGGAGTATGAACATGATGGTACTTTCGCGCAGCACGAACAAAATCAGCGCGAGTATACCCCGTTTCGCGCCGAGGGGTGGGTGTCCCACAGACACCCCTTTCGAAAGGAGATTCCATCGCCGCTCATTTCTACACTTATAGTCTGTAGACTTATCGTCTTCATCGCTCTTGAATCGTCCGTACGGATGAAAACATGGGTGAAGACGATATTCGAGTCCGCTTTGGACGCGCGGTAAGAAAGCGCCGCCAAGAACTCTGCCTCTCACAGGAAGAACTCGCAGATCGTGCAGGCATTCATCGCACGTATGTGGGGGATGTCGAGCGAGGCGAGCGTAATATTGCGCTACAAAATATCGAGAAACTGGCAAGAGCGCTCGGTATTCTGATCTCCACCCTGATGAGGGAGTATGGGGTGGAAGACTCGCCGTGAACCTCCTTCATTCAGGCGCAATCCGACAAGCGTTCGAAGCAGCGGCAGACAGTCGCAGTTTCTCGATGCCTCAGTTTTACGAACAACTCACCGCACTCGCCGGTGTACCATTTCGACAGATGATCCAACCCCTGGCGACTTCGCTTGGTGAGCGCCCCGCTCACCACACCTTACAAGGACTGATGCGTTCCAGCTTCTTGATCGAACCGGTCCTTACACGCGGCGGCTCAACCAAAATGACCTGTCGATGGTCTACGACATTGATGGATGACGCGCGTCATGCCGCGTTTGAGGAGTGCACCCGCATCTTTGAGGCATTGCTCATCCAGCTTCTGCCGCTGCTTGAGGAGCAGGAGGTACAAGAGCTGCTGGTCGGCTTCGCAGGCCACAAGCTGGTCTCATATGAAATCCCAGTCGATTATGTTCAGCGCCTAACCGACAGCCCAATAGTTCCCTCTCTCGTGTACAAATGTACACAAGCGGGTCTGTTTCATGCGGGACAAGCCCGCATCGGATGAACTACTGCACCCGCTATCCCGTTGCTA
>JABWBO010000082.1 GCA_013360465.1 Anaerolineae bacterium | reverse complement strand
TACCCCGACGCTTCCGCCGACGAACACGTTGACCAGCACGCCGAGCGCTACCCCGACGCTTCCGCCGACGAACACGTTGACCAGCACGCCGAGCGCTACGCCGTCGCCGACCCTGCTGCCCACGACGACTCCGCTGCCGATCATCCCCTCGCGCACGCCCACCAATGCGCCAACCGCCACGCCAACCGGCACGCCGACGGCGACCGCCACCACAGCGGCGACTGTGACCACCGCTCCCAGCCTGACGCCCCTGCTGCCGCCTTCGCCTCTGCCGCTCCCCGGCACGCCGCTGCGTCCGCTGCTGGCGAGCGCCACGCCGATCGGCGTTCCGCCCACGCTGGAGACGACGCTGATCCCGGCGACCTTCACATCGATGCCTTTCACGCCCGCTTTCGTCACCGTCAGCGGACCCGCCGAGGCGACATCGCTCACCCCGGTGATCGGCGATGCGCCGCCGGTCGGCGTGGCGGTTTCGCCGACGCCCGGCGGGTTTGCGCCGATCGGCGTGCCGCAAACGCTGACCCCGAACGTCCTGGCGCTGCCCAGCCCGACCCTGCCGCCTGAGCTGGTGCCGACCATCGCCGACATCCCGCTGAGTGTGCCGGCGAATCCGCTGACGCGCGCCTTCGCCCTCAGCACCTCCGGGGGCGTAGTCGCCGGCGGCGGGGTGCTGCTGCCGTACGGCGGCGGAGCGGCGACCTTCGCCCGCAGCCCGGTCGATCCGAATCAGGTGGCGATGGTCGATCCGCGCGGCGTGCTGTATCTGGTCGGCAGCTTCCTCAGCGGCAGCGCGCCCGTCCGCCCGGAATACTCGCCTTTCTCGGTGTTCGAGCCGAACGCGCCGGAGACCAACAACGCGCGGGTGACCCGCCTCGCCTATTCGCCCGACGGGACGATGCTGGCGTTCCTGGTCGATACCGAAGGCGACGGCAGCACGCAAAACGACTCGATCAACGACGGGGTGTGGATCATCCAGGGGACGGGCGGCGCGCGGCAGGCGCTGCGCGAGTGCCCGCCGGCGGTGAGCGTCTGCCCGGTGGATCGCGCCGGGGGACCGTTCGTCTACAACAGCCTGGACCTGGCGTGGAGCTACCAGAGCGACGCCCTGCTGATCCCCCTCGACCTGCCGGAAGAAGGGCGGCGCGCCTTCGTCCTGGTCTCGCCCGATCAGGATGCCAACCGCCTGCCGACGATCCATCGCTACGACAGCGCCCACTGGGCGTTCGATGGGCGAATCGTGGTCAGCGGGCGTGGGTTGGAAGGTCAGCCGATGTTCGGCGTGATCCGGCGCGACGGCGGCAGCGACTTCATCCAGCGGGCGGCGGAGATCGGCTTGCTGTGGACGCAGGATGCGGTGATGACCCTGGGGGGACGGCTGATCGTACTCGGCTCGCCGGCGGGAGTCGGCGGACCGCTGCGCCTTTATGACCAGGACGGAGCCGCCCTGACCAACTGGATCGGCAGCGCGCCGCCGGAGCGCGTCTCGTGGAGTCCCGACCGCAGCGCCGCCCTGCTGGTCACGGCGGAAGAGCGCGACGGGCAGGTCGTGCGCCGCTTCTTCGTGGCTGAAGTCAGCGGGTTGGTGCGCGAAATCACCGCCCAGGTCGCCGGCGCGCTGGCGGTCGAGTGGGTGGGCGATGCCATCCCGCCCGGCGTCGATGTTCATCAGACGCCATCCCCGACCCCGCCGCTGCCTTCGCGCTTCGCCGTGCAGGTCGGGGCGCGCCTGCAGATCGTCGCCGCCGCCGGGGTGAACTTCCGCACCGAGCCGTCACTCAGCGCGCCCACCCCCTACCGCCTCAACTTCGGCGACAGCGTGCTGATCCTGGAAGGACCGATCAACGCCGATTCGCTGATGTGGTGGAAGGTCGAGACTTCGACCGGCGCGCAGGGGTGGGTGGCAGAAAGCGACGGCTTCACCCAGATTTTGGGGGATCTGTGATCCGCCCGGCGCGCCCTTTTTTGGGCATAATAGAAAGACGACCTTGACGACAGGGAGGGTGATGTGATGAATCGTGCGCCGATAACCCGCGCCGCGACCGCGACCGGCGAGACGCCGCGCGTCGAAGTGCCTGCGCCGCAGCCCCTGCCGCTGGAAGTCTCCGACCCGCCGACCGAAATGCCGGCGCGCCGCCGCCCCGGCGCGACGACGGGGATCATGCCGGTGGTGATCGACATCGCCGACCCTGCTAAATTCGCCGACGATGATGCCAGCGAGCCGGCGCACCGCTGATCCCTCGCCCTTCTTCACCCTCATCGGGCGCGCAGAGCGCCCCACTCCGATGATCAGGAGGCGATTTTGACCACCCCCAGTGAACTGCTGACATCCGGCACGTTCTTTCAGCTGTTCCAGCTTCTCCGCCTGGAGCCGGATACCAAAGCCCTGGTCGATGCGCTGATCCGCGACGGCGATGCTGACTCTGCCGCCGCTGCCTTTGATCAGGAAGTCGTCGCGGCGGTCCAGCCGCACCTGGCGGCGCTGACCGCCGCCCTGAACGACCCGGCGCTGAGCGCCGAGCGCCGGCTGGTCGAGGTCGCCCTGTTCGCCCGGCGGCTGGCGCTGCTGCTGAAGGCGTTCGCCTCGGACCGCTTCATCCTGCCGGCGTCGCCCGATGAAGGCGTCGTCACCGGCAGCGCCTCGATGGACGAGCATATCGAGCGCATGTGGCGTCAGCTGGAACGAACGCCGCAGCGCATCGCCCACGAGGCGCAGCGCGGCACGCTGATCGCCCCTCCCGAAGCCTACATCGCCCCCGGCGGGCGCTTCTGGGAGCTGTTCTACTGGGACAGCTTCTTCACCGCCGTCGGGCTGGCGGCGAGCGGGCGGGCGGCGATGGTGGCGCACATCGCCCACAACTTCGTGCATCTGATCGAGACGCTCGGCTATATCCCCAACGGCGCGCGCACCTACTTCCTCGGTCGGTCACAGACGCCCTACACCGTCTTCATGTTCGACCTGCTGCGCGCCGCCGCGCCGCAGCTGTGGGGCGATGTCGTCCTGCGCCGACGCTATGTCGCGGCGCTGGAGAAGGAATACCGCTTCTGGATGGACCAGGACGGGACGCACACCGGCAGAGCTGTTTCCGTCGGCGGCGTGATGCTCAACCGCCACTGGTCGAACGTCGCCACGCCGCGCCCGGAGGGGTACAACGAGGACATCAGCGCCGCCTTCGCCAAAGGGCTGGACGACATCGATCCTGAAACGTCCGCCGAGGCGGCGCAGCTCTACCGCGATCTGCGCGCCGCCTGCGAATCGGGCTGGGATTTTTCGACGCGCTGGCTGGTCCGCGACTTCGCCGGCGGTTACTCGCTCCACAGCATCCGCACCACGCAAATTCTGCCTATCGACCTGAACTGCCAGCTCTACAGCTACGAGCGCCGTCTGGCGGACACCACCGGGAAACTGGCGTATCGGGACGCGGCGGAGCGGCGCAAGGCGGCGATCCTGGCGAACTTCTGGGACGAGGACCTGGGCTGGTTCACCGACCGCCTGATCCCCGCCGACGGGCGCACCGGCGACCTGGAGCCGACCGGCGTCCTGTCCATCGCCGGCGTGTATCCGCTCTTCTGCGAGCTGCTCACCTGGAAAGATGACGCCCACCTCATCGAACGGCTGGCGCGCACCCTGGAAACGCGCTTCCTCTTCCCCGGCGGCGTCGTCACGACGCTGATCCGCCGCGCCGACGGCGAAGGGTTTGGCGAACAGTGGGATTACCCCAACGGCTGGGCGCCCCATCAGTGGGCGGCGGTCGCCGGGCTGGCGCAGTACGGCTACAGCGATCTCGCCGCCAAGATCGCCATCCGCTTCGTCGATCTCGCCCGGCAGGTCTATGACCGCACCGGCAAGATGATGGAGAAGTACAACGTCGCCGATCTCAGCCGGCTGGCGGGCGGCGGCGAGTACAAGTCTCAGGAGGGCTTCGGCTGGACCAACGGGGTGGTGGTCGCCTGCCAGCGCTACCTCCGCGAGGGCAAGACGTTCTGGCTGCCCGCCGGTGCGTGACGCACCGGCGCTCACCCCCGGTTTCAGACTCAGGTCAAGTCTCGCATCATTTCAACAGGCGAGCCGCCGGCTCGCCCCTGCAAGGCGCGGGACTCCCACTCATGGTTACCTTTCGAGATTCAACCTCAGCATCCACAGACCGAGCGGCTGACCGCGTTCGAACCGGAAGGGCTCGAAGATGAACAGCCCTCTTTCGCTGCCGGCGATCACTTCGGTGATGACGATCTCGTCACGGGTGTGCGCCAGGTTGAGCAGGGCGTCCTCGGCGGCGGATCGCGTCGTGAAGAGCATCACGTCATCTTCGCCCAGGCGGATCGGCGCACCGTTCAGGCGGGCGATGTACGAGAAATACAGCCGCGCCTGCGGATGCTGGATGGCGACCATGCCGATCTGCGCCTCGACCCAGATCAACCCGTCTTGCTCTTCCTCCACGACGGCGCGGGCGGCGTCGATCACCCGGCGCGCCTGTCCGCCATATGCCGGGTTTTCGAGATGCTGCGCCGTCGGGTAGTAATGGGAGAACAGCGGCATGAGGATGAGCAGCCCCAGCACGGCGGCGTTTTGCCGGCGGCGCGGCACGGCTCCGCCGCTGTCCGCCAGCCGCCAGACGACGAACACCAGGAGATAGGGATAGTAGTACGAACGCGAGAAGGGCAGCAGCGCCGCGATCAGGACCGCCATCATGCCGATCTCGCCAAGCGCCGCGCGGGCGCTCCGGCTGGCGCGCGCCCTGCTCAACAGCATCAGCCCGTAGAGTAGGTAAGGGAAGGGCGTGTAGAGCGCGTATTTGACGACCAGCAGCAGATCGATCTGCCCGCGCCCGTCGCCATCGCGGAAGGTGAAGAAGAACTGCTCCAGCCACAGCGCCGGATCGACCAGGATGACCGGTCCATAGAGCAGGGCGACGGTCAGCGCCGCCGAAAGCAGCAGCAGCGCGAAGGTTCGCCACGACCAGCGCCGCGCCATAGAGGCGACGCCCATCAGGCACAGGCTGAACACCCCGCCCACCGGCTGGATCAGCCCGGCAGCCGCCGCCAGCACACCCAGCGTCACCGCCCGGCGCGCCCCGACGGAATGCGCCCCACAGACGAGGTTCAGCATAACCAGCATCAGGGCGACGTTCAGCACCTCCGGGCGCGGACCGTACAGGGTGGGCGAGGTCAGGAAGGCGGCGACCAGGACCGCCCGCTGTGACAGGGCGCGGATGCCGAACCGGTCGCAGAGGCGCAGCGTCAGCAGGGCGATGATCATCAGCAGGAGCGCGTTCCACAGAGCGAGGCTGTGCTGTGACGCCCCGAACACGGCGAAGAACGGCAGAGAGACCACCCCGTACAGATAGGGCAGCAGATAGGGCTGAAAGGCGCTGTGACCGAAGAGGCTGGTCAGCCAGTCGCCGCGCAGCAGCGCGTAAGTCTGGCTCAGATACCAGACGGCGTCCGCCTGCTGATGCGTCGGGCTGTGAACCTGAATCAGGATGCGCCAGATCAGCAGCAGCGCCGCCAGCGCCAGGACGAGGAGGTCGGCGCGCCTCGGCGCGGCAGGTCTTGAGCCTGACAGCGCGCTCATGAGAACGCCTGCGCCGCCGCGATCACCTCACTTTGTTCTTCGGCGGTCATATTGGTGTAGAACGGCAGACGCAGCAGCCGGTCGCTGAGATCTTCAGTCACCGGGCAGTCGCCCGGCTGCCCGCCGAACGCCCGCCCCATGTCGCTGAGATGCAGCGGTAGGTAGTGGAAGACCGCCAGGATGCCGCGCGCCCTCAGATGATCGATCAGTGCGGTGCGCGCCGCCAGCGAGGGCAGAATCACATAGTACATGTGGTACGCCTGATCGCAGTCGGCGGGCACGACCGGAGGACGCACCCCTTGCGCTGCCGCCCAGCCGCTCAGTTCGGCGTCGTAGCGCTCCCACAGGGCGCGCCGCTTCGCCTGGATGTCCTCGCGCGCTTCCAGTTGGGTCAGCAGGAACGCCGCCAGCAGGTCCGACGGCAGGTAGCTCGAACCGACATCCACCCAGGTGTACTTGTCCACCTGACCACGAAAGAAGCGGCTGCGGTTGGTCCCCTTCTCACGGAGGATCTCCGCCCGTTCGACGTAGCGCGCGTCGTTGATCAGCAGCGCGCCGCCCTCGCCGCACTGGAAATTCTTGGTCTCGTGGAAGCTCTGCGACGCCATCACGCCGATCGTCCCCAACTGCCGCCCGCGATAGCGCGCGAACAGCCCGTGCGCGTTGTCTTCGATGACCGGGACGCCGCGCCGGACGGCGATATCCATGATCGTGGTCATCGCACAGGCGACGCCGGCGTAATGCACGACGACGATGGCGCGCGTGCGGGGGGTGATCGCCGCTTCGATCAGCCGCTCGTCGATGTTCAGCGTGTCGGGGCGGATGTCCACGAAGATGGGCTTGGCGCCGCGCAGGACGAAGGCGTTGACCGTCGAGACGAAGGTGAAGGATGGCACGATCACCTCGTCCCCCGGCTGCAGGTCGAGCAGCAGCGCCGTCATCTCCAGGGCGTGGGTGCAGGACGTGGTCAGCAGCGCCCGGCGCACGCTCAGCGTCGTCTCTAGAAGCTGATGGCACTGCTGGGTGAACGCGCCGTCGCCGCTGAATTTGCCGGCGGCGACCGCCCGCTGCACGGCGTCCATCTCACCGCCGATCAGGGTCGGGCGGTTGAAGGGAATTCGGTACATGATCTTCTGCCTTTACGAAGGGCGAACGGCTGCCAGCAGCCGCGAGCCGCCGAAGCGAAAGCCGATCCCTGCCTGAATCGCCGTCGTCTCCGCCGCCATCACCGCCGAAAGCGCCGCGTTCACCGCCGGGTTTAGTTTGAACTCGGCATACAGGTCGAACGCCGCCTCGTCCGCCGGCTTGCGCGCCCGCGTCAGCAGCATCAGCGGCAGCAGCAGCGAGACGAACGAGGTCGTCCTGATCACGCGGAAGCCCGCCGCTTCTACCCGGCGCAGCAGCTCGCCCCGTTCGTAGCGCCGCTTGTGATAGCTGACCTCATCGACGATGCTCCACAGGGCGCGGTGCTGCGGCACGCTGATCAGCAGCCCACCACCCGGCTTGAGCGCCCGGTACATCTGCGCCAGCGCCGCCGCGTCGTCCTCGATGTGTTCGATCACGTCGAACGCGCCGATCAGGTCAAAGGCGGAGTCGTAAGGGATGTGCAGCGCGTCCATTTGCAGCAGCACCGCCGAAGGCACGCGCTGCGCCGCGAAGCGCAGCCCTTCCACGTACAGATCGCTGCCGTAGAGTGCGGCGTCCGGCAGGAGATGGCGGATGCCCTGAAGGACGAAGCCCGTCCCACAGCCGATCTCCATGACGCGGCGCGCCAGGGGGAAATGGCGGGCGATCAGCCAGAGGATCAGCCGGCTGCGCGCCTCAAACCAGAAATGCCCCTGCTCCAGCGCGGCGAGATGGGCGAAGAAGTCGCCGCCATAGCTGTCGTTGCCGCCGGCGAGTTCCGGGGCGTAGAGCGGGATGCCCTCGCGGCGCTCCGGCGCATAGCCGCACGCCGGGCAGGTCGCGATCTCGTCAGGGAAGAGGGTGTCACAGCGCAGACAGCGATTCATGATGCCTTCATGGCGCGTTATACTCCGGCGCTTTCCGGCGCGTCGAACCAGCCGTGATACCACAATCGAAGCGATTCGGTCAGGAAGCCGCAGCGCTGATAGAGCCGCTGCGCCGCGATGTTGCGCCCCTGGGTGACGACGCTGACCCGCTCGCAGCCGCGCTCGGCGAACCACGCCAGCGCCTCCTGCACTATCTGCCGTCCGACGCCGCGCCCGCGCGCCGCCTCGGCGACGCCGACCAGCCCGATCAGCCCGCTGCGCTCGTGAAGATGCCCGGTGACGAAGCCGATTGGCTGCCCATCGTCATCCTCTGCCACCAGGACGACGTCGGCATAGCCCCGGCAGCTATGTTCGATCCAGGTGGCGTAAAAGCGGTCGCACAGCGCCGCCGGGAAATGTCCGTCGAAGTAGAAGCGCGAATCGGTGTAGCTGCGGCTGGCGATGCGCCGCAGCGCCGGCAGGTCTTCCTCGCGCCAGCCGCGCGCCGTCCGTTCAGTTGCGGGTGGCACATCTGCCGGGATCGCCCGCTCGAAGGTCAGGCGCAGATCGACCAGAGTGAACAGCGGCGGGCGCAGCAGCGCCAGCGTCTCGCGGTCGCCGGGATCGACCAGCAGGTAGAGGCATTCCACCGCCTGCTCGCGGCACCACGCCCGCAGCGCGCTCAGGCTTTCCGGGCTGAGCGGGTCGCCCTTCGCCCGCGCGATGCGCCGCCCGAAGAACTCTGAATCCCAGGAGAGCAGTTCAGCCGGCGGCGGGGTCGTCATCAGGATGCCTTTCGTCATCGGTCGCCTCGCGCACGGTGTAGGCGGGGCGGTCTTGCAGGCGGACGTGCATACGCGCCAGATATTCGCCCATGATGCCCAGCGCGAAGAGCTGCACGCCGGCGAAGATGGCGATGATCGATGCCAGGAAGGGGAAGCCCGGCACGCTCTCGCCGGTGATCAGGTAGCGCCCGACCACGACGGCGAACACGCCGACGCCGAACAGCACGAAGGCGAAGCCGATCAGGCTGGCGATCTGCAGGGGCAGCACGCTGAAGCCGGTGATCATGTTCAGCGCATGGCGGATCAGCTTGCCGACGGTGTAGTTGGAGACGCCGATCTGGCGCGCCTCGTGGTGTACCGCGACGTAGGAGAAGCGCGACGTGCCCCAGGTCAGCAGCACATCGATGGAGACGTACAAACCGTTGTAGCCGGCGAAAGCTTTGACGACTTCGCGGCGAAAGGCGCGGAAGGCGCTGACCCTGGTGGCGATATTCACGCCCATCGAGCCTTGCAGCGCCAGTTTGGTCAGATGCGAGGCGAGGTTGCGCATCAGCCCGTGATGCATCTCCTGCGGCGCGCCGTAGACCACATCGAAGCCTTCGCTCAGTCGGGCGATCAGGCTGGGAATCTCTTCCGGCGGGTTTTGCAGGTCGTCGTCGAGGGTCACGATCACGTCGTACTGCGCCGCGCGGATGCCGCAGAGGAGCGCGTTATGCTGCCCGAAGTTGCGCATCAGGTTGATGCCGCGCACCTGCGGAATCTGCTGCGCCAGCGCGGCGATCTTGCCCCAGCTGTCGTCGCGGCTGCCATCGTTGACCAGGATGATCTCGTGGCGCGGGCACAGATCGATAAGGACGGCGCGGAGGCGCTCCACCAGAAGCGCGAGCGTCTGCTCGCTGTTGTAGACCGGCACCACCACCGACACGGTAAGGGGCTGCATGAACGAAATATCACCGCCTGCGAAATGCTGCATCCGGTAAATCACCCGATTTGCCTGTGAGGGCGCGCTGCTGCGCGTCCGCCAAGCGGACAGCCTGCCGACTGTCCCTACAGAGTGTTCGGTTGTTATTCTAGCCGGATTCGGCAAAAGCCGCCGGATTTTCCTGGGCGGATGACGACATGGTCCTATTCCCGCGCGGCGTATTTGTGCTACAGTGATCATGATCGGTGTCTACACAGCGCCGGCAGAAGTTGTCACAGCCAATCGCAGAAGCTGCCGAGTCCTCCCCAGGGTGGGAGGGTTCGGCGTTTTTTATTTCATATCGAGACAGCGGGGCGTCCGTCATAGCGTCGTGGACGTCGTCGACCATCGTGTCTTCAGACTATTCCGTTTGGAGGAAGATGATGTCTCAGCGAGACCCTACCGATAGTGAGGAGAGTGCCGGTCAGTTCTTTTTCGAGAAATCGGACGCTTCAGCCGTTTACAGCGAGGCTGAAGTCGTGGAGCCAACCCTGGCTGCGGAGACCGAGATAGAGGGCGAAGCCGCCGCGCTTTTCCCCATCCCGATTGTGCCGGGACCGATCACCCTCGCCAAGCGCCCGGTCAGCGGACGCTACAACGGGACCCTGGGCACGTTTCAGCTGGAGCTGCGGGTCGATATCGATCGCACCCGCCCCATGAACCGGCTGAGCGGCGATTTCTTCCAGGTCAGCGGCGGAACCACGTCCTACGTCGGCTCGTTCATCGTCAACACGCCGACCATCACGGTGACGACCACTCAGGTCGTCGCCAGGGGCTTGGGCGTCTACACCTTCTCCGCCGGCGCGCCGGTGGTCGAGGTGACGATCCCCCGGCGGACCGTCCTGCAGGCGCAGGCTCCGGCGACGGTCAGGTTCTTCACCACCGGCGGCGCAGCCGGGGCGACCTATACCTGCGCCTTCGTCTCGATGTACTTCCGCACCGTGCGGCTGGAGATCGACCGCACGTCCAACATCACCACCCCGGTGTTCAACAGCTACAACACCGGCGCGCTGCCTTCCGGCGGCGCGGCGCGCAGCCTGAGCGTGGTCGCCGCCTATGGCGAAGCGGGAATCGAGATGATGCCCACCGGCGCGAGCGACGTGGTCAACGTCAGCGAGGCGGGCGCGAATACCAGCTGGAGCGACGCCGAACTGCACGCCTCGATGCAGCGGCATTTCAGCCTGTGGCGCGATCTGCCGCAGTGGGCGGTCTGGCTGCTGGTGGCGCAGAATCACGACCTGGGCGGCGGATTGTACGGCATCATGTTCGACCAGCAGGGGAAACAGCGCCAGGGCTGCGCCGTCTTCCATTACGGGATCGGCGGGACGACCGCCGACAAGCAGCGCCTGCAGCTGTACACCTATGTGCATGAGCTGGGGCACTGCTTCAACCTGCTGCATTCCTGGCAGAAGTCCTACGCCACGCCGCCGGTCCCGAATCGTCCGTCGGCGCTGTCGTGGATGAACTACCCCTGGAATTACCCCGGCGGCGGCGCGGCGACCTTCTGGGCGCGCTTCGCCTTCCAGTTCGACAACGAAGAGATCATCCATCTGCGCCACGCCTTCCGCAACAACATCGTCATGGGCGGCAGCGACTTCGCGGTCGGCGCGGGACTCGGTCGCGAGGTGCTGGCGGACCCGGTGCGCGACGAATCGGGCTTGATGTTCAACATCTCGACGCACAAGAAGAGCTTCGCGCTCGGCGAGCCGGTCGTCCTGGAACTGGCGCTGAGCAGCACGCAGCCAAAGGGACGCCGCGTCCATACCTGGCTGCATCCGAATTGTGGTATGGTCAAGGTCGTCATTCAGAAGCCGAGCGGGGCGGTTGTCGCCTATGACCCGCTGATCGACCATCTGGTCGGCGACCGCGACGGCATGGTCAGCATCGGCGATGTCATCCACGACAGCGCCTACATCGGCTTCGGCAAGGGCGGGCTGTACTTCGACCAGCCGGGCAACTATCTGGTGCGGGCGGTCTACGCGGCGCTGGATGGTTCTCAGGCGATGTCCGACATCATCCGGGTGCGGGTGCGCTACCCGGTGACAGCAGCCGAAGAAGAACTCGCCGATCTGTTCATGGGTGAAGATCAGGGGACGCTGCTCGCCCTGCTCGGCTCCGATTCTGAGGCGCTGGACAGCGGCAACGCGGCGTTCGACGAAGTGCTGGCGAAGTACCCGAAGCATGCGATGGCGAACTACGTCCGGCTGATGCGCGGCTTCAACGCCGGACGCGCCTTTAAGACGGTGATCGAGGAGAACGAGAACCGCCTGATGGTGCGCGCGCCGAAGCTGGAAGAGAGCGAGAAGCTGCTCGCCGCCGCCGCCGAATCTGGCGTGCTGGACCCGGTCACCACCCGTCAGACGCTGACGGCGCTGGCGTCGGTTCAGATCAACGCCGGCAATGAGAAGGCTGCGGCGCTGACGGCGAACAAGCTGACAGCGATGGCGATTCGCACGGTGTAACGGTCATATCCTTAGCCTCTCTCGCGCGTCAGCGCGAGAGAGGCTTCATCCGAAGCAGGATCAGGAGCCGGTCGATGAATCTGCACATCAAACTGCGCGACGGTTTTCGCAACGATACCGTGACCATGCGGGTGAACGGTGACGAGGTTTACCACAAGAGCGGGGTGAGTACCCGCCTGGCGATCTCCTATGCCGACGCGGTAGATATCCCCATCGAGGAGCCGGTGGTGACGCTGGAAGTGGCGGTGCAGGGAGGACCGAGCGAGAGCGCTGAGGTGCGCGTCCGCCGGACGCCCTTCGTCGAAGTCTGGGTGCAGGACGGCGTGATGGAACTGCGCAGGTCGGACGAAGAGACGCCGCTCCTGTAGGATACAGCCGTCACGCCCGCGCGCCCGGCACTCTAGGGGTCGCTCCGGCTCCGCGATGGCGTGAAAGACAGGCTGGCTTGTGCTGTGCCGACGCCTTGGCGTCAGTGCGGTTCCTCGCTCGTCATGCGGTACATCTGTACGGCAAAATCCACGAACGACGCCCAGCCTTCGCCCGCCATCAGCTTGCGCTGTTCCTCGTTGAGTTCAATGCGGATGTCATGGTCGCCGGTGTGGAGGTCGAGCGTCAGCAGGTCGCTGCCGTCGTCGCGAATCTCCTCGAAGCACTGGCGCTCGTAACCCATCGGATTGCTCAGAAACTTCCCCAGACAGCGTTCGCAGACAGCCAACTGATGATCGCAGACATTGCGGTTGATCTTGACGTACATGGCAGCCCTCCAAACAATATTAATTTCAGCATAGGAGCAAATCGAGAAGCCGGCACAGTGCCATTTGTCATGGTTTGACCGTCAAACTTCGCCGTGTCCCATGCCTTGCATTCTCTTCGATTCCTTCTACACTCATGGGACTCGTACAGGCAGGCAGAGACAAGAGTCTGTTCATGACCCATCGAATCGAATGGCTGATCCCCGATCATCTGCTGAACGTCGTCATCAGCGGCGAGATCACCGGTGACGATATCCTTCGCATCACCGAGGACGCCGTCGAGGCGATGGAGCGCAGCCCCGCCCCGCTGGTCCATTCCATCCTGCATATCTCCGGCGTCTCCAAGGTGCCGACGCTGGCGGATATCGCCCAGGTGATGCAGGACATCAAGCCGCGCCCGCGTTCCGGTTGGACCCTCGTCGTCATGGCGACGAACCCGATCATCCGCTGGGCTGCCGATTTCACCATGCAGCTTTCCGGCGTGCGCTACCGCCGCGCCGACGACATGGGCGACGCGCTGCGGCAGATGCGCCATCTGGTCGAGGCGCTCGACTGGGCGCAGCTTCCAGAGGAATACCGCGCGCTTCAGCAGTCGGAATGATGCGTTCATGGCTCCCCGACCGGTTCTCCGCCCCTTCTTCTTCGCCCGTCCGGCGCTGCTGATCGCCCTGGCGATCCTGCTTGCCGCCTGTGGGACGAACGGCGGCGGCGAACCGACGGCGACGCCCGTCACCCCGGTCAAGCTGCTGGCGACGGTGTTCGTCTCGCCGACGCCGGACGCCGCTCAGCGCGAAGCCACGCGCCTGGCGCTGCCGGTCGTCAGCCCCACGCCTCCGCCGACGCGCCCGCCGCAGCCGACCGTCTACGTCGGCACGTTCCTCGGCGCTTCGGAAGGTGGGGCGATCCTCGACCCGGCGCGCTTCGTTGGAACCCTGACCTCACCCCCGCCCTGAGTGGTCGCCGCGCCGGCGTGTCTTCGCCCCTTTCACCTTCAGAGCAGCCGATTTACGATTGTGCGCGATTCGGATGCGGTCTATAATCGGACCCAGTATGCGCACCTATCAAGAACAGACCAACTTGGACGAACTGCAAGCTCAATCGATCCCGCGCCCCCGCCTGCATTACCGCAGTGTCGCCCGAAGTCTACGCGAAACGTTCGATACCGTCATCTGGGTCGCGGTGTTGTTCGCCCTGGTGAATCTGGCGACGGCGCGCTTCGTCGTGGAAGGTGCCAGCATGGAGCCGAATTTTCACACCGGCGAATACATCCTGGTCAGCCGGCTCAGCTATCTGCTGGGCGACCCGCAGCGCGGCGACATCGTGGTCTTTCACTATCCCAACAACCCGCAGCAGGACTACATCAAGCGGGTGATCGGCAGACCGGGCGATACCGTCGAGATTCGCGACCGCCTGGTGTATGTCAACGGCGAAGCGCTGAACGAACCCTACATCAACGAAGCGTGTACAAACTCCTGCTCGGACCGCGTCTGGGAGATCGGGGCGGATGAGTTTTTCGTCATGGGCGACAACCGCAACCACAGCAGCGATTCACGGGCGTTCGGCGTGGTCAACCGCCAGTTCATCGTCGGCGAGGCATTGTTGCGATATTGGCCCCTGAACCAGATCGGCTCGGTCATGGACATCGCATATCCCAAAGAGTGATTTGGGATATAGGGAAATAATTGGGATAAAACCGGCTATGGTGAACGCTGAAGCAGCGCCCTTGAAGCCGCGCCCGACCCTGCATCGCGGGGGGCTGGTGCGCGAAATCGTCGAGACCCTTCTGCTGATCTTGCTGGTCTACACGCTGGTCAACCTGGCGACGGTGCGGTTCTACATCGAAGGTCCCAGTATGCAGCCCAACTTCCATGTGGATCAGTATCTCCTGGTCAGCCGGCTGCACTACCTGTTCGGAGACCCGCAGCGCGGCGACATCGTGGTCTTCGACGCGCCCGGCGACGACCAGCAGGAGGACGACCCGCTGCTGATCAAGCGGCTGATCGGGATGCCCGGCGAGACGGTGCTGATCCGCGATGGTCAGGTGTACATCGACGGCAGCCCGCTCGATGAGCCGTACCTCAAGGAGATGTGTACGACCTCCAGCTGCCAGGATCGCACCTGGGAAGTGCCGGAAGGGAGCTACTTCTTCATGGGCGACAACCGGAACAACAGCCGGGACTCGCGCGCTTTTGGACCGGTCAGCCACGACCGGATCATCGGGGAAGCGGTGGTCCGCTACTGGCCTCCCCCGGACTGGGGAATCGTGATACGGTATCTATTTCCAGGGTGAGTTTCCTCCCCATCAAGCGAAGTGGCATTCTCGACGGTTAAGGCGTTCATCTAGGAGGGACAGCCGCATGGGACCCAAGATCAGCCCGCCCAAGCACACCTGCCCGCGCTGCCAGATCGGCACGCTGCAGCCCATTCAGGCAACCTACACGACGGTTTATCGCGGCGCGCTCCTGAGCGTTCCGAATATCACCGCCTGGAACTGCGACATCTGCGGATTCATCGAGTACGACGACGAGATGATGGCGCAGCTGGAAGCGATGACCGGCGAGTACCCCCTGAACGACGACGCCCCCCGCCAGAGCGCCAAGCCGGCGGCGCTGGACGCCGATGGCGAACCCGGCGAGGGCAAACGCAGCACCCGCATCAAACCCTGAAGGGGCGCGGCGGCATGAACGGCAGGACAGCGAGGGTGAAGACTTGAGCAAGCGCGTACTTGTTGTCGAAGACAACGCCGACAACATGACCCTGATGTGCGACATCCTGGAGGCATTCGGCTATGCGACGGTGAAGGCGCGCAACGGCGCCGAGGGAGTCGCCGCCGCCGAACGCGAAATCCCCGATCTCATCCTCATGGACCTGTCGATGCCGCAGATGGATGGCTGGACGGCGACGCGCCAGATCAAAGCCCTGCCGGCGCTCCGCGCCATCCCGGTGATCGCCCTGACCGCCCACGCCATGCTGGGCGACCGCGACCGGGCGATGGAAGCCGGCTGCGACGACTACATCACCAAGCCGATCAGCCTGCGCAGTTTTTCGGAGACGATCCGCAAATATCTGCCGTAGGGGCGGGGGATGAGGGGCGAGGGATGAGCGATGAGGCAAGAGCAAAAGCCCAGGTATTGCGCGTGATCGTCTCGGCACTCCCGCAAAGGCGCAGCCCATGACCCTTACACCTCAGGATTTTGTCGAACGCTGGGGCAAAAGCGCCCTGCGCGAACAGCAGGCGGCGCAGAGCCACTTCAACGAGCTGTGCCGGCTGGTCGGGCACGCCGCGCCGACGCAGCTGGACCCCGAAGGGCGCTTTTTCACCTTCGAGGAACAGGTCGAAAAGGCGACCGGCGGCAGAGGGCGGGCGGATGTCTGGTACGCCGGGCATTTCGCCTGGGAGTACAAGGGCAAACACAAGGACCTCGACGCGGCTTACGCCCAGATTCAATCGTATCGCGGCGGGCTGGATAACCCACCCCTGCTGGTGGTGTGCGACTTCGACGAGTTTCGCATCTACCCGCAGTGGGTGAACATGAGCGGCAAGCCGATCCTCTTCCACAACGCCGACCTGACCGACCCGCTGACGCTGCGCTTCATCCAATGGCTGCTGACCGACCCCGACGCCTTCAAGGGCTATCTGGACGAGGAGCTGAAGCGGCGCGAACGGGTGACGGAAGACCTGGCGATGCGTTTCGCCGAGCTGGCGCGGCGGATGCGCGAACACGCCCCGCCGGAAGGTCCCTGGGGGGGGATGCGCATCGCCCGCTTTCTGACCAAACTCGTCTTCACCCTGTTCGTGGAAGATGTCGGGCTGCTGCCCACCTTCGACGGCGTTTCCACCCTCAGCTACATCCTCGCCAACGCCGGGAGCGAGGGCGTCTTCGCCGAGGCGGTGCGGAAGCTGTTCAGCGCCATGGACGGGCGGACGCCGCGCTTCGCCTTCAAGCCGATCCCCTACTTCAACGGCGGGCTGTTCGCCGACTCTGCATCGGACTCCGAACCGGGCGGCGGCGATGGGCTGGACGTGCTCGACCTGACGCCCATCCCCCCGGCGGTGGACATCCTCAAACAGTGCAGCGAGCGCGACTGGCGACACGTCAGCCCGACCATCTTCGGCACGCTGTTCGAGCGGGCGCTGGACGAGAGCAAGCGGGCGCAGCTAGGCGCGCATTACACCGGCGAGAAAGACATCCGGCTGGTGGTCGAGCCGGTGCTGATGCAGCCGCTCAACCGCCGCTGGGACGCCGTCCGCGCCGAAGCCGAGCCGCTGATGCAGACTTATCTGAACGCCGCCGCGCCGCGTGACCGCGAAGCCGCCCGCGCCCGGCTGATCGCCCTGCACGACGCCATGATGGCGGCGCTGGAAGGGACCACCGTGCTGGACCCGGCGTGCGGCAGCGGCAACTTTCTGTACGTGGCGCTGCGCCTGATGAAGGACCTGGAACGGTCTGTCCGGCGCTTCTTCGCCCCGCTGGCGCTGCCCTTCCGCGATGTCGTCACGCCGCGCCAGTTCTATGGTATCGAAAAAGATGAATTCGCCGCCCGGCTGGCGCACGTCGCCGTGTGGATCGGCTATTTGCAGTGGCGCTACGAAGACGAGGGCGTGCTGCGCGTTTCCAGCGGGCGGGGCGGCGACGATCCGCACGCGCTGCCGCACCCCATCCTGCGCGACAAGCTGACGCCCGACGAGCCGGACCGCATCGTGTGCGCCGACGCCATCCTGCGCTACGACGCCGAAGGCAATCCCTACGAACCGGAGTGGCAGCCGGTGGACGTGATCATCGGCAACCCGCCGTTTCTGGGGGGCAAGCGCCTGAGGAGCGAACTGGGCGACGCCTATCTGGACGACGTATTCGCGCTCTATGACCAGCGCGTGCCGCACGAAGCCGATCTGGTCTGCTACTGGTACGAAAAAGCGCGGGCGAAGATCGCGGCGGGTACGGCGAAGCGCGCCGGGCTGCTAGCGACCAATTCGATACGCGGCGGGGCGAATCGGGTCGTGCTGGATCGCATCAAACAGACCGGCGACATCTTCATGGCGTGGGGCGACCGCCCCTGGGTGCTGAACGGAGCGGCGGTGCGCATCTCTATCGTCGGCTTCGATAACCGAACGGAATCACGCCGAATTCTGGACGGCGCACCGGTGAATCAGATCAATGCAGATTTGCAGAACAGCATCGATGCCACTCAGGCGCGGCGGCTCACGGAAAACCTGAATATCGCTTTCATGGGCGATACAAAGGGGGGAGCGTTCGACATCCCGGACGATCTGGCGCAGAAGATGCTGGCGATGCCAAACAGCAGTGGACGTGACAATCGTGATGTGCTGCGTCCCTGGGTGAACGGGCGCGACATCGTGGATCGACCGCGCGGCATGTGGATCATCGACTTCGGTACTGATATGCCCATTGAAGAGGCGAGGCTCTACGAGGCGCCGTTCCAGCACGTTGAAGAGCATGTTTTTCCCGAACGCCAAAAGAACCGGCGCGATACCTACCGCGAACGATGGTGGATACACGTCGAGGCACGTCCAGGGATGCGCCGAAGATTGGAAGTTCAAAGCAATTACATCGTGACACCTTCGGTTGCGAAACATCGTATCTTCGCCTGGCTCGAATCAGGCGTTATACCTGATCACCAGCTTCATGTCTTCGCCCGTGAGGACGATTATTTCTTCGGCGTGCTGCACAGCACCCTGCACGAAAAGTGGTCGCTTCGCCTGGGCACGTCGCTCGAAGACCGTCCGCGCTACACGCCCAGCACCACCTTCGAGACCTTCCCCTTCCCCTATTCCCCCGGCAAAGAGCCGACCGACGCCCCGGCGCATCAGGCGATCAGCGCCGCCGCCAGGGCGCTGCACGAGGAGCGCGACGCCTGGCTGAACCCGCCAGAATGGGAGTCGATGGCGGCGGGCAGCAGCAGCTACCGCGACCGCACCCTGACCAACCTCTACAACGCCCTGGAATGGCTGCGCGCCGGCGGCGAAAACGGCGGCGGGCGCATCCCGGAAGCGGCGCGCAAGTTCGCCTCCCGGCTGGCGGCGCTGCACGGCGCCCTGGACCGGGCGGTATTGGCGGCGTATGGCTGGGATGATCTGGCGGATCGGCTGCGGACGCCGGAC
>JABWBO010000081.1 GCA_013360465.1 Anaerolineae bacterium | reverse complement strand
CCCTCAGGTCCACCTGCTGAATACCAAACCTCTCATCTTGTGTCATCGGAAACACATACTCTAGCCGTCCCTGATCCTCACTCAACACTATCTTTTTGACAAACTGCCTCAGCAGATCGCGAGCAGGCTGTGTCCGCGTGACCAACGCCTCGCGCAGGAATTTCAGCCATGCATCGATCTTCTCGTCAGAGAGCTGTTCACGCGCTTGCGATGCGTTCTCAGCTTGCAGTTGCTTCAAGCTCGCTTCAAGCCGCCGAACCTCTCGTTCCCGATCCTGATAGCGGCTGTGAATCTCCGACGAGTAACCCATCTTCTCGATGGCGTCGAGCATGTTGCCCAACGCCTGCCGGGCGTCAGTCAACGCCTGTTTCAGCGTCTCGATCCGCTGCGCGCTGTCTTTTGCACGCACATCCAGCGCCTCGGAAATCGCTTGGGCTATCGGTCTCAGATTCTCCCGCGTCAGCACCTCTGCCATCAGCACGTCGATCACCGCATCCTCGACCACCTTGGCGCTCGTTCGCTTCGCAGGACACTGCTTTTTCCGCGCGTGAGAACAGATCAGATAGGTATATCGTTTTCGCCCGCGCGCCGCCGGTTGGCTCTCGATATGCATGAGATGCTCTTCGCCCTCGACGGTCCCGCAGAAAACCAGACCGCTCAGCAGATGTGGACTTCCCACGCGCCCCGGCTCAAGCTGAGCGGCTGCCTTGTGCCCTCGCATCCGCAGAGACCGCTCGCGCATGCGCTCCTGCTCTTCGTCGAACCACTCGCGCGAGATGAGCGCCGGCACGAAGTCCGCGTAGATCACCCCGCCATACTCCAGTGCGCCGGTGTAGATGGGATTCGCAAAAAACGTCACGTAACCCTCTGTATTGCGATACAGCCGTGTCGCCTCATGAATCTCTCGATGTGATGCTCCCGCGCGCCGCATTTCCCACGCCAGCCGGCACCGATCCCACGTCTCCGGGTCCGGGATGATGCGCTGCACTACCCGCGCCTGATTCGCCTGCGCCCCTGACTTGCGCTTGTACACCCCTATCTGGATGCGCTCCGCCTTGAAGCCGCGCGGAACCCCGCCCGGCATGATCCCCAAATACGATCCCGTCGAAATCCATCCCGGATTGTGCGCCAGAAACTCCGGGTCGTTGTCGCGCATCGACACCAGCCGCGTCAGCCCGCGTTTAATGTCCTTGCTCATCTCGTCAAGCGCAGCCTCATCCTGCCACGCTTGAAACGCCTCAATCAGCCCATCGACCGCCGCATTGCCAGTGTTCGCGTTTGTCACCAGGTCGATCAACGTAATGCCGCGCAGCCGAAGGTCCGCCTTGATGTAAGACGTCTCGATCTTGTCCCGCCCCAGCCGGTTTGACTTCCAGAAAATCACGCCAAACGGATTCTCGAAGGATAGCCTCTCGCGCCGATACCGGTCATTGATGGTGCGCCGCTCGTGCCGCAGGAAGGACAACATCTCCTGGAGTTGGTCCCTCGCCTCGGTGTTAGACGACAGCCGCGCATCGTCGCGATATACGCACAGCGCCCGCAGCCCATGCCGTGCAGCATATTCCTCCGCCGCCTCGACCTGCTGTCCGACGCTTTTGTCCTGCTCTTCACCGCCGCTGTCCCGGCAGTAGATCACCACTGGCGACCCCGCCGGCAGCGGGCAATCCTGCCGGATGAGATGCTGATACTTTTCACGCGCCATACTGTCAACCCTTTACAGTTAGCGTTACGGCGCGAGCTGCTCCATCGTCAGGAACCACAAGCCGCTTGCGCTCACGTTGATGATGCCGATGCAGTCACGAAATTCGACCAGCGCTATGCCTTCCGGCTCGCTGCTGCTGGCGCTCAGAATGAAGAAGTCGCAGTCGCCGTCGATGGTTTCGATGTCGAAAATACTCAGTACCGCCTCAGAGTCGCTGAATGTCACCCGCCAGAATCCGTCTGGAAACGTCATCACATCGCTGATGTAGTCGCCTTGCCCCTGCCACTGGAGTCCACTGCACGACGCCTCGACCGAAGCCAACCCGCGTCGAATCTGCCGCAGCACAGCGACAACATCTGCGTCCGGCATGTCGAGCACATCTAGCGCTTCGCGCAGTACCCGACCCGCTTCTGCCGGCTCACATGGTGGAGCGCCCTGGGCAGCAACTGGAAGCGTTGAAGCAACTAGCAGCATTAGCAGGTTAATAAAAACTAACCCAGTTTTCACCATCTTCGTACAATCCTTACTTGAATTTAGAACGCATTTGCGATTATGCTATTGATCTACGGAGGGCTAACATGAATGACGCCGAAGAAAAATATCTACTTGAGCTATACCGCGCGTATCCACAACTGGAACGTAGAATTCTTTACACCGGCATTCGCCTAGCCGGGCGTGCTGCTCGACGCTTTCCGAACCTGTCGCAGTACCTCTATGATCTCACGCTCTTCGGGTGTCAGCTTATTCACGCTCTGCGCCGTGCGCTGTTCCGGGTCGCTGGTAAGATTTAACAGGTAGTCCGAACTTGTCTGAAGAACAACCGCAAGTTTGGCGATGGTCTCAGCCGCCGGCAGATGTTTCCCGGCTTCCCATTTGTTGAGCTGCTGGTAATTGATATTCAATTGATCTGCAACGTCTTGCTGCGTAAAAGCGAGCTTCTCCCGTTGCTGCCTCAGTCGTTGTCCAAATACCAGCGCCGTGTTTGACATACAACCTCCAAGATCAGCTTATCACACTTGGTGAGTTGACAAAACACAATTGATGATTTATTATCTACTCAACAGTGATTGGTTGCCTTGGGCGACCCCTTTTTTGCCGCTAAACCAATCATTTGTGACATATCTTCAAACCAAGGATGACATATGCACCCCCGATATCGGATTTCTCAACTGGCTGCCCAGCAGGCGATCAGCCCCGCGCTGTTGATCGCCCGTGCTGTCGAACAGCACGGTGGCGTCGCTGAAGCAGCAAAGGCGCTCGATGTTACCGAGCAAGCGGTGCGGCGCTGGCTCAACAAAGCCGGCGCGCGGGTCATCACCAGCGTTCGAGTTGAATTCACCCCCGAAGTTGAACCATGACCTTCATTCTCGAATCTTGCCCCGCTCCTGCCGATTCCGGCGCGCCGTCGCTCGCCGACATCTTGCGGGCGAATGCGGACCACCTCGCCCTGCTCATCTGGCTCGCTCAGCAGCCAGAGGCTCAACCCCAGAAGGAGGCGCTCTCCGAACCGACCGCCTGACATCTCCACCCTACGCCTATTGATTGCTTTTTTCCCAAAAGGAGACGAATTAGCTGTGAAACTCCTCCGAATCCTGTCCGAAATTGTGCTCATTGCCCTGCTCAGCGTCGCGGGCTTTGCCCTCTTCCGTGCCGAGCAGCGCATCCAGCGCGCCCGCACCTTCCGGCGGTTGGAGCGAAAGGCGCGTCGCCATGCCTTCCGCGAATAGCGCCACCCCGCGCGTCGCCTACCGTTTCTCGCGGCTGACCGATTTCATGCGCCGCCGGCAGCGCAGCACGGTCGATTCCATCGACGATCTGCGCGAAGCCATCCATGACGCCTACATGGATGACGGGGCGATCACCACCCCGGAACTGCCCGGCATCCTGCTCCACCTCGAAGCCGCCCGCGCCAACGCCACCGACGTGTTGGGCGTCATTAGCCTCATGGACGAGCGCAATCTCGATGCCGCCACCGCCGAGGTGGACTACATCGAAGGGCGCGAGCAGCGCCGCCGCCGGGGGAAACGCCAGTGATCGCCATCCCCCTCACCCGCGGGCTGACTGCCCTCCTGGACGACTGTGACGCCGACCTCGCCGGGCAGCGCTGGTGCGCGCACAGCGACGGCTATGCCGTGCGCGCCTTCCAGGGGCGCACTCAGCGCATGCACCGCGTCGTTCTGGCGCGCCTGCTCGGTCGCGCTCTGGCAGCAGCGAGTTCGCTCGTTTCGACGAACCCGCCCCGCAACTGTAAACCCTTGACAGTGCACAGGAGACCCACATGCCCACCAAGACCTATACCCATCGGGTCGTGATCAGCCGTCCGGATGAAATTTACCGGGACGACCAGGACGAGAGCTGCGAACCTCTGGGTGTCTACGTCCTCTTCGAGAGCGAAGCGCAGGCGCGCGACTATGCGCTCCAGTTCATCGCCGAGCGTCTCACCTACGGGTTCACCCCGTCCATCGTCTTCGAGCGTGAACACCTGCTCACCCGCCGCTACGGTCCCGGCGACGGCGACACCGTCTCCCTGCGTGTCTGGTACGAACCGCTCCAGACCGCCCTCATCGTCCCCTCGACGACCGTCGAAGAGGTCCGCCAGTGGTTCCGCAGCCTCCATCCCGAACTCGCCTGAGTTCTGACTTGCCTGTTTTTTGCACGAAGCACACGGAGAACACCATGACTACCAGCACCATGACCCCCGACATGATCGCCAGCCGCGACGAAGCGGTGAAGGTCATTCAATCCTATGTCTTCTCGCCCAACACCTCTCTTGAAGGGGGATGGTCCGTCGCCTTCCCCAACGCCGACTCTCCCTTGACGCACGTGTTTTCATGCCGGGGGGACAATCTTGGCATCGAGATCACGCTCTCCAACCCACGCTTTTCGGCTGCCGGTCCGTCAGCGCGGCGGGTCGTCGGAGTACGAATTTACGTCGTGAAGCACGACGTCGTCGTATTCGACAATGAGATCAGCTATCCAGTCTTCCTGCGATCAGTGCAGGAAGTGACGGAGGCAACAAACCTTATCCAGGACGCCATCGACGAGGCGCGCGCCATTTACAGCGCCCCCTACGGGCTGGCGGCGCTCTTTCGCGCTCGCTGGCATCAGCAGCGCCGAGACGCCGAAGTGGCAAAAAAGGAAGCTGCCGCCAAGCGGGAGCAGATGATGAAGCAGCGCGAACGCCTCGCGGCGGAGTTGTTCGCCATCGGCGTCAATGACATCACCCTCGACCACTGCGCCACCGGCGAGTGGTACGAGGACGAGTCGATGTGGGCGTGGAACGGCGCGCTCGTCGCCTTCATCCCGTCCACCAGCGAGTTCGTCGTCCGTGTGAAGCCCCCCACTCCCGATTTCGGGGAGTGGTACATGGTCGGTTGCGTCTCCAAGCCGACGGAGCACACCGAGGCGAATCGGGAGCGGGCTGCCGCCAGCCTGCTCGACCTCATCACCCAGGCGCAGGAGCACTACCGGAACCGCAAGAAGCAGGAGCAGAGGCGAGCGCTCGTCGAGGACGAAGCAGAACCGCTTCCCCCCTTCGCCATCGGCTACTTCGAGCAGGGTAGGGAAGAAATGGGCTTCTGGATCAACGACCGCGCTGAGCAGGGCTACGCCAGCCCTGTCTTCACGCCCACGCTCGGCGGGTGGGTTTACGTCGCGATGCGCCTGGAGAAATAACATGGGGCTGCCCTTCACCGACCGATCCATCCAGACCCAGACCGCCGGCGGGGTCTGGGTCCCAAACGAGACCGCGCTTCCGCCCATCGTGATCCTCACGATCACGATGGAGCAGGTCACGGCGCTCACCCTGCCCCCGTCGGTGCTCGACGTCGAGAAGCGCTATACGTCCCCCTGGACGTCGCTGTCCGACGCCCACGCGAACCTGCTTCGCCTCGGATACCAATTCGGGGCGGCGGGGACCATGCCCAACGTCCGCGACGGCGGCGGGCGGCTGCTTAATCGCAGCATCAAGGCGACTTACCGCCTGACCGCCGCCGGCAAGCTCGACCTCTCGCACGTCGATACGGTCGCCATTGCCGACATCGTCATCGATGCCGAGGTGCAGTCCCGTCTCGCGCTCGATCCCGCAGCCGTCGAGCGCTACCGCGACGAATACGTCGCCGGCACACGCTTCCCTGCCGTCATCCTCTTCCGCGAGAAGCAGGGCGCTCCCCTCATCCTTGCCGACGGCTTCCACCGCGTCGAGGCGGCGCGGCAGGCGAACATCGTCCGTATCGCCGCCATCATCCTGCGGGGCGGGCGGCGCGCTGCGCAGCTCTATGCCGCCAGCGCCAACCTCCGGCATGGCGTTCGCCCAACGCACGACGACGCCAAACACGCCGCCCGGCGTTTCCTCCTGGACACGGAGTGGCGCGCCTGGTCTGATCGCGAGATCGCCCGCCGCACCGGGCTGAGCCACACCAGCGTGGGCAAACTCCGCGCCGCACTGGAAGCAGAGGGCGCTATCGCCCCTGTCCCGGCGCGCACCTACACCCGCGCCGGCAAGACGCAGGCGATGGCGACCGCCTCCATCGGCGCATTCCCCGTCGCGCCGCCTCCCGCCGCCGTAGGGACGTCCAACGGGGCGTCCGCCTCTCCCCCTCTCCATGCAATGGAGAGGGGGCAGGGGGGTGAGGACGACGATCACGAGTTCGTCTCGCGCACCGTCTCTTCCCCCCCTCTCCAGGCAGTGGAGAGGGGGCAGGGGGGTGAGGTCCGCTCCTCCATGCTCCCCAACCCTCCCACTCCGCCCCCCCAGGGCTGGGAACAGCAGCGCGCCGCCGCCGCCGAACAGCGCCAGCAGCGCGCCACCGAATCGCGCGAGACCCCCGGCACCCGCATGCGCGCTGAGCTTGCCGCATGCGGCATCGAGGCGGCACAGGTCGTCGCCCACGTCAACGGGCGCACCGGCGAGTTCACCGCCGCCTTCGACTTCGCCCACGTCTACGACGACGAGCGCGACGCCCGCCGCGCAGCCGCCCGCTACGCCACACGCATCGTCCGCGCCGGCTACGACCTCCTCGACTGCGGCGTGGACATCGACGCCACCATGACCATCGCCAGCATCCGCACTCCGATGGTCTGCTTCAAGGAGCCATCGCAATGAGCACCCGCCCACCCATCTATTCGCCCGCCAACGAGTTCGCCTCCTGGAGGGGCGAACTCGTCCAAGCGTTCGATGACGACACGCGCGCTGCGTTTGACAGGCTTATCGAGGCTGCCGCTGCCTTTGAGCAGGCTACGCGCGGCGCGCTCCTGGTGTACATCACTCGCGCTGCTGACAACCAGAGCGGCTTCATAGTCAAGAGGGAGACCGGTCATGACCGCTGATTTTGCCGGCTTTCCTTCGCCACAGCGCAACTACAGCCACCTGCCCCATGCGTTTATCGACGCGATGTCCGGGATCACCAGTCTCTGCGAGATGAAAGTGGTCCTCTACATCCTGCGGCACACCTGGGGCTTCCAAGAGTTCGAATCCCCGCGCCGCCTGACGGTCGATGAATTCATGCATGGGCGAAAGCGCGCGGACGGATCACGAATTGACGCGGGAACGGGGCTAACGAAGCCGTCGGTCATCAAGGGGCTGCGCGAAGCGGAGTCTCATGGCTTTGTTATCGTCGATGTGGACATGTCTGATCCGGCACGGGTAAAGAAGTTTTACTCCCTGGCAATGGAGGGGTCAAAAAGTTTTACCCCTGGGGTAAAACTTTTTGACCCCAGAGGTAAAGAAGTTTTACCTCGTACAGAGAAAGAAACTCTAGAAAACAACTTAGAAAGCAAGACAGATCGCGCGCACGCGCACGCGCACGAGACCGATCCCGAATCGACCCGCCCCACCATCTACGCGCTCTACGAATCCGTCACCGGGCTGCCCATCGACGCCCGTACCCGCGATCAACTCCTCGAAGCCGTCGCCACCTACCCAGAATCGTGGATCGCCGCAGCTTTCGAGGTCGCCAAAGACCGCCGCGCCCGCCGGTGGGCGTACATCGATGCCATCCTCAAAGGCTGGCAGGCGCACGGCTTCGGCTGGAAGCCCGGCGACAAGCCCGCGTCAGCCCCCAAACCCCGCACTTCCGTAGGGACGCCCAACGGGGCGTCCGATGGGTCGTCCCTACAGGCTCCCCCTATGCTCACCAGCCCATTCAACAGGAGGGAGGAATGATGATCGCTCCCCTGAACCTCGCCCCGCCGCCTGCGCGCCGTTTCAACAACTGCGCCGTCTGCGGTGGGACCATGTACATCGACGCCCCGCACGCCGACCCCGCCTGGGCGGCTGCCGGCGCGACGCAGATGCAGCCCTGCCCGGCATGCAACGCCGCCGAGCTTCCGTCCTGCCCCGTCTGCGGCGACGCCGGCTTCGTCCGCCTCGATCTCCCCGTCGATCATCCGGGCTTCGGGAAGCCCGTCCCTTGCCCCGCGAATTGCGCCGCCGTGCAGGCGCAGCGCCGCGACCATGCCGACCGGCTGCGTCGCGTCAGCCGCCTGCCGGAGGAATACCTCGCCTGCACCTTCGCCGCCTTCGACGCCCTGCCCGCAGCCTACCGCCAGGGCAAGCTCGAAGCCCGCCGCGCCGCCCAGCTCTTCGTCGAGACCTCGCCCGACCATCGCATCAAACCAGAGTGGCTGGATGGCGACCTCCGCAGCCTTGGCGAGGAGCGCCGCAACTGGCTCATCTTTACGGGTCCGCACGGACGAGGGAAGACCGGCATGGCGGCGAGCATCGTCAACCACCTGACCGCCGCCGGGGCATCCATTCTTTACATCCGCCTGCAGGATGCCTTCACTGCCATCCAGCGTCGCTACCGCGAGGACTGGCAGGCGCTCGGCGACCGCGACGACTTCGCCCTGCTCAGCAGCACCGCCGTCCTCGACGAGATACGTTTCGCGCCCGTCCTGGTCCTCGACGAGTGGTTTATCTCCGACCGCGCCGAAACCCAGGACAAGCGCGACAAGCTGGAGGCGATCATGCGCTATCGCAGCGCCGAGCGCCTGCCCACCGTGATCACCACCAACCACACCCTCGACATGCTCGAAGACGCCTGGGGCACGACCACCCTCAGCGTAGTGCGGGCACGCTCGTTCGTCATTCCCGTGCGCGGGCTTCCCCTGCGCCCGGATGCCATCCACATAGGAGAGGTCTCATGAGCCGTCCGCTCGGCAAATCAACGATGCGCAGGCGTATCTTTGAATTCATCGAAGAGTACGACCAGAAATACAATACCCCGCCCACCATTCGCGAGATCGCCAAGGCGGTTGGCGTCGCCTCGACGAGCGTCGTCACCTACCACCTGGGTCAGTTGGTTCGCCAGGGGAAACTCAAGCACACGCCCTACAGCGCACGCGGCTACAGCCTCGCCAACCGCGCAGAAAACGTCACCTTCAGCGCTGCGCTGCTCGATGCACTCTCTCGCCTCTCGCATCTGCCATCCTGCGCGTCTCTCTATCAGGACGCAGTCGGGGCGCTCCCCCCATCGCACCGCGCTGCCTACGCCTGCATCCAGGCAGCTTCCCCAGCCGGAGCCAGCCGCGACAGCATCATTCGTGGAGTCTCGCTGCCGACCGACCAGGTTGCCGAGATCATTCGCAATCTGGTCCGCCTCCGCCTCATCGACAGCGCTCGCCGCGCCTCCGGTGTCAGCCTCTCCGTCGTCTACGTCGCCACGCCCCTCGCCTCCCTCATCGCCCCGGCGGAGGCAGATCATGCCTGACTCCATCGCCGCCATCACCATCCACCAGCCCTGGGCGACGCTCATCGCCGTTGAGCGAAAGACCTACGAGACGCGCAGTTGGAGCACCAACCACCGCGGGCTGATTGCCATCCACGCCGGCAAGAACGGCGAAGAACTCGCCGACATCCAGGAGGACATCGAGGACGTCGTGTCCTGGGATAAGGCTCGCCTCGCGCGCTGGTATCGCGACACCGGGCGTGGTCGCTACATGCTCCACCTGCGCCAGGTCTTCGCCGGCAGCCGCTACGACAAAATGTCTGCTTTCCCCCTCGGCGCAGTCGTCTGCATCGCCCGCCTGGTGAATTGCCACCGGGTCGAGGCGCTCAAGAATCTGTCCGCCCAGGAGCTGGCGTTCGGCAATTTCTCCCCCGGTCGCTTCGCCTGGGAGATGGAGGTCGTCCGCTACTTCGCCGACCCGATCCCCGCCCAGGGTGCGCAGGGCGTCTGGCGTTGGACTCTCCCCCCTGCGCTTGCGGAGGAGCTTGCCCGATGACTTCGCCCCTCTGCGCCTGGGCGTCGCGCCACGAGCCAACCCCTGAGCAGCGCCGGCAGCTTGCCGCCTACACCATCTGCCAGGCGAACGCCCGCGAGTTGGACATCCGCCTCATGTGGCTGGACATCCTCCACGCCTGCGCCAACCGCATCCCCGACCTGCTCGTGCTCATCACCCGGCACGAGCAGGTCACGCCAATGGTCAAATTTGTGTTCAGCCTCGCGCCGAACGTGATCATCGTCCGCCCGATCATGCAGGAGAACGCGGGCGAATGGTACTGGTCCGGGCGCTGGCGGCGCTACTTCGTCGTCCGCCGGCGCACCGGGCAGATCGGCACACTTCAGCAGGATTGGACCCCGGAGGAACGGGTATGAAGCCTCAGCGACTCAAGTTCGTGTTCGTCGTCCGTCTCGCCAGGATAGGGAGCACCTACCGCGCCCACCTCGAAGACGACGACTCCATCGTCGCTACCGGCGAAACGCCGATGCGCGCCATCCGCAACCTCGCTGACGATCTCGTCGAAGAGGACGACCGCCTCGAAAAGGAGCGACGCCCATGAGCAGCAGCCATCCCCCCACCCTCTACGACGATATGCAGGCGCGCATCGTCGCGGCCTACTCCGCCTTCGAGGGCGTCTACCGCGTCCAGCATCCAGAGCCGCAGCGCCCCCCTGCCGCCCGCCTCAGCGCCTCGGACTTGCTGGTCATCGCCAGCATCGGCGTCATGGTCATCGCTGCCATGATCGTCTCTGGCAGCCGCACCATCGCCGAGTTCGGGCAGGTCGGCGGCGCGGCGTTTCTGATGCTGGAGGTCGGCGCGCTCATTCTCGCCATCTGGCGCGCCATCAACGCCAGCGAGGATCAGCGCCGCTTCAGCCGACGCCTGGTCAAAGCCGGGCTGTTGATTTGCGTCGGCGTCATGCTTGCTGCCAATATCGACGCCACCGCCCGCGCTCACGCGGTCGCCATCCCGGCATGGGCACAGACCATCATCCTGCTCGCGGTCGCGGTGTCCGCCCCCGTGCTGACATTCATCGCCGGCGACCTGCTCGGCATTCAGGCGGTAGCCATCGGACGCCGCCAGGCAGCCCTCGACGCCGACTACCAGGCTGCTGCTGCCGCCTGGCGCGATGCCATGCTTCGCTCCTGGGACGCCCAAAAGTCCCGTTGGGGTGGGGTTGTCCAGGTGTCTGCCGAGCCGTCTGCCGCCCTGTCTGATCAGACAGACATCAGACAGACGCTCCCCGCGCCGTCCGGCTTCGCCCGGACGCCGGACGGACAGCGCCGCGTTGCCGACTACCTCGACGCCAACCCGTCCGACGCCGACCTCTCCGCCCGCGCCCTGGCAGCGCGCATCGCGGAGCGCACCGGCGTCACCGTCGGGCACGACACCGCCAACAAGGGGCGCAACGCCTGGCGCGTAGGGACGCGCAACAGCGCGTCCGAAATCACTTCGGAGGGGGACCTCTCATGACACCGCTGCCTGCGGACCTGCGCAACGCCATCGTCTGCGCCGACGTTTTCGACTACCTGCTGCGGCTGCCAGAGGACTGCGTGCACACCTGCATCACCAGCCCTCCCTACTTTCGCCTGCGCGACTACAAGGTCGCCGGGCAGATCGGACTGGAAGAGACGGTTGACGACTACGTCGCCATGATGGTTGAGGTCTTCCGCGAGGTGCGTCGTGTCCTGCGCGACGATGGCACGCTCTGGCTGAATCTGGGCGATTCATTTGCGAATGATGCCAAGTGGAGAGGCAGCGCTGGTGGGAAGCGTGCCAAAGCGCTGCATGGCGCAGACGCCACCCGTGACCGGGCCCGGTCCGGCTTCGCCCGAAAGCAGCTGCTCATGATCCCCCACCGCGTCGCGCTCGCCCTGCAGGCGGATGGCTGGATCGTCCGCAGCGACATCGTCTGGTCGAAGCCCTCGCCCATGCCCGAATCAGTCAAGGATCGTCCGTCGCGGGCGCACGAATACGTCTTCCTGCTCAGCAAGCGCCCGGACTACTACTACGACATCGACGCCACCCGCCGCACGCACAGCCCGGCGACGACGCAGCGCTATCGACGGGGCTACTTTGCCGAGCGCGACCGCGGACACGTCGATGGGAGAGCAGACAATTCAGTGCGTTGGATGAATGACCCCGAAGCCAAGGCAGAAGCCATTGCGCGCGGGGCGAACATCACAGACGTATGGACCGTCAATCCGACGCGCTTCGCCGAAGCGCACTTCGCGACCTTCCCGGCGAAGCTCATCCGCCCCGCCATCCTTGCCGGCTGCCCGTCACAGTGCTGCGCTGTTTGTGGCGCGCCCTACCGTCGTCTGACCGAGCGCCAGTTCATCCCGCAGGCGGATGTCTCTGCTGAGCGTGTCGCCTATCGAGGCAAGGTCGCGGAGGGGAAGTGGCAGGGCTATCCACGCGGCTCCATCGTCATCCGAACCACCGGCTTCGAGCCGACCTGCACCTGCCGCGCCGGCACCACCCCAGGCATCGTACTCGATCCCTTCATGGGCGCGGCGACCACCGCCCACGAAGCGCTCCGCCTGCAGCGCGACTTCGCCGGCTGCGAACTCAACCCTGTTTACGTCGAGATGGGGCTGCGCCGCATCAGCGGTCTTCTCTCGCAAATGCGCCTGTTTTAGGAAAAGCCGTCATGACCATCATCCCGACCACCAAAACGCTCAACCCGCGCGATCCCCACGACTTCTACCCCACACCTGTCGCCTTGGTCCGGGCTGCGCTCCAGCACATCTACGTCCCGCGCGGCGGCTTCATACTCGATCCTGGTGCCGGCACAGGCGTCTGGGGTCAGGTGTCGCGGGAGCTGTTTCCTTCCGCGATCATCGCCGGCACAGACTTACGACCGCTCTCCCGCCCACCCGCCTATGACTACTGGCAAACCGGCGTCGATTTTCTGGGCAGCGCGCCGACGCCCGTTTTTGACGCCGTCATCGGCAATCCTCCCTACAAGTACGCAGAGGAGTTCATCCGCCTCTGCTGGGACTACCTCGACATCGCAGGGTTCATGTGCCTCCTGCTTCGCCTTGCCTTTCTTGAGGGGCAGGATCGAGGGATCGGTCTTTGGCGCACGCACCCGCCCATGAAGGTGCTGGTGTGCAGCAAACGCCCGTCCTTCAGCGCAAACAGCAAAACAGATGCCACTGCCTACGCTGTTTACATCTGGCTCAAGGAGACTCGCGAGCCATCCGACTACCCCCGCCTTGACTGGCTGAATTGGGGAGATCAGTCCCCGTCGGCAGTCGTCGATCAGCAGCTTTCGCTTTTTTAGTGAGTCACAGGAGCAACATCATGGGTAAAACGAACATCGAGTGGGCAACACACAGCATCAATTTTTACACCTGGGCATGTCGGCAGATGTCCCCCGGCTGCGAAAATTGCTACGCCCGTGCGATGGCGCAGCGCTACGGCAGCGCCTTCAAGCCGGGGCAGGAGCGCCTGCTCGATGGGCGCACCTACGACGGTACGCCCGACTTCGCCGCCGCCGCTGCGCGCTTTACGCCGCCCTACTGGCAGATGAAGGAGGATCGCCCTCGTGTCCGCCCCTAGCCGCGAACAGCTTCACGCCATCGCCACCACCATCCAGGGCGTCATGGACAATCTCGCTCTGCTCCCTGCCTCCGAGCTGCCCGCTGACGTGGCGCTCGCCTACCTTGAAACCCGCGTAGCCCTCGAAGACCGCCGGCGCGCCCTCCAGCAGGAGCAGGCGCGCAAGAAAGCCCAGAGGCATCACCCATGACCCTCGACATCACCGCCCTCGATCTCTTTTGTGGCGCTGGCGGCTCCAGCACAGGCATGGTCGCCGCCCGCGTGTCTGTTCAGATCGCCATCAACCACTGGCGGCTGGCGATTGACACGCACGCTGCCAACCACCCGGCGACTGAGCACGACTGCGCCGACGTGCGGCAGACCCATCCATCCTACTATCCGAGGACGACCATCTTCTGGGCGTCCCCGGAATGCACCAACCACAGCGTCGCCAAGGGGCGCCGGCGCAGGGGCATCAGCCAGCTAGACCTTTTTGGCGAGAATCAGGTCGATCCTGCTGAGGAGCGCAGCCGCGCGACCATGCGCGAGGTAGTTGAGTTCGCCGAATACCACCGCTACGAGATCGTCATCGTCGAAAACGTCGTCGATATTCGCTGGTGGTCAGAATACGAGTCCTGGCTGCAGGCGATGATCAACCTGGGGTATGAGTACCGCGCGCTCTACCTCAATGCGCAGTTTTTCGCCGTGCCCCAGAGCCGCAACCGCATCTACGTGGTCTTCTGGCGCAAGGGGAATCGCGCGCCAGACCTTGATTTTCGTCCGCCGGCACGGTGCGAAAGGCACGGGCAGGTCGCTGCGGTCCAATCCTGGAAAAGACACGATTCGGTATGGGGCAGCTACAGGAAACAGTACGTCTATCGCTGCCCTCACTGCGCTGCCGAGGTGCAGCCGGCGCACACGCCCGCCTACACGGTGATCGACTGGTCCCTGCCGGCTCCACGCATCGGCGACCGGGATAAGCCCCTCAAGCCGAAGACGATGGATCGCATCCGCGCCGGGTTGCGCAAGTTCGCCCTACGCACGGTTGTTCTCGACACCGCCTTTGCCGGCGGCGACCGCGCGGTGGCAGTCGATGCCCCGCTGGCGACGCAGACCGCCCGCCAGACTCTTACGCTGCTCCAGCCATTTCTGGCATCGCAGCATGGCGGACGACAGGCTGTGCGCGAGACATGGCGCGAAATGCCCTGCATCACCACTATGAACAACGAGCACGCCCTGGTCGTCCCGCCGTTTATCGTCGTCATGAAGAATTCGTTCAGCCCGGATGGCAGCTACACGCTGCCGCCGCTCAGCATGGGCGATCCACTCACGACAATCGTCGCGTCCGGCTCCCAGCACGCGCTCATCGCCCCCCCGTTCCTCGCGCCCTACTATCACACCGTCCAGGCATCCGCCATTGCAGACGCCATGCCCACTATCACCGCCACCGACCGTCACGCCCTGGTCATACCCCAGTTCCATGTCCTTGATCAGCCGGCTGACGATCTCGACATTGAGGCGCTGCTGCCCGCCTGTGGCTTCCGCATGCTGGAGCCAACCGAACTCAAATTGGGCATGTCCTTCCCTGGCGATTACGTCGTCCTGGGCAGCAAAAAGGACCAGGTGCGGCAGATCGGCAACGCCGTCGCCTGCAATGTGGCGAAATGGATCGTCTCTCGCTGCGTGGAATCCTTATCATGACCAAGCCCTGCTGTGTCCCCGGCTGCACCCAGCCGCGCATGATCAACCGCAAGGGCAAGCCCCTTACCCGCTGCGAGCAGCACCAGCGCGAATACTGGCGCAGCTACAAGACGAGCGACAAACCCTCCTATCGCCGACGCGCACACCGCCCCCGCGCGGCGAAGGCAGTGCCCACCATTGGCACTGAGCAGTCCTTCATCCTCATCGACCCGGCGACCGGCGCGATCTGGTCCGTCCGCGCGGTCCTCGACTGCATCCAGCGCACGCCGGCGGACCTCAACGCCCACACCCTGCCGCTGCTCCGGCAGGGCGGGGCGCGCATCGTCCAGATCAGCGACTACGTCCAGGACGGTTCGTGATGACCTCCTGGCACGCCGATCCCTGGCGTCTCCTGCGCTTCCGCCTGGATCGCCTGGAACCCGACAGCATCCTGCCCGTGGATGATCTTGGCGTCGTCATCCATCGCACCTCGTCCGGGTCCTACATCGTCCGGCGCGGCAAAGCCAAACTCTTCGGCTCTGTCGGCGGCGGGTCCGCCTCCAACCAGCAGCAGCAGATCGTCTCTTTTTTGTTCGCCCTCGCGCAGGGCAAGGAGAATCTTATGTCCCAGTCTTCACTGACCAAGGCGCAGCAGGCAGCCCTGCAGCGCATCGCCTCACAGCCCACCTTCGAGACCCAGCTCGATCACCGTATCGTCCGCAATCTCCACGAACGTGGGGCGATCACCATCGAGAAGGACGGTCGCCTGCGCCTCACCGATCAGCAGGCGGAATCCCCGCCCGTCCTGTCCGCGCTCTCCGCCGAGCAGCGCGAAGCGGACGCCATCGACGACATCCGCGCCCGCATCGAGCAGACGATCCCCCTGAATTGCTGCGTCATCACGGACGGGCATCTCGATATCGACGCCACCCTCAAACGCATCGCCGGGAGGCTTTTTGACGACGCCTCGACGATCACCAACCAGATGGACGCTATCGAAAACCTGCGCCGGGCGATGACCTTCACCGCTGACGAACTCGACGCGGTGATCGAGATCGGCTACACGCACGCCCAGAAGAACGGCGTCGTCCAGCACATCGCCCACCGCCTGCGGGGCTGGGCGGAAAAAGGCGCCCGCAGCTTCGGTTTGCCTTACTGATCCTTACGGAGAGGAGTCCTGGTGATCACTTCCGCCCGTGCTCGTACCCTCATCGCTGACTATCGCGATGCCTGCCGCCGCGCCCGCATCGACCCCGCCGCCGGTCCGTGCACCGCCTACCAGGTCGCCAACGCCATCGCCGAGCAGCGCCATGCGGTCGCGCTCCAGGCTTCCCGCCGCGATCCCTGGTGGATCGCGGCGGATTGGTACGATGCCGGCTTGTGCCGCAGCGTCGTCGAGATGATCGCCCTGCTCAACGTCGCCGCCGAAGCCGACGCCCGCCGCTTGCGCATGGCTCACCCGCCTCCTTTGCCCACCGATCCCCCGCCGCTCCGCGACCTCAAGGCGCGCCAGGGGACTACCCTCCATTTTGTGCACGCCGATGACGCCCGCTACGGTGGCGTCACCATTGAACTACAGGGGATTTGAGCGATGACACCCATTCTCAGCGACGACGAATGTCCGCACTGCGGAGACACTGGCTACTACGCCTATAGCAAGCAAGATGACGAGGGCGTCTGGCGGGACCACTATCACGGTGCATGTGGTCACATATGGAAAGTCCTCTCTAGCGATGACGATGGTTTTGATGAAGAAGACGGCGAACCTTGCACCTGCCTTGCTCCTGAGTGGGCGTGGAACGGGGAACTCAACAATTACGTGTGCCTCCATTGCGGAGGCGAAAGCATCGCCGCCCCCGGCGAATACTGCGACGATGATGACAGTCTCGAAAGGAAATTCTAGATGGGCTACATCCCACCGCAGCCACCATCGGAACGTCCAGTGCCATACGACAGCGCCATGCGTGTCCCGCGCGACACGGAGACTGACCTGCGCAGCGACCTCTCTCTGCATATCGTGATCATGGTCTGCATGGGCAGCCTGATCTACGTGGTGTCCGATCTCGGCACGGCTGCTGCGTTCCTGCTGTCCTATGCCTTGCCCAGGGCAGCTCTGAGCATTCGGAGCGGGGCGGAGGAAGAACGTCTTCGCGTCGAAACACTAAGATCGTCGGTCAGGACCGGTTGGCGGTAGGGCGCGGCTTTCGTGCCGAAGACGCTCTCATTGATGGGGTCGTTGCATGGATGACGCCACTTATCCCCTGACCTGCCCGATCCCCCGCCGAACATCCTTCACCCGAAAGCCTACTGTCAACCCTTTACAGTAGGCTACCGCGACCCCGTCGAGCCGCGCCGCCCGCCCCAGTCCCGCCTCGACCGCCTCCGCATTTTCCACCCCCGATCCCCTGCCGCAGCAGCAGCCCCTCCTCTAGCCCCGATCCCCCTCTTTTGAGGGGTTATGGTTGACAGGGATATATATCTCTGATACAATGTAGTCATGGTGAGCGACCGAGGACCCACCAAAACCAGAAGGGGAAATCATGGCACAGTCAGAACTGCAATTTAATCAGTCGGTAAATATCCAGGGCATCGGCAATGTGCAAACACAAAGCATCGGCAACTGGCACGTGTTCGATGCTAAAGTCGTACCGAATCGCGCGGACTACCGCATCGCCTATGTTGTAGGCGAACAATCGAGAGCCTTCCCGAATCGCTTCACCACCGAGGTCGCCGCGCTGGGGACGGCGAAGCAATTGGCTGATGCATTCGGCGACGAGTTCCACCTGCTTCCTCGCTCGGAGACGTTTTCGCGCTTCGCTGAAATTATGGAGAGCAGCCGCTAGATTATCAGGTCACACTCAGCAGGGCAACTTACTGAGTGTGACCCGATAAAGCCAAAATCGTCCTCTATCTGGCTCGCTACGTCAACGCGGCAAACGCTGACCTGTTGGCGCAGATTACCCGCAACCCGTTTCGCGCCGAGATGGTGCAGTATATGGGACTGTAATGGCAACCAAACCGAATTTTAGCGCATTCATGCCAGGTGAGATTCGCGCCATGCTGGATGATATGGCGGCAGCATCCGCCAGCATGCAGGGGCGGATGGTTTCCCGCAACGAGGTCCTTTGGACGCTTGTTGTCCGTGCTTATTGGGATTTTGCGATTGAGCAGGGCGAGACACCATTGTATCTCGCCGCAGTCGCGCGTTTTGAGTCACACTGCGCAAACACGGGTCTCAACGCCGACAAAGAGGATTTTGTCGATTGGTGGATCAAGGATGCCTTTGCCCGATGGGGCGTCCGCAAATAAAAAGCGCCCCCGGTCTCTCGACCAGGGGCGCACCACCATCAACCAGCCGGACCCCCCTCTCCCCCGGAGAGGGGACGGGGGTGAGGTTCCCCGTCCGTCACGTCTTCCAGCAGACCTCCACGATCCCGCGTATCTGCTCCTGCGTCGCCGGCGGCGTACTCAAATACAGCCGCTCCATCGCGTACGTGATCGCCTCGTTCTGCCGCGCCGCCCGCCCCAGTCCCGCCTCGACCGCCTCCGCATTTCCCTCCCCGATCCCCTGCCGCAGCAGCAGCCGCTTCTTCCCTGATCCGCAGCCGCTCACCCCCCTCATTCCGAGGGGGTTCTGTTTTCTTTGTTGACAATCCCGAATTCGGGACTATCATATAGATATAAGTTGAGTATTCGCTCAACGCAAACCAGAACAGAGGATGAAATGAACTACAGCCAGCACGTTTCCCAGCCAAACATCATCATCCACACTTACAGCCCGCGCGCAACTGGTGAGACCGAAGCCCGCAGCGAGTGGAAAGAAGTCAAGAACATCCCTTCTTCATTCGCTGAGCGCGTCGCCCTGCTAGACAAGCTGGCGACCATCCATAAACAGGTGTGGTTGAAGACGGCGGAAGTTTGGGGACGGGCGAGGGTGTTCGTCCTCAAGTAAAAAACAGACAAGCCCCCCAGGCGCACACCTGGGGGGCTTGTTTGCAAACCAGAACTTTAGGAGTATACCACCATGATACGTGTCGAGATAGACAACATGCAGTTCGAGGTCCGCTCGCGTGTGGTGCTTTGCGCGAGCGAGACCGGCGAGTGGAAGACTGCGCCGGCGGGGTATGCCGCCCTTGCGCTGGCGGCGGCGCTTGGCGACTACACTGAGCGCGACGACGCGGTTTACCTGGGCGATCACCACCAGGTTTTCGTCCATTTTTACGACGAATGGGATGCCCAGGGGCGCTATGTAGGCAAGCGCGATTCGGGGCTAACCTTCCCCATGCGCGCTGGCATTGTCTGCCCCATGCGCCCGCGCCGGCTGCTGACTGGGCGTATCGGGGATGTTGTGATAGTGAACATCCTTGAATTCGACGACCCACTCGATGGTGTTATGTCAACTAGCGAGGTCGAAAAGTATTTTGGTCTCGCAGAGGGGACAGCCAAGAAGGCTGCCCAACGTCGTCAGATCAGCGCGCGGAAGTCTGGGGGCACATGGCTCATCAGAAGAGATGATGCCCAGGTGCGTTGGGGATAGCAGCAAGCAGGTTGTGCCGCAGCGCCGCCGCTCCCGTAATTGAATCAAAAAGCGCGCCCCCGGTCTCTCGACTAGGGGCGCGCCCATTCTCTTCAAGCTTTATTCCCGCCGGACCTGCTCCAGCCCGCTTTCCGCCGCGAATTCCCCGTCCGTCACATCTTCCAGCAGACCGCTGCCCTCCACGATCAGCTCGACGATCCCCCGTATCTGCTCCTGCGTCGCCGGCGGCGTGCTCAAATACAGCCGCTCCATCGCATACGTGATCGCCTCGCTCTGCCGCGCCGCCCGGATGATCAGCAGCGCCCCGCCCACCCCGCCGGTCAGCCCCACCGTCAGCACGATGCCGATCAGCGCCGCCAGCCCCTGCCAGGTGATGGCGATGATCTCGCCGTCCGCCGCTGCTTCCTGCGCCGCCGCCGCCGGCGCAGCCCACACCAAAAGCGCCAGCATCACCGCCAGCGACATCCACATCCCACGCTTCATGCCCCGCTCCTCTCGATACATGCTAAATGAGATTGCTCACACTTCCCCCTCTCCCAGGCGAACTTGTTCGCACGGAGAGAGGGTCAGGGGGTGAGGTCTTCTCTCCCCCCTCTCCCAGGCGAACTTGTTCGCACGGAGAGAGGGTCAGGGGGTGAGGTCTTCTCTCCCCCCTCTCCCCCGGAGAGGGGACGGGGGTGAGGTCTTCTCTCCCCCCTCTCCCCCGGAGAGGGGGTCAGGGGGTGAGGTCATCTCTCCCCCCTCTCCCCCGGAGAGGGGGTCAGGGGGTGAGGTTACCGCTCCCCCCGCACCTCCAGCGTCCCCGTCACCAGCGGCGGAGGCGTCCGCCCGCTCGGCGAAAGCTCCGCCACCACCTCATACGGATACACCCCCACC
>JABWBO010000080.1 GCA_013360465.1 Anaerolineae bacterium | reverse complement strand
CTTGGACCCGCATGAAGGGTACTGAAAGAGGTTCCACGCCGCGCCAAGTTCCAGCGCTTCCGGCTTCATCGCTTGGACCCGCATGAAGGGTACTGAAAGAGGTTCCACGCCGCGCCAAGTTCCAGCGCTTCGGGGCTTCATCGCTTGGACCCGCATGAAGGGTACTGAAAGAAGGTCACGTTTACGGACGGGTCTGTCTATGATGCTTCATCGCTTGGACCCGCATGAAGGGTACTGAAAGTCGTGTTCCAGCCAGGCGGCGAACGTCGTGACCGGCTTCATCGCTTGGACCCGCATGAAGGGTACTGAAAGATTCCGAGCAACGAGCAGCAGACCATCCTTGACGCCGCTTCATCGCTTGGACCCGCATGAAGGGTACTGAAAGTCCACTGTTTGTTTGGATGATTACGGAAGCAGGGGCTTCATCGCTTGGACCCGCATGAAGGGTACTGAAAGATCCTTGCGCCCGCCAAACTGCCGCTGGAACACGCTTCATCGCTTGGACCCGCATGAAGGGTACTGAAAGTCATTTATCCTTTGTGTAGGTTATGGGGCGAACTTTGCTTCATCGCTTGGACCCGCATGAAGGGTACTGAAAGCTTGACGCGAACCGTGAACGTTTCACCGCGCTTGGCTTCATCGCTTGGACCCGCATGAAGGGTACTGAAAGAGCGACCGCGCGCTTGATTGCGACATCCTCCGCGGCTTCATCGCTTGGACCCGCATGAAGGGTACTGAAAGAGGACAGCATCAGCGCAGGCGCGCAACTGGCGCACGCTTCATCGCTTGGACCCGCATGAAGGGTACTGAAAGAACGCTGTCGTCACGCAGGCGGATAAAACCGTCAGCTTCATCGCTTGGACCCGCATGAAGGGTACTGAAAGACGACCATCCACGACATCATTCAGGAGGTCATCGAGCTTCATCGCTTGGACCCGCATGAAGGGTACTGAAAGTATATCTCCCCCGTTGGTATGGGCGTCCGTGACGAGCTTCATCGCTTGGACCCGCATGAAGGGTACTGAAAGTTTTCCCGCGCATACTCGTAATTTGCCATCGCCCGCTTCATCGCTTGGACCCGCATGAAGGGTACTGAAAGTTTGAACGGGTTGTGATGACAACGCTGTTGGATGGCTTCATCGCTTGGACCCGCATGAAGGGTACTGAAAGACGGTGACGAACGCCGGGACGGCGGCGGCGCTGGCGCTTCATCGCTTGGACCCGCATGAAGGGTACTGAAAGGGGGTTGACCGACCGGCTCGGCAACCTGGGCAGCAGGCTTCATCGCTTGGACCCGCATGAAGGGTACTGAAAGAAATCCGGGCTCCCCGACTGCGGTTTTGGGCGTGCTTCATCGCTTGGACCCGCATGAAGGGTACTGAAAGTCCAAAGATGAACTGGACGCTGCATGGGACGCGAGCTTCATCGCTTGGACCCGCATGAAGGGTACTGAAAGACTACGACCTGATGCCCGCCCATCAGGACCACCTCGCTTCATCGCTTGGACCCGCATGAAGGGTACTGAAAGCCTCTACTCGTTCACTGTCAGCAGGATGCAGCATGCTTCATCGCTTGGACCCGCATGAAGGGTACTGAAAGACGAATTTCCGTGTCCACAGTTTCGGTGAACCGGCGCTTCATCGCTTGGACCCGCATGAAGGGTACTGAAAGTTGAATTCGTCCGGCACACCGGAAGAAGCAACGTGCGCTTCATCGCTTGGACCCGCATGAAGGGTACTGAAAGACGGGTATTCGACGTGACGAGCTGCGCCTGATGGCTTCATCGCTTGGACCCGCATGAAGGGTACTGAAAGCTGCAATGATCTCAGCATGTCCTTCGCCGCAGGTCGCTTCATCGCTTGGACCCGCATGAAGGGTACTGAAAGTCGGCTAACAGGGCGGCGGACACGTTCCCTCGTTCGCTTCATCGCTTGGACCCGCATGAAGGGTACTGAAAGTGTTTATCAGGCTGGGGCGCGCCCTGATCACCCGTGCTTCATCGCTTGGACCCGCATGAAGGGTACTGAAAGTCTTTGCCTACTTGCGCACGATGGTCACTGTGCGCTTCATCGCTTGGACCCGCATGAAGGGTACTGAAAGATCATCCGCCGCCACTCAGGATCGAACGAAACAGCTTCATCGCTTGGACCCGCATGAAGGGTACTGAAAGTGTGTGGGCGTTGATGAGGCGCGACGGTTTCACGCTTCATCGCTTGGACCCGCATGAAGGGTACTGAAAGTGTGCAGGCATTTCTCACCTCAACTTGTGTACTGTGCTTCATCGCTTGGACCCGCATGAAGGGTACTGAAAGTGGAGTCTGAACGCAAGTTTGCTCAGGGACGTGTTGAGCTTCATCGCTTGGACCCGCATGAAGGGTACTGAAAGAGCATCGACTCGTGAGTTGAACGCTGCAATATCCGCTTCATCGCTTGGACCCGCATGAAGGGTACTGAAAGTTCTCATAAGGGAAGAATTTCCACAGAACCAACACCGCTTCATCGCTTGGACCCGCATGAAGGGTACTGAAAGTGGTCGAAGAAGACAACCCGTACTTCGGCAGGTGAGCTTCATCGCTTGGACCCGCATGAAGGGTACTGAAAGAACGCGCCAACGACAGCGCGCCTCTTATCTGCATGCTTCATCGCTTGGACCCGCATGAAGGGTACTGAAAGAGCGCATCGACGCGCCCCGCGAACGTGTCCATTGCTTCATCGCTTGGACCCGCATGAAGGGTACTGAAAGGCCTTCCCGACGAACGGTTAACGCCTGAAGTCTGCGCTTCATCGCTTGGACCCGCATGAAGGGTACTGAAAGAAGACGACGCTCGACGACGGGTTTCTGGCGCGGCGCTTCATCGCTTGGACCCGCATGAAGGGTACTGAAAGATCCAGCGCACGGAGTTGTCTGCGCGCCCATCGAGCTCTTGGACCCGCATGAAGGGTACTGAAAGATCCAGCGCACGGAGTTGTCTGCGCGCCCATCGAGCTTCATCGCTTGGACCCGCATGAAGGGTACTGAAAGTTGACTTGCTTAAATTCAATGAGCGAGATCATATGCTTCATCGCTTGGACCCGCATGAAGGGTACTGAAAGCCCGTAGCGCCGCCGCGCCCGGCGAACGCGGGATGCTTCATCGCTTGGACCCGCATGAAGGGTACTGAAAGTTGCCCGACAACATGCGCCCGGCAAACGTTTCGCGCTTCATCGCTTGGACCCGCATGAAGGGTACTGAAAGTCGGCTAACAGAGCGGGGGTCACGTTCCCTCGTTCGCTTCATCGCTTGGACCCGCATGAAGGGTACTGAAAGAAGGAACATCAGCCCGAAGAACAGCATGATGATGGGCTTCATCGCTTGGACCCGCATGAAGGGTACTGAAAGATCAAAGTCAACGTATACCTGCCGATGTAGGATCGGCTTCATCGCTTGGACCCGCATGAAGGGTACTGAAAGTGGCTGATGGCGAGGAATAAGCGCAAATGATGCGCGCTTCATCGCTTGGACCCGCATGAAGGGTACTGAAAGAAAACGATACGTGCGATGCGAGGTGTATCTAGATGCGCTTCATCGCTTGGACCCGCATGAAGGGTACTGAAAGACCATATTGTACATAACGCCGTCGTGCTCCAGAACGCTTCATCGCTTGGACCCGCATGAAGGGTACTGAAAGAATTCCCCCTTGAACGCCCCGCCCGCGCTTTCGGCTTCATCGCTTGGACCCGCATGAAGGGTACTGAAAGATGTGGGCAACTATGCCCGTACTCCCTGAAGCGCTGCTTCATCGCTTGGACCCGCATGAAGGGTACTGAAAGATAGCCAGGGGCTTCGCGCCATTGTTCCGGCTCAGCTTCATCGCTTGGACCCGCATGAAGGGTACTGAAAGACCGTTCGCTGCGCGACGCCGAAGCGCACGCAAGCTTCATCGCTTGGACCCGCATGAAGGGTACTGAAAGCCCCATGTGCTGGTCGCCGGATCGACGCGATCCGGGCTTCATCGCTTGGACCCGCATGAAGGGTACTGAAAGAAGGAGGTGATGCAGTACGGTCTCGACGCAATGATGCTTCATCGCTTGGACCCGCATGAAGGGTACTGAAAGTCCGAAGGGGAGTTCTTCCTTGAGGTCTGCGCAGCTTCATCGCTTGGACCCGCATGAAGGGTACTGAAAGATCGTATGTGATGCGCCTGCTTCCGGTTCTGATTCGCTTCATCGCTTGGACCCGCATGAAGGGTACTGAAAGACATGATCATTTACGCCGTCGAAGCTCGCTGCCGGCTTCATCGCTTGGACCCGCATGAAGGGTACTGAAAGCTCGATTGCCGAAGCGTATACCCAGCGAGCATTGGCTTCATCGCTTGGACCCGCATGAAGGGTACTGAAAGGAACACCGAGGTATCGGGAGTTGCCGTCGCGGTGTGCTTCATCGCTTGGACCCGCATGAAGGGTACTGAAAGTAGGAACCGCCGATTGTGGCGGAACCTTTCGAGCGCTTCATCGCTTGGACCCGCATGAAGGGTACTGAAAGCCTACGAGATCGAGGCGGACAATGGCGCGTAAACGCTTCATCGCTTGGACCCGCATGAAGGGTACTGAAAGTATCGACGCCTTCGCCCGCCTGCGAGTGGGCGAGCTTCATCGCTTGGACCCGCATGAAGGGTACTGAAAGAGTGGGCATCGTTTCTGCGCCGGTGGACTATTTCCGCTTCATCGCTTGGACCCGCATGAAGGGTACTGAAAGCTGATTCACCCTGTACACGTACAGCGCACCGTCCAGCTTCATCGCTTGGACCCGCATGAAGGGTACTGAAAGAGCATTCAGCGCATCGACAAGTACCGTGCGGACACAGCTTCATCGCTTGGACCCGCATGAAGGGTACTGAAAGACCAGTTGCTTCTCCGGGACGCCGCAGCAATCTGCTTCATCGCTTGGACCCGCATGAAGGGTACTGAAAGTAGCATACCCTTACAACCTCCGCCGCTAAGCAAATGCTTCATCGCTTGGACCCGCATGAAGGGTACTGAAAGACGCATAAGCGCGCGGTATCCTGCACGGGTCGGGGCTTCATCGCTTGGACCCGCATGAAGGGTACTGAAAGGATCCATTTGCCTTCTTTACGCATGTCCTTACGAGCTTCATCGCTTGGACCCGCATGAAGGGTACTGAAAGTGTGCAAGCGCAATAGCGCCGCGCTGCCACCCTGGCTTCATCGCTTGGACCCGCATGAAGGGTACTGAAAGCATAGGTAATCGACAGATTGATCGGACGGCGGATGCTTCATCGCTTGGACCCGCATGAAGGGTACTGAAAGTTGGCATACGCCAGCGCAATGGACCAGTATACCGCTTCATCGCTTGGACCCGCATGAAGGGTACTGAAAGACGCTGGAACCGGTCTCGACCGCCGCGCCGGTCATGCTTCATCGCTTGGACCCGCATGAAGGGTACTGAAAGATGCAGATCGAGACCTACCGCCGCCACCTGCGCGCCGCTTCATCGCTTGGACCCGCATGAAGGGTACTGAAAGTGGTCTTCGCTCAGCGTCACGTTGATGAAACCACGCTTCATCGCTTGGACCCGCATGAAGGGTACTGAAAGAGGCGTTGGCAAACAAGCTCTCCGACCACATCAAGCTTCATCGCTTGGACCCGCATGAAGGGTACTGAAAGTTCAGCGCCCTGATTACACGCGCCGAAGAGACAGGCTTCATCGCTTGGACCCGCATGAAGGATGTTGATGCGCAAGTTTTCAAGTTCAAGTCAAGGAGAGTGAGCAAGGTCCGAAACATTTCAGTAGTGCGCGGTTCAGCCTTCACCGCATTAACACAAGCACCCAATCTGCCCTCCCTCGCTGTGCTTTCCGTGCGTGTGGACGCTGCACGGTCGCACACCTTCCCCGCCCGCAAAGTGGCAAGCCACTTCGACTCGGCCCGCGGCCTGGGCTTGTGCCGCCCCGCAGCGTTGCTGCGGCGCTCAGCCGCGCGCCGGTCGCCCGGAGGGTGCGGAGCGGGGACCCCGGTGTGCGCGGTGGCGTGCATCACACGCACGTTAACAAAAGCACAGCAGGTCATCGGTCATACGGATGCGCCGTGAAAGGCCGCGGGGTGACGCGAAAGCGCCGCCAAGCTCGAAAGGGCACGCTGTAAATCCTGCCCAACGCCGATGTGCGTTGACGGACTCCTGATGATGACCGCTCTGACCTGAGGTGCCAAACGCCCCCGAACAATTCGGTTCGGATGCCGTACACCGTCGTGGATGGGGCAGCGAGCGACTGACGTCGCATTCAAGAAGCTGCACCACCGGAAGGGTCAACGCCTTGAGCAGGTCAAGTACCTCGCTCGGGGCGCATCCAGGCGAGTCCCTGCGCTGATGGGCGTCACAAATGGATTTCACTCCGCGCTGCTGTCCGATCTGCGGATCGGGCGGCGGCGCGTTTTTCTTTCCCGACCCTCAAGTCCTCCACAGGAGGTGCATATGACTCCAGAATCTACCACCCACCTGCTGATCGCCGGCAGCCGCGACGCGACCGCCGAGATGCTCACCTACGCCCGCCGAGCCGTCCGGCGCGCGCACCAGCTCGGCTGGACGATCCTGGTCGGCGACAACCCGCTGGGCGTGGATCGCTCTGTCGTGCAGGAGTGCCGCCGGCTGAAGGCGAAGGTCGTCGTCGCGGGGACCGCGCCTTTCCCGCGCAACGGCGGATGCCGGCATGGGGCATTCGTGCAGGTGACGCGCGACCTGTACCGAGGCGCGGATGGCACGCTGCTCGGTGGCTACAGTGTCCGTGATCGCTGGATGGTCGACAACTGCCAGCGCGCCCTGTTCGTCTGGAACGGGTGCAGTCGCGGCACGAAGGCGGGCTACGCCTACGCCATGCAGCGCGGCAAGACGGCGGATCTCGTCACGTTCAGCGGCTATCCGTCACTGGATCCTCATCTTTCGAGGTGACTTCGAATCACGGGGAGAGGCAATTCGCCCGATTTCCACAATCAGCCGTCAGCCGGCGCTCGCACCATTTGGCACCGGCTCCTCCGGAACCGCCAGCACAGGGCGAATCCCATTGGCGTAGCCAATGTCGAAAAGCATCCCCTCCGACACCTCGCCCGCCATCTTCTTCGGTTCGAGGTTGACGACAAAGAGCGCCTGCTTTCCCTCGATCTCCTGGGGATTGGCACGTTCCTTCTTCATGCCGACCAGAATGGTGCGCGTGTGATCGCCAAAATCCACGATGAGCTTCACCAGTTTGTCCGATTTCTCCACGGCCTCGACACGCTTGACCAGGCCAACACGGATATCCAGCTTGTCCAGTTCTTCAAAAGAGATCGTTGGCTTGATGGGCTTGGTCGCAAAAGTCATGAGGTGTTCTCGTCGCTCAAAAGGAGGAGGCAATGGTACATCAGATTGTCGCTATCGACACTTACGGATCACAGCGCGTCACCGATCCCCGCACACGGCAGGTGGTCAGCGCGTACAAGCTCGGCTACTCCAGCGCCGTGACCGCCATCCTGCTGGCGTTGTATGAGGTCCGGGCGCGCGAGGTCTCGCCGAAGGGCGCGTCGTACCGCTACCTGCAGCTCGACGGCGAGGTCTCGGTGAGGCACGGCTATCTGCTGCTGATGGTGACGCCGGATGAGCTGGCGAAGGCGGAGTGTGCCGCACGCGACTATCCCCGTGCCGGAGCGTACCTGTGGCGGGACGGCCGCTGGTGGGAGCTGCCCAACAGCCGGACCGCTGCCTATGCCGAGCCAATCGGCAGTGCAGGCCCCCGCTTCGATCCGACGGGCTTCCGACCGGTCTCGCCTTCGAGCGGAGAGCGGGAGTCCGGAGCGGACGGCATCACCGCCGAGCGGAGCCGGCGCAGTCCGGGCGAGACGCCGTGGTGGTGGCTCAAAGGCGACACCTATCCGCATCGCGAACTGCTCAGGCAGCAGGGCGCGCGCTTCAGCGGCAAGCGCCGGCAGTGGTACTGGGTCGGATGGGAGCTGCCATCCACCATTCTGGCGCTGATCGACGACGCGAAGCCGCAGCCTGTGCCGGACAGTGACGTCCCACCCCAGGCAGTCGCACCGGAAATGAGTCCCGCACTGGCGGCGATGGTTGAGCAGGCGCTGGCCGAGGATGATGTGCAGGAGCAGTCGGGCCTGCCGCCCGAACCGGCACCCAACTTGGAACCGGAAGCACCGGCCATCCGGATCAGCAGGCCGACGCCGTTCCCTACTGAAGGTGAGCCGCTGGACGCCATCCAGACCGCTATTCGCGAGGCGAAGGCAATTTCGATTACACCGCCGACCCGCCCCGCAGCGCCAATCCGTCCGACCGGCCGCGCCGTGCCGATCGCGCAGGCCTACTGCGGGGAGCTGACCGGCAGCATCACCGGGCAGGTGTACTGCTACGGATGGGCGATCCACGATGGCGTGTGCGTGTACGTCAACATGGGTGGGCCGAGATCCGGCGTCGAGGCGATCCGCGCGAAGCTGAGCAAGGGCGAGATCGTCACCATCGTGCCGGAGGAAGCGCCGGCGGTAGAGTTGACCGCCGGGGAAGGGAACACGGGGATGTACCACGCCTCTTTGCAAACCATCCCCGAAGCGCGCTTCACCTCGCTGATCCTGCTGCACGACTGGGCGGTGCACCCGAATTATGGCGGCGCGGCGACGACGTTCATCCTGCGGACAAGCGAGGAACAGGCGCAGGCCAAGCTCAGGCACCACGTGGCGCAGCTCGTCAACCTGCCGGTCTTCGACGCCTGGACGTCGTTCCTGTGGCAGGCCGGTCACGCCGCCATGCTGGTGCGTCCGACCCGCTCCGCCGGCGGGATGGACCTGCTGACCGTGGCGCTCGATGCGACGGCGTGGACGCGGCTGATCACCGGCGGTCTGGAGCAGGGGGCAATCGCACTGCCGAGGGTCGGGTAGAATACAAGTGAATCAACCTCGCGGAGATGACGACGTGGATCAGCTTTCGGGTGGGAACAGCACCAACGTTTATCGTGATGGCGAGACCGTGGTCCGCCAGACAGGTCCGTGGTCACCGTTTGTGCATTCCCTTCTGCACCATCTGGCCTCTCGAGGATTTGCGGAGTCGCCGCGTGTGTTGGCTGTAAACGACACCACTGAAACGCTGACGTATCTGCACGGCACGGTCGGCCACGCGCCGCTGGACGCTGACATGCAGTCCGATGACGCACTGCGGGGAGCCGCGCAGCTGCTGAGGCGATTGCATGACCAGACGGCAGACTTTGTTGTGCCTGACGATGCGCAATTCATGCTGCCGGTGGCGCCGGGGAATCGCCATGAGGTGATTTGTCACAACGACTTCGCTCCCTACAACTGCGTGTTTCAGGGTGCGCGTATCGTTGGGATTCTGGACTTTGATACTGCCGCGCCCGGTCGGCGGATCTGGGATGTGGCCTATGCGGTGTATCGTTTTGTTCCGTTGATGACCGACGCGGCGTGTCTGGATCAGGGCTGGACGTTCGTACCTGATCGCGAGGCAAGGTTGCGACTGTTCCGTCTAGGCTATGGTTCTGCACACTGGAACGAGCTTATCGAAATGCTCACGGTTCGCATTGCGGCGCTCACGGCCTACATAAAGGCTACTGGGCAGAATCTTGACCATCTGCCAGGCTACGAAGCTGATCTTGACTACATCAGACTGCATCGGTCTGGGCTGGAGCGAGCGCTGGAGTAGAGTGGGTCGTCGTGCAAGGCACCATGCCGCCATCCTGGTGCGTCCGACACACCCAGCCGGCGGGATGGACCTGCTGACCGTGACGCTCGATGCGACCGCGTGGACGCGGCCGATCACCGGCGGGCTGGAGCAGGGAATGATTATGCTCACCCGCCGCGACCACTGAGCAATGGACAGCTGTGACCCATTGCCGGGCCTGGCGCCTGGTTTCAGTTGGCGCTCTGTAGCTGTGTCCAGTTACAATCGTCCATCGGGAACCAGGTTTGGTGGAGAGCGTTCGTCCAGACAAGGCTAAGCATATGAAGAAGACAAGATCTGGGCAGAAATCTTGGCTGGCTATGCTGGTTTTTGTTGCCGCGTTCGCGCTGGTCACGAAGGCATCGGCACAAGACAGTGATGCTTTCGTGAAGTCGTTATTCGCGCCTGGCGTGGAGATTGTCGACATCGAAGTGTATCCATCCTCGCATTGGCTCCATTTCGACGATGGTGCGCGTGAGCTCATCATCGAGGGAAATCGTTATCCCTATCCCGAGCAGATCGAGCGCGTGGCCTTCTATCGGCAAGATGGTAACAGGCTCTTTATCCAGGTCTCGGAAAGCAGAACGTCTCCTTCTCATGTCGGTCGATGGTGGGTCTGGACCTTTGACCTCACCAACCGGCAGTTTTCAGCCGTTGATGCGAAGTGTGGACAGCGCACACGACTTGAAGACTCAGACATTCGCATCGGCTGGGTCTTTGTCAGCGAGGCGAATGGATCGACCAGTCTATGCGCGATGGATACAGGCATCCACCCTGTGACACTCCCCTCAGATCTATCCTGGTCAGTGTATGCCTTCTACGACGGTTATCTCCCGATCTTTGTCTCACCGGACAGGAATTGGCTGCTGTTGTTCGGCGAAAATGCAGACGGCACCTGGGCCTACAGCTTCCACGTGGCGGATGGCTCGCTCAACCGATTGGGTTTGTTTCCTGCCGGCACGTTCGTGTTTTCCTGGGGCGGACGCTGGCTTGGCGACACAGTGATGATCGAGACGATGAACCGTGAGTCCGTCGTAGTATTCAGAGCTCAGGCGAGCAATTCTGACAGCCTTCGAGAAGTCCTCAGTCGCTACAATTACGCACCTGAATTCTTCAGTAACCCTCCTCGTTACGAATACATCAATCTGAAAGTGCCTTCCTACGGTCTCGGCGGGGATTGTCAGCGGATCACCTACGACGTTCTCAACGACGTCAAACAGGTCACTGAACTCGGTGGACTTTGCCGTCCTGAGTGGGGGAGTCTGGATGGCATCGCTTACTACCGCGATGTTGTCGCGAACGGCGCAGAGGGCATTGCGGCCTTAACTCGGTTTGACGCCGCCGCGATGGAGACAGAGGTTCTGTACGAGGGAGAAATCGAATGGATCGATTGGGTAAGCGAAGACGAACGCTACGCGTCGGTGGTCCTGGACAGCAGCGGCAGGATTGACACACCGCCCTACTTCAATCCCTTGTTTTCGTGGGGAATACCGGATGTTCCTCGGATGGCGTTGGTCGACCTCCAGGAGGATCGCATCTTGTTTGAGATGCCGGTGGGCTGGAAGGTCTGTACTGATCCATTGGGCGGCCCCGACCTCAGTTGGTATGCGGGTTGGTCTCGGACGGCGTTAGGGGAGTGTTCAAGTATCGGTCCCACGGGAGCAATCTTCGTACGAGAGGGGGGTGCTTTTCTCGCCGTAGGCAACAAGTCCGATCCTTACGGGCCCCGGCCCCTATACACGGATGCGCCGCTGGCATCGTACGCTGCGCCTGGCAGTGAAGTGGCAGTGTTACTTGAGCTTGAAGCCGACGAGATCCAGACGACGACGTTTGCAAAAGGCTGGCTGTTCGCGTTCTCCTCCGACTATCTCCTGGAACTGATCAAGGAGGATGACGGCACGCACGTCAGCTATCGTGCGCTTCCGGTCGATGGTTCAACCCCCATCAATATCACGGAACACTTTGATGCTGAAGATTTCAGATCCTTTCGTCTGGTTGATCGGTTTCCGGCCGAGAATGCAGTGCGATTCCGAATCGACACCTTCTTTGAGGGAAACGTACTCGCCGGGTATGTGACGGTGAAAATCCCTCAGTAGACAGCGATAGTCCAAGGATTCGCGTCCGGTGGTACGCACTCTCCCGCCCCTGCAATCAGGGGCTTTTTGGTTTTCAGGAGAAAAGTCATGGCACGTGCCGAATCGAAAATGATCATGGGCTACCTGCCCATCGAGGAGCGCCACTATCCGGCGCTCCTTTCGTTAGTGGCCCCCGCCACGCCCGCCGTCCGCATGCTCGACCCGTTCGCCGGGGAGGGTGCGTTCCTCGAAGCAGCGGCACAGGCGTGGAACGTCACGCCCTACGCCAACGAGCTGGATGGCGAGCGCGCCGACGCCTGCCTCGCCCGCTTCGGCCCGACCCAGGCGGTGCGCTGCGACGTCGAGCGGCTGGTCGCCTCGAACCACGCCTTCGGCATCCTGTGGGCCAACCCGCCCTACGACCATGACTCCGCGGCCAGGGGCAGCAAGCGCGTCGAGTTCGCGTATCTCCGCCACGCCTGGAAGTGGGCGCAGGACGGAGCCGTCGTGCTGTGGTGCGTGTACAACCACCATCTCACGCAGGAAGCGGCGGCCTTCCTGGCGAAACACGCCCGCTCGGTCGACGTCTGGGCGCTGCCGGGCAAGCACCTGTCGGAATATGACCAGATCGTTGTCGCCGCTATCAAGGGCGGAGGACCGGAGCCGGGCGCGTTGTACCAGCAGATCCTGGCCGCCAAAGCTGCCCCGCGCGCGCTGACCGTCCAGCCGGAGCCGGTCTACAAGGCGCCGCCGCCCCGCGCCATCGCCCGCTTCGTCTTCGCGCCGGACATGCTCGACCCGGAGCAGGGGTTGCGCCTGATCCAGTCCGGTGGCGCATGGACGGCCAACGGCTTTCAGGCGCTGCTCCAGCCGCCTCCACCGCCGGCCGAGATCGAGCCGGTGGTCGCGCCGCGTCCGGGGCATCTGGCGCTGGTGCTGGCCGCCGGCGTGGCCGATGGCGCGGTCATCGAGACGGCGGAGTACGGGACGGTGGCCATTCGCGGCAAGACCCGCCACGTCGAGCAGATCGCCCGCGTGGAGGTGGAAGCCGATCCCGCCGACCCCGATCGGCAGGTGAAGAAGACCACCGTCCGCCTGAAGCCGACGACCACGCTGACCCTGCTCGGCGGCGACGGCACGACGGTGGAGATGGCCGGCGACGAGGCGCTGCTCGGCTTCATCACCGCCAACCGCCGCGCGCTGGCCGGCTACCTCAACGCCCGCTTCCGGCCGATGTACCGCTTCGACTACGCCGGCATCGGCCGCTGGCTGGATGGCATCCGGCTGAAGGGAAAGTACCCGATGTACACGGCGCAGAAGCACGTCGTCGGGGCGGTGGTGCGCGGCCTGCAATCGCGCGACAGCCTGCTGCTGGTGGGCTCGATGGGAAGCGGCAAAACGCTGATGGGCGGGTCGGCGGCCATCGGCATCGCCTCGGGCGTGGTCAGGGCTCTGCGTGACGACATCCGGCCGGAGCAGGTGGTGCTCATCGTCGCGCCGCCGCATCTGCTGGAGAAGTGGAAGCGGGAGCTGGTCAGCATCCAGCCGGACATCCACGTCGAACGGCTGGACCGCCACGAGGACATCAGGCGTTTCATGACGACGGCCGAGACGCTCGGGGCAGGCGTGGCCAAAGTCGGGCTGATCAAGCGGGACATGACCAAGCTGGGAGCAGGGCACGAGCCGGCGGTCGTCTGGCGGAGCGAGGCGGTCGCCCTGTGGCGGCACGGCGCGCCGGTGCCGGATGGCTACACGCCAGCGCAGCGCATCCGGCGAGAGCGCGTGCCGAAGTGCCCGACCTGCGGCTGCACGGTGATGCAGGAGCGCAAGGGGACAAGCGCACCGGCGTCGGAGACCTGGCTCAAAACCGGGCGGCGGATCTGCGCCGTGTGCCAGTCGCCGCTGTGGCGGGAGGCGCGCGACAAGGGAACGCTGCCGAAGCCGGGGGAGAAGTTCCCCAGCCGGAACCCGCGCTACCGGCTGGACGAGTACCTGGCGCGGCGCTACCCTGGCCGGGTCTACCTGCTCGTCTGGGATGAGGCGCATGAGGCGCAGCACGGCGACACCGGCAACGGGCAGGCGTTTTCGCGGATGGCGGGGCTGGCGCGCAAGGTGCTGGCCATGACCGGCACGCCCTTCAACGGCCGCTCGTCGTCGATCTTCAACCTGGAGTACGCCCTCAACCCCCGCGTACGCCAGCGTTACCCCTGGGGTGGCGCGCCCCGCCTGAGCCGCAAGCCGCGCGGCGAGCGAGCTTACCAGGAGATTGTGGATGACCGCTCGAAGCAGAGAGGGCGGGCGGAGTCGGCGTGGGTTAGTGAAATGGGGGTGCGCGAACAGGTGATCGAGGAGCGGCCGAGCTACGACCGGGAGACCGGCGCCTACACCGGCACCTCGACCTACGAGCGGCCGTACGAGGAAGCGCCGGGCATCTCGCCGCTGCTGGTGGCCGAGGTGCTGGACCACGCCATCTTCTTCAGCCTGGGCGACCTGGGGAAGTCCTTGCCGAGCTACGAGGAGATCGCCCTGCCGGTGGAACTGGACGCCGACGTGTATGCCGAGTACGACCGAACCCGCCGGCGACTGAAGGACTACCTGATCCAGCGGCGCTGGGAGGGCGACACCTCGTTCCGCGGCGCGTACCTCCAGTGGGCGATGGGCTGGCCGAACGCCCCGTTCCGGCCCTACGAGGTGATCCACCACCTGAAGCACCCCATTACCGGAGAGAAGGAGGCGTTCACCGTCGCCAGCCTGCCGAGCTATGGCGAGGAGCGCATCTATGCCAAGGAGGGGGCGCTGATCGACCTGGTGCGGGAGGAGCTGGCGGCGGGGCGGCCGTGCGTCGTCTACTTCCGGCAGACGGCCACGCGCAACATCCAGCCGCGGCTGGAGGGGCTGCTGAAGCGGCACGTGCCCGATGCGCGGACGTTCATCCTCAAGAACACGGTGGAGGCGGAGCGGCGGGAGAAAGTGATCGAGACGGCCGTGGAGCATGGCTGCAATGTGCTGCTGTGCAACCCCGAGCTGACCAAAACTGGGCTGGACTTGGTGTTCGCGCCGACCATCATCTTCTACGAAATCACGTTCAATTTGTCTACCATGATGCAGGCGGCGGCGCGGTCCTACCGGCTGAACCAGACGCACGCGCACTGCAAGGTGGTGTATCTTTTCGCTGAGGGGACGATGGAGCAGACGGCGGTGCAGCTGATGAGCCGCAAGCAGCGGGCGGCCAAGCTGCTCACCGGCGAGATCGGGCTGACCGGGCTGGATGCGCTGACCGAGGGCGAAGGCGGATTTGAGGCCGCGCTGCTGGAGGCGATCGGGCGGGACGAGATGCTGCTGGACCCGGCGCAGTTGTTCCGGGCAGAGGCGAAGACGAGCGCCATCGACGCCGAGGACGCGGCTTTCTGGAACGTCGAGGCGGAGGCGCTGGAGGTGCTGGAAGTGTCCGAGGAGATGCCCGTGCCGGTGGTCGAGGCCATCCCTGAGCCGGAGGCCGACCCGCTGCTGGTCTTCGCCGAGCGGGAACTCGGCGCGACGGTCGAGCGGGTCGAGGCTTCAGCGGCGGCAGAGGCGCAGCCCGACGCCCTGACTGCCTACCTGGAGACGGTGCACCTGATCCACGACGCGGGCCGGTTCGCCGCGCTGCGGGCGGAGCTGATATCGCTGCTGAATACCGAGCCGGACCGGCTGTGCGCGTGGCTTCGGGACCACCGGGTCGTCTTCCCCGGCTGCGAGGACGACGTGGCCGAAAGGCTGCGAGCCATCCAGCGAGGCGAAGCGTCCCCCGCGCCGGCGCTGCACGTGGTCGAGCCGCCTCCCACGCGTCCGGCCATCGGCAAGATCATCCCCTTCCGCCGCCCGGAGTCGGCCCCTCCGGCGTTCGAGGACGCCCCGGCGCAGCAAATGGCATTGTTCTGAAGAACGGAGTGGGAGAAGGTGTCGGTGGTACGGTAAACGGACCTGAACCGAATCCGTGAAAGTCGAATTCCCATTTTGCAACATCCGGGCTATACAGAAAAACGGTGTACGTCCATCTATCGACATCCGGAATGAAACCCAGTTGGTACGTCTCTCCGTCTGATGCATAGAACCAGTCGAATTGCCCAACATACACCACTGGGAATGCCTCGATGTAGTTCGGTTGCAGATGGCTCAGGCTTTCAGGATAACTGCCCGTCTCAGAACGATACGTCTCCAGCGCGACGATGATCACGCGCGCCTCATCCATGAGGCGTTCCTCAGGTGACATTGAGTCGCCAAGAGTCATCAAACCCCAAAGCAGCAATGGAGAGCTTGCGGCAAAGAGCAGGGGGATCCATCGCCGGGAAGAACGCAGGGCGATGAAGAGAGTCAGGCCGCCTGGAATGAAGATTGCGGAAATCCAGATGATCAGGACCCATGCAGCTAGAACAACTAAGTTGCCGAACGCCGCAGCACAGAGCACGAGAAACCCTGCAACTGCGAGGCAGAAGCCGGCCACACCAATAAACGTCGCATGAGTCTTTGCCGATCGCGTTGCATCGCCTTCGGCGTACAGGACGCTGCCAATCACGGCAAACATCGCGAGGGCCAATGTAATCTCAAGCATGCACGCATTGTCCTCCGCCAGAACCAAGCACGATGACCGCTGAATGCCAACACTAAGCGGTGTCAAGTTTGTCTGGCGCCTGGCGTCTACAAACCCTTCGAAACCCGTTCCCCCGACACCACATGCCAGTGCAGATGCTTCGACTCCTGGTAAGCGCCAAGGTTGGTCACCACCCGGCACGCGCCGTGCTCCGCCAGCACCTGCGCGGCGACCGCGCGGATCACCGCCAGCAGTTCCAGCAGCAGCGGTTCGTCCTCCGGCGTGATGTCCAGCAGCGAGGAAATGTGCCGCTTGGGGATCACCACGATGTGCACCGGAAATGCCGGGCGGGTGTGCCGAAACGCCAGTACGTTGGCTGTCTCGTGCACCCGCTCGACGGGCGTGATGCCGCTCAACACCTCGTCGCAGTAGAAGTCACTCACCAAGACGAATCTCTCGCGTATGCAGAGGTATCATCCGATTATTCGCTCTTGCGCGGGGACTGCGCAATCATGAGATTGTATCCGTCCGCGTCCTTGACGTTATACGAGCGTTCGCCCCATTCTCGCGTCTGTAGTTCTCGTGTGATCACAGCGCCACTCGCCTGAGCAGTCGCATAAAGCGTATCGATGTTCAGCGTGTCAGGCAGGTTGATGTAGATCTGTATGCCCGTGCCGCGAAACGCCAGCGCATTCGGTGCAACGAAGCCCTCCGTAATTCCGAGAAGGATCTCCGCATCGCCAAGCCTGACACAGGCAAACTCAATGAATCCTGCTTCGTTTGGCGGCATCGTCCATGCCTGCTCAAAGCCCAGCTTTTCCACGTAGTAATCGATGGCCTGGGACACACTGACGCAGGCCAGAATTGGTGACAGCATGTCGGTCCGCCTCTCACATGGTTCTCGTCAGATCCATTCTACGCGCGTATCAGCTGTACAACGAACCAGCGTTTGTTCTCTCTTGCGACAACTAAAGGAAGGGGAAAGATCGTGTCTGCCACAAAACCAAAATCCACTCCAACCATCCTCACCCTGACGCTCAATGAGGAGCCGGGTGACCTCAAGACCGGCGCACTGGTCGCGCAGCGCGGCGACCTGGGCAAGGTGTTCCAGTTCACCTACACCGGCCCGTTCGATCTGGTCGAGGGCATCCGCCATGCGCTCGACGCCCTGAATGCGCTGGAAGCCGACCCACCGGCGCTGCCCGATCCGCCGAAACCCGCGTCATCCGCCAGGCCGGAGCCGAAGACCCCGCCGCTGCCCGCCGAGCCAACAATCGACGTGCCGCTCAGGAAGGGAACAAAGGCGGTCCGCATCAGCCACCTCAATCTGGCCGGCGGGGAGACCGATGCCGCCGCTTATCGCCAGGCGGTCCTGCTGGCCGGCAAGCTGATCGATGGCGGGCTGTGGGACGGAGAGTCGTCGATCAGAATCGACGACGTGCACGCCCTGGCGCGGAAGCTCAAGCCGCTGACCGAGCGCGAGCTGTCGCTCTTCACGCTGGAGGATTTCGTGCAGGTGGGGGACCAGTTGGGTCAGAGGGAGGAGATAAGCGTATCGTAGTCGGCGTGTGAGCCGATCCAGAACCAGATGATGACTTCCTCATCGAGAATGCCAACGGTCCGATACCCCCGGCCAATCCGCGCCGAGTAGAAAGGCTGGCTTGGATGAATGGACTTGAAATTCAGACCGGGGTGCTGCGGGTTCTGCTTGAACTGCTGATAGGCTTTGCGCGCCTGTTCGCGGACTTCCTTGGGCAGACGCCGGTACGCCTTCAGAAAATCCTCGTTGATCAGCGATTTCATTCCAGCTCGTCCGGATGAAGTTCCTGCGTCCTTCCGGCGCGGTAATCCTCCAGCGCCATCCTGCCCAGCTTCTCCAACTGAGGCAGCGAACTGGCGAACGCCTGATCCCAGCGCAGATCGTCTTCCAGTTCATCCAGAATCCACTGCGCCATGTTCTCCTGCTGGTCTTCCGGCAGCTTGGAGAGTTCTTCGAACGCCCTGTCCAGGAGTTTGCTCATGCCGTGATGATCTTTCACTCGCATCCCAACATCTCAAATGATAGCACAGCCCATGAGAGGAGCAATGAAATGACCGAGCACCACACGACGCAACCCACCCGCATCTTCAAGATCGGTGCGACGCGGATTGTCGAGGATGCCTCGACCGCCGGCCTGTCGCTCGACGCCGTGAAGCCGATCCTCGCCCGCAGCTTCCCGGAGGTCAGCCACGCCACCGTCCGCGAGACGACGCTGGAGGACGGCACCCACCTGGTCGAGTTCCTCCCTCAGCCCGGCCGCAAAGGCTGACCGGCATGGTCGGTATTCCGTTCGGAATAGTCGACCTGCGCGCGTGTCTGGAGTCCGTCGCGCCGGTCGAGCTGAAGGGGATGAGGCTGCTGGAGGCGCAGCCTCACCTCATCGCCGGCACCGCGCGCATTCCCCGCGCCGATCTGGTCGAGGCGGTGACGGAGATCGTCGCCTACACCGGGCGCTGCGCGGCAGCCGCACGTCAGCTGGCGAGCCTCCCGCCGGTCCCGCTTCTGACGGTGAGTATTCCGGAATATGGACTATGAACCCGCTGATGGATGCCTACGCTCATCTTGCCCACGCCCTCGCCGCCGACCCGCTTCTGCGGCTGGCCGCGACCGTCGCGACGCTCGATCCGTTCTGGGCGGCGCTGGCCGAAGGGGAGATCGATTACGAAACCGACCCGCTGACCATCGCCCTGCACGTCACGCGCGGAGCCTTCCCCGACATCTACGCCGAGGCGGGCGAGCGGCTGCGGGCGGGAGCCGGCTACGCGGAGCTGGACCGCCTGATCTGCCGGGCGATCACCGCCAGGGGCATCCCGCTCGACGACCTGGAGGCGATGAGCTGGGGCGTGCCGCTGAACGCCTGGGGTGTGGACCTCGAAGACCCCGAGTTCTACGCCGTCCATGCCGACTTGCTGCCGCTGCTTGCGCCGTTCGGCCTTAGGCCGCCGGAGGAGGATGCCTACCGGGTCGATGTGCCGACGTGCGTCTATCCCGCCGGGGGGGCCATCGCTGCCAGCCTGCTGGAGCAGACCGAGCCGGCGCTGCGGCAGGTGGGCTGGGCGTTCGGGTGGTTGTTCTCCTGCAACGGCAACTCGCTGGTCGACTGCACGGACGAAGGGCTTGCCGAAATCCCTCCGCTTTCCTGGTCGCCCGACGACATTGCCTTCGCCATCGAGCTGATCGCCGAGGCGGAGGGCATCATGCGCGACGTGCGGGCGGGGATTGACACGCTCCAGGGATCGCCTGACCTGATGGCAGCGCTGATGCGCAATGTCGCAATCCTCTATCGTGAACTCAAGAAGAAAGGCGTACGTGATATCCGCCACTTCCGATTGGCCTGGGCAGCAGATGATGGCACAACCAAGCCTGCGGGCGATTCAACAAATGGCTAGTAGGTCGCATAGCCCATGCTGTTCAGGAGCTGGTTGACGGCGGTTTCGTAACTCAGGGCATTCTCTTCGGCCACCGTAATAGCATGCCGGGTGGACAAGGCCTCCAGGGTACCGTCCGTCATACGGGCGCCGCCATGCCATACAGAGATGATAGTCGCCTCACTCTCGTGCGCCCACTCAATTTCCGCCAACACATGATTCGATTCCAGAGTTGTCGGACCAACAAGCACAATGAAGAAGCGACTGCTCTGGATCTGACGCTTCAGTTGAGCATTCCATTCTTCGCCGGGAACCAGGTTCTTGTCGACAAAGGGATTGGGATTACCCGTCAGGCGCAAACGTGCTTCGACCAACAGAGCGAAAGCACTACTATCCCTACGACGATAAGAGATGAAGACTGTCGGCGGAGATAGGGGCTGCTGCAAGAGCTGAAACGCCTTTTCCGTCAACAGGTATATGGAGTGCCCACCTTCAGTCCCATATTGCTGCAGATATCCGAACGACAGAAGCAGGAATTCGGACGGGAAGCTCGTACCCCATTTCGGGCCAAGATACTCGCTCAGAATTTTGCTGTGTTGGCTCATTTCCGGATTCTGGAGCTGTTTCCAACGAATCTGGGAGTGCCATAGCCCTTGCGTTACGCCATAAGCGAGGTCACGCGCAAACTCATGGACTTGAGCGAGCTTATCAGTCGGCACTTCACGAACAAGTGGGTTTTCCATCGCCTCAGACTCATTTGGTTCATCACTGATCGATAGATCTACATTTTATGGTTGTCCGCTGGAAAGGAGCAATGAGATGATTGACACTTCCATGTGGGCATGTCAAACGCTGTCGGCCGCGCTGACAGAGCAACCGTCGCTGATGCTCAGTTTTTACTCGTTCGGGGTGATGCTGTGTAAGCAGGAAGGCAGCGTGATCCACGAGTACCCGGTCGATCCGGCGCAGATCGCGCTGGCGCTGGCGGCGAAGGTCACGTTCGATACCGGGCTGCTCAGCGGGAATACGCTGCTCGTCCGGCAGGATGGCGTCAAGCGCACTGTCGTAGAGTACCGTCCTCCGCAGAAGACGGGTGTCTACCTCGAAGGCTCGGAGACGGCGCTGCGCGTGCCGCTCCCGGGCCTGGTTATGGTCCGCACCACAACCGATGGCAGCGCGCCGCAGTATGGCGTGTTCGCTGTTAAGCGCCGGCCGGATCGGCTCGATGTGCCGCTGTTCCACGCCCCCATCCCCAACGTGTTCGGCTCCGGCGCGATCTGCTGGGGCACGGTCCAGCGCGTGAGCGACGCCGCCCTGCATGCCACATCGCTGGCGGAAGACTGGCGGAGCCTGCTTGGTACGCCTTTCGGGGACCACGCCTGTTCAGGGAAATCCCGCAGCCATCCGCAGGATATTCGTGCCAAGCTGGTCGCGCTGGATGTGCAGCAGGCAACGCGCTATCCCGTATCTGATTTGATTCCCGTCAAGAAGACGCTGGCACAACTGCTGGGAGAGGCGACATGAACGGCATCTTCGACCCTAATACCTACATCAAGACCATCACGCTGGTGGGCGTGGGTGGCACGGGGGCATCAGCCGCTCGGATTGTCGCGCGCATCCTCTACGATATGCAGCGCGCACGTCAGCATGCGCCGTCGCTGGTGTTGATCGACCCGGATCGCGTCGAGGAAAAGAACATCGGACGGCAGGCGTTGTTTGCTCCGGCAGACATCGGGCAGTTCAAAGCCGAATGCGTCGCCCGACGACTGAATGCCGCGCTGGGTCTGGACATCGGCTGGATCGCGGAGCCGCTCGACCCGGAACGCCATGCCGACCGTTTCGGTTCGGGCCTGGTGATTTCGTGTGTGGATAATCACGAAGCGCGGCGTGCTGTCCACCGGATGAAGGGGGTACAGATAAGTGGGGGTAACCATGCGGATTCTGGACAGGTCTGCATCGGAAACGTGGATGATCCGGACCTGATGCGCCGCTTCATCGACGGGCGCGACGGCAAGTATCCCTATCTGCCGAAGGAGGGGCTGTTGTTTCCAGCGCTACTCGAACCAGAACCGCCATCAGAACTGTAGTGTCTCAAAGTGGCTGCTCAAGCCGCTCGCGTGACGTATGGAGTTATCTCAAAGTGACTGCTCACTTCGTCTCAAAGTGGCTGCACCAACCCC
>JABWBO010000211.1 GCA_013360465.1 Anaerolineae bacterium | reverse complement strand
TCCGTCAGGTAGTCGAAACTGTCCCCCGTGAACAGATCAGCGTGAAACGGATCGTCCGGCATCGAGAAATCGAGTTCCGGCGGTTCGTGGATTTCATCCCAGTTGAGAGGCGGTGGCATCTCGTTCATCGGTTACACCTCCTCCGCCGGACGCAGCACGACCGGCTTGTGTTCGCCAACGGTACGGGAAGATGGCGCAGGTGTCGGGCGCAGTGCCGCTCCGAAACGCGACCAGAAGGCGTGCAGCACGTCAAGCCGCGACAGTTCCCCCGCCGCGATGTGAGCAATCTCCGCGTTCAATTCGGCGGCGTACTGCGGTGATGAGAGTTCATCGAACGTTGACGCGAGATAGGCTGCCAGCGCAGTGCCCCTCTCCGTCAATGCCAGATTGCCATCCACAGCGACAATGCCTTCGGCAGCGTGAAGGGTATCTAGCGCCTGTGAGGCTGCGCCTTCATCTGTGCCAAGCTGCGCCAATGCGCTGACAAGCGAAGCCGCCGTATAGCGTTCCGGCGGTGCGCTGTTCACGGCATCGACGACAATCTGCGCCGGATGCAGTTCATCGCCTTGTCGCAGGAACGGCAGCGCTTCATCTTCATCAATGGTTGGCACAAGGCGATGCCATCCATCGAAATACAGCATTTTCACCGTCGCCCGCAGTTCGAGCGGATACGAATTACCTGCGGCGTTGCCAACGAGTATCCGTGCCGCCATGATCCGTTCCTGCGCCGGCGGCATGTGCGCGGCGATGAACTTGAGCCATATCAGCGCATACAGCGCCGTGCCATCACCGGGAAGGTACTCCGGTTCACGGTTCACATCGGCTGGCGCGATCTCAGCCGTAACCAGCGCGTCAGGTGCGAGATATTCTGTCCCGAACTTGTGGCGAATAAATGCATTCGCCGCTTCGCTCAGGTGATGGGGAGGTCTGCTGCCCGGATAGGTAACCCATCCCGCTTCATACAGGGTGTGAAGCAACGCCAGCGTCCGCTCCGGCGATAAACTCAGTTCGCGGTGGGCGATCTCTATCAGTTCGGACAGCGTAAGCGCGGTGGGCACGGATTGAGGCTTCAGCGCCTGTCCGGTTCCGTCCACCCAGAACACGCCTTGTTTTAGCAGTGTTTCCAACTGTGCCGCCTGTTCCGCATTCCGCAGCGCCAGCGGCGCACCTTTTGCGTTCAAGACCTGAGCGGTGAACGACGTACCATCACGCTCGAAGGTGATGGAGGCGTGCCAGCGTGTTTCGGGAGTATGCGCGGCAACCTGCGCTTCGTGCGCCGCCAACACGCGCAGCGCGACCATGCCGTTATAGGTGAACGCCGTCTTGACGCCACCCACCTTGCGGACAGCGGCGCTGACGCTCCAACCAATCAACCGATTAATGATGCGCTGCGTGATTTCGGCTTCGACAAGACGCATATCGAGCGGACGCGGTGCGGCGAAAGCGGCACGAATGGAATCGGGCGTGAGCGCAGGAAGCGTCACCAGATAAATCGGCTTGTCTTTCGCGTCTGGCGAAAGCGCCAGCGCGTGCCATGCCATCGCTTCACCAGCAAGAGTCGGCGGCGTGGCGGCATAGACGGCTTCGCTTTCGCGGATCGCTTTCATCAGGCGGCGGACGAGATTGCCTTTGCCCTGCACGACGGCGAAGGTCGGACGGAAGTCGCTATCCATGTCGATGCCGAGCTTGTCGGCGGGCAGATCGCGCACAAAGCCATTGCACGATTCGACGCGCCAGCCATCACCAAGCGCATCGGTCAGGATTTTCGCCTGTGCAGGTGTTTCTACGATCATAAGATTCATTCGGTCACTCCTTCGTGGGCAGTCGTTTTGCGTTCAGGTCTTTCAGCAGCAGTCGCAGCGCCCGGCGTGCGTTTGTCCGTCCGCCCAGCAGCGAGACGGTCGGCAAGCTCTCGTTCACGCAGGACAAGCCAGACGTGCCATTCTCGAAAGGCGTGGTACGCCTGCGTTTCCAGTTCCTGCCACGGCGCGGTCGCCGTCGTTTTACGCGGCATGTCATCTCTCCCTCTGCTTTCAACTAGGTCGTGCGGAAACGCGCCAGTTCACCCGGCGTTGCCTTGCCGAACAGATACCACAGCCCTTCGTCCTGAATATCTAGCACGAAATGGAAGCGCGGCAGCTGCGCGATGATGTCACGGTGCTGCTGGTTGAAGTGGGCGAAGGCGGCATCATCGCGGAAAACGTTCATCCCCTGCCGCTGGCTGAAAATCACGCGGATTGGGCAGTTCTCGAAGATCAGGCGGGACTTTCCCTCAAGGAACACCGACATTTGTTGATCGACCATGAGGGCTTTTTTCCTTCTTGTGCGGAAGGTCTTCGCAGCCTCAATCAGGAAGTCCAGCAGCGACGGATGGCGCATCAGGCGGTAGACCTCATCGACGGCGATGATGCGCGGCTGCTCGTCGATCAGGCTGTCACGGCGGATGGCACTCAAGACCTGTGTGTACGCCAGCGCCTGCAAGATCGGGTCGCCTTCCAGTTCGTGGAACGAGAAGACGCGCGGGCTGATCCAGTCGCGCCCGCCGCGCGTCAGATCGATGTTGGTCGTCCCGTTCAGGAACGATGACCACGGTCCCGAACCGGTACACAGTCCGGCAATCTCGTCGGCAAGGTCACGGGCGATGGCTTGAATGGCGGACTTATCGCCCAGCTGCGATAGCACATCGCAGACCGTTTCACACGTCGGGGACAGATCAGGCGAAACGCGGTTGAGGTCAGGGAAACCGCGATAGAGCGTCTCCAGTGCTTCACCGAGCAGACCGCGCTCCAGATTTTCGCGCTGTCCGCCAGAAAGCTGCCTTCCCAATACTGTTTCGTAAAGCCGTGTCGTGTGGCTAACCTGCTCGATCAGCGTCGGGAACATCACGTCCTGCGGATTGAGCTTGGTCGCTTTCGCACTCAGCACATACCACGGCAAGCCGAAGGCGTCGGCGATGTGCCGTCCGTGTCCCATCGGTTCGAGCAGGTCGAACGAGATGCCATTTTCGGCATATTCACGGGTGAGATAGCAGTTGAGCGCAAACGTCTTGCCGTATCCAGACTGCCCGACCCAGACCTCATGCGTGGCGCGTTTGTCCCGCCACGAGTTGTGGAACACCGGGTACGCGCCGCCGACAGCTTCGCCGCGCAGCACGCCGTCAGTGGTCGAGAGCTTGCGGTAGCCGAGCGGCGCGAGCATCAGCGCCAGTTCACGCGACGTGACTGGCCATGTTGTTTCAGGAAGATTGACCTCCTTCGTCCGTTTGGCGCTGAAGAAGCCCACTGACCGCGAGAGCAGTTCACCCATTTCTTGGCGTAGGGAGAACCATGCGCGCGTTTCGTTGACGACCGCTGCGACACGCTCTTTCAATGTGTCAAGATCGTCAGCGGCAACCGCGACGGCGATCTGCACCAGATGGAGCGCATCGCCGTTGTTGATCTCCTGTAAGGCGCGGCGGCAGTCGGTCACGCGCTGCACTGAACGGCTGTCCTCACCGCGCACGCCTGCCAGATGGACTTGATATGCCTGGATGATGCTCTCAACCGCGTCAACTGCCGCGTTGCGGTCGTAGGTTTTCGGAATGTCCACCGCCAGCGCGAGTGGGAAGTTGAGGCGCAGCAGCGGCGGCAGCGGACGGAAGAAGTTCCACGTCGAAGGCGCGAATTCATACGATGTCAGCACCGCCCAATAGGGTCGACCACCCGGACGACCCGACGGCGCGAGATGCCAGAACGGACGGTCGCGCAGTTCATACTGTCCTTCAAACAGCGCCGGAAATGCTGCTTCGGTCACGGGCGTGTCGAAAGACGACGACAATCCACCCGCGATGGCGCGGGGATTCTGGTCATTCCA
>JABWBO010000079.1 GCA_013360465.1 Anaerolineae bacterium | reverse complement strand
CGCCGAACGCCGCCGCGCCTTCCAGCCAGCGCTGCCCGAAGCGCGCCGCCGCCGCCGCCGAGGCGAACAGCCCGGCGTGGCTCGATACGCCGCCGACTCCGCCGGTGTTCTCGTCGTGGACTTCGCCCCAGACGCGGCGTCCGCGCCAGGTAGGATCATCCTCGGTGGGGGCGATCTGCTCGCGCGGGATGGCGTGTTCGCGAATCGGGTTGTAGAGCGGCGGTGCTTCGAAGCCGCGCAGCATATCGCCGATCAGCGCATCAATGGACATGCCGCCGAGGCGCGCCGCCGCTTCGCCCAGCAGCATCAGCCCGATGTCGCTGTAGCGCACCGTCCTGCCGTCCGGTTGCCCGATGAACGGGTAGCCGCAGATCGCCGCGATGCCCCGCGACCAGCGGACGGCGCGCGGGATTGGATCCGGCTGGTCGGGCGGCGGCGGTGGACCGCCGGCAGCGGTGTAGACATCGCGCCAGGGGGGCAGCCCGCTGGTGTGGGTGAGCAGATGCCGGAAGGTGACCGCCGCCGGATCAACCACCTGCCCGGCGTAGGCGGCTTCGACCGGCTGGCGCGACCGGCTGTGCGGGTCCTGCCCGCCTTCGACCGGGCGCGGGGAGATCGCGCCGAATTCCGGGACGACGGCGACCAGCGCATCCTCCAGGCGGACCTTCCCCGCGCTGACCTGCGCCAGGAAGGCGGTGGCGGCGAAGGTCTTGGTCACCGACGCCAGATCGAAGCGTGTTTCGACGGTGACGGGCAGCCGCCTGGTCTCCGGGTCGATCCAGCCCCAGGCGGCGTTTAGGACGACCTCGCCCCGGTGATAGACGCAGGCGGCGCAGGCGGGAAAAGTGTCGCCGAGGTGCTGCTGTACAATCGCATCGAGCATCGTTGAAATCTTTCAAGGAGAAAGCTCAAATGTCCACGTTCTGGCGATTTAAACCTCACCCCGTTTCGCTGCGCTCAACCGCCCCTCTCCGCGCGGAGAGGGGCAGGGGGTGAGGTTTCCAGCACACAGTGGATGACCGCCCCATCCGGCAGAACTGGCAGTTTTCGGCGATTCTATCACGCGCGGCGCTGTAGAGGTGGAAATGGTCCGTCCGGCGCGTTTGCCGCCGATTCCAGCCATCAGGGCGTGAAGGTGCGGACATAGGCGGTCTTCTCATACTCAGGTCTGAAATTGCCGTTGTCCGCTGTCTGATAAAGCATCAGCGCCGGGTCATTGGACTTGTAGCTGTCGATCAACGCGCGGGCGACGCCGCCCGCTTGCAGCCGCCTCAGCCCTTCCAGCAGCACCGCCTTTCCCAACCCGAGCCGCTGATAATCGGGATGCACGCCGAGCGGTTCGATCTGCCCCGCTGTGCCATCGGGATGAACCCACCCGATGCAGAACGCCACCGGCTGATCGTCGTCATTGACGATGAACAGGTCGAGTTCGGGGCGATACATCGGCATGGTGAGGGTGCGCGCCCGCCAGCCCAGGCGCATCATGGTGGAATCGAACGCTGCCTGATGCAGCCGGACGTAGGCTTCCACCTCCGAGTCGCCGCGCAGGGGGCGAAAAGCGAAACCCGCTGGCAGTTCGGGCACGACGACTGGTTCGACCAGGCTGCGGCTGAGATGAACTATCGTCCAATCATCTTCCAGGCGAAAACCACGCGCCAGGGCATGGACGGTGTGGCTGGCGCGGGCGGGAGGGATGTAGAGGACGAGTGTGAATTCGCTGCCGTTTTGACGCGCTGCCGCTGCGGCGCGTTCGACCGCCCAGTCGAAGATCGCCGGCACGAGGTGTTCGACGCCGGGATGATAGGCATAGTCGAGCGCAGACCAGGGCATTTGCAGCATCGCGACCGCCTGAATCTGATCGCCGGTCTCCCATAGGCGCAGATTCTGAGAGTCTGTTTGCAAACTGCTGCGCTCAACCGCCCCTCTCCAATTGGAGAGGGGCAGGAAACCGTCAGGTTTCCGGGGTGAGGTTGTGTGAAAACCGGCTTTTCAAACAGTCTCTGAGAGTCTTCCAGCGACCAGGAAGCCAGACGGTAGGGTAGATCGATCAGATTGGGGAAGCCAGAAGGGTGCGCGGTGATGAAGTTGGCAATTCGAGCGAGATCGGTCATGGTTCTTCCTCAAGTCAGGGTCTGTTTCGAAGACCTGCTCCAGCAGCGCGGCGGCGTCAGGCGGGCAGGCGAATCTGCACCAGCGTGCCCCTGCCCGGCGTGCTTTCCAGGCTGATCGTCCCACCGTGCGCCGAGACGATCTTCTTGGCGATGGCAAGCCCCAGACCGCTGTGCTGCTCATTGATCGGTCGGTGCGTTTCCGTCCGGTAGAACATGTCGAAGATGCGGGGGAGCGCCTCGGTCGGGATGCCCGTGCCGGTGTCCTCCAGCGCGATCAGCACGCCGCCCGGCTCAGTGCGCGCCGACAGGGTGATGCGCCCCCCTTCCGGCGTGTGGTCGAGGGCGTTGTTGACCACCTCGATCAGGGCGGAACGCAGTTCATGAGGGTGGGCATGGAGTGAGGGCAGGGCGCCGCCGATTTCCAGGCGGAAGATGATCCCTGCGCGCTCGGCGAGCGGGGCGGCGTAGGACTCCAGGCTTGCCAGCAGTTCATTGCAGTAGACGGTGCGCATGTTCGCCGCCGTCAGGCGCTCCAGCTCGACGACGTAGAACATGCGGTTCAGCAGCGTTTGCAGCGTGCCGACGGCGTCGGTCATCACGCTTTGCTGGCGGCTGCGGATATCCGGGTCGCCGGTGCGTTCCATCAGGTGTACGCTCAGGTTGATCTGCGTGAGCGGCGTGCGCAGATCGTGCGAGGCGCTTTGCAGAAACTCGGTCAGCAGGCGCATACGCTCGCGCTCCAGCCGAATCTGCCCCTCCTGTTCCACCAGGATGCGGCTGCGCTTCTGTTCCAGCAGGTCACGGTACAGGCTGACGACCATCAGCAGGACGGGCAGCAGGACGGACAGCAGGAAGAGATCGTAGCTGGAGTTCACGGTGACGCCGGGTTTCCTGCCCAGCGACCAGAACATCAGGACGATGCAGATCGCCGACAGCACCAGGTTCTCGCGCCGCGAGAACAGGATGATCCCACCGACCGGCAGTGCCAGGAAGTAGAGGACATCGGCATAGGGCGGGGCGGCGATCTCCGTCTGCACGAAGATCATCGCCGCGGCGACCGCCATCGCCAGCCGGCGCGCCAGATGGTAGCGCCCGGCGCGGTTGATCGGGTAGCACAGCGCCAGACTGATGACGCCCGCCAGCGTGATGATCACCGGCGGCACTTTCCCAGGGGCGCTGGTGTCGATGGATGCCGCTGCGATGGCGATGAACGGCACGACGGGCAGGACGATCAGCAGCAGGGCGTTCAGGATGATGACGCGCAGCCGTTCTTCGACCGAGAGGGAGGGATCGCGCGGTTCGACAAAGCGCATGAACCTGCCGCGCCAGTCCTGCCAGAGCCGACTGACCCGTTGGGCGACCGGCGTCAGGCGCGCCGCCAGGGAGGCTGCGGAGCCGCTCCTCACGCCGGCTGATCGCCCTTCGCCGGTGTTCATGGGTTTCGCCACCACCGTCCCGGCTGATAACCGAGCATCCGCCGTGCTTTGTCCACGCTCAGCAGCGTGTCGTGATCGCCGGTCCCGGCTTTGAGCGGCACGCCGGGGAAGACCTCCGCCATCAGGTCCGCATTGGTCCGCTCCATCAGACTGTCCGCCGACGCGATAATGAACGCCTCTGCGCCCTGAATATCCGCCGTCAGGCTGAGACGGACGCTCTGCGCCGCGTCGCGGGCGTCGACGTAGCTCCACAGATTCCACTTGCGCAGCAGGGGGTCCGCCTGGAACGAGGCGAAGCGCGCGTAATTGTGCGGTTCCATGATGTTGGAGAAGCGCAGCCCGATGATCGGTATGCCGTTCCAACGGCTGAAATGGCGCGCCATCTCTTCGCCGACGACCTTGGACAGGGCATAGGTAGACTGCGGCATGAGCGGGTGATCTTCGTCGATGGGCGCGTACAGCGGCGGCACATCGAAGGGCAAGCCGAGCGTCGTCTCGCTCGATGCCCAGACCACCCGCTGAAGCCGCAGCAGCGCCGCCGCCGAAAAGATGTTGTAGGTGCTGCGGGTGTTGATGTCGAAGGTGACCTGATCGCTCGTCAGCCCTGGCGCGGGGATCGCCGCCAGATGCACGACGGCATCCGCCTGGTGCAGCGCTTCGACGGTCTGACCGTAATCGGTCAGGTCGATCTTGAGGAACGGACACAGACTTTCGCGCGGCGCGGCGACATCGACGTTCAGGACGGTGTAGCCGTGATCGAGCAGATCGCGCACGACGGCGCGCCCTGCTTTGCCGCTTCCTCCGGTGACGACGATGGATTTCATGCGCTGTGACTCCTCCAAGGTCAACCATGATATTGTTGAGTTTAACCGAAATATCCCAGACCATCGAACGCCAAAACAGGATGCTTCGCAGTGAGTGGGAACTCACGCTATAATCAAAAATGCTGTCGGTTATTCACTTCGCACAAGCGCATCGAGTGCGAATTCGTGAAAAAAAGCTCTTTTAACACATTTCCACAATTTGTCAGAATGATGCGCTGGAATCGGCAGTTTACCCGGTCTGGAAAGCTGTTGAGGGAACTCGCTGATATGACACCCACCACCAAGGGCTATGTTCACAAGAGCCGCCCCCTGCACGAAGTGACACTTCAAGTTGTGGCGACCGCGATGGGTCGCGAACCCGCCGACCTGATCATCCGCAATGGTCGGCTGGTGAACGTCAACGTCGGGCGCATTCAGGAAGGCGTCGATGTCGTCGTGCGCGAGGGGATCATTTGTCTGGTCGGCGACTCGTCGCACGTGCTGGTCGATGAACACACCCAGATCGTCGACGCCGCCGGGCGCTACATCGCCCCAGGGTTCATCGATACGCACGAACATGTCGAAAGCAGCATGATCGACGTGCGCAGTTTCGCGGCGGCGGTGCTGCCCGAAGGCACGACGACCATCGCCTGCGACAACCACGAGATCACCAACGTCCTCGGTCTGCGCGCCGTCGAGCTGTTCCACGACGCGGCGCAGGGGCTGCCGCTCAAGGTGATGGTGGCGATGCCGGTGTGCGTGCCGTCGATCCCCGGCTTTGAGGATGCGGGCGCGGTCATCACCGACAAAGAAGTGACCGAAGCCTACCGCCAGGGCTGGGCGCAGCTTCAGGGGGAGCAGATGAACTTCCCCGGTCTGATCTATGGCGATCCGGGCGTACACGCCATCACCCAGGCGTCGCTGCGCGAAGGCAAGGTGCTGACTGGTCATTATTCCAGCCCGGAGATCAAGATGGGCTTGCAGGCGTTCGTTGCGGCGGGGATCGCCGGCTGCCACGAAGCCACCACCGCCGAAGAAGCGATGCGCCGCGCCGAACTGGGCTGCTATGCTCAGCAGCGTTACGGCACTGCCTGGCTGGACATGCCCCAGACGATCCGCGCCGTCCTCGATAACCCGGACATCGATACCCGCTTCTTCACCCTGATCACCGACGACGTGACCCCGGCGACTATCGTCGAGGATGGACACCTCAGCCGCGTGGTGCGCGACGCCATCAAGGAGGGGCTGGACCCCATCCGCGCCTACCAGATGGTGACGATCAACGCCGCCCAGCTGCTGGAGAAGGCGCGCTGGATCGGCACGGTCTCGCCAGGGCGCGCCGCCGACATCCTGATCCTCAGCAGCCTGGAACAGGTGGTCATCGATCAGGTGTACGTCGATGGCGTGCTGGTGGCGGAAAAGGGCAAGATGGCGGTCGAGTTCGCGCCGCACCAGTACCCGGACTGGGCGCTCAATTCGGTGCATGTCGCGCCGATCAGCGCCGCTGATCTGCGCATCCCCTTCGAAGGCGCGGTCGCTCAGACGCGGGTGATGCGCATCTATCCCGGCAAGGTGCATACCACCGAAGAGATTATGGAGATTCCGGCGGTGGGCGGCGCGCTCCAAGCCGACGCCGGGCGTGACCTGGCAAAAGTGGCGGTTTTCTACCGGCATGAAGCGAAAGTTGGCGACGACGCCCTCAAGGGCTTCGGCTTCGTGACCGGCATCGGCTTCAAGGAGGATGTCGCCTTCGGTTCGACGGTCGCCCACGACTGCCACAACCTGATGGTCATGGGGACCAGCGACGCCGCGATGGTCAAGGCGGCGAACGCGCTGATCGAGGCGCGGGGGGGCATGGTCGTCGTCGTGGGCGACGCCGTGACGCTCCTGCCGATGCCGCTGGCGGGCTTGATGTCGCTGGACAGCGCCCAGGAAGTCACCCGGCAGCTGCACACGCTGGAGGCGGCGTTCCGGGCGGCGGGCAGCGATCATCCCTCCGTCGAAATGACGCTCAGCCTCATCCCGCTGATCGTCCTGGTTGAGCTGCACGTATCGAATCGCGGGCTGGTCGCCCTGAAACCGGGACAGCCGCCGGCGTTCGTCGATCTCGTGATGCAGTAGTGCAGGTGCAGTGCGGTTGCAGTTGGCAGCACATTGGTTTCGAGCATACTGGAGGCAATACCACGATGCGCAAATTGACCCTGCTGTTGGTGCTCGTCCTGCTTGCGGCGCTGGCGCTTTCGCCGGCGGCGGCGCAGGATGATGCGTTCGTTATCGGGCTGTTGATGGTCGGACCCTACAATGATAACGGTTGGAGCCAGGCGCACTACGACGCCGCCGTTTACGTGACGGAGAACCTGGAAAATACGGAACTGGTCTACCTGGACCGCGTGAATCCGGCTGACCGCCCCGGCACGACGCCGGACCAGCTGGCGGAAGAGCTGCTCGACCAGGGCGCAGATGTGATCATCTTCAATTCCGACGACATGAAGGACGGCGCGACCGCCTTTGCCACCAACTATCCTGAAGTGCCGGTCATCCATGCCTCCGGCGATCAGCATTGGGAAGAAGGCGAGAACTTCGTGGACCTGCCCAACCTGGGCAATATTTTCCCTGGGATGTGGGCGACCAAGCTGCTGGCGGGCTGCGCGGCGGCGATGACCACCGAAACCGGCAAGATCGGCTACCTTGGACCGCTGATCAACGACGAAACCCGCCGTCTGACGGCGGCGGCGTTCCTCGGAGCGGAGTACTGCTGGACCGAGAAGCGCGGCATGGATGCGGCGGAACTGGAATTCCGCGTGGACTGGATCGGCTTCTGGTTCAACATCCCCGGCGTGACGGCGGACCCGACGCAGGTTTCCGACAACTTCTACAACAACGGCTATGATGTCGTCATTTCCGGCATCGACACGACCGAGGGGCTGGTCCAGGCGAAGGCTGCCTCTGAAGCGGGCACGACCGCCTTCAACGTCGCCTACGACTACGACCTGGCGTGCGAGATTGCGCCGGATGTCTGCCTGGGCGCTGCCGTGTTCAACTGGCGCCCGACGTACCTGGCGGAGATCACCGAGATGCAGGCGGGGACCTGGACGCCCAAGTTCCTGTGGCCCATGCCCGACTATGCCAACTACGACGACGTGACGATGAATTCGACCTACTTCATCCCCGGCACGGCGCTGAGCGAAGAAGCGGCGGCGGCGGTGGAAGAACTGAAGGGCGAGCTGGCGGGCGGTCTGGACCTGTGGGCTGGACCGATCAACCTGCAGGACGGCACGCCCTACATCGCCGAGGGCGAAACCGCCACGCCGCAGCAGCTGTGGTATCTGCCGCAGCTCCTGGAAGGCATGAGCGGGCAAAGCGTCCCGGAATAACCGGCTGAAAAACCCTCCCGCTCGCCTGCCAGACGGGCGAGGGGGGAGGGTTCGCAGAATTTGCCCAGAACAGGGATAATCCACGAGGCGCAGATTGCCCGAAAGCGGGGGACCTGTGCCTCGTGTGGTTTCACGGTACGTGATTCGGACACCCTCAGACAGACGTGACAGGTTGCGCCCATGCAGGTCGAATTCCGCAACATCCACAAGCGTTTTGGCAGCGTCCACGCCAACAAAGGGATCACCCTGAATATCCCCGGCGGCTGCATCCAGGGGCTGCTCGGCGAGAACGGCGCAGGCAAGAGCACGCTGATGAAGGTGCTGTCCGGTTTCATCACCTCCGACGAGGGGGAAATCCTGCTTGACGGGCGCGCTGTCACCATTCCGTCGCCCGCCGGAGCCATCGAACAGGGCATCGGTATGCTGCATCAGGACCCGCTCGACTTTCCGCCGCTGCGCGTCCTCGACAACCTGCTGATCGGCGGCAGGCGCGGGCTGATCCCCGACCGCCGGGCGGCACTCAAGGCGCTGAAAGAGATCGAGGCGCAGTTCGGCTTCTCGCTCGATCCCGACGCCTACGTCGATACCCTGACGGTGGGCGAGCGCCAGCAGCTTGAGCTGATCCGTCTGCTCTGGCTGGGGGCGCGGGTGCTGATCCTGGATGAGCCGACGACCGGCATCAGCGCGCCGCAGAAGGTGAAGCTGTTCGCGGCGCTGCGCAAGCTCAGCGCGGAAGGCAGGACGATCATCTTCGTCACCCACAAGCTGGAAGAGGTCTACCAGCTTTGTCATCGGGCGGCGGTGCTGCGCGCCGGGGCGCTGGTAGCGGAAATCGAGCCGCCTTACCACACCGAGAACTTCATCAACGCCATGTTTGGCGGCGAAATCCCCACCCCGCCGCGCCAGCCGCCGCCGACCACCGCGCCGCTGCTGGCACTGAAGGGCGTGACGGTCGAGGACGCCCGTCTGCAGGTCGGTCCCATCGATCTGACGGTCAAGGCGGGCGAGGTGATCGGGCTGGCGGGCATGGAGGGCAGCGGGCAGGACCTGCTGCTGCGCCTGTGCGCCGGGCTGCTGCGCCCCACCGGCGGCGAGATCGCGCTCGGCGGGCGGGCGCTGCAAAATGCGACCTACCATCAGTTTTTGCGTAATCGGGTGAAATTCATGCCTGCCGACCGCATGACCGAGGGGCTGGTCGCCGGCTTATCGCTGACCGAGCATTTCGCGCTCAACGCCGAGGTACACGGCTTCTTCATCAACTACAAGCAGGCGGAGCAGACCGCCGTCGAGCGCATTGCCGAGTACAGCATTCGCGGGTTCCCGGAAAGCCCCGTCGAGTCGCTGAGCGGCGGCAATCAGCAGCGCACTCTGCTGGCGCTGCTGAGCGCCCCGCTGCACCTGCTGCTGCTGGAGCATCCCACGCGCGGGCTGGACCTGGAATCGGCGGTCTACATCTGGAAGCGCCTGAAAGAGCGCGCCCGCTCCGATGGCACTGCCATCCTCTTCATCTCGTCGGACCTTGACGAGGTGCTGCAATACAGCGACCGCGTGCTGGTCTTCTTCGCCGGCAGGGCGTCGGTTCCGCTGAGCGCGATGCAGACCAGCGTCGAAGAACTCGGTCTGCTGATCGGCGGCGTGCCGCTGGAAACCGCGCGCTCCACCGCCGGGATGCACCAGCCTGAGGCGTTGAGCCGATGAGACCTGACGGGTTCGTACCAGCGGAGAGACGACAATGTTGAAGGACGCCAGGGTTGGCGGGTGGGGCGCGCGGCTGATCGGGATAGGGCTGGCGCTGGGGTTCGTGGCGCTCATCCTGCTGGCGACGGGCGCGCCGCCTTTTCAGGCGATCAGCCTGCTGATCACCGGGGCGTTCGGCTCGACGCGCAAGATCGTTGATGTGATCGCCACTTCAGTGCCGCTGCTGCTGGCGACATCGGGTCTGCTGATCACCTTCGCCGCCGGACTGTGGAACATCGGCATCGAGGGGCAGATCACCCTGGGGGCGATCTTCACCGTCGGGGCGCTGCGCCTGTTCGTGGACAGCGGCGCGCCGCCCGGCGTGGCGATCCTGGTCGGCATGATCGCCGGCATGATCGGCGGGGGGCTGTGGGCGGCGCTGGCGGGGCTGCTCAAGATTTACGGCGGAGTCAACGAGATCTTCAGCGGCTTGGGGCTGAACTTCGTGGCGACTTCGGCGACCATCTGGCTGATCTTCGGTCCCTGGCGGCGTCCCGGCGTTGGCTCGATGAGCGGGACCGAGCCGCTGCCGCCGGAATTCGCGCTGCCCCAGCTGCCGGACATGCGCATCAGCGCGTGGGCGGTCCTGCTCAGCCTGCTGGGCATCGCCCTGGTCTACATCCTGCTGCGCGGGACGTACATCGGGCTGAAGCTGAAGGCGACCGGGCGCAACGCCCGCGCCTCGTTCGTGCTGGGCATCCCCACCTCGCGCTATACGCTGGTGGCGTTCGTGCTGTGCGGTTTGCTGGCGGGGCTGGCGGGCGCGGTGCAGGTGACGGCGGTCTACAACAGGCTGATCCCGTCCATCTCCAGCGGCTACGGCTTTTTGGGGCTGCTGGTCGCCATGCTGATCAACTATCAGGTTATCTGGGCGATCCCGGTGGCGCTGTTCTACGCCGCGCTGATCGTCGGCAGCATTCAGCTGCCGATTCAACTGCGGCTGGATTCATCGCTGGCGGGCGTGCTGCAGGGTGCGCTGGTGCTGTTCGTGCTGATCATCGACGGGGTGCGCCAGCGGCTCCGCGAGCGCGGCTGAGGTGGGAGCGCGTATCACGTTAGCGGGCGAGCCGCCGGCTCGCCCGCTTGTGGATTTCTTTCGAGATTCCTCTTTAGGTTCGGCGGGGCTGTCAGGGCGGAGGGGGCGACGTGGAATTCGATCAACTGATCATCGGTCTGGCGGGGGTGATCGCCACCGCTTCGCCCATCGTCTTCGCCGTCCTGGGCGAGACGCTCACCGAACGCGCCGGGGTGATCAACCTCTCGGTCAACGGCATGATCCTGCTGACGGCGATGTCGGGCTTCGCCGTCGCGGCGACCACCGGCAGCGTCCTCCTGGGCTTCGCGGCGGGGATGCTGATCGGCGCGCTGGTCGGCGCGGTGGTCGCCTTCACCAGCATCACGCTGCGCCAGTCGCAGGTGGCGATCGGCTTCGTGCTGGCGCTGATGACGCGCGACCTGGCGTATTATCTGGGCAGCCCCTTCACCGGGCAGAACGGTCCGCGCGTGCCGCCCGCGCCGATTCCGCTGCTCAGCGACATCCCGGTCGTCGGTCCGCTGTTCTTTGACCACGATCTGGTGGTCTATCTCAGCTTCATCCTGATCGCCGTCACCTATCTGTGGCTGTTCCGCACCGCGCCGGGGCTGGTGCTGCAAGGGGTGGGCGAAAGACCGGCGTCGGCGTATGTGCGCGGCGTCGATGTCAACCGCCAGCGCTACTTTTACACCATCCTGGGCGGCGCGCTGGTCGGGCTGGCGGGTCCCGCTTACTCGCTGAGCATCAAAGCCGGCTGGCAGGGGACGATCAGCGGATTGGACGGCATCGGCTGGATCGCGCTGGCGATCACGATTTTCGGCGGGTGGAACCCGCTGCGGGCTGCCACCGGGGCGTACTTCTTTGCGCTCTTGCAGTGGCTCAGCCTGGTGCTTCAGCCGGTGCTGACCGGCATCCCGTCACAGGTGCTTCAGGTCGCCCCGTTCCCGCTGATGATCCTGACCCTGCTGCTGGTCAATTTCGGCAGCACGGAATGGGTGCGGCGGCGGCTTTCGGCACTGCCGGAAGACCAGCGGCGGGCGGTCAACGCGCTGATCCGCCGTCTGAACGTCTCGCCGCCTTCCGCCCTGGGGACGAACTTCCGCAAGCAGTGAGCCGCACCAGGCATCCGCCATTGGTTGCAGTGGATGCCTGGGCGCGTTACGGCGCGGCTGCGCGGATCGCCGAATCGAGATCGTCCCAGAGATCGTCGGCGTCCTCAATGCCGACGCTGAGTCGTATCAACGAAGGGGGCAGATGCCCCTGTCCGGGGATCGCCGCGCGCCGCTCCATCGTGGATTCGACTGCGCCAAGGCTGGTGGCATGGTGGATGAGGCTGACGTTTCGGCAGACGGCATCGGCAAATTCCGCCCTACCCCGCAGATCGAATGAAATGATGGTTCCGAATCCCTTGAGTACGCGCCGGGCGGTCTCATGCGTCGGATGAGAGGGCAAGCCGGGATAGCGGACGCGCGCCACCAGCGGGTGCTGCTCCAGCCGCTCTGCCAGCACCATCGCCGTCTGCTGGGCGCGCTGCAAACGCAGCGCCAGCGTCCTGACGCCGCGAACGGCAAGAAATGCTTCGAGGATTCCCGGCGTTGCGCCGGTCAGCTCGCGCGACTTCCTGAGGGCGTGCCACAGGGCGTCGTCGCGTGTCGTGACGATGCCGGCGAGCAGATCGGAGTGACCACCAATGAACTTGGTCGCCGATTGCAGGGACAGCGCCGCGCCGAATTCCAACGGCTGCTGATTCAACGGCGTAGCGAAGGTGTTGTCCACGGCGATGATTGCGCCGGGCTTGCGGGGCGCTGCGCAGACGGCTTCGAGATCGGCGACCGTGAGCAGGGGGTTGGAGGGGGATTCGAGCCAGATCAGGTCGGCGGCGGCGCAGGCGCGAATCCAGCCTTCTGTATCGTCCACTGCCACGCGCTGCACGGACCAGCGCCCTTTTTCAGCCCCCGCCGCCGCCAGACCGGCAACCCCTTGATAGCAGTCATCGGGCAGCGCCACCACCGCGCCAACCGCAAGCTGATCGAACACGGCGGCGATGGCAGCCATGCCGGAGGCGAACGCCAGGGCTTTTCCCGACTCCAGCCCGCCGACGACTTCTTCGAGCGCTTCCCAGGTGGGCGTGCCATCGCCGCGCGAATAGTCGCGTCCTGTGCCGATGATGAAGTTCGACGCGGGGATCGGCGGGATGTTCAGCGGCGCGCCCGGCTCGGAAGCGCGCCCCGCCGAGACGAGCCACGATTCAGGTCTGATTCCAGGGGAATGCTTCTCCATGCTTTCGAATTCCTCCTTGCGTGAAGGGCTGTCAAACAAGCGGTGCATTCTATCAGGATGCGCCCCCACAATCGAACACACACAAGTTTTAACCTTGGAGTGCTAGACTAATCGGCGTTGATCCGCCACAATGGTGGTGGACAACCTGAATACAGGAGTTAATCCTATGCGCAAAGCCCTTCTTCTCGTCCTTGCCCTCCTGGCGCTGGGCGTCGGCGTGACCGCCGCGCAGAGCGACCTGGAATCGGTGGACCCCACCGGCGTGACCATCACCTACTGGCATCAGTTCACCAACGTCCAGGCGGAGACCATGACCGCGCTGGTCGAGCAGTTCAACAGCACCAACGAGTACGGCATCACCGTCGAAGCCATCGCCCAGGGCAACTACAACGACATCCGCAACCTGGTCAACGCCGGCATCGTCAGCGGCGAACTGCCCAACCTGGTCGCCGGCTTCGGCAACGACGCCGCCAGCTACTTCCGCGATGGCGCGGCGCAGGACCTGCGCCCCTTCCTGGACAGCGCCGCCTGGGGCTTGGGCGATATGGCGGACGACTATCGCAGCGACCTGCTGCCCTTCAACAGCCTGCCCAGCGGCGAAGTCATCGCCTTCCCGCACCAGACTTCGGCGCAGGTCCTCGCCTATAACCAGACGCTGCTGAGCGAACTCGGCTTTGAGGGCCCCGCCCGCAGCTGGGACGACTTCAAGGCGCAGGCGTGCGCGGCGGCGAACTACACCGGTCCCAACGGCGAGGACGTGCAGGGCTACCCGATCACCACCGACTCCTCGCTGTTCGAATCGTGGGTCGCCAGCCAGGGCGGCGTGATCTTCGACGGCGAAAACTACGTCTTCGACAGCGAACCGGTCGTCAACGCCTTCCAGCTCTACGCCGACCTGTACGCCCAGGGCTGCGCCTACATCCCCGCCGAGCGCTTCGCCGAGCAGGCGGACTTCGCGCGCGGGCTGAATCCGTTCTTCGCCACCAGCACGGCGGGATTCACCTTCATCGTGCAGGCGTTCGTGGACAGTGGGTATGAGGCGGAATGGTCGGTCACGACCTTCCCGTATGCCGAAGGGCAGGAAGTGCTTCAGGTCTTCATCCCCAGCATCATCCTGGTCGGCGGCACGCCGGAAGAACAGGTCGCTTCGTGGCTGTTCCTCAAGTCGCTGGTCGCCCCAGAAGCCGGCGCGCAGTGGAGCAGCAGCACCGGTTACTTCGGCGCTTCGCGCGCCGGGCAGGCGATGCTGACCGATGAAACGGCGTTCGGTTCGCCGCAGATCTTCCCGTATTTCACCGTCGTCAATGACACCCTGAATTCGGGCGTCCGGCTGTACAGCGGTCCCTCGATTTCGGCGCAGGGCACGGTGCGCGGGCTGATCAGCGAGGCGATTGCCAACGTCACCAGCAACGGCATGTCGGTCGAAGAGGCGGTTGGCATCCTTCAGGCTGGTGCAGATCAGGCGCTCGCCGACAGCCAGTAGTCTTCAGGTCACATGAAGCGTTGGTCGGGGGCAGCACAGCGCGCCCCGACCAACGTCTGAGGTCACAGAAACGCTGCACCGCGCTTTATCTGTGCTGCGCTCGCCGCACCACCTCGCCTGTCGCGCAGGACTGCACCACATCGAAGACGAAATTGGTCGTGTTCAGGTTATCCTGGCAGGTCGTGGCAGGCGTCGTCCCCGTCGTCACCGCCTGGTAGAACTCGTGCAGCAGATACGCCTGCGCCTGTCGTTCCATCTTCAGCGGTAAGATTTCTTCGCGCTCCGTCTGACCGCGCCGCTGCACATAAATCTGGTCTTCCTGAAGCGTCAGCACCCCGTCAGCGCACTCGAAGCGCCAGTCGGCGTTCCAGGGCGTCTCCTGCCCCTGCGAACACCACGAACCCGTGTAGCTGACGACCGCGCCGCTTTCGAATCGAGCGGTCACCGCCGCCGAAGCGTCACCCTGGAACCAGCTCCAGGGGGGATTCCAGCTGCGGGCATAGATTTCGACCGGGCTGTCGCCCAGGAAGAAGCGCATCAGGTCGAAGTGGTGAATCGCCATATCGACGATCAGCGGGTGCGCCATGATCTCGCGAAAGCCGCCGAAGTGCGGTCCCTTGAAGAAGCGCACGCTGACCGCCCCGACTGCACCCAGATCGCTGGCATCCAGCGCCCGCCGGACGGTCTGCGCGACCGGCGAGTAGCGGTAGTTCTGCGCCACCATGTGCAGCACGCCGGTCCGACTGCTCTTCTCGACAATCGCCTCGGCGTCCGCCCGCGTCCCCGCCAGCGGCTTTTCCGCTAGCACCGGCAGACCGGCATCCAGCGCCGTGAAGGCGACCGGGCGATGCGCGTTCGGCGGCGTGATATCCAGGACGGCATCGGCTTCCACCGACGCCAGCGCCGCTTCCAGCGACAGGTAGATACGCTTCGGATCGAGGTCGAACTCTTCAGCGCGCCACCGCGCCGTCTCCGGGTTGATCTCGACGAAGGCGGCGATCTCGAATTCAGACTGATCGCGCACCGTCCTGATCCAGTGCGCGCCCATGCCGCCCAGACCGCATTGAATGAGTCGCATCGTTCACGTCACCTTGATGATGATTTTCTGCACGCCCGCTTCATAGCGTAGATTCTTGTCAAAAGCGGTGGGAGCCTGGTCCAGCGGCACAGTCTCGGAGATCAAATCGTCCAGGTCCATCGCGCCGGAGGTCGCCAGCCGGATGGCGCGCGGATAGGTGTGCTTCATACGCCGCGACATGCGTATCGTCAGCCCTTTGCGCCGCGCCGTCGAGTGCCGAAGATAGAGCCGGTCATCGCCGGGGATGCCGACCAGCACCAGCCGTCCGCCGCAGCGCGCCATGTCCGCCGCCAGCTGCACTGATTCGTCCGCCCAGCCCGCCTCGAAGGCGACATCGACGCCGCGCCCACCGGTCGCCTCCATGACCGTCTTGAGCGGATCGACGGAATCGGCGTGGTACGCCTGCGCGCCCCATTTCTGTGCCTTCTCGACACGCCAGGGGAACTTGTCGAAGGCGTAGACGACGCTCGACCCCGCCAGCAGCGCCAGCTTGACGATCAGCATCCCGACCGGACCACAGCCGATCACGGCGACCGTCTCGGCAACGCGCAGCTTACCCAGATCGACCGCGTGGATGGCGACGCCGAGCGTCTCCAGCAGCGTCCCCGCGCCGTCGCCGATGCTGTCCGGGATCGGGAAGCAGTTCTGCCCATGCACGATCATGCATTCCTGAAGCGCGCCCGGCGTAGGATAGACTCCGTAGAATGTATGATTCGGGCACAGGTTGGGATATCCCCTCTCGCAGATCTCACAGTGTCCGCACGGTGTCGAAGGATCGACCGCCACCCGCTGACCGACGCGCAGCGGGCGCTGACTGCCATCCAGCGCGCCTTCGCCCACCGCCGTGATCGTGCCCATGAATTCGTGACCGATGACCAGCGGGCTGGTGAAGACCGTATCGCCGATTCGTCCATCCAGCACCATGTGCAGATCGGAACCGCAGATGCCGACCGCGCCGACGCGCAGCAGGACATCGCCTGTGCCGGGCTGACCCGGCTCGTTCAACGCATCGACGCGCAGATCGCGTGGTCCGTGCAGCCGTACCGCCTTCATGTCGCTTCGTTCTCCTTGAGGAATCGGACGGATTCCATCCGTCCGCGCCATTGATGGTTCGCAGGTGGGCGCAGCGCTCACGGGGTGATCTGTCCCGCTTTCGCCAGTATCGCCCGCGCCTGTTCAAGCACCGCCGCGCCCAGTTCCGCCGGCTCGATCACCTCAGCATCCGCGCCCAACCCCAGCACGCTGGCACGCGCTTCCTCGAACACCGTATAGTTTACCCTTAGCAGCACCCTGCCGCCCACTGTTTCGAGGATTTCGCCCCGACCGGGCAGCACGGTGCGGAAGTAGATCAGCGCGCTTTCCGCGACGCGCAGCACGACGGGGTAGGTCGGGATGCGCCCGGCGAATTCCGCCGCCGCGTCGCGCCAGTACGCCGCGATGTCGAACGCCCGATCCCGTTCGAAGCGTTCCGGCAGCAGGCGCACCTGCCGCAGGCGCGCGGCGCGGTAGGTGCGCATCGCGCCTGACCGCCGGCTGACGGCGACCAGATACCAGCGCCCCGCTTTGTAGACCAGGCTGTAGGCTGCCAGAGTCCGCCGCGCGCGTTCTCCCTCCCAGGTCTCATAGTCGGCGTCGATCCAGCGATCCTCCCAGACCGCCTCTTTCAGCGCCGGCAGATCGGGTTCTTCCTCCGCCGCGCCATACCATTCCGAGGGGTCCAGGTAAAGCCGCTGACGCATCAGCGCCGCCTCCTGCTGCCGTCGGCTGGGAGCCAGCGCCAGCAGCTTGAGGACGGCGCTTTCGGCAGCCTGCTCCATGCCCAGGGCGCTCAGCGGCGCGGCGGACCCGCCCGCCAGCAGCGCTTGCAGCTCCGCCCCGGTGAACCAGTGCAAGCCGGCACGGTAGTCGTCATCGAGAAAACAGCCGCCGTCCGGTCCGCTGCGGGTGTAAACCGGGACGCCGGCATAGTTGAGCGCTTCGATGTCGCGGTAGATGGTGCGCTCGGTCACGCCGAGCGCCTCCGCCAGCCGCCGGGCGGTCATCCGTCCGTCGCGCTGAAGCAGCAGGATCATGGTCAGCAGTCGGTCCGCCCTCATGGTCGCCTCCAAGCCGAAAACAGCGCTGATTTACAGGTCTATTCCTGACATAGGATGTCAGGAATAACGCCTATGCTACAGGAAACTGACGCTGTTGAAGAGGATGGAGGAGAACACCATGACGACGCTCGACCTGAAACAGACCCTTAGATCGCTGTATGCGCCTTCCGCCAAAGCCGTGAGCGTGGTCGCCGTCCCGCCGCTGCGCTGCCTGATGATCGACGGCAGCGGCGACCCGAACACCGCGCCGCGCTATCGCGAGGCGGTGGGGGCGCTCTACGGGCTGGCGTACGCCGTCCGCGCGCTCGCCAAGGAAGCGGGCGAGGTCTTCACCGTCATGCCGCTGGAAGGCTTATGGACGTTCGACGGCGCGCCGGTTGAGGACTTTCACTTGACCTCTGCCGACAAAGACCGCTTCATCTGGACGCTGATGATCCTCCAGCCGGAGATGGTGGATGCGGCGCTGGTCGAACGCGCCCGCCGGCGCGCCGCCAAAGGCAAACCCGCGCCCGCGCTGCTCGGCGATGTGCGTTTCGCGCTCTACGATGAAGGCGAGGCGGTCCAGATCATGCACATCGGACCTTACGCCGCCGAAGGTCCGACCATCGCCCGCCTGCATGAACACATCGCTCGGAACGGTTGGGCGCTCAGCGGCAGACACCACGAAATCTACCTGAGCAACCCGCGTCGCACGCCGCCGGAGAAGATGAAGACGGTCCTGCGTCAGCCGTTCGCCCGGTTGTGACGCGCTCAGCAAAACAAACACCCCCCTCTCCGTTTTCACGAAGAGGGGGGTGACAGGAGAGGGGAGGTATCCGAGGATTACGCCAGGGATGCTGCGTTATGCGCCGTCGGTGGCGCTGTCGCTCGAACTGTCGGAAGTATCCGGCGCACCCTGAAAGCCGGCTCCGCCGTGCCCACGTCCGCCGCGTCCGCCGAAGTCACCCATGCCGGGCGCGCCGCCGCGTCCGCCGAAGTCACCACCGGGCATGACGCCAAAGCCGCCGCGTCCGAAGCCCAGCCCGCGCAGCGAGGTCTGCTCCCCGCTGAGTACCGCCGCCAGGTTCTCTTCGAACTGGAGCCGGCGATCCGCCGCCTGAACGCCGTATTCCGCCAGCACCGCCGCCGTGAAGTCTTCGACCGTCCTGCCGTTCGCTTCGATCAGCGCGGTGAGGGTCGAACCGTTCGCCAGCGCCTCTTGCAGCCCAGCCTGATCCAGCCCGGTGTATTCCAGCACCAGATTGAGCATGACGGCGCGGCTGCTGGTCTGATCCTGAACGACGACGGCGTCCTCGGCGGCGGGCGCGGTCGTATCCTGCGCCGACGCCGCTCCCACCACAATCAAGCTCGCCACGCCCAGGGCTGCGGCGGTTCTCTTCAGTGTCTTGTTCATCTTCTGCGCTCCTGATGTTAGGTCATGCAGACCGTAACCCGGTTCGCTGCATGATCACGTTCAACACCCTAAGGATGATGGAGCGCGGTTCAGAACTCCCGCAGGAATTGTAAACAATGTGTAATCTGCTGACGCCAGTCCTTGGGCTGTCGGGTCTTACGCCCGTCCCCACTTCTCATAGGCATCCTCGAACGACATGCCCGCCGCCAAGTCTTCGCGCATCCCCTGTTCGCGGCGTTCCAGGTCTTCGACCAGCACCAGCGCCTCCATGGCGATGCGCTGCGGCACGACCACCACGCCATCCGCCTCCCCGACGATCCAGTCGCCCGGATCGACGCGCACGCGGGTGGTCAGCGTGCCGGGCATACCAACCGTCTCGTTCATCGACACCATCCGCCAGCGCTGCGCCGATTCGATCGGCGACGTGCCGCACGCGCAGACGGTGTAGTTGGGAATCGCTTCCAGACCCCAGGAATCGCGAATGTACGAATCCAGGACCATGCCGCGTGCGCCGCCCTGCTGAAGCGCCCAGCTGGTCATCTCGCCAAACTTGCCGACGTGCGCCTCGCCGCCGCATTCCAGCACCACCACACAGCCGGGATAGACCGTCTCGCGCAGTTTCTTGAAATAGTCCATCTGCTCGCTGACGAACACGCCATCCGGCTCACCGCGCACCACCGGGACCGCGGCGCCGCGCAGTGTGACCGCCTGTCCTGCCAGGTGGGTGTGCGGGAAGAGCGGACGAATGCCCAGGTCGAGGCACTGGTTGGGGTAGCCCATCTTGTCCAGCGTGTCATAAATGTTGGCGACGCGGATTTTCGCCCAGCGCGCCTGAAGCTCTGCAACCGTTGGCTGTGTCATGAGATTCTCCTCCTTCGCGGACTGTCTGTGCCAAATGAATCATCCGACTTCCCGGTGTCTACCTCTCAGTCTACTCATTTTCATCCCTCGTGGTGAGCGTTAGCTCATAGATACTCCTTCTTCGTTTTCACATACGTACATACGTGTATGTATAAAGGCAAAAAAAGACGACCTGCTGCTAGCTGCGCAGCCCGTCTACGAAGACATCGACGATCCCCGCCGCGCGGCTGCTCAGTGAGAATCCCTCTGGATCGAACAGCCACATCGCCATCACGCCGTTGAGCAGACCGATCGCCGCCACCGCTGCGTCCGCCGGTTCAACGGATGGGCGCACGTCCCCTTGTGCGATCCCCTGGCGGATCAGATCGGCAAGGGCGTCTGCCAGCGCTCGCGCCCCGTCTCGCTTGGCGGCGAGTCCCTCCGCCAGTTCCGGCGTGAGCGGCGTGTGAAACAGGATGATCTCCTGCATGGCGCGGTACTGCGGATCGCGCGCCAGCAGGTCGAACGACTCCAGCATGAGTGTGTGCAGCGCATTCAGCGGCGCGCCGCCCGAAGACAGGGCGCGCCCCAGCGCGGCGTTGGCGGCGGCGAAGCGCTCGCGGGTGAGCGCCTGAAAGAGCTGCGCCTTGCCCCCAAAATGATGATAGATCGCCCCGCGCGTCACCTTCGCTTCCTCGGCAATATCCTCCAGCCGGGTCGCTTCATAGCCCTGGCGGCTGAAAACGATCAGCGCCGCATCGAGCAGCGATTCGCGCGTAGCTTCGGCGTCATCTCTGGTTCGTCTCATGAATTACATACTAACGTGTATGTATATCTATGTCAAGCGGTTGGCAAAGCCGGCATTCACAAGCCCGGATGTTTCGGCTATACTTTCGCCCCACTGGAGAGGTGCCGGAGTGGTTGAACGGGCTCGTCTCGAAAATGAGTATAGCCGCAAGGCTATCGAGGGTTCGAATCCCTCCCTCTCCGCAAAAAGCGCATCATCGCGCGATCTCATGCCTCAAAAAAACAGCAGCCCTGGCGCTGCTGTTTTTGTTTCTCGCCGCTGAAGGGTGCATTTCAATATTTTGGGTACTTACTTCAACGGACGATGCCTGCATCGTCCCTACGGAGGACCATTTTGTAGGGACAACGCCCGCGTTGTCCCATAGGCAGCAAGTTAAGGGCTGCGGGGACCGCCGAGGCGCTTTAGTCCTCGGCTAGCAACCGACAAGCTCACTCAAGGAGCTAAACCCGAAGCCGGCGGTTTTTTGGTCCCTTCAGTGGACCTGTCTTTTCGGGCAGCCGGGTGTTTAAACACCCGGCGGATCACGCGACAAATGATGTCCGGGTTGCATCGATCGGTCGCTAACTTGCTACATATGGGACAACGCCCGCGTTG
>JABWBO010000009.1 GCA_013360465.1 Anaerolineae bacterium | reverse complement strand
CCCGCCGCCGCGAAAGTTGCCGCGACCGCCGGCGCTTCGAGCGACTGCGCACCTCCCGTTTGAATCCAGAAGGCGGGGCTGAACGCCAGCGCCAGCCCGCCGACCAGCGCCAGCGCCGCGCCCATCGGTCTCAGCGCCATGCCCATGCCCACGACGGCGACAGCCATGCCCGACGCTCGGATCACCGGGGTGCTGCCCAGCCCGATGAAGGCTGTCCAGGCGATTCCTCCGGCGATGAGCGCGGGCAGCCAGCGCTCCAACTGCCTCCAATTGAGTTTCACCGCATTCGCCATCCTCGGCTAATTGGCTTCGTTCACTGAAACGATATGAGCATTCACGTCATCCGCTGACCGAGAGTTCCTGCACGCCGCGTTCATTGCGCAGCCGGAAGTACGCCTCCAGCGTTTCGACCACGACGGGCAGCGCCACCGCCGAACCTTCGCCGCCGTTATAGATGAAGGCAATCGCCAGCACCTCCGGGTTTTCATAGGGCGCGTATCCCGTGAACCAGGCGTGCGCGGGCCAGTTGCCGGGGCGGCACAACCCCAGCGGGCGCGCCACTTCATCGCAGTACTCCGCCGTCCCGGTCTTGCCGGCGACCGTCACATAGGGCAGGTTCGCCGTCTGCGCAGTTCCGTTGGTGACGGTGAAGCGCATGCCCTGTTCCAGGATGCCGATATTTTCGCGGGTGATGAACGGTGGTTTGTAATCCGGGTCAAAGCGCAGCTCGCTGCAATAGCCGTCGTCGAACCCGTAATCTTCCGGCACGTAGACGGTGTAGGTGCGCCATGCTTCGACGAACTGATCCGGGTTGACATCGACCTGCCCGGTGTAGGTGATCGGATCGCAGCGGGTCGGGCTGAAGAAGCCGCTGTCCTCTTCGCAGCGGCAGGCGAGGCTGTCTTCGCCGCGCATGATCATGTCTTCGAGATAGAGCAGGCGGATCGGCTCCGTCTCCGGTATCGAGTCGATGTTGATGTTGCGCAGCACGACCGGTTCGAAGCCGCTCACCAGGTTGTCTTCGGCATCGAGTACATCGCGCACCAGCGTAGGCTGGTAGAGTGTGCCGCCGTTGGCGATGGCTCCGACGGCGCTGATCAGTTGAAGCGGGGTGACGTTGACGTACCCCTGACCGAATGCTGCGTTATAGGTATCGCCGGTAGACCAGTTTTCACCCAGGTTGCGCCGCTTCCAGTCGGCATCGGGCATACGTCCAGCGTTCTCGAAAGGGAGTTCGACGCCGAGCTTAGAGCCGATGCCGAAGGCGGTGGCATAGCGGAAAAGATCGGTGATGCCCAGTCCGCCTGCGCGCAGCACCGCCGGAGAGACTTCCGGGTTGCCGCCGCCGACCTGGTAGAAATACACGTCACAGCTCTGGGCGATGGCGCCGATCAGATCGAGGTTGCCATGCCCGGCGCGGTTCCAGCAGACGAAGCGCTGCGCCGCCGCCGTGTCGTTTGGCGCGTAGCGGTTGGGCAGGAGCAGATCACCGGGATCGTTCAGGAAAGAGCGCGGGTCGATCACATCTTCCTGAAGCACGCCTGCCGCCGTGATCAGCTTCCAGATCGAGCCGGGCGGGTAGAGCGACTGGGTGACATGGTTGACCAGCGGCTTGAGCGGGTCCGATGCGACATCAAGATAATAGTCTACATCGATGGCGCGGGCGAAGCGGCTGTTGTCATAGCTGGGATAGCTGACCATCGTCAGAATCTCGCCGGTCTGTGGGTTCAGCACCACCACGACACCCGTCTGGCTGACAATGCGCCCGGCAGCGGCGTTGACCAGATCGATGCGTTTCTTCAGCGCTTCTTCGGCGGCAGCTTGCAGCGCCGTGTCGATGGTGAGCTGCAAGCTCAACCCGGAAGCCGGGTCGGTGGAGACGAGCGGATCGCCGATCTGTTCGCCGGCGACATCGATCTCGCGGACGATGCGCCCCGGCTCTCCGGCGAGCGTTCCTTCGAAATAGGCTTCCATGCCGGCGTAGCCGATGCGGTCGAAGGCTGGGTCATAGCCCTGCTCGATCAGCTCCAGCTCGCGCTCCGCCGGGATGCGCCCCATGTAGCCGATGATCTGAGCGGTCAGCTGTCCAGTAGGGTACTGGCGCACCGACGCCACATCGACATCGACGCCGGGCAGGGTGTAGCTTTCCTCAAGGATTTGCTGCGCAACCCGCTGTTCCACATCGTAGGCGATGACCACCGGGCGGAACGGCGCGATACCTTCACCTTCCAGCACCAGCTCTTCGATACTGCGCACCTGCTGACCCGACGCCCGGGCGATTGCCGCCGTCGGCGGGACCCCGGTCAGCGCCGAAAGTCGGTTGAAGATGCGCAGCGCCTCTTCCTCATCGACCGGAAGCTCGGCGGGGACGACCCGGACGTTGAACGCCGGCACGTTGATCGCCAGCGGGACCCCGGTGCGGTCACGGATCGTTCCGCGCGGCGCGGCGACCGGCAGACTGTTCAGCCGGTTGCCGTCCGCCGCTGCCTGCCACTGATCGGTCTCGATAATCATGAACTGATACATGCGGATGGCGAACAGCGCGAAGACGGCGACCAGGATGCCGTAGAAGAACATCAGACGCCAGCCGGTGAAAGGCGCATTTTCCTGCATGGGGGTTTTCTCTATACTCTCACTGCAGATGGATTGTCGCCGCCGGAACGCCGTTGGAGGCGGCGCGTCAGCCAGTAAACCGGAACCATGAGGACGAGGTTGTAGACGACCGTTGGAAGGATGATATTCAGCAGCGCGCCCAGGATCGGCATACGGTAGCCGGTAAAGGAGAGGATCAGGATATAGATCGTCTTGTGGACCAGCGTGCCGAACACGATCAAGCCGAGCATCGAGATCAGCCCGACGCGGTACACCTGGGACCGCAGCCAGGCGACGGCGAAGACCATCAGCACCAGCCCGACGGCTGTCGCCCCGGTCGGCGCGGCGGACAGCAGATCGGCGCAGATGCCGCCGACGAACGCCCAGACGAGAGTCTGATCGAGCCGCCCGTGAATGGACCAGGCGAGTACGATCAGGAAGACCAGGTCCGGTTCGCCGTTGAAGACGCGAAACAGCAGGGGGATCAGCGTCGTTTGCAGAATCGCCGCCAGCGCCATGATGGGCAGGCTCAAGGTCACTGCCAAGGGCTTATTCCTCGAATGCGCCGAGATCGACCGGCTGAAAGTCGGTGATCACCAGCACGAATTCCAGTGTATCGAGCGAGACCAGACTGCGCATCTGAGCGATCTGGTACAGCCCAGAGGGCGCAAGTCGGACGTTCGTGACCTGACCGAGGACCAGATCGGGCGGGAAATTGCCGCCCAGCCCGGAAGTGATGACCAGTTCGCCATCGCGCAGCTGCGAATCCAGCGGGATGAACTCCATCAACAGCGTGCCGGAAGTCTGACCGACTACCGCGCCCTCGTCGCGCGTGTTCTGCAGCCGGGCGCTGACCGAGCTGCTGGGATCGCTGATCAGCAGCACGCGCGAGGCGTTGGCGCTCACCTGAATCACCCGCCCGACCAGCCCCTGACCTGTGACGACGGGCATGCCGGCGGCGATGCCGTCGCGCGTCCCTCGATTGATGATGATGGTGCGCAGCAGCGCAGTTTGATCATTGCCGATCACGTCGGCGGTGACGAATTCCTGATTGCGCGCCGTCTGAACGTAATCGAGCAGGCTGGTCAGCCGATCATAGTCGCTGGCTTTCTCGCGCAGCTCCACCAGCTCTTCCTGGTAGAGGGCGAGCGCAGTCTCCAGATCGGCGATGCGCTGCTGAAGCGCCTGCATGTCGTTGAACCGGGTGATGTTGTCGTTCAATGCCCGCCCGAAGCGGGCGAAAAAGCCGGAGACCGTCTCCAGCGGTGCGGAAGCGATCCCCTCAAAGGGGCTGAGCAGTCCCGCCGCGCTGGCGAGGATCAGCCCGCCGGCGATCAGCAGCGACAGGATCAGGAATCCTGTCCGGTTGGCGCGCAGTCCTCGACGTTCGCTCCCTTGCAGCATCCGCTTCTATCCGTGCCGCGTGCTGCCGCGTTCCAATCCGACCAGAAGCCGGCGCAGATTGTTGTAGTCTTCCAGCACACGTCCGGCGCCGCGCGCCACGCAGGTCATGGCGTCATCCGCCACCCAGGAGCGGATGTTCACCTCTTCCTGCACCCGCTGCGCCAGCGCCCGCAGCTGCCCGCCGCCGCCCGCCAGACAGATGCCGCTCTCCATGAGATCGCCGACGAGTTCGGGCGGCGTGTCGTCGAGCGCGTCCTTGATGGTGTCGATGATGATGTTGACCGACCCGGAGATCGCCTCGCGCACTTCAATCGAGCTGATCTCCACCGTTGCCGGCAGCCCGGTGACCAGATGCCGTCCCTTGACGCTCTCAATCTTCTCCTGCGGTAGGGGGTACGCCGAGCCGATGGCGATCTTGATGCGTTCGGCGGTCGGCTCGCCGATCAGCAGATTGTGCTTGGTGCGCATGTACTGGACGACATCCTCGTCCATTTCATCGCCGGCGACTCGAATAGAGCGGCTGATCACGATGCCACCGAGCGAAAAAATGGCGACTTCGGTCGTGCCGCCGCCAATATCGACGATCATGCTGCCGCGCGTCTCCTGTACCGGCAGCCCGGCGCCGATTGCCGCCGCGACCGGTTCTTCGATCAGAAAGACCTCGCGTGCGCCGGCGCTGACCGCCGCATCGTAGACCGCGCGTTTTTCGACCTCGGTGACGCCGCTGGGGATGCCAACCACGACGCGCGGACGCGGAATCGGCACCCAGCTCTGCTCGTGCGCCTTGTGAATGAGATGGCTCAGCATCGCCTCGGTGATCTCGAATTCGCTGATCACCCCGTCTCGAATCGGACGGACGATCTGAATGTCCTTCGGGTTTTTGCTCCACATTTCCTTCGCCCGCGCGCCGACCTCGATCGGGCGGCGGGTTTTCTTCTCAATCGCGACGAAGGATGGTTCGTTGATGACGATGCCTTTGCCGCGCACGCTGACCAGCGTATTCGCCGTACCAAGATCGATGCCGACGTCCAGGGAGAATAAGCCAAAGAAGTAATCCAGCGGTCCTAACACATCGTTCTCCTGACGGCATGAACCCACGCGGGATTATAGCACGTTTTACAAGCCTTTTACGCTTCATCAGATGCGTAGAGGCGCGGAGATGACCGATCCCTGCGGTTGGCGCATTCCGCTGCGCCGGACTATACTAGGAGTTTCCTAGAGGCTGGGAACTCTAACTCCTGTACCAGCATCCCTGATGATGAGCTTGATACAGACACTGCGGCGTAACCTCCGCGAACAACGGCTGATGGCAATCGGCGAATCCCTCTTGGTGGGTGTGAGCGGCGGCGTCGATTCGCTGGCGCTGATGCATGCGCTGGCGGGTTTACGCAGTGCCCTGCATATGACTCTTTACGCCGCCACCCTGGATCATCAGCTGCGCGGCGCGGCAGGCGATGACGATGCGCGGTTTGTCGAGGCGACCGCCCGCGCATGGGGGATCCCCTGTGAGCGCGGCAGCATCGACGTGCGCGCCCTGGCGGCGGAGCGGGGGATCGGCATCGAGCAGGCGGCGCGCCTCGCCCGCTATACCTTCCTTGCCTCGGTGGCAAACGGTTTGGGAGCCACCAAAGTCGCCGTCGCCCACCATGCCGACGATCAGGCAGAGACGGTGCTGCTGCATCTGGTGCGGGGCGCGGGTTTGAACGGGCTGGCGGGTATGCGCTGGATTTCGCCGCTGCCGACCGCCCCCGACCTCCAGCTCATTCGCCCCTTGCTCAATATCCGCCGGGACGAAATCGAAGACTACGCTCGCCAGTCTGAGCTGACGCCCCGGCACGACGCCAGCAATGCCGATACCGCCTATTCCCGCAACCGCCTCCGCGCCGAGGTGATGCCTATGCTGCGCACCATCAACGCCGATGTCGACGCCGCGTTGGTCCGCCTTGCCGACAATGCCGCCAGCGACGAGGGCTATCTGGAGGCGGCGCTGCGTTTCGCCGCTGCCGGATGGACCACCTTTCTGGATGAACATGTCGTCCTGAAACGCGCCGAGTATCTCTCGCTGCATCCGGCGCTTCAGCGGCGGCTGATCCTGCGCGCTGCTCATCATATTCTCATGAGCGCCGACGAGCTGGTGGCGATGGTTCCTCATGAGCGCGTCCTGGCGGCAGCCGCGCTCGCTGAATCGGGCGAGGTCGGCGCGGTCGCCGAACTGGGGCGGGGGCTGCGCCTGCGCATCGATTACGACCGGCTGATTGTCGAGTTTGAAGGCGAGCCGGCGGTCGACTCCGTCGATACCGCCTTGACCACCCCGGAGACTGAACTGCTGCTCGCCCTGCCGGCATCTGTCGAACTTCAAGGCTGGCGGCTGCGGGTGGAACGTTGGACGCCCGCCTCCACGACGGCGAGGGAGGCGGGCGTCGCGCTGGCGGCTCCTGCTGCGGCGACCGTGCGGCTGCGCACGCGTCGTCCTGGCGACACGCTGCGCGTCTCGTTGGGGGAGGGGCAGCGTGGCACGCAGCCCCTGAGCAAGTGGATGATCAACGTCAAGATTCCGGCAGCGCTGCGCGATCAGATACCGCTGCTGCTGGTCGATAATCAGGTCGCCGCCGTGCTGTGGAAGGGGATCATCCTCAGCGCCGACTATACCCTGGGGGACAGCGACCACGCCGGCGAAAGGCTCCACCTCACACTGACGCCGGCGGCGACCGAGCTGCGCTCAACCGCCCCTCTCCAATTGGAGAGGGGCAGGAAACCGTCAGGTTTCCGGGGTGAGGTTGTGTGAAAACCGGCTTTGCAGACACGCTCTTAAAAATAGCGGCATTCCTTAATTTTGTATTGATTTTGCATGAGCTTCCGCATATGTATTGCAATTTCATTCATATTGAGTATCCTTGAGTGAAGAGCGCGATCATATACCAACTAATGGTAAGAGGTAGACTGCATGACCGATTCGATGAACGATGCTGCTCCCGAAAATGCCCTCGTTTTGGTCGTGGACGACGAGAAGGCGATTCGATATTCAGTGTCGCGGACCCTACAGAAAGCCGGCTACGAAGTCATCGAGGCGAGCAGCGGTGAAGAGGCGCTGACTCTCCTGGCGGAACATCCCGCCGATGTTGTGCTGACCGACATCCGTATGCCTGAAGGGCTGGACGGCGTCGAGCTGCTGCGCCGCATCAAGGCGGTTGATACTGATATCGTGGTCATCCTGATGACGGCGTACCCTCACCTGAGCAGCGCGGTCGAGGCGCTGCGCCTGGGCGCGCATGATTATCTGATCAAGCCCAGCTCCGGGCAGGATATCCGCATGAGCGTCGCGCGGGGGGTGGAACGGGCGCGCAACCTGCGCCGCCGTCGCGAGCTGCTCGATGTCATTCGCAACAACCTTGCCGAACTCAGCAAGTCGGAGGATGACAAGATGAACGGCGGCATCGTCGTCTCCAGCGAGGCGTTGAGCAGATCGCGCGATCTCGCCGTCGATCTGTCGCCGGAAGGCGTCATGACCCTGGGACCCCTGACCATCTTCCTGGGGCGCTACAAGATTTCCATCGATGGTCAGTCGATTGAACTGACCCCGACCGAGTTCGACCTGCTGCTGTATCTGGCGGCGCATTGCGGTCGAGTGGTCTCGTGCCATGAGCTGGTGCGCGAAGTGCGTGGCTACGGCGTTGACGAGGCGGAGGCGCGCGAGGTCATCCGCCCGCATGTCAGCAATCTGCGGCGCAAACTCAAGGAATGCGGCGACTACGAAGATTTGATCATCAATGTGCGCGGCATCGGCTACCGCTTGAACATCTCCGCCGAATGATTCGATGGTTTTGTCTGTGGAGTGGGGTCTGTGCGCTGCTGCTCACAGGCTGGCAGATGCGCGTCCAGGGCGAGTCGTTGAGCCTGGACGCGCGAGTCTCGGCGCATCTCGCCGCCCTGAGCCTGGAGCAGAAGGTGGCGCAGATGTTCATGGTCACTCTGCACGGGGAAGTCCTGACGGAGGTCGGGGCGGCGCATCTGCGCACCTGGCAGCCTGGCGGGGTGGTCCTGTTCAGCGCCAATGCCGGCAGCCCGCCGGCGGTGACGCGGCTGACTCAGGCATATCAGCGGACTATCACCGCCGCCGCCGGCGTGCCGCTGCTGATCAGCATCGACCAGGAGGGCGGGGTGGTCACCCGCCTGACCGACGGCTTCACGTTCCTGCCAACGCCTCTCCTGCTGACGGCTGCCGGGACCGATGCGACGCGCGCTGCCGCCGGCGCGCTCGCTCATGAACTGGACGCCGTCGGCATCAACATGAACCTCGCCCCGGTCGCCGACCTGGAGACGTATCGCGACAACCCGATCATCGCCCGCCGCGCCTTTGGCAGCGATCCCAGCCTGGTTGGCGAGACGCTGCGCGCCTACATCGAGGCGCTGCAAGCCGGCGGCGTGCTGGCGACCGCCAAGCATTTCCCCGGACACGGTGAGACGCGCGAGGACAGCCATGCCCAGCTTCCGGTCGTCGATCTGCCCCGCGAACGGCTGGAGGCGGTCGAGATGATTCCGTTCCGGTATGCCATCGACGCTGACGCTGCCGCCGTTATGGTGTCGCACATCTGGTTTCCGGCGCTTGATCCGGTGCGCCGCCCCGCTTCACTGTCGCCGGTGATCATCACCGATCTGCTGCGCGGTCAGATGGGCTTTGACGGGCTGGTCATGACCGATGCGCTGGACATGAATGCCGTCGATCTGGAATACAACTACTACGACGCTGTGGTGATGGCGGTGCAGGCGGGCGCGGACCTGCTGGCGACCGGACCCAGCACCGGGCTGCCGGTCGCTGAGGCGGCGATGCAGCGGGTGGTCGATGAAGTGCGCGCGGGGAACATCGCGGAAGCGCGCATCGACGAGTCGGTGCGGCGCATCCTCACCATCAAAGGACGCATGGGCATCCTTAGCTGGAATCCTCGCGATCCTGGCTCGGTCCCGGCGGATTTCACGCCAGAGACTGCCGATCTGATCGCTGAACTCTATCAGCGCGCTGTGACCGTCGCCGCTAATCGGGGCGATCTCGTCCCTGTGCCGCCGGACGCTTCGGTCGCCGTGATCTTCCTGGCGACGCGCTACCAGATTCAGCAGGAGTGCAGCCGCTACCGGACTGACATCCACTGGGTGGGGGTCAACGACAACCCGACGCCGGAGCAGGTCGCCTGGGCGCAGGCGGCGGCAGAAGCGGCGGATGTCGCCATCGTCTGGACGCAGAACGCCGTCAGCAACCCGGATCAGCAGGCGCTCGTCAATGCTTTGCCGCCCGACAAGACGGTCGCTGTCGCCCTCTGGTCCCCCTACGACTGGCAGACTTACCCGGAGGTCGCCGCCTACGTCGCCACCTATTCGCCGGGGCGACCGGCAGTTCCGGCGGCGTGCGCCGTACTCTTCGGGGCGGTCGAGGCGACCGGACGCCTGCCGCTGACGCTGCGCCTCGACCTTCCGGCGGGCAGCCGCGATTCCGGCTGATGTGCTGCTGGCGCATCCGGCGGATTCACGCTACGCTTGACGGTTAGCGCCCACCTTGCATGAAGGCTGAAACGCATGAGCGACCTGCCGGGATTCCACGATTTGACCGCATGGCAGATCGAGCGTCTTGAACTACGACGGCGGCTGTGGGCGCTGCTCGGCGACCTGCCGCCGCTTTTTACTCCGACTCCTGTCTTTGACCTGGCGGCGCAGCACCCCGGTTTCACGCTGCATCACTTCAGCTTCGACAATGAAGCCGGCGCGATGGTCTATGGCTACCTGCTGATCCCCGACGATCTGCGCCATCCCGCGCCCGCCGTCCTCTATCATCACGTGCATGGAGGAAAGTACGACTGGGGCAAGGAGCAGCTGCTCACGCCCCACCTGACGCATGGCAGGGCGGATGGCGTCGAACTGGCGCGGCGCGGCTTCATCGTGCTGGGTATCGACGCCTACTGCTTCGGCGAGCGGACCAGCCAGGGACCGGCGGGAGCGCGCGAGACCGGGCGCGAGACCGAACACGCGCTCGCCAAGCAGTTTCTCTGGCAAGGGAAGTCGCTGTGGGGCATGATGGTGCGCGATGACCTGCTGGCGCTGAACATCCTGCTGGCGCGCCCGGAGGTCGATCCCTCGCGGGTGGCGGTGACCGGCATGAGCCTGGGCGGATCGCGCACCACCTGGTTGAGTGCCCTGGATGACCGGGTTGCGCTGACCATCCCGGTGTCGCAGATGACGCGCTACGCCGATCTGCTGGCGGATGGTCAGCTGAACCGCCACAGCATCTACTACTACGTGCCGGGTATGCTGCAGGCGGGCATCGACATGGAGCAGATCGTCGCCCTGACCGCGCCGCGCGCCCAGGTCATCCTGAGCGGCGACAGCGACCCGTCGTCGCCGCTGCGCGGCATCACCACCATCATCCAGACGGCGCAGCAGGTCTACCGCCTCTACGGCGCAGCGGACCGGCTTCAGGTGAAGATCTATCCGGGTATCGAACATGCCTATACCAGCGCCATGCACGACGATATGGTGGCGGCGGTTCAAGCATGGCTCGGACCCGACGCACGATAGCGCGTCCCTGCCCACCAGAAGCACATCGTTAGCGGTGATCGCGGAGCATTCCTGGCGTGGATATTCTGCTGGCGCATTGTTACTTCCTGTACGAAGACCCGCACGAGCGGCAGATCATGAAGCCCTATCCGCCGCTGGGCATACTGCATCTCTCGTCTTATCTCAAGCAAAGAGGGTTCAGCGTCGGCGTCTTCGATTCGACCTTCGCCGACCTGGACGCCTTTCGTCAGCAGCTCGCCGCCGAACGTCCGCCGGTTGTCGGGCTGTATGTCAACCTGATGACCAAGTTCAACGCCCTGAAGATGATGCGCATCGCCAAAGCGCAGGGCTGCACAGTCATCCTGGGGGGACCGGAGCCACCCAGCTACGCCGCGCAGTATCTTGAACGCGGCGCGGACATCGTCGTCAAAGGCGAAGGAGAAACGGCGCTGGAAGAGCTGCTGCCGCATCTGGCGCGGCGCGGCATGAACGGTCTCGAAGCCGCTGCCGGGATCGCCTATCGCGACAGGGACGGACAGGTGCGCTTCACGCCGCCGCGTCCGCAGATGCCCGATCTCAGTGCCAACCCGCTGCCAGACCGCGAAGCCATCGCCATCGAGAGCTACATGCAGGTGTGGAAGACGCATCACGGGCAGAGTTCGGTCAGCGTCATTCAGGCGCGCGGCTGTCCCTATACCTGCACCTGGTGCAGCCACAGCGTCTATGGCAGCACCCACCGCCGCCGCACGCCGGATGACGCCGCCGACGAGCTGCTGTGGATCAAAGAACGCTACAATCCTGACCTGATCTGGTATGCCGATGATGTCTTCGCCATCAACCGGCGCTGGTTTTTCCAGTATGCCGAGGCGCTGAAGAAGCGCGGCGTGCGCATCCCGTTTGAGTGCATCTCGCGCGCCGACCGGCTGGACGACGCGGTCATCGAGGTACTGGCTGAGATGGGCTGCTTTCGTCTGTGGAACGGCAGCGAGAGCGGCTCGCAGCGCATCCTGGACGCCATGCGGCGCAAGGTCGATGCCGAAGACGTGCGCGCCGTGACCAAAAAACTCAAGGCGCGGGGCATCGAGACGGGTATGTTCATCATGCTCGGCTACGAAGGCGAGGAAATCCTCGATCTGCGCGAGACGACGGCGCATCTCAAGGATGCTAACCCGGACATCTTTCTGACCACCGTCGCCTATCCGATCAAGGGGACGCCCTACTACGCGCAGGTCGAAGATCGCATCGTCGCCGACCAGCCCTGGGAAGCGCGCAGCGACCGCGATCTGATCGTTGTAGGACGGCGCAGCCGACGGTTCTACCGCTTCGCCACCCGCTGGATGGTCAGCGAAGTGGCGCTGAATCGGGCGCGCCAGTCCGGCGACAGGAATCTTCCGCGCCAGGCGAAGCTGACGGCGAGTGCGCTGGTCGGGCGGGTTGGCATGGCGTTGACGCAGGGCGAGCGCGAGACCGCCGCCGGGCGGGCCAGCGTGCGGGAACAGGCGGATGCCGTCCCAGCCGTTTGACGCCCTCGCGCCCGAATACGACGCCGCCTTCACCCGCAGCCCCATCGCCCGTCATCTGCGGGGGCGGGCGCAGGCACACCTGCTGCCCTACGTAGAACCCGGCGGGGCGATCCTCGAACTCGGCTGCGGCACAGGGGAGGATGCGCGCTTCTTCGGCGAGCGTGGATTCTCGGTGACAGCGACCGACTCCAGCCCGGCGATGCTGGCGCTCGCCCGCGCCAAGTGCGCCGACCTGCCGAATGTGCGGCTGGAGCGCCTCGATCTCAACATCCTCCCCGGCGGATTGTCTCCCGACCCGCCCTACGCGCTGGCGTTCGCCAACTTCGGCGTCCTCAACTGTGCCGGCGATCTCGCGGCGCTGGCGGAATGGCTGGCGGAGCGCCTGCGCCCCGGCGGGACGGCGGCGTTCGGGGTCATGGCTCCGCTGTGCCTGTGGGAGATCGGCTGGCACGCGGCGCATGGCGAATTCGCGACGGCGCTCCGCCGGCTGCGGACGACGACCGGCTTCCAGCCTGATCCTGCTGCGCCGGCGATCCGGCTGCGCTACCCGTCGGTCGGGCAGGTGACGCGCGCCTTTGCCGTCCAGTTCCGGCGCATTGAAGCGCTGCCCCTTGGCGTCTTCCTGCCGCCGAGCGACGTGTACGGCGCGGTCGAACGGCGTCCACGCCTGCTGCGGGCGCTGCTGCGGCTCGATGACTCCGCCGGGCGCGCCCCCTGGCTGGCGAACGCCGCCGACCATTACTGGATCGCCTTTCGCCGCCTCTGACGGGGGCGCAAATCGTCAGGCGGCGGAGCGCTCCGCCGCTGAAGCAGCATCGACGACTGCCTCAAGCGTCGGTGGGGTTCTGGCTTCGACATCGCGCAGGGCGGGGTGGAAGCGGAAGATCAGCGCGGCGATCAGGTAGACCGACCCATAGAGGACATAGGCGACCTGGACGCCAAGGAATTCCAGCACGTAACCCGCCGCCAGCGCTCCCAGCGGCATGCCCACCATCACGCCGGCGCTCAGCAGGCTCATCACCCGCGCTCGCAATTCGACGGGCACACGCTCGAACACCAGCGTACTCAGCAGCGGGTTGAGCGGTGCGACCAGGATGCCCGTGAAGATCGCCAGTCCAATCAGCGCCCACACAGGAGGTGCGGCGGCGAACATGATCTGCATGACTCCCGCCATGCCGAAGCCGAGACCGAGGAGCAGCCGCCGCGACGGCTTGGTGGCGATCAGGCTGTACAGGAACGCGCCTCCCAGCGCCGCTCCACCGAAAACGCCGATCAGCAGTCCCAGGTTGACTGCGCCGTTTTCTGCGCCGAAGACCATCTCCGCCCAGACCGGCAGTGACACCGAAAATGCCGCCGAGTCGATCATGTTGGTGAACATGACTACCACGATGATCGCCAGAATCAGCCGGTGATGGCGCACGAAGCGAACCCCTTCCCGCAGATCTTCCATGTAGCTGGTTTTCGGCGCATCGGCAGGGGCTTTCTGTTCGACCAGCGCCGCCGGGACGAATGCGCCGACGATGAGCGCCGAGACGAGGAAGGTCAGCGCATCGACCAGCAGCACGACCGGCGCGCCCATCAGCGTCACCAGCAGCCCGGCGGCGGGCGCGCCGATCATCAGCGTCGCGCGCGAGACGGATTCAGCGTAGGCGGTCGCTTTCTCGATCGGGATGCCGGCTGCCGCCGCCAGCTCCGGCAGCATGGCGCGACGTGCCGACCCGCCTGGGGCGTCTAGGAGATTACTCAGGAAGACCAGCGCCAGCATCGCCGGGAAGGACAGCCCGATGCTGAAATGCAGGAGGGGGATGAGCAGAATCATCACGCCGCTGGCGAGATCGGCGGCGATACTGATGCGCCGGAAGCCTGTCCGGTCAACGACCGTGCCGCCGAAGACCATGCCGATGATAATCGGGGTGACGCTGAAGAATGCCGCGACGCCGGTCTGCACGGCGCTGCCCGTCGTCAGCAGCACAAACCAGGGGATCGCCACCGCTGCCATCGAATCGCCGGTGACGCTGATGAGCGATGCTGCGTAAAGCGCCAGCAGCGGACGCCGCCTTACCTCCCCCTGAACTCGTGATGCCGTCCCTTCCAACGCGGTCATGAGCGCCTCCTGCCATCATTTCGCAGTACAATGGCTGTCCTTCACCCCTCTATACGATCTTGCTCGCTGAAGGTTGTTCAATTCTGATGATCGCCCGTCGCATCGACGCCCATACCGTCACCTTGTCGATCAGCAACGCCGGCGGCGCGATCCTGTCCTTCCTGCTGACTATGCTGATCGGGCGGGCGCTCGGCGAGGACGGGCTGGGAGCCTACACGGTTGCGCTGGCGTGGACATTTCCGCTTAGCCTGCTGGTCGATTTCGGATTGAGTACGCTGCTGACCCGCGATACGGCGGGCGACCCGACGGTGATGGTCGATACGCTTCGGCAGACGGCGTTAGAGCGTGTTGTTGTGGGCGGTGTCGTCTCATTCAGCCTGATCTGCTTCGCGCCGACGCTGAGTGCGGACCTGACCGTTCAGCGGGGAATCGTCCTCGCCGCGCCGATGGTCATCCTGCTGCCCTTCTTCAGCACGTTTTCTGCTGTCTTCCGGGCGCGCGGCGATATGCGGCCGGTGCTGTGGCTGAACGTGGGGATGCTCCTGGCGCAGGTCGCGCTGACGGCGGGTGTGTTTACGCGGGGCGGCGGCGTGTTGGAGGCGCTGGCGGTTAACACACTGACCTCGGCGGGACAGCTCGCCGCCGCCTGGGCGATCTGGCGACGACGGTACCGGCTGCCGTCGGCGACGGTCGGGCGCGCCAGGCAGTCGATTCTGGCGCTGCTGCGCGCCGGGCTGCCGTTCGCGCTGGCGGGGGTGTTCGCGGCGTTGAACCTGCGGCTGACGCTGATTCTGCTGGAAGCGCTGATGGACCCGCAAGCCGCCGGGGTGTTCACCGCTGCCAGCCGCTTCACCGAAGCGGCGAAGCTGCTCCCCAACGCCATGTTCGGGGCGCTCTTTCCGGCGCTGTCTGCCCTCGCTGCCAGCCCGGACGATTTCGAGCGGGTTTTCGCGCGAAACCGCCGCCGTCTGCTGGTCTACGGCGCAGTGGTCGCCTGCGGGCTGCTCGTCTTTGGCGCGCCGCTCGTCGGAATGGTCTACGGCGACGGCTTCACCGCCGCCGTCCCGCCGCTGATCGTGCTGGGTGTGGGGCTGATCCCGGCGCTGCTGCGCGGCGGACAGACTCTCCTGCTGTTCGCGCGGCGGCGAGAGACGGTGGTCAACTGGATCAACGCGCTGGCGCTGCTCATTCAGGGGACCGCCGCGCTGCTCCTCATCCCGTCGGCGGGCGTGGTGGGCGGGGCGCTGGCGCTGCTGTTCGCCGATCTTGCCGCCTGGGCGATGCTCGTTCGCCTCGCCAGACCCTCCGCTTACGGCTTGCGCACCTGAACCCTGCGCCCGGTCTTGATCTCGATCTCGCCGCGCGCGTCGCCCTGCAAGTTCCAGTCGCCGGCGGCGATCACCTTAACCCAGAAGTCGCCGCGCGGGATCAGCCCCGGCGCTTTGAGTTTTTCGGCGAGGAGCTTCATGCGCTCCTGGCGAATATGCGCCACCTTCGACACCATGTCCTGCTCGCTGACGCCGTTCTCGCCGACCTTCGACTTCGGTTTGACGCCGAATGCCTGCTCCGCCAGCCCGATCATGTCGTGGAAGACGCCGTGGTTGATCGCCATGTCGAACAGAAGCGCCTGACCGAGCGGCGAAGCGATGCCGCGCGGCGCGATGCTCAAGTTCTGGACCCGGTTCCAGTAGACTTCGGTGGCGACCTCATCCTGCACCTGCTGCATGATCGGGTCCGCCGCCGCGGCGATCAGCAGATCGCGCAGGCGGGTGTCGCCGCGCAGCGTGCCATCGCGGGCGAGGACGCGCTCGCGAAATGCTGTACGCAGTTCATCGGCGACCGCGCCGGCAGCCCGCTGTAGGTAGCGATCCAGCACCGAAAACAGGCTGCCCGCTGCCAGGGTGAACTGGAAGCGCCCGTAGCTGATCACCCCGGAGTCGCGGTTCTGAAATGTCGCGTAGCCGCCGCCTTCAAAACCCGCCGTGATGTTGAATGCCGCCCGGCGCACCCGCTCTGGGCTGTTGTCGACCGGCGTCGGGACAGGCTCAGGCTCCGGTTCGGGTTCCGGTTCCGGCGTGGGGGTGGGCGTGGGGGTCGGCGTCGGATCAGGGGTAGGGATGACCGGCGCGCCCCGCTTGATCTGTGAGGCGCGGGTAGGCTGCGCCACGACGCCGTAACCCGCCGCCGTGCAGTCGCCCTGAATGTCGATCTCGTCGGCGCGCACCCACCCGGAGACTCCGCCGGAGAAGTTAAGGCGCACCCAGTCGAGTCCATCGCCTCCCGTCTGCGCTTCCACGACCTCGTAGCCGCTCAGATTCAGCGGGATGGACCCCAGGTAGGGCTGATCGGCTCCCGGCGCGAGGCGCACCAGGATTTGCTTGCCGGTGGAGGAGACTTTTCCGGTTGCGATGCAGGGTGCGGTCGCCATGATGCCTCGTCCTTCTGGTGGATGCTGACGGCTATTTGCTGAACGCCGCGATCTGATCGTCGAGCTTGGCGGCGTCCACTTCCGGGTGGGCGTTGAGCAGCGCGCGGAAGCGGCGCATGTAGTCCACCATATCGGCGCGCTCGTAGGCTTCAAAGCGCATGGTGATCGCCGGCTGCGTGTTGCTGGCGCGCACCAGCCCCCATCCTCGTTCGAAGACGGCGCGCGCGCCGTCCACCGTCACCACCTCGAAGTTCTTTTCCAGCGCCGCGCGGATCTCGTCGATGATCTGGAACTTGACCGCGTCCGGCGCGCTCATGATGATCTCCGGCGTGGCGTGCAGCTTGGGGATCTCGTCGAACAGCTCGCCGATGGTCCTGCCGCTGTTGGCGATGATCTCCAGCGTCTTGAGCGCCACCAGCGGGGCGTCGTCGAAGCCGTAGTAGTTTTCGCCGACGAACAGATGTCCGCTGACCTCGCCGCCCAGCGGCGAGCCGAGTTCGCGCATCTTCGCCTTCATCAGGCTGTGCCCGCTCTTCCACATAACCGGCTGACCGCCGTATTTACGAATCTCGTCGGGGAGCGCCTGCGACGCCTTGACATCGAAGACCACGTAAGCGCCCGGCTGACGGCTGAGCAGGTCGCGCGCCAGCAGCGCCAGCAGACGGTCGGCGGCGATGTGGTGTCCATGATTGTCGATGAAACCGCAGCGGTCGCTGTCGCCGTCAAACGCCAGACCGAGGTCCGCGCCCAGCTCAACGACCTTCGCCTCCAGGTCCCTGGTCATCTCCGGGTCTTCGGGGTTGGGCAGGTGATTGGGGTAGGTCCCGTCGCTTTCGCAGAACAGACAGGTGACATCCAGACCGAGGTTGCGCAGCACCTGCGGGACGTGCGAGCCGCTCAAGCCGTTGCCGGCGTCCATGACCACCTTGAGCGGGCGGCTGATGGTGACCTTGGACTGGATCGCCGCCATGTGCCGGTGGATCACGTCGAAATCCTGCGTCACCGTCCCCCTGCCTGTGGCAAAACCATCCTCCTGGATGATCTTGAGCAGGTCTTGAATCTGCTGATCTGCCAGCGCCAGCGACCCATACGCCATCTTGATGCCGTTGTAGCGTGTATCGAGGTGGCTGCCGGTGATCATCACGCCTGCGCCCCGGTCGCCATAGCTGGCGGCGGCGAAATAGACGGTCGGCGTGAGTACCTGCCCGATGTCGGTCACGTTCAGCCCGGTCGAAGCCAGCCCTTCGATCAGCGCGGCTTTGAGCGGACCGGAAGAGACGCGGTTATCCTGACCGACGAAGACCCGCTCGGTCTGGAAGTGACGCGGCAGATACGTTCCGAGCGCTGCGCCGACCAGCCGCGCCAGTTCCGGCGTCAGCTGCGCATCCGGCGTTCCGGCGGTGCCGCGAATGTCATACTTGCGAAAGACGCTGGTGATCACTGCTGGCATGGCTTCGGCTCCAGTTTGAAATAATCCATCATGCACTATCCTCTGCAACGGCATCTGACGCTGAAGCCAGCGCTATACCGTCACCTGCTGTCCGTTGACCAGCGCCGAAAACTTGAGGGCGCTGCCGTCTTCCAGGGCATCGACCGCGATCTCCGTGCCGGTGGGCGGGTTGGCGCGCAGCAGAAAATCCGCCAGCGGCTCGCGCACCGACCGGCGGATGATGCGCCGCAGCGGGCGCGCGCCGTACTCTGGCTCGTCATTCTGCGCCAGCATCCAGCGCTTCGCCGGGTCGCTGAAGCTGATCTTCAGCCCCCGGTCGGCGGCGAGCTTGGATTCTTTGGCGAGCATCAGCCCCAGAATTGCGTACAGCACCTCGTCGGTCAGGCTGTTGAACATAACCACTTCATCCAGGCGGTTCAGGAATTCCGGACGGAAGTAGGTGCGCACTTCCTCCATCGCCTCGTCGCGGATCTCGTCGGTGATCAGCGGCACGGCGAGGAATTCCGACCCCAGATTGCTGGTCAGGATGATCACCGTCTCGCTGAAGCTGACCGGGTTGCCACGCCCGTCGGTCAGGCGGCCCTCTTCGATCACTTGCAGCAGGATGTCCAGGATGCGCGGGTGGGCTTTTTCCACCTCGTCGAAGAGGACGATGATGTAGGGCTGCTGCTTGACCCGTTCGGTCAGCTGACCGCCGGCTTCGCTGTCCACGTAGCCGGAAGGCGAGCCGAGCAGGCGGTTCAGACTGCTTTCGTCCTTGAACTCGCTCATATCCAGCGGCAGCATGGCGTCTTCGCTGCCGAACATGAATTCCGCCAGCACCTTCGACAGTTCGGTCTTGCCGACGCCGGTCGGTCCAAGGAAGAGGAATGCGCCGATGGGGCGCTTGGGGTCTTTGAAGCCGACGCGCGCCGTCTTGATGGCGCGGCTGACCGCCAGCACCGCCTGATCCTGCCCCTTGATGCGCTCGCCCATGTATTCCACCATGCTGGCGTAGCGCAGGCGCTCATCTTCGCCCAGCTTGTTGACCGGGACGCCGGTCATCTGGCTGAGCGCCAGGGTGACATCTTCGGCGTCGAGGTTCTCGCCGTCGGACGTGCTGGACCTGTAAGCGAGGTTGGTCTGCTGGCTCATCGCCACCATCGCCGCCGCCCGGTGAAGGAGCTGTTCGGCGCTGCGCGGCAGCGGCGTGGCGCTCAGGTAGCGTTTTGCCAGCCGCACGGCGATGCCGACTACGTCCTCCGCCACCTTCAGCGTGTAGTCCGATTCCAGGTGCGGGCGGATGACGTTGAGGATTTCGATGGCTTCGTCCAGCGAAGGCTCCGGCACGCGCAGGATGTGCAGGCGTTCGGCGACGCCGCTCATCGGGGCGATGCGCTGGTTGAACTCCTGCTCGGTGGTCGTGCCGATGATCACCGGGTCGTCGCTCAAAAATGCCTTCTGGATGAGCGGCGTCGCCTTGGCGAATTCGGCGCGGATCGGTCCGCCGAAGAAGCGGTGCAGATGGGGCACGAACAAGATTCCACCCGCTGCGCTGCTCATGCCGGCGCGCACCGCCTTCTGGTCGTTATCGAGCAGGGCGGCTTCGTCGATCTGCACCAGGCTTTTCAGCCCCTTCGGTCCCTTGCCCTCGCTCATCAGCAGGGCGAGACTGTAGGCGAGCGTCCGCTTGCCGACGCCGTCTGGTCCGATCAGCACGACGTGGCGGCTGAACGACTGGGTGAGCAGGTTGATCATCTCACGCAGCAGGTCCTCGCGGAAGTAGACGGCGCGCAGCTTGCCGCTCTTCGCCCCGGCGACGAAATCCTGAGTCGTGCCGCCGGTGCGGATGACCTGCGAGGTGTCGCTGGTCACATCGGTGATGGCTTTCGGCGTGATCCCGACCTGGCGCAGCAGCCCGCCGGTGCTGATCGTCGCCTCGCTCAACACCGAAAGCACGTGATCGGTGTCGGCGCGCACCTCGTTCTGCGCCTGTGCCCGGGTGAGCGCGTCGTCGATCAGGATGATCGTCTGGCGGCTCATCGGGACGCGCCGGTTGCCCTTGGCGACGAATTCCAGGTTGCCGTCCGGGTCGCGCCGGCTTTCGGCAGCGAGCGTCACCTGACGGTCGAGCTTTTCCACATCGACCGCCCGGCTGTTGGCGAAAATGTCAAGGATGCGGGCAGCCGCCGTGTCTTTACGCCGCAGCAGCGCCAGCAGCACGAGTTCGGGCATCAGGACCGATTTGCGCAGCTGGTCCTTGAGCGCTACGGCGTCGTTCAGCACCGCATCCATATCTTTTGAGACGAGATCTGGGTTCAGCGTTCCCATGCAGTTCTTTCCGCGCGATGATGTTAGATGGTCCTAAAGTTACCCCGAAACCGGGCGCGTTACAACCCGCCATACGACCGGGCATCACGCCAGCGTGGCGTTCGGCGCGCGCACCGGGTCATGCGGCAGCCGCGCCAGGGTATCCAGGCGGGCGCGGGCGGCGGGCAGCGTCGCCAGATGGTAGATCATCGACGCCGTCTGGCGCAGATGCCCCGGTCGCAGCCCCGCCGGATGCCGGACCAGATCGCGCAGCGCCCGCGCCGTCTTGCGCGACCGATATTCCTTGTGGACAACCGTGTGCAGCTGACGGTAGAACTCGGTGCGGAACGGTCCTTGGTAGAGCATGGCGAGGTCTTCGCTGTCGATCCAGTTGGCGCGCTCTCCCAGTTCGTGCTTAACACTCTCGTAGAATTTCGTCTCCGGCAGGGGATAGCTGACGCTGATGCCGATGTCGTCGGGCATCAGGTCGCGCACCATCCTGAGCGTCAGTTCGATGTCCTTGCGCGTCTCGCCCGGATAGCCGAACTGCAAGAAGAAGCCGACGCGCACCCCGTTGGCGTGAAGCCGGCGGGTGGCGTCGTAGATCTGCTGAACGGTCGTGCCTTTTTCCATCGCATCCAGAATCTTCTGCGAACCGCTTTCCGCGCCAACCCACACGCTCTGCGCGCCCGCCCGCGCCAGCGCCGGGATCGTCCGCCCGCGCAGCAGCAGATCGACCCGGTTCAGGCTCTTGAACGGGATGCGCAGCCCGCGCGCCTCGAGCAGATCGGCAAATTCCTCGATCCAGCGGTCGCGGATGCCCATGATGTCGTCCATGAACCAGATATGGTCGGGGTTGAAATGTTCTTTCAGCCACGCCATCTCTTCGACCACATTTTGCGGGCTGCGCACGTTGTAGCGCTGCCCCCAGATCGGCTTGGCGCACCAGTTGCAGTGGAAAGGGCAGCCGCGCGTCGTCACCAGGTTCATCGACGTATAGCCGTGATGCTCGCGCCAGATCGCCTGGTAGCGGTCGCGCTCGACCAGGTCCCAGGCGGGGAAGGGCAGGGCGTCGAGATCGGCGATCACCGGGCGGGGCAGCGTCCGCACGACGCGCCCGTCGTCCGCCCGGTAGGCGATCCCGGCGATGCCGTCGAGCGTCCCGGCGCTGCGCCCGGCGAAATGATCGACGACTTCCGGCAGTGCGGCGTCGCCCTCGCCGATCAGCACCATATTCGCGCCCCGCTGTAGATACAGTTCGGCGTGGTCGGTCTGATCGCTGCCGCAGCACAGGATGATACAGCCGCGCGCCTTCGCCGCGTCGATCATGGCAAACGCCGCCTCGCGCATACGCAGCAGGCTCATTTTGCTCAGATAGTTGAAGTTGTCCTCGAAGAGGATGGCGAAGCGGGGGCGGTGGCGGTCCAGCGCTGCTGCCCATTCTACCGGCGACTCCGCCAGCATGGCGTCGAACAGCGCCACGTCGTAGCCGCCCCGGCGTAGGGCGCTGGCGGCGTACAGCGCGCCGAGCGGCGGGTAGGGCTGCATGGCTTCGTAGAGCTTCGGGTCGAAGCGCAGAAAGTAGGACTGCCCGAACAGAAGATCGGTCATCGCTCAGTCAATGCCGCGAACCCGCGTCGGCGTCACGCGCACCGGCAGGGAGAAGCGCAGCGAGTATTTCTCCGGCGTCGCTTCGATCATGTAGGGCGCGCTGCGGTACTTCGCCATATAGGCGTCGTTCAGGTGCGGCTTTGGCAGGCTGTCATCGACCGCCGCCGTGCCTTCGACCACGAAGAATTCCTCGCCTTCATGGTCCGCCGCGAAGCTCAGCGAGATGTGCGGATTCGCCGCCAGATTTCGGACCTTCTGCGACCCCGGAATCGTGTAGAAATAGAAGCTGCCGCCGTCGCGAATGAACCAGATCGGCGTAGTGTGCGGCGTGCCGTCTGGGCGGACGGTGGTACACCAGACGTAGACTGCGCTCGCGATCAGGGGGTCGAATTTCTCCGGAATGGTCGCCATCAATAGTCTTCCATGCCGCGAATGCGGATCGGTGTGACGCGGATCGGTACGTTGTAGGCGTCGCTGAGCGATTCGGCGGTCATGCCGGTCGCCGCCAAGCCATCGCCATACTTCGTCATATAGCTCGGATTGTTGATCGCCAGCGGCACGGTCTGATCGACCTGCGCCGTCCCCAGCACGACGAAATAGTTCCCGGCGTCGGCGTCAGGGGTGAAGGCGAGCGAGACGTGGAAATTGCCCTGAATGAATTTCAGCTTTTGCGAACCGGGGGTGGTATAGATGACGAACGAGTCGCCGTCGCGTACGAACCAGACCGGCGTCGGTGCCGGCATGCCATCGGGGCGGACCGTCGTGAACCAGACATAGTAGGCGCTGGCGATGATGTCGTCGTATTTGGGGGGAATCACGCTGCTCATAGGGGGTCTTTTTCCTCTTTGCTTGTCCCTATTGTAGCGTCAAACCGGATTCTTGGAGGGCGCACCGGCGGATTTGCTCCGCCAGGGCATGGCAAATCGCTTTGGGCTTCCCGTCAAGGATCGCCGGGACGGTCGGCAGGGCGGGGAACTGACCCATGATCTCCGAGTCGCCGATCTGCGGGACGCCGCCCCGCACCACCAGCGCCAGGTCAGCGCGGCGGATCGGCGGGCGGGAGTCGGCGCGCAGGGCGATCCAGTCCCCCCGCCCGATCAGGCTTCCGGCGGCGTTCGCGCTGATGCTGCGCGTTGATCCAAACGATCTCTCGGCGCGGAATCGTCCCAATACCGCCACCGGCGAGTCGCCCGGTTGGGCGAGCGCAGTGACCTCGTCCAGCAGATCGCCGTCGGCAGTCAGCCGCGAGTCGCTGCCCAACCAGATGTCGCCGCCGGCGCGCTGCCAGGCGTCAAGATCGGCTGTCCTGCCGAGCAGATAGCGATTAGTCGTCGGGCAGGTGACCAGCGCGTGCACGCGCGGCGCGGCATCGGCGATATCGTCGGGGGTCATGCCGATGCCGTGTACCAGCACGGTGTTCGCGCCGACCGCTCCCAGCGCCCTGAGCCGCCGATATTCGCCCGCTGCCGTCTCGTCCGTCCCTTCGGCGAGATGGATGAAGAACAGAGCATTCCTCGGCGTGCGCCGGTAGGCTTTGACGATTTCGGCGTCGCTGTTGAAATGCAGCGAATGCGCCCACCCATAACGACGCAGCACCCGCACCGGGAAATCGCGGCGGAACAGCTCACGGTGGGGTGGGTTGTGCTGTGCGACGGTCAGCGCGCCGCACAGCAGGTTCTTCAGCCCGCCTAGGAACAGACGATCCCACAGGGGAAACGCGCGCAGCCGGCGGAACGGCGAGTCGTTCAGGTGCGCGTTCACGTCTTCGCCCCAGCGGTGGGCATTGTCGTAGCGCTCACGGTAGCGGGTGCGCGGGTAGTGGTTCAGTTCGAGATGATCGTGGGCGTTCACCAGCGCCGGCAGGATGACGCAGCCGGTGAGATCGATCCTGGCGGCGCGGCGCAAGCCGGATTCGACCATGCGCCCGCGCGAGATGCAGAGTTCGCCTGCGGCAGTCGCACCCTCTGCGCCGATCTGCGCGCCGACGATCACGTAGTCGCGGCGGAAGGTCGGGCGCATCAGCCCTCTTTCGGGGTGAGCGTCGGCAGATTGCGGCTGACGGTCTCTTCGCCCAGCTTGCTGACCAGCTTTTCGCGCAGCTTCGGTGTTTCCTCCGCCCACTTGGAATTGATCTGCTCCATACTGGCGCTGCCGCTGCGCCCGGCGTCCGCCGCCATGCCCAGGAGTCGGCACGGAGCGGCGGTGATCACCCGCTGCACCTGTGCCGCGCCGCAGACCGGGCAGGCGGGCGCGGCGGCGTTCATGCCGTGGCGCGCTTCGAAGGCGTGTCCGCTGGCGCAGCGGTAGTCGTACAGGGGCATGGCGGTCCTCCGATGAGTGATGGTCGCCTGTGACTTTATCCCGGACGCGCCATCTTTTCCAAAAGCGCCGGGTCAATACGGTCGTAGAAGTAGTCGGTGAACGGCTTGAGCGCCTTGCAGACCGTGATCACCCGATCCACCAGATCATCCTTCAGAATATCCTCATCGGCGATGGGATGCACCGCGAGGAACTGCTTGTAGCGCAGCAGGGCGATCTCCGGATGATCCTTGCTGAAGCCTTTCGGCGCGGTCTTGAGCTGGTCGCCTTCGATGCTGCCGAAGGCGCGGATGAAGGACTCCGAGACGAGGACGGCTTTCAGCGGACGGGCATCCGCCGCGATGCTCTCGCGGACCGCCTGAAGCGCCTCGGAACTGGGCATGTAGAGTCCCCCGGCGATCATGCTTCCGCCCGGCTGAATCTGGATGTAGTAGGCGCTGCCCAGCGTCTTGCGCCCCTGGGGACCGATCAGCGCACCCATCCAGGGCTTGTAGGGCGTCTTGTCCGGCGAAAAGCGAATGTCGCGGTGGATGCGGTAGAGCGTCTCCGGCGGCGTCAGGGGACCGACATCTTCCACTTCATCGAAGCGGGAGAGGACTTCGGCAATGAAGATCTCGTGGGCGGCGCGAGCGGCATCGTAACGCTTTTTATTCGCCTTGAACCATTCGCGGTCATTGTTGCGGTTCAGGTCGCGCAGAAAGTCGAGCGCGAGACGCAGCGATTCCGGCATGATCTCCTCCTGGCGCTGCCGCGCAGATGGCAGTTGAACATCGATCAGACCTCAAATGGTAACAGACCTGGGCGAAAAGAACAAAAATGCTAAACCAGCCCGTGCCGCAGCCAGCCTCTACTCCAGGCGGATGCGCGGGTTGAGCAGGGCGTAGACCACGTCGGCGGCGAGGTTCGCCAGCGCGAAGAAGAACACCACCACCATGACCGTCGCCTGCATCAGGGGGATATCCTTGTCCTCGACGGCGGCGGTCATCAGCCGTCCCAGACCGGGATAGTTGAACACGTTTTCGATCACGATCAGCCCGCCAATCAGCCAGCCTATCGACAGCGCGATCACCGTGACGGTGGGCAGCAGGGCGTTGCGCAGCACATGCCGCACGATCACCTGCCGACGGGACAGCCCTTTGAGGATGGCGGTGCGCACATAGGTCTTCTTCATCTCGTCGATCACCCCGGCGCGGGTCATGCGGACGATGTACGCCATCATGACGAAACCGGCGGCGGTGGCGGGCAGTATCATCTGGCGCAGTGCTTCCCCCAGCGGGGCATCTGACGAGAGGGCTGCGCCGGTCGGGAACCACCCCAAGCCGAGCGCGAAGACGTTGATCAGCACCAGACCGGTAACGAATTCTGGCAAGCCGACGACCGCCAGCGTTAGGATGTTGATCACGCTGTCGATCCAGGTGTTTTCGCGCAGCCCGGCGATCACGCCGAGCGTGACGGACAGCGGGACGGTGAGGATCAGCGTGACCAGCGCCAGCTGCATCGACCTGCCCAGGCGTTCCATGACCAGCGGGCGGATCGGCGGTCTGCCGCCGGTGAAGGCGCGCCCCCAGTCGCCGCTCACGAAACCGGTCAGCCAGGCGGTGTACTGCACCGGAAGAGGCTGGTTCAGCCCCAGCTCCTCGCGCAGGTCTTGCAGCGCCTGATCCTGAGCCTCGCGCCCCAGGATCAGCCGGGCGACATCGCCGGGGAGGATCTGCGTCGAGGCGAAGACCAGGATCGAGGTCAGGAAGAGAGTCAGGGCGAGCAGCGCCAGCCGGCGTGTCAGAAAGCGCAGCATCAGCCTGCCTCGCTGACATGTGCGGCGGGGTCCTCCACCTGCAAGCGGGTGAGGTCTTCAATCGGGATGTGACAGCGGATGTAATGACCGTCGCCGGCTTCGCGGATCGGCGGCGCGTCGTGTTCGCAGATCGCCCCGATCTTGCGGGGACAGCGGGTGTGAAAGCGGCAGCCGGTCGGCAGATCGCGCGGGCTGGGCAGCTCGCCCTCCAGCCGAATGTGCTTGCGCTGCGCCGCCGGGTCGGCGACCGGGATGGCGCTGATCAGCGCTTCGGTATAGGGGTGCGAGGGCGCACTGTAGACCTGTGCCACCGACCCCTGTTCGACGATCTCGCCGAGATACATCACGACGATCCAGTCGGCGAGGAAGGCGACGGCGTCCAGGTTGTGCGAGATCAGCAGGTACGACGCTCCTTTGAGCGCCCGCAGGTCCTTGAGCAGATTGAGGATCACCGACTGCACCGAGACATCGAGCGCCGAAGTTGGCTCGTCGGCGACCACCAGCGCCGGGTCGGCGGCGAAGGCGCGGGCGATGGCGACGCGCTGTTTTTCGCCGCCGCTCAGCTCGACCGGGTAGCGTTCGGCGAAAGTCTCCGGCAGGCGCACCGCCGACAGCAGGGCGCGCACCCGTTCGCGTACGGTATCGCGGCTCAGACGTTCATCGGAAAGCCAGCGGACGGCGCGCCCCAGCTGCTCGCCAACGCTCAGATAAGGGTTGAGCGCATCGTTGGGGTTCTGGAAGACCATCTGGAGTTCGCGCAGCGCCGAGCGCGGGCGGCGGTTCAGGCGGAGATCGAGCGGCATGTCGAGCAGTTCCAGCGCGCCGGCATCCGCCGTCTCCAATCCGACGATCAGCCGCGCCAGCGTGGTCTTGCCGCTGCCCGATTCGCCGACCAGCCCCAGCGTCGAACGCGCCCGCACCCGCAGGCTGGCGTCATCGACGGCGCGCAGCGGGCGTCGCCCGGTCATCAGCAGACGGTCAACGAGCGTTGGCGGGTCGAACGCCTTGAACATCGCTTGGGCGGTCAGCACGTAGCCATCGCGCGGGGGAGCGTCACCCGCCCCCTGCTGCGGCGAGGTGTCGATGATCAGCGCGCCAGAGGCGATCTCGCGCCAGCGCCAGCACTTGATCAGACGGTCGCCGGCGATCACTTCCAGCGGCGGTTTCTCGCGGCGGCACTGCTCTAGCGCCGCCGGGCAGCGCGCCGCGAAGACGCAGCCCGCCGGGCGATCCGCCAGCGCCGGGGCGACGCCCTCGATAGTCGGCAGGCGCGTCTCCGCCCCTTCAGTGCGGCGCGGCAGGCTGGCGAGCAGGCTGATGGTGTACGGGTGCAGCGGACGCCCGTAGAGATCGGCGGCGGGCGCACATGCCATGACCTCGCCGCCATACAGGACGGTCACGCGGTCGCACAGCTGCGCCACCAAGCCGAGATCGTGCGAGACATAGAGCGCGGCGGCATGGGTGTCGTGGATCAGATCGCGGAACAGATCGACGATCACCGCCTGGGTGGTCACATCCAGGGCGGTCGTCGGCTCGTCCAGGATCAGCAGGCGCGGCGACGTACTTAGCGCCATGGCGATGGTCACACGCTGCTGCATCCCGCCGCTGAGCTGATGCGGATAGCGCCGCATCACGGTTTCCGGGTCGCTGATGCGCACCCGGCGCAGCATCTCCTCGGCGCGCCGGAGCGACTCGCGCCGGGACAGCCCCTCGTGCAGCCGGGTGATCTCGCCGATCTGATCGCCCACCGTATGCGACGGGTTGAGCGCCGCCAGCGCGTCCTGCGGAACCAGGCTCATGCGCTTTCCCCAGATGCTGCGCATTTCGGCGGGCGTCCGGTCGAGAAGGTCTTCGCCCTCGAAGCGCACCCTCCCGCCGGCGACGCGAGCGTTAGGCGTGAAGCTGTTCATGATTGCCAGCGCCAGGGTCGATTTTCCGCTGCCGCTCTCGCCGACCAGCCCGTGAATCTCGTCGGGCATGATGGCGAAGCTCACATCGCGCAGGACGTTCAGCCAGCGCTTGCCGAGCCGGTATTCAAGGTTGAAGTCTTCCACCTGTACAACCGGAGTGATCACAGCAGTTGCCCTTCGTAGCGAAAGACCCGCCGCAGCCCGTCGGAGAGCAGGTTGACGCCGACGATCAGCAGAATAATCGCCCCCGCAGGGAACCACAACGCCCAGGGGACCTGTGAGAACGCCGTGCGGGCTTCGTTGACCATTCGCCCCCAGTCCGGCGAGGGCGGCTGCACGCCGAAGCCCAGAAAGCCGAGCGAAGCGGTCAGGAAAATGGCGTAGGAAAAGCGCAGCGCCGCCTCCACCACCAGGGCGGGTAGGACGCCGGGCAGGATTTCGCGGAACAGGATATAGCGCACCGCCTCGCCGCGCAGTTTCGCCGCCTCGATGTAGCCGCTGCCGCGCAGGCTGAGCGCAGCGGCGCGCACTACGCGGGCGACGATGGGCGTGTAGAGGACGACGATCACGGCGACGATGCCGAAAGGGGAGGGTCCGACGGCGCGGAGCATGACCAGCGCCAGCGCCAGCGCTGGAATCGCCAGAAGGGCGTCCAGGATGCGCGAGACGATCTCGTCGATCCAGCCGCCGTAGTAGCCGATGAACAAGCCGATGCTCGTCCCGAACAGCACCGAGAGCGCCGTCGTGAGCAGCGGCAGGGTGATAATGTCGCGCGCGCCCCACAGCACCCGGCTGAAGACATCGCGCCCGATCTGGTCGGTTCCGAAGAGATAGTCCGCCGATGGGGGCAGACGCGCCGCGCCTCGAATGAGCATGTCGTAGGGGTAGGGGGCGATCATCGGACCGAAGACCGCCGCCAGCAGAAAGAGCGCGACGATGATCGCGCCGAAGAGGGTCATAGGACGGCGCAGGAGCTGCGCGACGGCGGTTCTCACGGGCTGAACATCCCGGCTTGTCGGAAGGAGGGCATCCGCCGCTCCTGTGATGCAGGGACGGCGGACGCACGAAATCCATGCCTTTTGAACGGGCGACCCACCGGGTCGCCGCCCGGCGCGATCATCCGAAATGTGACGTTAACCGCCCAGCGTGACCGAGCGGAAATCGGTGCGTCCGGGGAAGGGAGCCATGACCAGCCCATTGACACGCTCGCTGTGCGCGCCGACCAGCGGGGCGAAGAACGGGATGATGATCGGACCGCGTTCCAGGAAGATCTGGCTGACCTGGCTGTAGATCGCCTTGCGCGCCTCGACATCCGAGGTGGCGCGGGCTTCCGCGACCAGGGCTTCCAGTTCAGGATCGGCAAAGCGCGATTCGTTGTAGTAGGTGGCGATGCCGGACTCGATGTAGGCTTCCTGCAGCAGGAGTTGCGGCGAGGGACGCGCGCCCCATCCGGTGATGCCCAGCTGCACGTCGAAGTAGTTCTCCGGGTTGCTCACGTCGTAGTACAGCCCGACCGGCACTTCCTGAAGCTCCACGTCGATGCAGCCCGCCGCCCAGGTCTGTTGAAGCGTTTGTGCCAGCAGCGGCTCATAGCCGAAGTCGAGCGGATAGTAAAACGTCGTCGAGACTCTGCCGATGCCGGCTTCTTCGAGCAGGCGGCAGGCTTCAGCGGGATCATAGAGCTGGTTCTCGATGGTGTTGTCGAAGAACGCCGCGAAGACCGGCGCGATCGGGTCATTGTTGCCGACGACGCCGCGCCCCTGGGTGATCAGATCGTTGATCAGCAGGCGGTCGGTGGCGTACTTGAACGCCTGACGGACGGCGACATTCTCGCCGAGCGATCCGGCGTCGGTGCGCAGACGGATGACCGGGTGCTGGCTGGTCGCCTGCTCCAGGACGGTGATGCCGTCAGCACCTTCCAGACGGTTCACCTGATCGACCGAGACCTTGATGATGAAATCGAGCGCGCCGCTCAGCAGTGCATCGACCTGGGCGACCGGGTCATCGATGTAGATGTGTTCCATATCCACGACGCCCGGCGCACCTTCCAGCCAATAATCCGGGTTGGCGGCGAAGACCGCGCGCGCGCCCGGTTCGAAGCTGACCAGCCGAAACGGACCGGTTCCGTTGAAGTTCGCCAGCGCGGCATCGCCTTCGCCCAGTTCATTGGGCGTATTCTGCCCTTCGGGGAGGATCAGCGCCTGCAGCGCCCCGACACCGTACAGGAAATCGGCGTTGACCGACGGGATGGTGAAGACGACCGTCGCCGGATCGACTGCTTCGACGGTGAAATCGCTTCCCATCAGGTTCAGCGCCGGCGATCCGACCTCTTTCAGACGGTTGTACGTCCAGACGACATCCGCCGAGTCGAAGGTCGATCCGTCGTGGAAGGTGACGCCCTGGCGCAGGGTGAAGGTATAGGTCAGCCCATCCTCGCTGATCGTCCAGGAGTCGGCGAGGTTCGCGCCGATGGTGGCATCGGGCAAGACTTCGACCAGATAGTCGTAGATGGCGCGGTTGAGGAGCGTTTCCGGGTCGTTGGTATGCAGCGCCGGGTCGAGTACAGTCGGGGTGGTCATGCCGACGCGAAACGGCACGGCATCCTGCGCCGAGACGCCGACCGCCGCCGTCAGCAGGGCGACGAGCGCGGCGAGTACGACGAGGCGGGACACGCCGCGAGACAGAACGAACATGGACTTTCCTCCCTGAGAGATAGCCGAAAAGCGCAGCGCCGAACGCTCGTGGGCGGGGAGTGTTGGCGGTTGTTGCGAACGGCGCGCTACGATGGATTAGACGCCTGAAGGTCGATCAGCGTTACACCCTGCTGCACAGTCTGTCCCTGATTGAAGTGGATAGCGGTCACCGTGCCATCGTAGGGCGCGCTGATGCGATGCTCCATCTTCATCGCCTCCATCACCAGTAGTATAGTACCTTTTAGAACAAATTGTCCAATTTCTGCCTCAACCTTAATGATCTGCCCCGGCATTGGGGCGCGCAGCGACCCGGCAGATTCGCGCACCGCCTGCCCGGCGGGAAGAGGATCGATCCATTCCAGGGCGAGGACCTCGCTGTCGATCTGGGTCCACAGCGCTGTGCCAGAGCGCACAATCTCGACGCGGCGGGTGTGCCCGTCGAGCGTCAGCCGGTTTTCGCCGCTCCACCGCGCGATGCGGGCTGCGCCGTCCAGCGTCACGCGGAAAGCGCCACCGCCCGCCCGGTCGATCAAGACCTCGAAAGACCGGTCGCCGTGCCGGAGCGTCTGCCGCTGCGGGCGGTAAGGGTTATTGCGAAACCGCTCCGTCCCCAGGTCGGCGCAGCGCAGGGCAGCGCCGATGACGGCGTGCAGCGGCGGATCGCTTGCCGGCATCGATAGGACTGGCTGGCGCGCCAGAAAGTCGGTGTCGAACGCCCCCGCCGCGAATTCCGGGTGGCGCAGGACGCGGCGCAGAAAGGCGATGTTATGCCGCAGACCGAGCAGCACCGTCTCGCCCAACGCATGATCCAGACGGCGCAGCGCTTCCGCCCGCGTCGGCGCGTGGGCGATGATCTTGGCGATCATCGGATCATAGTGGACGGTGACCTCGCCGCCGGTCTCGATGCCGGAATCGACGCGGATTCCTGCGCCGGTCGGGGCGGTCCAGCGCTGGACGCTGCCGGTCGAGGGCAGGAAGTCGTTCGCCGGGTCTTCGGCGTAGATGCGCGCTTCGACGGCGTGCCCGCGCCGCTCGACTCGCGGCAGCAGATCGCCAAGCGCCGCGCCCTCGGCGATCTGAAGCTGGATCGCCACCAGATCGACCCCGTAGACGAGTTCGGTGACCGGGTGTTCGACCTGAAGGCGGGTGTTCATCTCGATGAAATAGAACTGTCCGTCGGCGTCGAGCAGGAACTCGACCGTCCCGGCGCTGACGTAGCCCAACTGCTGCCCGATGCTGACGGCGGCGGCGCTCATGCGGGCGCGCAGGGCATCATCGACGGCGGGGGAGGGTGTCTCCTCGATGATCTTCTGGTGACGGCGCTGGATGCTGCATTCGCGTTCGCCCAGGGCGATCACCGCGCCGTGCCTGTCGCCGAGGATCTGAATCTCGACATGCCGGGGCTGCGCGACGTAGCGCTCCAGGATGAGCGTGCCGTCGCCGAAGGCGCGCTCGGCTTCGCGGCGCGCGCCGCGAAGCGCCGAGGCGAAGTCCGCCAGATCGTCCACGCGGCGCATACCTTTGCCGCCGCCGCCCGCTGCCGCTTTGACCAGCAGCGGCACGCCGATTTCATCCGCCGCCATCGCCAGTGCCGCGTCGCTCTGATCTTCCCCGCTGTAGCCCGGCACAACGGGGATGTCGCGCAGCAGCCGCTTGGCGCGGCGTTTGTCGCCCATCGCTGCGATGGCGGCGGGTGTTGGACCGACCCAGGTCAGTCCTGCATCGATCACCGCCTGGGCGAAGGCGGCATTTTCCGCCAGGAATCCGAAACCGGGGTGGACGGCATCTGCCCCAGAACGCTGGGTGGCGTCCAGGATCGCCGGGATGTTCAGATAGCTTTCGGCGGCTGGGGCGGGTCCGATGCGCACGGCTTCGTCGGCAGCGCGCGCGTGCGGCGACTCGGCGTCGGCGTCGGAATACACGGCGACCGTCGCGATGCCCAGATCGCGGCAGGTGCGGCAGATGCGGACGGCGACCTCGCCCCGGTTGGCGATCAGCAGTGTGCGGATCATGTCAGGTCGCCCACTTCGGCGGACGCTTGCTCAGCATGGCGGACATGCCTTCGGCGGCGTCTTCGCTCTTGATCAGCGCGTCGAGCAGGCTGGCACGGGAATGAGCGGTCACCATCGGCGGACTCTCGTACGATCGGAAGATCAGGCGTTTGCAGGCGGCGAGGGCGTGCGGGCTGCACTGGCGGAGATCGCCGAGCAGCCGGTTCAGTGCCGCGTCGACGTCGTCCGGTGTACAGACTTCGGAGACGACGCCGTAGGCAAGCGCCTCCTGTGCGCCGAAGCGCACGCCGGTCAGCATCAGCCGGCGGGCGGTCGTCAGCCCGATGCGCTGGAGGACATAGGGTGAGATCAGCGACGGGGCAAGCCCGATGCGGACCTCCGGCATACCCAGGACCGCGCCTTCGACGGCGATGGCGATGTCGCTCACGCAGATCAGCCCGAAGCCGCCGCCGAGCGCCGCACCTTCGACGACGGCAATGACCACCTTCGAACTGTGGTTGACGCGATCCAGCAGCGTGTCCATGCGCGCCAGCCGGGCGATCTGCTCATCTTCCGGCAGCCCGGCGGCGGCGCGCAGATCGGCGATGTCGCCGCCAGAGCAGAAATTGCCCCCTGCGCCGCGTACCACGACGCCGCGCACCTCCGGCGCAGCTTCCAGCACTTCGAACGCTTTGATCAGCTCATCCATCATGAGCAGGCTCATGGCGTTGCGCTGATCGGGGCGGTTGAGGGTGATTCTGGCGAAGGGAGGGGTGGGGTCGAAGATCAAGGTTTCCATGGTCGCCTACTCCTGTCTATCCCAGGGCATATAGAGCAGCGCGCCGGCGAGCGACTTGCCGAGGCTGTCGATTCGCAGCGAGCGGGTCCCGCCGCCGTCCAGCGCATCGTGGCAGACGAAGTTGAGCGCCTCGATGTTGTCCAGTTCGTAGCGAATGACCTCGCCGCGCACCAGCCCGCCCAGATGCGCCTTCACGCGCTCAGCGGTGAGCTTCGCCTTGATCTCCTGGTAGGCTTCGGGCGAGCGGGCGATCACGCTGATGTTGCTGATGTCGCCCTTGTCGCCGGCGCGCCCATAGGCGAGGTCGAAAAGTCGTCGCGTCGTCATCGGTTCATCCTTCCAGAAGGCTGACCTGGGGCTGAATGTGTTCCCTGCTGACCAGCGCCGACCACAGCCCGACCACCGGGCTGGGTTCCGCGCCGACGGTCAGCCCGCTCACGCTCATGCCGGCAGGGCAGGCGAGTCCGTTCGCCATCGCCCGGCGGACCGCCGTCTTGAGCGTTTCGGCGTCCGCCGCTGTGAACACCACCCGCACGATCACTTCCAGCGGGTCTTCCGGCAAAGACGCCAACCCATCGAACAGCGAGTCCATGCCCAGGAAGGAATAGCCGACGCGCTCGATGGACAGCCCTGCCCACGCCTCTTCCAGCATACGCTGAAGCTGATCGACCTTCTGCCACGCCTTCGGGTAGCCGAGGGTGAAGATCAATTCGCGCTTGTAGCCCTCGAAGCGATTCAGGTTGACCTTCAGCTTTTCCGGGCGCGGTCCGCCAGTCACGCCAGAGACGCGCACGCGGCTGCTGCCCGCCGGTTCCAGCCTTAGCGTGGTGAAATTCGCGGTCACGTCGGGCGTCAGGTAGCGGCGCGGATCGTGGACTTCGTACAACAGCTGCTCCTTGACCGACTCGACGGAGACGACGCCCGGCGTGTTCGGCGTCTTGGTCAGGATGAAGCTTCCGTCCGCCTCAACCTCGGCAATCGGGTAGCCGAGCCGGGGCAGGTCGCGGGCGTCGATCTCATCGATCAGGGCGAGGCTGTTGCCGCCGACCACCTGCCCGGTGCATTCCAGCAGATGTCCGCAGACGATCCCCGCCGCCAGCCGGTCCCAGTCGTCCCATGCCCAGTCGTAGTGGACGATCAGCGCGCCCAGGTACAGACAGGGATCGGCGATGCGCCCGGCGATGATGATGTCGGCTCCGCCGCGCAGCGCCTCGACAATCGGCGACGCGCCCAGGTAGACATTGGCGGTCAGGAATGCCTGATTCGCCGCTTTATCCAGCGGCTCGCCGGTGTCCAGGTTGGAGAAAGTCTCGCCGGCGCGCTTGATTTCATCCAGCCGGGGCAGCAGGTCGTCACCGGTGATGGCGGCGATGCGAATGCCGTTCAGCCCCTTCTTGGCGGCGATCTCGCGCACCAGTTCGGCTGCGGCGGTGGGGTTCAGCCCGCCGCCGTTGGTGATCAGCGGTATTTTGTGGGCGAACGCCGCCGACAGGATGCGCTCGGCGATGACGCGGATGTCCCAGGTGTAGCCGCGCGTCGGGTTGGCGAGGCGGTCCTTTTGCAGGATCGCCATCGTCAGTTCGGACAGCGCCTCGAAGCAGACGACATCGACATGCCCGCCCTCGATCATCGGCAGGGCTTTGGTCACATCGTCGCCGTAAAACCCCTGTGCGGAACCTATTCGGTAGGTCATGGCTTTACCCTCGGCTGCGTTCCGGCAGCATCCCTTCCAGCCGCGCGATGATCCCCATCATCACTTCGTCCGCGCCGCCGCCAATGCTGATCAGCCGCGCGTCGCGGTAGTAGCGCGCAATCGGCGTCTCCTCCATGTAGCCCATGCCTCCGTAGAACTGGAGGCAGGTGTCGCCGACCTCGCGCGCCAGCCGCCCGGCTTTCAGCTTGCACATCGAGGCGATCTTGGTCACTTCCAGCGAGGTTTCGTCCTCCGCCATCAGCGCGGCGCAGTAGTAGTTCAGATGGTGCAGCGCCTCGATCTCCGTCAGCAGCTCGACCAGTTTGAAGCTGATCCACTGGTTGTGCAGCAGCGGAGCGCCGAACGTTTTGCGTTCCTGGCAGTAGGCGATGGTCTGGCGGACGGCTTTTTCCATGCCCGCCGTCGTCGAGACCGCGCCGACCAGCCGCTCGCGCTGGAACTGCTCCATTTGCAGATAGAAGCCCATACCTTCTTCGCCGATGCGGTTCGCCTGAGGCACACGCATATTCTCAAAGGTCAGGACGGCGGTGTCGCTGGAAAGGTTGCCCAGCTTGTCCAGCTTTTTGCTGACGATGAAACCGGGCGTATCCGTCGGGACCATGATCAGCGACATGCCCCGGTAGCCGCGCATGTTAGCGGTGTCGCTGGGCGGCGAGGTGCGGACCAGCAGACACACCCAGTCCGCCTGTGTCCCGTTGGTGATGTACATCTTGCTGCCGTTGATGACGTAGTCATCGCCGTCTTTGTCGGCGCGGGTGAGGATGCCCGCCACGTCCGACCCTGCGCCCGGCTCGGTGACGCCAATCGCGCCGACCATCTCGCCGCGCAGCGCCGGGGCGAGGAAGCGCCGCTTGAGTGCGTCGGAGCCGTACTTAGCGAGGGCTGGGGTACACATGTCGGTGTGGACGCTGATTCCCATCGGCACGCCGGCGCAGTCGCAGCGCCCCAGTTCCTCCATGAGGACCACCGTGAACCAGATATCGGCATCCTGTCCGCCGTACTCGACCGGGTAGCTGAGACCGAGGAAGCCGAGGTCGCCCATCTTCCTGAGGACTTCATGCGCGGGCCAGATGCCGGCTTGCTCCCAGGCATCGCAGTGCGGGTTGAGTTCTCTTTCGACGAACTGGCGGACCGCCTTGCGGAACATGTGGTGTTCCGCCGTGAAGGGGTGGTAGGGTGTTGCAGATGCCGACTGCGTTTCCAGAACCATGACGCTATTCCTCTAGGCACAAGTATCGATGAAATCAGTTGAACACAGGTTGATCCTTGGTGAGTATGTCAGCGCGCTGCTGCCCACCGGTGTATGCGCTGAAAAGCGCCTGCAGGTCCGCCAGCGCCGCTTCGACATCGCGCCGCCCGCCGGCGTGGTGGGCTTCGACGGTGACGACGCACCGTGTTGTGTCTTCCCGCGCCGCGCTCTGGTCCGACTGCCGCCAGCACCAGCGGCGGGCGAACACCAGCCCCGCATCGCCAGCGAAGATCACCTCGCCGGGGTCCGGGTTGACGACCTCCGTTGTCCCCAGGTTCGTGAAATGCTCCGTCCCCTCGGCAGGGCGGACGGTGATGCCGCCGGTCAGCGCGCGAGTATCCACCACCGCGACGGGCAGTCCGTAGCGGATGCTGACCAGGTTGCCGATGTCCACAAGGCGGTTGATGCTGGGGATGTCGCCCTGTTTGGTCAGGCGGCGCAGAAGCGCCTCGCAAGCGCTGCGAATCTGTGTGGGATCGACGCCGAAGGATCGAAACACGCTCCGCCAGGCAGCCAGCGACTCGATCTGGCTGAGGGGGGTATCGCCGATGCGCGCGAGGACGGCGCGCTGCTCAGCGGCGAATCGTTCGAGCAGTTCGGGTTGTGAAGCGCCGCCCTGTGCGCCGCGCACGTCGAGGATACCGCCGACGACGTTGGGGTAGCGCTGAATGATGGGGTCGGAATAGCGAAAGATCGCCGTCATCCGGGTCGCCTCATGCCGCGCTCGGAAAGGATGCCGACGACCGCCAGCACAATCACCCCACCGCAGCAGGCGATGCTGATGATCCGTCCTGTTTCGGAAGTGAAAAAGGCGTACAGCGCGATCAGCACCAGCACGACGGCGACCAGGATGAAGACCGTGCGCGACGCGCCGGTGAGATTACGCAGTTGGCTGATCGGGTTCATGGGATTCGCTCTGGTCTCTCTTGAACAGGATGCGCAGGGGCAGGGCGAAACCGGGCAGCACATCGCCGCCGTCGAGCGTATCCTCTGCCCCGAATACATGGATGCCGCCCGGCGGCGTGAACTGGATGATCATCTCGGCGTCGGGATCGACCACCCAGACCAGCCGCGTGCCGTGCTGCAAGTAGAGCTGCACCTTCTTCATGACATTCGCCATGCGGTCCGACGACGACAATACCTCGACGGCGAGATCGGGCGCGCCTTCCACGAAACCGCGCGAGGGCTTGGCGCTCATGCGCGCCTTGGCGATGAAACCGAGGTCGGGCGCGAGGATGATGTCTTTACCCTGCAGGTCCGGGCTGCGCCAGACGATGTAGCCCGTCTCGGCGGCGGTGACGCGCCCCAGATCGTTGGCTTTGACAACCGAACGCACCTGAAAATCCAGCTCGCTTGTCGTATCTCCGTGCAGTTCTCCGGTTGGTGCCATCGGTACAATGACTCCTTCAATAAGTTCATAATGTCCCGAATCATGCGCCGGCAGATTCTCGATGAACTCCCAGAAGGCATCGGCAGAGATCAGGTCTCGCGGTTCTCTCAGGACCATCGCCACACCTCACATCCTGAACACCCCATAACGGGGCGGCGGTTGAGCCACCCAGTCGCGGTTGTAGCACATCGATAAGCCGACCGCCAGCGCCATCCGCACGTCGCGGGGGTCGATCAAGCCGTCATCGAACAGCCGCGCCGTCGCATAGTACGGGTCGGATTCCTGCTCGAATTTCTGCCGGGTCATCGCCTTCATCACCTCGAGGGTATTGGCGTCGGGCGTCTCACCGCGCTTGCGGGCGGCGTCCTCGGTGATGATCCCCAGCACGCCAGCAGCCTGCTCCGCGCCCATGACGGCGATCCGGCTGGTGGGCAGCGCGAAGATCAGGGTAGGGTCATAGGCGCGCCCGCACATGGCGTAATTGCCCGCGCCGTAGCTGCCGCCGATCAGCACCGTGAACTGTGGCACGCCGGAGTTGGCAACGGCGTTGATCATCTTGCTGCCGTGTTTGACGATGCCTTCCTGTTCGGCTTTGCTGCCGACCATGAAGCCGGTGATGTTTTGCAGGTACAGCAGCGGAAGACGCGCCTGATTGCACAGTTGAATGAACTGCGCCGCCTTGTTCGCCGATTCGCTGAACAGCACGCCGTTGTTGGCGAGGATGCCGACCGGGTAGCCGTCGAGGTGGGCGTGACCACAGATCAGCGTCGCGCCGTAGTCGGGCTTGAAGGACATGAAGCGCGAGCCATCGACGATGCGGGCGATGATGTCAAGCATGTCGAGCGGCTGGCGGATGGTGTCGATAGGGATGATGCCGAGCAGTTCATCCGGGTCATACAGCGGCGGCTCCGGCGGCAGGCGGTTGGGGGTGGGCGTCTTGCGCCAGTTGAGGTTGGCGACGATGCCGCGCCCAATGCGAATGGCGTCGGCGTCGTTCTCGGCAAGGTAGTCGGCTAACCCGGAGACGCGGGCGTGCATCTCCGCGCCGCCGAGCGTCTCATCATCGACTTCTTCGCCGGTCGCCATCTTGACCAGCGGCGGACCGCCCAGGAAGACTTTCGCCTGATTGCGCACCAGCACGGCGTAGTCGCTCAGTCCGGGCAGATATGCGCCGCCGGCGGTGCTGTTGCCCATGACCAGCGAAATCTGCGGGATGCCCGCCGCGCTCATACGCGCCTGGTTGGCGAAGGTGCGCCCGCCGGGCACGAACAAGTCCGCCTGATGCGGCAGGTTCGCCCCGCCGGACTCGACGATGTAGATGCAGGGCAGTCGGTTGACGGCGGCGATCTCCTGTGCCCGCAGGGTCTTCTCGACGGTGATGGGGTAGCTCGTGCCGCCTTTGACCGTCGCCTCGTTGGCGAAGATCATGCATTCGACGCCGCAGACCACGCCGATGCCGTTGATTCCGCCTGCGCCGGGGGTCTCGTCGTTGTACATGCCCCAGGCTGCCAGAGCGCTCAGTTCGAGGAACGGCGCGCCGGGATCGAGCAGCAGTTCGATCCGCTCGCGCGGCAGCAGCTTGCCGGCGTCGAGGTGCTTTCTGACGGCGCGCTCGCTGCCGCCTGCCCGCACCTTCGCCTGCCGCTCCGCCAGAATTGCGGCGATCTGGCGGTTGTGCGCATAGTTCGCCTGGTACGCTTCGCTGCTCGTATCAATGTGGGATTCAAGGACGACCGTCATCGTAAGCATCTTTAGAGAACATCATCGATGGTCGAGATTGTACCGCAGAATCATCCTCTGCTGCTGCCAGCAGCGGCGCGCTCAGTCGTCGGCGCTGTGCCGCGCCGTATGCCGGGCGATGATGCGGGTCATCATCTCATCAAGCGCTAGACACGCCGCTGCGGTCGGGGCGACGCAGACGTAATTGACGTAGTGGACGGGATGCGGCAGTTCGAAATAGGCGACCGGATCATAAGCGAAGAGTCCGCAGTCGCTCCCCGGCGTCAGCGCGATGAATTCCCGGTCGGTCGTCAGATCATCGAGGCTGTCCAGCCGGCAGGGGACCAGTCGATAGCGGGTGTGCGTGCGGTCGGGGTCAACGCCGGCGCGGGTCAGCAGCCCGTAGGGGTAGGTCGAGGAGCAGAAGCGGGCGTTAATATCCACCGCGTAGATCGCGCCATCTGGCGTGTGGATGAAATCGACGCCGAACACGCCTTCATAGCCTTCCATCTGTTCGCCGATGCGGAGCGTATATTCGACCATCCGGGCGCGCTGCTCCGCCGTTCCCGACGCCGGCGATCCATTGCCCCAGTGCAGCCAGTCGCGGATGTACTGATCGACCATGAACAGCGGGGCGACCTGACCCTTCCAGCGGATGGCATTGACGATCGGCGTCGCGGTCAGCGGATACGCTGTCTCGACCCGCAGCGGATACTCGAGCTGATCGGCGATTCCGTCAATGTCATCCGCGGAATCGAGATGGAACAGGTTGCGGTGATCCAGCTTGATCACCATGCCGGGATTAGCGCGCGCCGAATCGCGGGCGAACGCCTTCAGATCCGCCAGCGACTCGCAGGTCGCCGCCTGCGGGCTGGGCACGCCATCAATATAGTCGGAGAAGCGCAGTTTGCTGTACATCTGCATGAAGGCGCTGTGAGATGGATGCGCCTGCACAGTGTGGTCTGGCGAGGAGAGGGACTCGGCGATGGCGTCGATCCTCCGACCGGGGTCGTTGTAGAAACTGGAGAGATGCAGGCGCTGCGCCTGCACCTGCTCGCGCAGCGCCGCCATCGCCTGCGGGTCGCTGCGCAGATTCAGCGCCAGGTTATTGGTGCGCCATTCCGGCTGGATGATGCTCCCCTGAAAGCCCCCCAGGCTGCGCAGTTGGTCGATGGTGCGCGGACCATAGCCTGCCAGCGACGAGGTGACGCAGACCGGCGGAGAAAACAGCAGCGGATTGGTCGTATACTGCCCCCAACCGCCCACGCCTTCGTGGTCGGTCCAATCGTCGTGCAAGAAGGCGCAGGAGCGGATGAAGTCGTCAAGGAGCGCCAGCCCGTCGGCGGTCTGACTTTGAACCAGCACGCCTACCCCTCGCTCCGGGGCTGCGTCTCGGCGTCCTGGCTCGAACGCACCGGCGGCGGATCATCCCTGCGGCTGCGGATATGCTTCGCCTTCTCCTGAAGGCTGGCGAAGAAGTCGGTATCGACGATCTCCGCGACCTGGGCGCGCGCCTTGGTTTCATCGATCTCGATCTTCAGCTCTTCAACCTGCTTGCGCAGCTCGACCTCGCGCCCCTGCACCTTGCCGACCATCACCCGGAAGACATCCGCCAGGATGCTGAACTCGTCGGAGACGACGCGGCTGGCTTTCGGCAGCGGTGCGCTGTAATCGCCTTCGCCGATTCGCTCGGCTGCGAGGGTCAGCGTGGTGATCGGGCGGGTGAGCGGGATCGAGATGAGGTAGACGACGATGAAGAAGACCGCGAAACCGATCAGAAAGCTGGGAAGGGCTGCGTCGAGGATCTGCCGCTGGACGCTGAAGACGTACTCAGCGCGATAATCGATGCCCACCACGCCGACCGGTTCGCCGGCGGCGTTCTTGATGCTCTCGTACCCGGAGATCCAGTAGCCGAAGTCGTCCTGATACGGCTCCAGCAGCAGCCATTCGCTGGTTTCGCCGTTGAAGAGCGCGTCGAAGGCGGGGGCGTCGCCGGGCGCGTAACCGAGCGGCTGCTGAAAACGCGCCGTCTCGGGGTCATCCGGTTCAGTGCGCGCTGCGGCGCTGGCGATCAGGACGTATTCGCCCAGCCTGTCACTCAGCGCGATGGTGTAGATGCCGGTGCGATAATCGACCGCCTTGATCGATGCCAGCCAATCGACGATGATCCAGAAACGCGGATCATCGGAATACCCGGCTTCATTCGGCTCGCCAAACCGCGCCACCGAGGCGAAGGCGTCGCCATCGATGCCCCCGGCGGTCCCTTCCAGCAGCACGCGCAGGTCTTCGGCAAGACGGTCCATTGCGCGGTCCGAGGCAAACTGATAAACGATCAGGAATCCGCCGATGAAGACAATCGAGAAGAGGAGCGTCAAGCCGATGACTAGGCGAGCGCGAACGCTGATGAACAGAGGTTTGCGGCTGCTGGGTTCCTGAGTCATGTGTTCTCGTCCTGATTTACCAGATCGGAGGGGCGATAGCTCAGACCGGCGTCGAGCGTGCGTCCCGGCTTGTGACTTCGCCGCGAGAATTCCGCCGAAGCAGGTTGAAAGCCGCGCGCGGTCAGCGGCTCCGCCTGAGACCGTGCGACCAGCGTGAAGATCAGATGCTCCGTGAAGATGTGATCGGTCCAGGTATCCGGGTCCAGCGGATCGCGGGAATCGGGCGCGGGCAGATAGTTGTCATCCCACCAGCGGGTGAGGAAGTCGTCGACGGCGATGATGCCGTTCCGATGGGCGATGTTCGATCCGTTGAAGGGATCGACTAGGTGGACGACTCCGGCGTCGAAATCGAGCCGCTCCACGATACTGTAATGTCCCTCGTGCCAGATATGCCCGTTCGGCTCTAGAAAAGTGCCGCGCCACTCGACCGCAGCCGGACAGCCGAGCGTGTCGGTGAGGGTGTGCAGGTCTTCGACGCCGGCATCATACCTGGCGAGCAGGATGAAGTCCGGGGTGAGCGCGCCGACGGCATGGGCGAGCTGATCGACCCGACAGCCGCGCGTAGGGATATGCGGACGAATGCCGGTGGCTTCAGCGACCGCCTCCTGTGAGTAAGTCTGGTCGAAGGCAGAGTACAGCATCGCGAGAGTCGCGGGTCCGCAGTACCAGTCCTGCTGAATGATCGGTCTCACCTTGTGCCAAGCCAGCACGCTTGATCCCTTCTGACGCCTAGAATTCGAGGTCTTTGAGGACGGATGCGGTCCGCTGCCGCCGTTTCAGACGCCAGTTGAACAGCGTGGCGTCGTAGGTGCGATACATCGCCCGCACAGCAATGATACCGACAATTGCGAATAGCAGACCAACCGCCAGATAGAGGGGGGTCGGGCTGCTCGTCCCCGCCAGCGATGGGATGCCGAAGACCACCGCGCCGATGACCACCGAGGCGATGATCGCCCCGATGGCGAAGTTGTAACCGTCTGTGAAGATGCTCACCGCGCCCCGCACATCTGCCGGCATGAGGGCGAGGAACGCTTTCTGCGCCGGCAGGTCTATCGAGCTGTTGACCAGACGGATCACAGCGCGCGCCACCGCGACGAAGAACAGACTCGGTCCGATGAAGACGAACAGCGCGCCGCCCAGGACGATGATCGGCACTGCCACCAGCGCATTCTTGATGCCGTAGCGTTCAATTAGACGGTTGGCGACGAGGTTCTGCGTCAGGATGATCAGGATGGTCATCACCAGCCGGTAGATGCCGTAAAAGGTCTGAAAGCTGATGCTGGTGGTTTCGACGGTGAAAGTCTGTGTTGCTACGGCGAGAAAATGATAATCGATGATGGTCAGCACGATAACGGCGCAAAAGCTGGCGATGGTCATATAGCGCAGCGCTTCAATGCGGCGGATGTAATCCCAACCGCGCGTCACGTTTTCTCGCCAGTGGACCGACTTCTCGGCAGTGTGAACCGTCTGAATCGTCACTTTGCGGAAGCCATAATGGATCAGGGCGGCGCTGACCAGATAGAGGAGCATATTGAACGGCAGGAGCGCCAGGCTGGAGACGCCCAGCGCATCGCGGATGACCGGCGCGGCGGATGCCAGGGTCAAGCCCACGATCTGCCCGATGGCGGACCAGCTGGCGATCACCGGGAAGAGCCGCCGTGACTGCGCCGCGGTGAACAGCTCGCTGGCGAAGATCCAGAAGATGAGCGGCAGGAAGATGTTCTGCTGTTCGACCAGCAGGAAGAGCAGCCCATAGGTGATCGTGTCGGAAACGCCTGCGGCGAAAAGGAGTGTGAGCGCGCCGAAGATCACCGCGAAGAGCAGGCTGAAGGCGCGCAGCAGCTTCATGCGGCTGTAGCGGTCCACAATCAGCCCCTGGATGCTGCCGACGGCGAGGATCATGATCATGTCGATGATCCATAGGATCAGGATATTCGAGACATCGACCGATCCCAGGAAGCCGGCGACCGCCACAACGTCACCGGCTTCCAGCGCCAGCGTGTTGAGCATCAGGATCATTCCCAGCAGAACGACGGTACGTCCTTCGCTTTCGCGGATGCGCAGCAGGTTTTTTAGAGAGTCCGCCATGACAGTGCAAACACCATTCTCGGGGGGCGCGCATACCCCAGCGTCAGGATTGTGATCTTACCGGCAACCCTAGTATACTGGCAATCGCGGCGTATCCCCACCGCTGGTTTCGCCAAGACGGTAAAAAAAACTGCTCAGCCGTCCGCCTGGTCAAGCTTCTCGACGAGCCGCCGCGCGGCGTCGACGAGGTCTGGCACAGCCTCCGTCGGCGATGGCGGATCGGGCAGCGCATCGATCCAGCGTCGCGTCTCCAGATCGGCAAGCGCGCGATTCGCCCGCAGGATGGCGATCAGCGAGCCGCCTTCGCCGCGGACGACCTGACTCTTCAGCGCACGCAGCAGCAGATCGGCGAATCCTCCGTTCAGACCCAACAGCAGCGCTTCGCGCAGCGCAGCGTTGGAGTCGCGCTGGCGTTCGGCGCTGAGGAGAATCTCCGCGCGGGTCCACAGCGCCATCCCCAGCAGGTGAGCATCGCCGAGTTCGCGGCGAAGATCGATCTCTTCGTCGGAGGCGGCGAGCGCCGCCGGCGTTTCGCCCAGCGCCAGCGCCGCCAGCGCCAGCCCGTTCAGGCAGTGGGCGATCATCAGGCTGTCGCCCATCTCACGGACGAGCGCCAGCCCTTCGTCCAGCAGCCCGCGCGCCCGCACATGCGCGCCGCGCAGCCGCCAGGTCGAAGCGAGATTGATCAGGCTGATGGCAATTCCCTGCTTGACCCCCAGCCCCCGGAACAGTTCGTAGCTCTCGCTGAAATGGGCGAACGCGCTTTCCAGATCGCCCTGGTCTTCCAGCAGATGTCCGAGATTGAGCAGGCTCATGGCGATGCCGCGCCGCTCGCCGATCTCGCGGCGAAGGTTCAGACTTTCGGCGAAACGTGCGTGCGCCTCGTCCTTCTTGCCCTGCGCGTCCAGGACCCCGCCCAGGTTGTTCAAGCTGCTGGCAATCGCCCGACGGTCGCCGATCTTCCGCCGCATAGCGAGGCTCTCTTCGTAGGCTCGGCGGGCGCTTTCGTGGTCGCCGCTGGTGTAGGCGACTCCGCCCATACCGTGCAGGCTGTCGGCGATTCCGGCGGCGTCGTTCAGCGCCCGGTAGATCGCGAGGCACTGCGCGTAGTGTGCGCCGGCGCGTTCACCCTCTGCCTGCCGCTCCTCGATCTGCCCCAGCCCGAAGAGGGCATCGGCGATCCCGCGCTGATCCTCCGCCAGCCTCGCCTGATCCAGGGCATCCTGAAAGGTCGGGGCGGCGCGCTGATAGTCGCCTTTGACGGTGAAGAGCCGGGCGCGCAGCAGCAGGGCGCGCGCCCGCCGCGCGTCACCCTCGTTCGCCCCCTCCTCGCTCAGCAGACGGCTCAGGACCGCCTGGCAAAGGGCATCGGCGCGGGCGTAATCGCCCTGATACAGCGCGGCTTCGGCGGCGAAGAGGTCGAAGCCGACTGTCTCCAGGCTGTCCCCCGTCAGCGCCTTAACGGCGTCGACAATGCGCCGTGTATCGCCATAGCGGCTGCTGGCAAGCGCCGCCCGCGCTGCGACCTGTCCATGCGGGATGGCGCGGTCTGGTTCGTTGGCGGCGAGCAGGTGTTCGAACAGCGCCTCGGCATACTGATCATCGTTCGGGTAGACCTGCTGAATGCCCTCGGCGATCTGGGCGTGCAGCAGGCGAAACTGATCATCGGGCAGCTGGGCGATCAGCGCCTCACGCAGCTTGTCATGGCTGAAGCGCCAGCGCTGATCAGCAAGCTCCAGTACGGCGGCGTTGGCGCATGCCGTCAGCCACGCTTCAAGGTCGAACACCGGCGTGACGAGCGACCGCAGAAGGGTGAGATCAAGATCGCGCCCGGCGAGCGCGGCGATATTCAGAAGTGCTGTCGCCCAATCGGGCAGACGGCGCAGACGGCGCAGGACGGCTTCCAGGATGCCGCCGGCGAAGACCCTGGCGGGAAGCCGCTCCTGTGGAATGCGCCGCAGTTCGCCCGCTTCTTCCGCCAGCGCGCGGATGACCTCGATGATGAACAGGATATTACCTTCGGTTTCGCGTTCCAGCAGATCGACCAGCGCGGAACTGTGCCCCTCTGCGCCGAGCATCGATTCCGCCAGCGCGTCGATCTGCGGCGTCGGCAGGCGGTTCAGGAAGAGGCTCTGTGCCGAAGGGAAAGCGGCGGGTAGGTCGGGGCGTTCGTCGCTGCGATAGCTTCCGACGATCAGGATCGGACTGCCAGACAGACTCGCCGTGACCTGCCTGAGGAGGTCGAGATCGTCGCCTGCCCAGTGCAGATCTTCGAGGATCAGTAGGACGGGGGCGGCATCTCTGAGCAAACTCGCCAGCGTCGAAGCCAGCCGCTGAACGTAGGCAGTGCCCTGCAGGTCGGCGGCGGACATGACGGCGCGATCGATTAGCGTCTCGATGTCGGGCGCAAGCGAGCGCAGCACCGCCGCCTGCAGGTCGTCGAGCTGCGAGCCGATGATCAGGCTGCGTGCCGGCGCGCGCCAGACCTGATAGGGCAGCCTCAGGTCGGCGCTGCTCTGCCCCCGCAGCACCCGCCAGCCGTCCACCAGGGCGATAGTGCGCAGTTCTTCGAGAAGCCGCGACTTGCCGATGCCGCTTTCGCCGCCGATCAGCCAGAGCTGAGGCTTCTGCTCCTGCCGCACCTGTTGGAGCGCGCCCTGAAGCGTGGACATTTCGACATCGCGTCCGACAAAATTCGCCGCCTGCAGGAAACTTTCCCGCGCCGCTTTCTCCTCGTGAGGGATGGGCAGCCCAACCGCCAGGCACAGCTCCTCGACGGCTTCCCAGGCACTCGAACAGCGCTGCGCCGGGTCCTTGTTCAGCAGCCGGGCGATCACTTTACGGAGCGGGCGATGTGTCCCGCTCAATTCATCGTAGGCGTAGAGCGGCGTCCAGTCCGGCTGATCCTCCAGGATGGCATAGACCAGCCGGCTGAAATTGGAGACATCGAATGGATAGCTCCCGGCGAACAGCTCATAGGCGATTATGCCCACCGCGTAAAGGTCCGCCGCGACGCTGGGACTGTCTCCTTCGACCAGCTCAGGAGCCATGTAGGCGAGTGTGCCGCCGGGGACGCCGGCGTTCGCGCCGAACTGGGACAGCCCGAAGTCGAGTACCTGCACGCCGCCGCTCGGCTCGACCAGCACGTTCGTCGGCTTCAGATCGCGATGGATGACTCCCCGCCGATGCAGGTAGTCCAGCGCGGAGAGGGTCTGTACCAGCAGACGCACCCGCGCCGCCGCATCTTCGTCCACAGCATAGGCGATGATCGAGCGCGGGGTTTGCAGCAGGCGCATCGTGAAGTAGGGCTGACCTTCGTCGGCGAAACCGTAGTCCAGTACGTTGATGACATTGGGATGCCGCAGCGACGCCAGGATGCGAAATTCCTGCGCCAGCGCCAGACGGTCCGCCGCTTCGCCCTCGCTGTCGCCAGAGCCGCGCGCCGCTACCTGCTTGAGCGCAACCTGGTCACCGGTCAGACGATCCAGCACGCGGTGGACCACACCCATCCCGCCGCTTCCCAATTCGGCGATCAGCACGTAGCGGTGATCAAGGATTTGTGGCGCGGAGTACTCGGCGATCATGGCTGGACCTGCGCTTTCCTTCTTGATGATTTCTTGATGACGCCAGAATGGTTTTATCAGGGCACTCCCAGAATCTAGGGGGTGAGACGACTCCTTTCCAGCGAATGATTGTCAGAGAATGATCAAGAACTTCTCGATTCTTGCTTGCAGTTCTGCAAAGTGATACTAGAATAACCACGTCCATCTCACAAGGCGAGAGAGTCACATGTCTATCAACATGCGCCGGATGCTCATCGGGCGCCCGCTTCCAACCAGTGAAGCGATACATCAGCGCTTGTCCATTCCCAAAGCGCTCGCGGTCTTCTCCTCCGATGCCCTCTCATCGACAGCCTATGCTACCGAAGCCATCCTCCTGGTCCTGATCGCAGCGGGTTCCGGAGCGCTGGGGGTCTCGATGTGGATCGCCCTTGGCATCGCCGCGCTGCTCATCATCGTCGCCTTTTCCTACTTTCAGACCATCCACGCCTACCCCAACGGCGGCGGCGCCTATATCGTCTCCAAAGACAACCTGGGCAAGGGTCCGGGGTTGGTCGCCGCCGCCGCGCTGCTGATCGACTATATCCTGACCGTCGCCGTCAGCGTCTCGGCAGGTGTCGCCGCGCTCGTCTCGGCATTTCCCGAATTTGATCCGCTGCGCATCGAGGTGGCGTTGGTCATCGTCGCCTTCATCACCATCGTCAACCTGCGCGGCGTCAAGGAGAGCGGGACGTTCTTCGCCATCCCCACCTACGCCTTCATCTTCGGCGTCTTTGCCATGATCATCTTCGGCGTAGCGCGAGTCGTCACCGGAAATGTCCCGACGATCACGCCAGAGGCGCTGGAAGGCGCAGGACATGCGACCGAGGTTTTGGGGGGGCTGACGGTCTTTCTGGTGCTGCGCGCCTTTGCCGGCGGCTGCACCGCGTTGACCGGCGTCGAGGCGATCTCCAACGGCATCCCTGCCTTCAAACGCCCTGAAAGCGACAACGCCGGCAGGACGCTGATCATCATGGTCGGCATCCTTTCGACCATGTTCGTCGGCATCACCTTCCTCGCCAACAGCTTCCCGGTGGTGGTCAGCCACGAGCCGGGGACGACGACGGTCATCTCGCAGGTGGCGCGCTTTACCTTTGGCGAAGGCACGCTCTTCTTCTTCTATTTCCAGTTCGCCACGCTGTTCATCCTGTCGCTGGCGGCGAACACCGCCTTTGCCGACTTTCCCCGGCTGGCGTCGCTGATCGCGCAGGATCGCTTTCTGCCGCGCCAGCTCACCAACCTGGGCGACCGGTTGGTGTTCAGCAACGGCATCCTCAGCCTGGCGTTCGTCGCCAGCATCCTGATCATCATCTTCGATGCCCGCGAACACAATCTGCTGCCGCTCTATGCGGTCGGCGTCTTCCTCAGCTTCACGCTGTCGCAGTCGGGCATGGTGGTCCACTGGTTCAAGGAACGCAGGAAACAGGGCTTCGCGCCGACGCTCTCCTGGCGGCTGAAGGTCGCTCTGAACGGCTTTGGCGCGTTCTGCACCTTCGTCGTATTGTGGATTTTGCTGATCACCAAGTTCATCGAGGGCGCATGGCTGGTGGCGGTGTCGATCCCGGTCGTGATCTTCCTCTTCCTGCGCGTCCATAAGCACTATGAAAATGTCGCTCATTCGCTGACGCTGGACGGCATCGAATCGGCGGACATCCACCCCGACAGCTACAAGACCGGCAACAAGCAGCCTGTCGTCGTGCTGGTCAACAGCCTCAATCGCTCCTCGCTGCAAGCCCTGGAATTCGCCGTGCGCTTCTCGGACAATGTGCGCGCCGTGTCGATCTCCGTCGAGCCGAGCGCCGTTGAGAATCTGCGGGCGCGCTGGAAGAAGCTGAATGTCGGAATTCCGCTCGATGTCATCGATTCGCCGTATCGTGAGATCGGGCATCCGCTCATCGACTATCTGCATGAGATCGATGAAAAAAGCCCGGATCGCAACCTGCCGACGACGGTCATCCTGCCGGAATTCGTCGTCTCCACCTGGTGGGAAAAGCTGCTGCATAACCAGACCAGCGTGGCGATTCGCGAGGCGCTGTATCAGGATCAGATCGCGCGTGGTCGCGGTCGGGCGGTTATCAATGTGCCTTATCGCATCGGCGACGACCTCTACGAACCGGTCATCGCCCGCAAGAGAGCGGTTGTCAGCGCGCCGACGCCCGAACCTGTCACAACTGCGCCCAGCGTCAACGGAACGCACGCCAACTGACGTTTGGCGCGAAGTAGTATGGTTGAGCGGCGGATGCCTCGCGAGGCGTCCGCCGTTTTTTCAATCTTTCCAGATGGGCAGCGTGACGAAGAAAGTCGTGCCTTCGCCCAACCGGCTTACCAGCCCGATCTGTCCATTGTGCAGGTCCACCAGCCGCTTGACCAGCGTCAGCCCCAGCCCGCTGCCTTCGATATTCTCCGTTTCCGGGCGGCGCACCCGGTAGAAGCGCTCGAAAATCGCCTTCTGATCTTCCGGGCTGATGCCCATGCCGCTATCGCGTATGGCAATGGTCAGCGCCTCTTCCCCGGAGGACTCAATCTCGACACGGATCTCGCCGCCTGGCGGCGAATACTTCACGGCATTATGCACGAGGTTCACGAAGAGCTGCGTCAGCCGGTTCTGATCACCTCGCAGGGAGGGGAGACCCTCGCCAAGGGAGATGTGCAGCGTCATCGATTTCGCTTCTACCGATGGGCGAATCCAGTCGCGGACGGCGATCATCAGCTGATCGACCGCGACGGGCGCTCGGATCAGCTCGACGTCGGTATCCAGGCGCGCCAGATCGAGCAGATCGTCGATCAGTTTGCGCATGTTGTTCAGCGATTGGTAGATCATGGCGGCGTAGTAGCGTGATCGTTCGTCCAGCGATGGATTGCGCATCTCCAGCAGTTCGACGTAGCCGCTGACGACGGACACCGGCTGCTTGAGGTCGTGCGACAGGACCGACATGAAATCGTGCTTGAGCTGGTCGGCGTGACGAAGCTCGGTGAGGTCGCGCATGGTGATGATCCATCCGACCTTGGGGTGGCGAGCGAAGCTGGTGGCGTAGGTGCGATCCCCCGGCAGCATCAGCGTATCGTTGTGTACCCTGCCGCCGGCGACCGCCCGACGGAAGACTTTGAGCAGGGGCTGACCTTCGAATACCTCTTCGAAGCGTCTGCCGACATACTGCTGATCGGGATATAGGCGCAGTGCGCTGATGCCGGAGTCGTTGATCAGGTTGATGCGCTCATCGCTGCCGACCACGATCACCACATCGGCGATCTCTCGCAGGATGGAAGCCGTCTTTTCCCGCTCGCGCACTTCGTTGGCATACAGGCGGGCATTGTCGATGGCGATCCCCGCGCGGGCGCTGAGGGCGTGGATGAATTCGAGGTGCGACTCGGTGAAGGCGTTGATCTGCTTGCTTTCCAGGCTGATCACTGCGATGACCCGGTCCTCGCGGGTGACGGGGACGGAGACGTGCGAGTTCATGGCGATAGACACCGGCACGTAGTCGCTGTCGAGCGATACCTGTGGGACGATTTCGGCGCGGTTAGAGAGCGCGACTCGCTGGGCGATACCGCCGCTGTCGAATAGATCGGTGACGGTTTCTGGCGGCGTCTTATAACCCAGGCTGGCGACCGGACGCAGTGCCCCGCTGGTCTCGTCGAACAGGGAGAGATAGGCTCCGTGCGCCAGGGTGTAGCGCATCGCCCAGTCGAGGGTGATGGCGAAAACATCCTCCAGTTGAATGGAGTCACTCAGTTCGCGGTCCACCTGCGCCATCATGCGCATCTCATCGGCGCGGCGGCGGCGCTCTTCCTCGGCATGCTGGTAACGCGCCGCATTCGCCAGAGCGACGCCGACCACATGAGCGGTCAGCAGCAGGAATTCGCCTCGTTCGACGCTGATTTGATCGCCCGCATCCTGCGCCAGCAGCACGCCGTACAGCCTACCATTGGCGGAGACGGGCGCGCTGAAGGTGGGTTTCGCCGGCAGAATCCTGAACACTGTCGCGTGCAGGCTGCGTTCGCCATCGTCTCCAGGCGGGCGCTGTGACGGATCGATAACCGCCGGGCGACGCTGACGCCAGGCATCGAACGGCGGACGATCAGGCAGCGCGTCGAGAAGCACGACCTGATCGTCGAAATGCCGCACCAGATTGGCGCTTGCCGTCAAGGCGATGCGAAACGTGGCGCGTCCTTCATCGGGAAGGAGCAGCATGACCTGCTCGCAGCCCAGGACATCGCGCACGGAAGTGGGGATCATCGGCAGGAGGGTCTGGAGGTCGCTGACGCTGCCGAGGAACAGACTCAGCGCATAAGCACTCTTGTAGGCGGCGGCACTCAGCTCGACTGGAATGTTATTGCTTGGGAGCATCGGCGGGATCCCAATATGAGAAAGTGTAACAGTTTCATCTTCGTTCGCGCACACAGCGCGATTATATGCCACTTCCGACGCTTGGGGAAAATGCGGATGCCGCCGGCGCGCTGCCGCCTGCGAATTGTCGGTATTGGGCAAGTCCGGTATGATATGAACAAATCAACGGGCGCATCGTCGCTCAGGAGGGCAGCATGAGCGATTTTTCCAACATCTCTGCGCGGATGAAGTCCCTGCGCGAGACCGAGCCGGCGGAAGAGCGCAGGGCGGTCGATCACGACGAATCGTTTCGCATTCGCGCGCGAATGGTCGGCTTACTGCTGCTGGATGCGCGCCGTAAGGCGCAGCGCGCTCAGGAAGACTGCGCGCGGCTGGCGCGCGTCAGCGTCGCGCAGTACGACCGATGGGAGATCGGTGACGAAGTGCCCTCGCTGCCGCAGCTGGAGGTGCTGGCGTTCTTCCTGGGGGTTCCGGTCAGCCACTTCTGGGGCATGGACACGCTGGAAGCGAAGGGCGAGAATCCCGTTAGCGCGCAAAACGAGTATCTTGCGCTGCGTGACCGCATGATCGGGGCGCTGCTGCGCTCCGCCCGCGAAGCGCGCGCGCTGACGCTGGACGACCTGAGCGCCGAAAGCGGGCTGCCTGCCGACCTGATCGAACGCTACGAACTGGGGGAACTGCCCGCGCCGATGCACGAACTGACGGTGCTTTCCAACGCCGTCCGCAAGAACATTACCTATTTTCTGGAGAGCTACAGCCAGCTTGGCGAACTGCTGGCGATGCGCGAAGAATGGAAGCACTTCACCGCGCTGCCGGAGGAGATTCGCCGGTTCGCCGCCAACCCGCTCAACATCGGTTTCATCGAAATCGCCATCATGTTCAGCCAGATGCCCGCCGACCGCCTGCGCAAAATCGGCGAGAGCGCGCTGAGTATTGCCCCCTAGGATACCCCTGAGACAAGGAGTCTTTCCCGTGAGCAGCGCTAAAGAGTTGCAGGAACGCGGCGTCCGGCTTTTCCAGCATAAGGACTACGAAGAGGCGGCGCAGCTCTTTCACCAGGCGCGCGAAGCCTATGACGCCGAGGGCAAGCCCGATATGGCTGCCGAGATGCGCGTGAACATTGGGTTGGTGCATCGGGCGCTGGGCGAACACCCGCAGGCGCTCGCCGCCATGCAGGAGGCGCTTCAGGTCTTTCAGGGGATGAACGACCGCCGCCGTCTGGCGATGGTGCTGGGCAACATGGGCGGCGTTTACGCGGCGATGCGCGATAACGAGCAGGCGCACGCCAGCTACCGCGCCGCCGCCGACCTGTTCGACGAACTGGGCGAGACCAAACTGCACGGTGAGACGCTGGTGGCGATGGGCGCGCTTCAGGTCAAGGAAGGCAAGCTGACGGCGGGCGCGGCATCCTACCAGGTTGGGCTGGAAGAACTCAATGATCTATCCGCCAGCCAGAAGGTCATCAAGGGGCTGTCGGGGATCGTCAATCGCCTGACCGGCGGTCAGAAGTCGGACTGAAGCGGGATTTCATGGTTTCTCACGGGCGAGCCGGGCGAGCCGCCGGCTCGCCCCTACAAGCGATGGTCCGTAGGGATGATCCGTCGGGTTGTCCGCTTGCGGATGAATCCCATCGACATTACCACCGGCTGAGCCTCGTGTGCCTGCTGCGAGGGCAGCCCTGCCTGTTGAGTGTCATCTACTGATGTCCTCCCTGCGCCGTGAAGGTTCGTCGGTCTCCTGGGTCGCCCTGTTCGTCTGCCTGGCGAGCCTCTGTATGCTCGTCTACAGCGGCGTCTCCGAATCGCGCGACTCGACTCGTCTCTTCGATGCCGTCAGCAGTTGGGTGGAGTGGGGCGATCTGCGCCTCGATCTCGCCGCCTGGGAAAACCCACCTACCACCCAGACATCCGCCTGGTTTCCGCTGGAAAATGCCGCCGTCGAACCGGGACAGGTCCTCGCTGCTGCGCCGCTGTACCTGCTGGCGCGTCTACTGCCCGGCGTCGGGCTGGCGCACACCGTCTGGCTGTTCGGCGCGCTGATGACGGCGGCTGCGGGCGTCGTCTTCGCCCGATTCGCCCGCCTGCTCGGCGTGCCGAATCGCGCGGCGCTGCTTGCGGCGCTGTCGCTCGTCGTCGCCACGGCGGTGCTGCCCTACAGCAAGACCTTCTTTCGCGAGCCGCTGACCCTGCTGCTGCTGCTAACCGCCGCCTGCGTCGCCTACCAGGCGCGTGAGACGCGCTTTCACGCGCCCGGCTGGCTGATCCTGCTGGCAGCCAGTGCCGCCGCTTTGCTGCTCACCCGCGCTTCATCGCTCTTCGCCGTGCCGGCGCTGCTGGCGCTGACGCTCCCTATGCCCGGCGCGCTGCGAGAACTTCGGCTGTCGCGGCGGATCGCGCTGCTGTGGATCGCGGCGGCTGCGCTGCCGGTGCTGCTGGTCGTCGGGCTGACGCTGTGGGGCGACCGGCTCGGACTGGGAGCGCGCTACAACGTGGCGGCGCGCCTGCTGGAAGCTTCGGTGGCGACGCTGCCGACCGCCCTGCATACCTATCTGGTCAGTCCCGGCGGGAGTTTGTGGGGCACGTCGCCCGTCCTGCTGCTGGCGCTGCCCGGCGCATGGCTGCTGATCCGCCAGCGGCGGGGGCGGGTCGCCCTGTCGTCGCTGCTGGGGGTACTCGGTTTCGCCTTCGGCTACGCCGTCTTCAACGGTGAGTTCTGGTTCGGCGGGCTGGCATGGCCCCCGCGCTTCCTGGTCCCGGTGATCCCCCTCGTGCTGCTTTCGGCGCTGCCCGTCTTCGAACGCGCCGCCCGGCGTCCGCTTTCACCCTGGGGAGGGCTGGTCGCGGTGCTGATCGTCTACGGCGCGTGGGTCAACCTCAGCGCCGTCTCGCTGCCCCTGGAGAGCTACTCCGCCGCGCTGCCGCCAGAGGCGAACGGTCTGTACGACTGGGGCGCAGGCTTGAACGTGCTTGCCTATCTGCGCTGGAACATCATCCCGATGCTGTGGAACACCCAGCCGTTCGATCTCGCCTGGGCGATCCTGGAAACCCCGGCGATGTTCCTCGCCTATGGTGTGCTGGCGCTGTTCGCCCTGTGGGGGCTGCGCCGGCGGGGTCGTCTGCTTGCCGGCGCGCTGCTCTTCGTCTGGCTGGCGCTGACGCTGCACGGGCTGACGCTCCTCCACGGGCGTGATCCCCGTTATCAGCCGGATAGCGCCGCGCTCGACGCGCTGCTGCCCATCCTGGAAGCGGAGACGACGCGCGATGATGTGATCCTGCTCAGCAGTCCCCGCTATGTGCCCTATTTTCAGAACCGGGGCAAGCTCTTCGATGCCGGAAGGGTGATCGCCCTGGAACTTCAAGTTGGCGAGCGTGTGAGCGAGTCGCAGCCGGCGCGGGTCGAAAGCGATTATCCCCCGGCGCTGCTGACCAAAGAGACCAACCGCCTGCTGACCAATCTGGCGGGGACGCGCCGACGGCTGTGGTTGGTGGTCGATGGCAGCCCGGACCTGTGGTGGAGCAGCCGCCCGGTGGAGCGCTACCTCTCGACGTATTACTATCCCCTCCGGGTGATCCAGACCGGTCCGCTCACCCGGCTGATCGAGTTCAGCGTGACGCCCGCGCCCGATCCTTTCGCTTTTCGCGGCGCGGTGCTGCCGACCGATCTGCGCTTCGGGGCGGCGATCCGCCTGGAAGGGGTGACTCTGCCGCGCGGCGGCGTCTACGCACCCGGCGATGCGCTGCCCATCTCCCTGCTTTGGACGACGGAAGCGGCACTGGATGTGCGTGGTTCCATCGGCGTGTATCTGCGCGACTCATCTGGCAGCGCGGTCGTGCAGAGCGACTCGATGCCGCTCAACGGTTTTTCGCCGACCGACGCCTGGATTCCCGGCGCGCCTTACTGGGATCATCGCGCGCTGCGCCTGCCCACCGACCTGCCTGCCGGCGACTATGCGCTGTGGGTCAAGGTGTACACCGTCGGGGAGGATGGCGGCATCCTCGACCTGCCGGCAGCCGGCGCGGCAACGCTGGACGGCGTGATCGGCATCCTGCCGGTGACGGTTCACGTGGAGTGAGACTCATCCCCCGCGCACCAGGACGATCTTTTCCTCGTGACTCATCAGCGGATGGCGGACGATCTCGTCTTTGAATTCGACAGCGATAAAGGCGCAGTACAGCGCCAGCGCCGTCATGCCCACCGCCAGCAGTACTCGCGTCGAACCTGAAAGGCGCAGCCGCGCCAGCACCGCCTCGGCGGCGAGCGCCCCGCCGACGCACAGGATTGGTGTGAAGAGCAGCAGGAAGCGCGGATCATAAGAGACGAACAGCCACCAGGCGGCGAAGAAGGGCAGTGTGAACCAGACGATCACGCCGTGACCCCCGTTGCTGACGCGATGTCGTCGCGCCAGCTGCCAGACCGCCGCCGCCGCGCCCCACAGCATCAGCCAGCCGGAGATCAGGAAGTTGTCGGTCAGCGTGACGAAGATCAGCAGGGTGCGCAGCGACCGCTCCGCCTGCTCGGTCCAGGCGGTGTCGGGGATCAGGAAGCCCGCGCCGGCGAGATTGCGCAGATACCAGGGCGCGGCGATCAGCGCGCAGAGGGCGAGCGACAGCACCGCCGCTCCGGCGCGCCGCTTCAGCCCCGGCGCGCTCCGCGACGCCCAGAGCGACTCCGCCAGCCACGCCGCCAGCAGCGGCACGCCGATCAGCGCGGCGTTCTTGGTGAAGGCGGCGAAGCCGAGCATCAGCCCCGCCAACGCCCCATCGATCCAGCCGCCGCCGCGCCGGAAGCGCAGGGCGAACAAGGCGGTCAGGGTGTAGAAGAACGCCATCGGCAGATCGACATAGCCGGATGACGCCCAGCGGACGAATGACGGCGTGATCGCCAGGATCAGCGCCGTCAGCAGCCCGACTCGCCGCCCGCCGATCTCGCGCCCCAGCAGGAAGGCGGCGGGCAGACAGCCGAGGCTGAGCAGTGCGGCGAGGGTCTTGGCAAGATACTCGTGTTCCCACCCAGCGAGCGCGTAGGCGAGGGTGTAGTTGAGCGGGACCAGGATCGGATAAGTGCGGTAAAGGCTCTCCGCACCGATCAGCGGCTCAAGCGTGCCGGTTTCGTACATCGTCAGCGCGGCGGGATGGTAGATCCCCAGCGCGTCGGCTTTAGCGAAAGGGAAATAGGCGCTGTTGAACAGAACCGCCGCCGCGACGATGCCGATCAGCGCCAGCGCTCCCCATTCGGCGCGCCCCAGCGGCGGTTGTGCCGGGGGCTGCGCCCACTTTCTCCGGCGGATATGCCAGACGGCTGTGCCGGCAGCGCCGAGCAGCAGCATACAGGCGAATACGGCCGTCAAAGACCAGCCGCCGCCGACCAGGGCGCTCCAGAAGAGGATCAGCGCTCCGCCACCCCCTGCCAGCCCCAGAGTCAGCGCGGTGGTCAGGACTGCGCCGCCGCCGACCGCCGCCGACCAGGGCGCGGTAGCCAGAAAAATCAGCGCCGCGCCCGCCCAGGGCGCGAGGGCGGCGATCACGGCTTGGCGGGACCGCCCGCAGCCTGGACGGCATGGAGGAGCGGCTCACCGCGCACTCCGGCGATCAGGTTCGCAGCGGCGATATTCGCCATTCTGTCGCGCGTGCCGATGGTGGCGCTGCCGATATGCGGCACGACGATGCAGTTTTCCAGGCGCATCAGCGGGTGATCGGCAGGCAGCGGTTCGGGGTCGGTCACATCCAGCGCGGCGGCGGCGATCACGCCGCTGGTGAGCGCCTCGACCAGCGCCTCCGTATCGACCACCCCGCCGCGCGCCGTGTTGATCAGCCGGGCGGTGGGCTTCATGAGCGCCAGAGTGTCGGCATTGATCAGCCGGCGGGTCTCCGAGGTCAGCGGGCAGTGCAGCGAGACATAGTCGGACTCGCTCAGGAGCCGACCCAGGTCCCCCGCTTCCACGCCGTCACGGCTGGCGGCTTCCGGGCTGAGCGTGCGGCTGTACGCCAGGATGCGCATATCGAAGCCGTGCGCCCGCCGGGCGACGGCGCGTCCGATGCGCCCGTAGCCGATGATGCCGAGCGTCGCGCCGGACAGGTCGCCTCCCAGCAGCGCCGTCGGGTCCCAGGTAATCCATTCGCCGCCTTCGATGTAGCGCGTCCCTTCGTAGAGCCGCCGCGCTGAAGCCAGCAGCAGGGCGAACGCCAGATCGGCGGTGGCTTCGGTCAGCACCCCCGGCGTGCTGCCGACCAGTATGCCGCGGGCCGCCGCCGCGCCCACGTCAATGTTGTCGACGCCGACCGCCATCTGGCTGATCACGCGCAGCGATTCGCCCGCCGCGTCCATGAATGCGGCGTCGATGCGGTCGTTCAGCGTGGTCAGCACACCGACCGCGCCGCGCGCCTGCTCGCACAGGATGGGGTAGGGCGGGGGCAGACGGTCTTCCCAGACCGCGAGCGCCAAGCCGGACTCGGCGCAAAAGGCGCGCACGCGGTCCAGCCCGGCGGCGGGGATGATGCGGGTGACGAAGATGTGTCCGGGCATGGCGGCTCCTCGACTCTCTGCGGATGATGCTGTGCGGGATTATAATGCAGCGGCGCGCCGAAGGGGGAGTGACGCGGCGCGCGGACTGGAGTGCGCGGTGAATCCGAGGCGTGGGCTGGGGATAGGCGTTGTGTGGAGCGCGGCGGCGATCCTCGTCGCGGCGGCGTTTCTGATCCTCAACATCGACCGGCTGCACATGCACCCGGATGAAGAACTCTCCTACCGGGCGACGGCGGGCGGGGTGATCGACACGCTGCGCTGGCAGATCGACCTGGAAGATAACCAGGCTCCCCTGTGGTTCCTGACTTTCAACCTCTGGCGCGCCTTCGTCGGCGATGCCGAGTTCACCAGCCGCGCCCTGGGCGTGCTGCTCATCCTGCCGGCGCTGGCGCTGATCGCGCGCATGGCGCGCCGGGCATTCGGCGGCGCTGCCGGCGTCTTCACCCCGCTCGTGCTGGTCGGCAGTGGGCTGTTCTTTCAGTATGCGCTCGACATTCGCATGTACCCGCTGGTGATGCTGGTCAGCGCCGTCAGCGCGGCTCTGCTCTGGCGCTGGCTGCGCCTGCGGACGATCAGCGCGGCGCTCTGGTACGGACTCAGCGCGGCGGTCATGCTTTACACCCATTACCTGCTGATCTTCCTGTTGGTCGGGCACGGGCTGTTTTTTCTGCTGGCGCGCCGACCCGATGCGCGCCTGCTGCGCCAGGGGATGGCGGCGGCAGGCGTCATGACGCTGGCGTTCCTGCCCTGGCTGCCGGTCGCCGTGACGCAGATCAACCATCTGCGCGCGGTCGAGGCGGAGACGGGGACGGCGCGCGGCGGCATCGGCATCGGCGTCAGCACGCTGCTGACCTCGCCGGAGAACGTTCAGGCGCTCCTCGACTTCGCCACCAACAGCCAGCCGATCCTCTACGGTGCGCTGCTGACGCTCGGCATGGCTTTGGCGACTCTTCGCAAGACGCCTCGGCGGGGGCGCGAATTGATGCTCCTGGCGCTGATCTGGGCGCTGGTCGTCCCGGCGATCTACCTGCTGGTGAATACGCGCGCTGGTGTCTATGCCCCGCGCTACGTCAGCTTCCTGGCCCTGGGGCTGGCGGTCGCGGTAGGCGGCGCGCTGGCGCTCGCGCCTATCCCGCGCCTCGTTCGCTGGGGAGCGCTGGCGTGCCTGATCGCCCTCAACCTGCAAGGCTTCCCGGCGACACTGCCGGCGCGTATCCCTTACCGCGATATCTTCCAGGCAGTCAGCGCCGCCAGCCTGCCGGGAGACGCCGTCCTGTTCGTCCGCGCCGGTGAAGACGAAGGCTTCGTCCGCTGGCAGATCGATCACTATCTGGACGCCGACCTGCGCACCGGCGCGACCGCCAACCCCGCTCTGGCTCAGGGGTCGCGGCGCGTCTGGCTGATCACCGGCGACTGGTTCGATGAAGCGACGCGCGCCGTGTTCGAGACGCTGGAGCCGGGGCATCCGGTGCAGCGCGTGATCGGTCAGTGCGACCGCGCCTGGTGCTATCTGGCGCAGTTGATGGAAGCGCCGCCGCTGGATCAGCCGGTCCTGTTCAACGGCGATCTGGGCTTTTGGGGCATGGACTTCGACCGGGCGGCGCGTGATGCTGTTTCAGTGCGGTTGTGGTGGAGGGTAGAGCGGTCGATCCCACGCGATCTGTCCTTCAGCCTGCGGCTTTTGACGGTGGAGGGCGCAATGGTCGCTCAGCAGGACGGGGCGATCCTTCATTATGGTCAAGATCGCATTGAGACGAGCGTCATGCAGCCCGGCGCGCTGTATATCGACCGTCGCGCGCTCACCCTCTCGCCGCCGCTCCCGCCGGGGGATTACGCTCTGGCGCTGATCGTCTACCAGTCGTGGGACGGCGTGCGCTGGACTCTGCCCGATGGCGGTGATACGCTAAACCTCGGCGCGATCCGCATCGAATGAACGCTGAACCATCCTTCAAACAAAACCAAATTGGCGTTACTTGGTCTTGCTTCTTGCATTAAGATAGGGGCATCCGCTTCGCACCAGGAAAACCCATGTCCGCCGAATTTATCGCTCGCGAGTCCTTCAGAAGCGATCGACGCAGCCCACTGCGTTTCATCCTGTCGCACATCCTGCGCCAGCCCGTCTATGCCATCACGATGATCATCGGTGCGTTCGCCAACGCGGCGCTGGCATCGGTGGTCCCCTATTACATCGGTCAGGCGTTCACGGCGGTGACCCAGGGCGACGGCATGGCGGTGGTCACTGCCTCGGCGCTGGCAATCGTCGCTTCGCAGCTGCTGCGCGCCGGTTTGCAGCTCATGCGCAACTTCTCGTCGGAAATCTTCGCGCAGCGCATCGAACGCGACGTACGCGACGAACTCTACGCCAGCCTGCTCGGCAAGAGCATGACCTTTCACGACATGCAGCCTGTCGGCGAAATCATGGCGCGGGTGACCAACGATGTGCGCGAACTGAATCTGATGATGAACCCTGGCATGAACCTGATCATCGGGTCCGGCTTCTTCGTCGTCGTTCCGCTGGTCAGCGCGCCGCTGATCTATCCCAGCCTGATCCTGCTGCCGCTCGCCTTCGCCATCGCTTATGTGCTGGTGCAGCAGCGCTATCTGCGGATGCTGCGCCCTCAGGCGGAGGACGTGCGCCGGTCGTTTGGCGCGATGAACGCCTTCGCCGCCGAGGCTCTGGAAGGGCTTCAGGTCGTCAAGGGCGCGGCGCAGGAGAAGCGCGTGGAAGGTCAGTTCGCGGCGCTGGTGGACCGCGTGCGCCAGGCGACCATCCGCCAGGGCATCATTGAGTCACGCTACGTGCCGCAGCTCCTCCTGGGGCTGGTGATCTTCGGCGGGTTCACCCATGCCGCCATCCTCTACAGGGAGGGGCTGATCTCGATCGGCTCGGTGGCGGCGTTCGTGGGGCAGGTCATGCTCTTTGGCTTCCCGGTCTTCACCTCGCAGTTCTCCTTCACGCAGTTTTCCAACGGCTTCGCCAGCGCCGAGCGCATCCTGGCGATCCTCAACACCGAAACTGATCTGGACCAGAATCTTCAGGGACGCGCTGCCGAGATCGCCGGGGCGATCTCCCTCGAACACGTTGATTTTGCCTACTACGCGACCGACAAGCGCATCCTTCAGGATGTCTCGTTCAGCGTGCCGTCGGGCAAGACCGTCGCCATCGTCGGTCAAACCGGCGTGGGCAAGACGACGATCACCAAGCTGATTAACCGCACCTACGATGTTGCCTCCGGTCGGGTGCTGATCGACGGCGTGGATGTGCGCGACTGGAATCTAGCCAAACTGCGCTCGCAGATCAGCATCATCGAGCAGGACATCTTCCTGTTCAGCCGTTCGATTGCCGACAATATCCGTTTCGGCAAGCCGGAAGCGACGCTTGACGAGGTGATCGCAGCGGCGACCAAGGCGCAGGCGCATGAGTTCATCGCGCGGCTTCCCGAAGGCTATGAGACCGTCGTCGGGCAGCGCGGCGTGACGCTCAGCGGCGGGCAGCGCCAGCGCATCGCCATCGCCCGCGCCTTCGTCACCGACCCGCCGATCCTGATCCTCGACGACAGCACCAGCGCCATCGACAGCGCGACCGAGGACAAGATACAGAAGGCGATCTGGTCGGCGTCGCGCGGGCGGACGACTATCCTGATCACGCATCGCCTATCGCAGATTCGCTGGGCGGACCACATCGTCGTTCTGCGCGGCGGACGGGTCGTCGCGCAGGGGACGCATGACGACCTGCTGGCGAATTCCGAAGCCTATCGCCGCATCTTCGCGCGCTATGAATCAGATGCCGCCGTCACGAAAAGTCAGGGGTGAACTATGGGAATTCTTGCCGGGTTGGGTGCAGATACCTACGACCGCGTATACGATGATCGTCAGCTGCTCAAGCGCGCGGCGGCTTACTTTACGCCGCGCCGCCGGTTGGTATTCACGATCATCGGGCTGGTGCTGCTGTTCGCGGCGATTGGCGCGCTGATCCCGATCGTCATCTCCGCCGGCGTCGATGCGCTGCGGCTTGCCGATAGTGCTGCGCTGATCGCGGTCATCACTGCGTTGGGCGTCATCGCCGTCATCGACTACTTCATCTATGCGCTGCGCCGCCGGCTGACCTCCGGGATGATCGCCGATGTCATCGGCGCGCTGCGTCAGGATGCCTTCAACGCGGCGGTGGAGCGCGATCTGTCGTTCTACGATGACAACAAGACCGGCAAGGTGGTCAGCCGTATCACCAGCGACACCCAGGACCTGAGCCAGATCATCCAGATCAGCCTGGACATCGTGTCGCAGGTCTTTGAATTCACCCTGATCTTCATCGCCCTGCTGAACCGCGAATGGCGCTTGACGCTGATGGTGCTGGCGACGATGCCGATCGTCATCGGCGCGGCGATCCTGTTCCGCCAGCTGGCGCGCTCCGCGACCCGTCGCGGGTCGCGCTCGCTCGCGGTCGTCAACGACAATATTCAGGAGAGCGTGAGCGGGATCACCGTCGCCAAGAACTTCCGCCAGGAGGCGATGATCTACGACGAGTTCGCTCAGGTGAACCAGCAGTCGTACAACGTCAACATCCGCCGGGGCTTTGTGTTCGCCATCATCTTCCCGACGATGAACGCGCTTTCCGGCTTCGTGATCGCCCTGGTCGTCTACTTCGGCGGGCAGTTCTCGATTGAGGGAGCCATCGCCGCCGGTTCCTGGTTCCTGTTCATTCAGGGCATTGACCGTTTCTGGTTCCCCGTCATCAACATCTCGTCGTTCTGGAGCCAGCTTCAGCAGGGCTTGAGCGCCATGGAGCGCATTTTCGCCCTGGTCGATGCCGAAAATACGGTCACGCAGACTGACAGCCAGAAGCCTCCGGCATGGATCGAAGGAGAAATCCGCTTCGAGAACGTCACCTTCGCCTATGCCAAGGGCGGCAACGTGCTGGAAGACTTCTCGCTGCGCATCGCCCCCGGCGAAAGCGTCGCCATTGTCGGGCATACCGGCGCAGGAAAAAGCTCGCTCACCAAGCTGATCACCCGTTTCTACGAGTTCCAGAAGGGGCGCGTGTTGGTCGATGGGCAGGACATCCGCACCTTCGATCTGGCAGCCTATCGCGCGCGCCTGGGCATCGTGCCGCAGCAGCCGTTCCTCTTCAGCGGCACGGTCAAAGACAATATCCGCTATGCGCGTCCCGACGCCACCGACGCCCAGATCATGAAGATCGCCAACAGCATCGGCGGCGGCGAATGGATCGAAACGCTGCCGGAGGGACTGGATACCGATGTGGGCGAGCGCGGTGCGCGCCTGAGCATGGGGCAGCGGCAGCTGGTGGCTCTGCTGCGCGTGCTGGTGCAGCGCCCGGCGATCTTCATCCTCGACGAGGCGACGGCGAGCATCGATCCGTTCACCGAGATGCAGATTCAGGACGCCATCGATCTGATCCTCAAGCAGTCCACATCGATCCTGGTTGCGCACCGGCTCAGCACCGTGCGCAGCGCCGACCGCATCATCGTCCTGCAAAACGGCACGATCATCGAAGAGGGTAATCATGATATGCTGATGGAGCGGGGAGGCCATTATGCAGAACTGTATAATACCTACTTCCGACACCAGTCGCTCAGCTATATCGAAAACGCGCGCGAATTGTTCGCAGCGACCACACCAGGATGAGGACCGATGACAGACGCACCTACTGCCTTCATTGATCACGCCTTTCGCCGTCGGATTCTGTGCGCGGTGGGGGCGCTCATGCTCTTGATGCTGCTTGCCGCCTGTTCCAGTGGAGGGCAGGACCCCGCCGAAGTCACCTCGCTGCCGGAGGGAAACCCGCGCTCTGGAGGCGAACTCTTCATCGTCTCCATCGACGGCGCGCCGCCCTGCTCCAACTGTCACTCTCTGGAAAGCGGGCAAGAGGAAGGCGCGAGCCTGGCGGGGTACGGCGCACTCGCCTCGTCGCGGGTGGATGGTATGAGCGCCAGAGGGTACAGCTACCAGAGCATCGTGCAGCCCGCCGCATTTGTTGTGCCTGGTTTCAGCAACCTCATGTACAATCAGTACGGAAGAAAGCTCTCTTCTCAGCAAATCGCAGATCTGATCGCTTATTTACTTACGCTTTGAGCGGGAGGGGTTGAATGGACATCATCCTGGTGGTATTGCGTCTGCTGCACATCGTTTTTTCGTTCCTGTGGTTCGGCTTGGGGATCACGGCTACGCTGTATATCCTGCCCGCTGCCGTTTCTTCCGGCGCAAGCGGGATGCGCTTCGCCAGGAACCTTCTGACGCGGACGCCGTTCGGGCGCATGATGCCTATCGTCTCCGGCGTGACGACGCTGGCGGGATTGCTCCTTTATCTGGTGGGCAGCCCCTCGCACTTCTCGCTGCTGGGCAACATCGTGCTGGGGATCGGCGCGGTTGCCGGTCTCGCGGCGACCGTTCACGGCGGCGCGATGACGGGGCGGGCAACCCGTGAGTTTGCGATGGCGCTGGCGACCACCGTGCCGGAAGGCGATGCAGCGATCCCTGCCAATGCGCTGAGCAACCTGAATGCGCTGGCAGCCAAGCTCATGGAGCATCAGCGGATCAGCACCATCCTGATGGTGATCGCCCTGCTGGGCATGGGGCTGGCGCGCTACCTCTGATTGCGATTAGCTTCGCCTCGGCGGTGCGCTAGAGCGCGTCTGCAAACCCGATTTTCACACAACCTCACCCCGGAAACCTGACGGTTTCCTGCCCCTCCAATTGGAGAGGGGCGGTTGAGCGCAGCCAAACGGGGTGAGGTGAGCAGTTTGCAGACAGACCCTAGAACTGCAAAGAAAAACGGACGTCTTGCGGCGTCCGTTTTTTGTCGTCTGATGCGGTCGGTTATCTCTCACTTGAATGAACGAGCTGCCGGCTCGCCCCTACAGCCGATGCGGCTACCAGGTGACCCGCGCGGTCGCCTGGTAGCCGCCTTCGAGACACCCCTCTGCGCCGCTCAACCGGAAACCTCGACCGTCGCCTCTGGCGTCACTTCGATGGTGACCTCAGCCGCCGCCGCTTCCTCCGTCAGTTCGATGATCTCCGGCGTCACCTCGATCAGCTCGGAACCGCCGTCACCCTGTGCCTGCCCCTCCACCTGGGGAGCGGGCAGGACGGCCGGTTCCTGCTGGAAGGGATCGAACTTCAGCACGCGCCCCGCCTCAGAGTCGCTGACGTAGACGTTGCCGAAGGCGTCGACGGTCAGCGCGCCGACCGTGTTGAACTGGCTGAGATCGACTGGGTTATCGGACGGCTGACCGAACGAGCCGACGCAGTTCCCTTCGATGTCGTAGACCAGCACGCGCCCGGCGTCCGGGTCAGAGACGTAGAGCAGATTGCGTGACTCATCCAAGCCCAAATAGGGTCTGCCGACATCGGCATACCAGCCCCGCACCGGGAAGTTGAAGAGCGGCACGCCGTCCAGCGTGAAGACCGACACGCGGCGGTTCCAGGTGTCGGCGACGTACAGCCTGCCGCTGCTGGAGATCGCCAGTCCAGAGGGTTCATCGAGCTGACCCAGCTCCGTGCCCGCCGAGCCGATGTCGCGCAGCCAGTTACCGTTGGCATCATAGACGCGCACGCGCTTGTTGCCGGTATCCGCCACATAGACGTTGCCGAACATATCCAGCGCCACGTCACGTGGTCCCCAGAAGCCGTCCACCGGTTCGACCAGCGCCGCCGCGCCGAACTGTCCCGGCTGCCCCCAGCCAAACAGGTTCTCGCCGTCGGGGGTGAAGGCGCGGATGCGATAGTTCCAGGTATCGGCGACGTACAGCGTACCGTCGCGCGCCACCGCCACGCCGTTGGGGCGGTTCATCGGCTGGACGAACTCGGTCCCGCCGTTGATGACTCGCATGAAGTTGCCGACCAAGTCGAACACGCTCACCTGATTGCCGAACTCCTCGGCGACGTAGACCCGTCCAAGTTCGGAATCGACGGCGATATCCAGCGGATGATTGAACGTCGTCTGCGACGTGATGCCGAACTGAGTTTGCGCGTAGAGCTGCTGCCAGTTTTCCGTGCAGACGTTGACCTGCAGATTTTCCAGCGGATTGAACACCGCCCCTTCGCCGACGCCGTAGTTCCAGACCTGCGCGGCGACATCCTTACGCACGTAGAAGTGCATCTTCTCCGAGACGGGCCAGTTCGCCAGCGAATAGTCGCGCCCAACCGCCTCGCCGTACTTGGTGAAATCGCGGCTCCACCAGATATTGAACATCCCCTCGCGGATCAGCGCGGCGTTGGTGTTTTCCGGATTCAGGTCGAGCGCATTGAGGATGCGCTGTCCGTTCAGGTAGAAGTAGTCCTGGTCGGGCCACCACATGCGGACGTACTCGAATCGGTAGTAGCGGTCTTCGAGCAGCGGTTCGATGCGCGAACGGATGTCGTCGCTGGCATAGACCGCCACCGCGTCGCCGATCGACCCCGGCGTCGGGTTGCTGGCGAAGTAACGGGCGTTGGTCAGGTCGCGGAAGTACCAGGTGACGGGCCAGGCGTTGCCGCCCCAGGCGAAGGCGATGTTCATACCGTCGGTGGTGCGCCGGCTGACCTCTTCGATCTGGTCCATCATCAGCTTGATGCCGGGCGCGGCATGGGCATAGACCAGGTTCTCGTTCGCCAGGTCATAGTTGATAAACGACGCCATCCAGGCGTGACGGGCGGTCAGGAGTGACAGTCCGAAGAATGCCGCCACCCCGACCATGCGCCGGAAGTGCCCCCAACCGGTCTGCTGGATGACCCGGATGATCAGAAACAGGATCAGCGCGGCGAAGGCGAGGATTCCCAGCCACTCGTTGAGCTTCTGAAGCTGATCAACCTGCAAGCCGCCGAACGGCGAGCGCCCGATGACGAAGGGGATGACCGCCTGCACGACGGCGACTCCCAACAGCGGGACCAGCACCACGAACAGCGAGCCGCGCCGAGCGAAGGTTGCCCAGTTGACGTTGCGGAAGACGGCGTTGAAGTACCAGGCGGTCATGAAGATCAGCGGCAGGGTCATGTGGGTCCCCAGCCAGGGCATCTTTTCGCCAGCCAGAGTCAGCGCCAGGAACATCAGCGCCGCCCACCAGGCGATGAAGAGGATCAGCGACGGACGACGCAGCCAGTTCGGGTGGGTGACGGGACGACCGCGTTCGATTTCATCTTCGTTCTCGTCTGCTGGATCGTCGGAGTCAAGTTCATCCGTCAATATGGCAGGCTGGATCAGGTTCTTCCACATCCTGACCAACCCTGCCAGCGCCGCCAGCAGCGCGCCGATGATCGGCAGGTATTCGTAAAGCGGCATCACCGCCAGCATGTAGTAATACTGTGGCTGGCTGCCGCGCTTGACTGCCTGCTGTTCCAGCCAGTAGCCCAGGCTGCCGACCATGCCGGACGCCAGCCCGACCGGGTTGGTGAACATGGTGGTGAAGAAGAAGGCGAACGGGATATGGAAGACCAGCGCGGCGATGATCCAGCGCTTGGGATTCCATGCCAGCCCGACGGCGATCGAGATGATGGCGAAGGGCAGCAGCGCCAGCGCCGAACGGATGATCCCTTCCTGCGTGTAGTCGGTCGGTCTGCCGCCGCTGATCGACGTGATCAGCGGCGAGAGCCAGGGCAGGATGAGCGTGCCCATCACCAGCAGCACGTCGAGTTCCGGGAAGCGATGGAACGCCTTGCGCCACCAGCCCGATGACCGCGACAGCACTGCTGCCGCCGCCACCACGAACGCCAGCGCGAAGGCGGCAATCGTCGGGGTGTAGCTGTAGGCGGCGGACGGATCAACCGGCACGTCTTCGACGCCCTCACCGGCGATGGCACGTGATGGCTTCTGGGTGAACTCCTCGACCGCGATCAGCGCGGTGGTGACCGCCAATGTGAGCAGCAGCACGACGATCAGGCTCGCCGGGTTAAAGCGCCCGCGCTTGCGCAACGTGGCATAGGTCGCCGTCGCCACCAGGACCAACACCAGCGCGACCAGCGCCAGCAGGCTCCAGGTGATGAAGACGTTGAAGTCGAAAAGGGTCGGGCTTCCTGAAACCAGCAGATTGAACTGATCGCGCAGAAAGGTGATACGCGCTTCCAGCGAGTCGTAGTTGAACAGGGCAATGCTGAAGACGGCGATCATGATCAGCGATACGACTGTGCCGAGCGTGATGCCGATGGAGGCGATATGGTAGCCCATGCGTGCCGGGCGGCGGGTGAGGTGCTGGATGACGCGGGCGGCGAAATAGAGCGTGATCGCCGCGCCGAAGATGGCGATATAGATGAAGGCGGTCTCTTTCGAGCCGAGATTCCAGATCATCCCGCCCGCCAGCAGATACAGCCAGCGCGCTTTTCGCCGTAGATGCGCCGGTCCATCCAGGTACATGAAGATGCCATAGGTCATCAGGATCGCCGCGAGCATCGACGGCGTATCATGGCGGATGTAGCGGTTGTAGTACATCAGCAGCGGCGAGATCAGGATCATGATCGATGCCAGCAGCGCGCCGTAACGCCCGATCCAGCGCCGGAAGAGCAGGGGCGACAGCACCATCAGCACCCCCAGGGCAGCGGGGTAGATGCGCGAAGTGAAGTCGTTATCGCCGAAGAGGAAATAGAAGAAGGCGGTGACGTGGAAGAGAATCGGTCCGTGCATCAAGGGGGTGTGCTGGAAGTCGCCCGCTTCGACAAGCCGCCACGAGTAGTAGGTATGCAGGCTCTCGTCATGGCTCATCACGCGGTCGCCGAGTGCATAGAAGCGCGTGAAGATCGCCAGCGCCGCCAGCAGGATATACGCCGCCGTGAACCAGTCGACGCGGAATTCTTTCGACAGGAAGCGGTTCAGCGCACCGCCTGCCTCCTGCCCTTGCTGCTCCCGTTCAACACCTGGATGCATCGTTGCCATAATCTGGGTACTCAATCCTCTTCGCCATGAGCGCCTGCGCACACCGTTCGCAGTTTGCGCCGATCAGGGTTCGTCCGTCGCGCCCACAGCCGGGGCGTAATTGCTTTGCAGCGGCGGCATTAGAGTCGCCGGGGATGTATCCTCCGACGAAAATGCGACCGCTACCGGGGTGGACCGGGTATCTCCGCGAATGGCGGTCGGCTGAGTCGGCACCCACGCCTGGGATGCGGTCGGCGCCCACGCCAGCGCCAGCAGCAGCACGACCATCAGCGCCGCGCCGCTGGTTACCAGGTTGGTCATGCTGATTTGCCGCCGGCGGGCGGCGATCTGGGCGGCGATCCCCCGCCACATCTGTTCGAAACGCCCGGCTTCAGTCCCTCTGCCGATCAGCGGGACGGTCGCTTCCAGGCGGCGGGCGATCTCGCGCTGCGCCTGGTAGTGCGCGCCGCATTGGATGCAGCCGGCAAGATGCCGCGCCACTTGTCCGCGCTGGGAAGGCGGCAGTTCTCGATGCAGGTAAGCCGGAAGTGCGCGCTGCACATCCCGGCAGGTCATGTTGGGTTCGGTCGTCATGTCTCCAACGCTGCTCATATTGCCAGTAGTTCTTGCAGCAGGCTTTCGCCAACCGGCAGGAGCAAGCCGCGCAGCGCCTCATGCGCCAGGCGAACGCGGCTCTCCGCCGTCTTCTGCGGGCAGTCCATGACCTCGGCGATCTCGCGGTAGGTCAGCCCGTGCCCGTAACGCAGCATCACCGCCTCGCGCAGACGCGGCTGCAAGCGCCGCAGCGCCGCTTCCACCGTTTCCTTGGCGCTCGTTCGCGCCGCCGCCGCTTCCGGCTGCTCTGAACGGGGCGCGGCGATGGCGAGACCGAGCAGATCGCTGATATCCAGGAGCTGCGGCATGAACCGCCGATACTGGTTGCGGCAGCGGCTGATGGCGATGGTGAACATCCAGGTCTTGAACGCCGATTTTCGCGCGTCGTAGCGGCGCAGATTGCGAAAGGCGTAGACGAACGATTCCTGAGTCACATCCTCGGCGTCCTCGCGGTTGAGGAGCAGGCTGTAGCACAGGCGGTAAATGCTCGGCGCGTAGCGGTCATACAGCGCTCCGTACGCCGTCTGATCGCCGCCGAGGGCGTGGGCGATCAGCACGGCGTTGTCGGCACCGCCGTCCAGTGCAGCCTGGGAAGTTCCGTTCGGGTTCGTCATCATGACCGCATTATACACGCCTGGCAGGCGGCATCCTCAACCCACACCTCCGCCATCTGGCGCGGCGCCGCCCAGCGTTTCGTCTGTACCGTCGTAGATGTCCTGACGCAGCCAAAGCACGATCCGTTCTTCGAAGCCGACGGCGGCGCTGCTGCCGGCGTTCGCCTGCGTCCAGAATGCCGGAAAGTCGACCAGACGCAGCGCGCTGGAAGTCCAGAAACGCTGCATCAGGAAGTCCTGCCCGACGTACTGCGCGCCCAGGTCCGGCGTCAGCGCGGCAGGCGCGATGATCACCCCCTGCTGCGCGGCGTCCTGCGCCTCGCGGATGAACGTCGTCTGCGGGAAGTCGCGCAGCACCCAGGCGATGAGACTGTCGCTCTCCGCCAGCGCGTGAATCGGCAGCCCGGTGAAGCCGCGCGCTTCCCGTTTGCTCAGGTCGAGCAGCGTCGTTCGCAGCAGCGCGCTGTCGCCGCTGGTCGCGGCAGCATCCCAGACCTGGGCAGGCTGCGCGGCGCGGCTGACTGACAGCCCCCAACCGCTGCCCAGCGAGGTCACGCCGAAGAACGCCGTCGCGCCGAGGATGATGCCCTGCCAGGTGGTTCGCGCCCCCCACAGGCTGGCGAAGAGGAAGAACCCGATGACGATGAACATGGTCGAGACGAAGATCAGGACAATGGCGTCGCTGGGCAGGGTGACGCCCGAGACCGTGCCATCCGCTGAACCGATCAGTGCCCGCGCCATCTCCTGAGCTGCCAGCGTGAAGACCGCCAGCGCGCCGATCAGCCCGACGGCGACCACCCCGCGCGACCAACCGGGCGCGGGCAGGTACATGCCGTCGGAGTCTTCGGCAAAACTGTCCGCCAGCAGGCGCGACGCCAGCCCGGCAAGGGGCAGCGTCAGCCAGAGGGCGGCGGAACCCGACGCGCCGTCGAAGATGACGCCCGCCGCCGCGCCCAGGAGGGCGAGCAGCAGGAACAGCCGGTCGATCAGGCTGGGGCGGCGGCGCAGCGCCAGAACCGCCGACGCCGCTGCCAGGACCCACACGTGCGGTTCATAGAAAAGCGCGACGACCAGTGCGTGGAAGACGGTCGGCGGCGCTTCCAGCGGCGTGAGCAGCCATCCCAGCCCGGCGAAGGTGTTGCCCACCGCGCTCAGTCCTGCCGGGTAAAGTAGGAACGTCGTCCCTCCCGCCAGGGCGACCGCCAGGGCGGTCAGCACGAGGTTCGCTCGGGGCAGGGCAAGGACCGCTTCGACGGCGCGCGGCAGCGTCGGACCGTCGGCGCTTCCGTCGAACCGTTGATCCATACGCTCCCACAGGAGCGCGCCGATCAGCGCGAACATCTCGTTGCGGTGCACGTCGGTCTCGGCCATCGGCTTGCCATCCGACTCGGGATAGTGCACCGGCCGTGGGCGGGGGGTCGTCGCGGGGGTCGCGGGCGGTCCCGCCCGGCAGCAGCCACGCCAGCCCGACCGAACGCACGCCCCCCATTTTCTCGGTGATGAGGGGCATGCCGCAATCGAGGACGGTGGTGGTGATCGAGGGCATGGGAGGGGTCGCTGGGGCGGGACGGGGGGGGGGGGGGCGCGGGAATAGGGCCGAGGCAGGCAGCGTCTCAGAATCCGGGGCTTCCAGCGTAGCCGCACCGCCCGCCCGGGCGTTTCGTTGCTCCAACCGGGACAGACCGAACCCGTTGTTCCCATCGCTGAGGGGTTTCCCGGCGCTCGGCCCCCGGAGCGCCGATGAAGTCTGGTTCGGGAACACTCCCCGGGGCGTGTCCCCTTGGGGATCTGGAGCACCGCCGCCGATGCGCTGGCTGTCCGTCATCATGGCCACTGTGACGATCGCGTGCGGGTCGGCGCTCTTGGTGTGGCATCACCGGGCGACGCACTCGATCGAGGCGGGGGCCGAAGCGACGCGCCGGGCGGTGGTGGCGCTGAACTCGCAGGTGCGCTTCCGGGCCGCCGTAAGCCGCCCGGGCCTGGACGCGCCTGAAGAGGCCGAGGTGCAGACACAGGTCAACCAGCGGGGCTGGCCCGTGACGATCGAGCCGGCGTGGTTCGGAACGGCCCCGCCGGTGAACCGCCTGACGCCGGCGGGCTGCCCGTGGATCGAGATCGCCACCGGCGGCGAGTTGCACCGAACCAACCCCAACGTGCGGGTGGCGCTCGACCGCGACACCGCGTCGTTCTGGTACAACCCGGCGCTGGGGATCGTGCGGGCGCGGGTGGGTCCCACCGCGACGGACGAACAGGCGGTCGCGCTCTACAACCGGGTGAACGCCACGGCGGTAGCGGCGATCGTCGAAGCCCCGGCAGACGTTGACGACGCGCCGTGACCCTTCGCCGGGAGGACGACCCCGATTCCCGCGTCCGGTAGACTGCGGGCGATGCGTCCGCGTGTGATCTTCCAGTACGCCCTGCTGGCCGCCCTCCTCGGGCTCTTCGCCGTCTTCCTGATCTACCCGATCTGGCTGACGGTGCGCGGCGGGTTCGCGTCGGACATCGAACGCGGGACCGGCTTCACCTTCTCCCACATCGCCGCGGTCTTCGAGGACCCGGTCCTCCGCGACAGCATCGTGAACTCGCTGTGCGTGGCGGCGACCACGACGACGATCGCCACGATCATCGCGCTGCCGCTGGCGGTGCTCGCCGCTTCGTACCGGTACCCGCTGAAGGGACTCTGGAACGCGCTGGTGCTGGTGCCGATGATCCTGCCGCCGTTCGTCGGGGCGATCGGGCTGCGGGCGATCCTCGGGCGGGAAGGCTCACTCAACGCGCTCTTGGGCACGCACTGGGACATCCTGGGCGAGGGGCGATTCTGGGGGGTGTGCGCCGCGCAGGCGCTCTCGCTGTACCCGATCATCTACCTGAACGCGACGGCGGCGCTTGCGAACCTCGACCCCGCGCTCGACGAGGCGGCCCAGTCCGTGGGCACGCCGTGGCGCACCCGGTTCTTCAAGATCACGCTGCCCTTGATCCGCCCCGGGCTGTTCGCGGGGGCGACGATCGTGTTCATCTGGTCGTTCACCGAGCTGGGCGCCCCGCTGATGTTTGACTACTACACGGTCGCGCCGGTGCAGATCTTCAACGGGATCAAGGAGGTCGGCACCAGCCCGACGCCGTACGCGCTGACCGTGGTGATGCTGGCGATCGCGCTGGGCCTGTACGCCTCCGGGCGGCTGCTGTTCGGCGGCAAGGGTCACGCGATGTACGCCAAGGCCTCGCGTGCCGGCGGCGAGGTGCCGCTCACCGGCTGGCGCGGGGCCCTCGCCTGCGGGCTGTTCACCCTTGTGACGCTCGCGGCGATCACCCCCCACCTGGGCGTGGTCTTCAACAGCCTCGCGGTGCAGGGACGCTGGTACGACAGCGTGCTGCCCTCGGCGTTCACGCTCGACCACTACGGGCAGGCGCTGGGGCACCCTCTGGCGTTCGGGGCCATCGTAAACAGCCTGAAACTCGCCGCCGCCGCGGTCGCCATCGACCTGGTGCTGGGCATCCTGATCGGGTACGTGATCGTGCGGACGAACATCCGCGGGCGGGCGGTGCTGGACGCGTGCGCGATGCTGCCCCTCGCGGTGCCGGGGCTGGTGATGGCGTTCGGCTACGTGGCGATGAGCCTGTCCTGGCCGCTGGGCCCCGGGCAGCCGCTGGCGGGCTTCGCCGACGTGGTGGGCTCGATGCCCAACCCGGTGCCGCTCCTGATCATCGCGTACGCGGTGCGGCGGTTGCCGTACATCGTGCGCTCGACGGTCGCGGGGCTCCAGCAGACCTCCGGCGAAATGGAGGAGGCCGCGGTCAACCTCGGGGCCTCGACCTTCACCGCCGTGCGGACGGTCATCGTTCCCTTGATCATGGCGAACCTGATCGCCGGCGGGCTGCTGGCGTTCTCGTTCGCGATGCTGGAAGTCTCGGACTCGCTCATCCTGGCCCAGCAGGAGCAGCACTTCCCGATCACCAAGGCGATCTACGGCTTCGCCGACCGGCTGGGCGACGGCCCGCACATCGCCAGCGCCATGGGCGTGTGGGGCATGGCGCTCCTCGGAGTCACGCTGGTGGGCGCGAGCGTGGTGATGGGCAAGAAACTGGGCGCGATCTTCCGCGTTTGAACGGCAGGCCCCCGGGGGGAATGTCGCGGCGTATCGCGGCGTGTCACGGCGTGTGCGGGGCCGCGCCGTGCCCGTTGGCCTGCGGCTGCTGCTCGGATGCGTGATCACCGCCGCCGTGCTCCGCTCCAGCGTGGCCCTCGGGCTCCTTCTTGGCGTGGGTCGCGGGTGAAGCGTGCGAGCCTTCGCTCTTGCTCTCATGCGAGCCTTCGCTCTTGCTCCCGTGCGAGCCTTCGCTCTTGCTTTTATTCGAGCCTTCGCTCTTGCCCGTGTGCGAGCCGTCGCTCTTGGCGTGCGGATCGCCGTGGCCTTCCCCGCCTTCGTGGCCTTCGCCGGGCGTCTTGGGCGGCGGCTCGGTGGCGTGGAGCGCCGGGGCATCGGGCGGAAACGGGGGCAACTCGGGCTTGTGAACGAACAGCATGTACCCCCACACCGCGAGCGCGTTGAACAGCGTCACGGCCCCGAGGTACGTCACGACCTCCCGCGCCGAGTTCGGCAACAGCGACAGCGGCCAGCCCAGCACCGCGCCGACGCGGGCGAC
>JABWBO010000210.1 GCA_013360465.1 Anaerolineae bacterium | reverse complement strand
CCCTGCCAGCCGCCGCGTCGTCGCGTAGACGGCGGCGACGGCGATCAGCCCGCCCAGCGCCGAATAGCCCCGCCCGACGACGTACAGGTCGAAGGAGGCGATCTGCCGGTCGCCCGCGCCCGCCCAGGCGTCCAGGCTGCGTCCGGCATCCGCGCCGGTCAGCCAGTCGGTGACGAAGTTCAGGTTGATCAGCAGCGAGGGGTTTTCGAAGAACTTGCTGTTCAGCTGCCCGCTGACCAGCATCCGCAGGGGCAGCGACACGTAGAGGAATTCGTCGGGATGCACCGCCGCGTTCTCGTGGATCATCTGGCGGGCGGCTGCCGTCGGCGCGAATTCGGCGGCGGGCTGACCGTGCGCGATGCCGCTCAGGCGCAGCCCGGCGGCGCAAAGCAGCAGAAGGGTGAGGAAAAGGCGTTCCGGTGGTTTCATGATACATTGCCTGCAAAGGTTTCAATGAAAAATGGCAATACCCCTATAATGATCCAGGTACAACGTTGCTGGCAACCCCTTGGAGCCAATCGATGCTTTCGAAGTTTCCCCTATTGTGGATAGTGTTGGTACTCTGCTCACTCATCCTGAACCTGACTGGCGCTGCTGCACAAGGCGTTCCCGACCGCGAAGATAACCGACCCGCGGTGCGTGTGACGATTGGCGCACGCGATGATAACTGGGTGTATTACACGCCCGACCAGCCCGACTATAATCGCGTTATCGCCATACTTGAGCGCGCGATCCCGGTCTATGAGCAGATTACGGGCATCACTTGGACGCGGCGCGTCAATGTGATTTATACCGGAAGCGGCGGCGCGAGCGTAGTCGGTCGGATTATGGACAGCCGCGAGGCGTATGTGACGCGCCGTGAACCCGCCGCGCTGTTCGCCGCTGAACCGATGAATTGTCATATTCTGATCTTCGCCGGATGGGACACCATCCCGAACTTTGAGGCGATGGTGGCGAGGCAGTTCTTCCACTGCTTCCAGATGGAAACCGGGGCGGCGCAGATCGGTGATTTCCTCGATGTGGCGCTCAATTTCTGGTGGCTGCAAGGCACGGCGGAATGGGCTGCGTCCCGCGTCTACCCGGATCTGTACCCGCAGGATATTCACATCGGCTTTTTTGATCCGCGTCAGGATATTCGCCGCGCCCGCTATGACGCCTATTTCTTCTGGGAGTTTGCCTCGTCGGCGCGCGGCTTTGGCAGTGACCGGAACGTGAGTATTCAGATGAACATGCTCCGGGAGGACGGTGTTTTCCCGCTGGTATTCAACCTAGACTCGGTGGATTTGTTCCACAACTGGGCGCAGGTGCTGCTGGATCGCCAGCTTCCTGACCCGCCGATCCTCGACTTGACGGCTGTTGATCTGACAGCGGGGCAAGGCGGATCGATTCAGAACACCATGCCGCCGTTCTCAGTCGATTATCGCAGCCTGATCAACTTCGACCTGAAACCGGGCAACGTCGCTGTGCTAACCGTCAGCGGGATGGACGCGGGTCACTTTGCGGTCAGCGCGCGCCTAGGCGGCGCGACTCAGCGGCTGCAAGACAATATGCCGCTCGAATTCTGCCCGCCCGACGACGGCGTGATGCTCATCATGAGCCGGGGGGAAGGCGCACGCAACACCACCGCCCCTCTCGCCATCACCTGGACTCAGCAGCCCAGCGCGAATCCCTGCGCCGACGACGCCGATGAACCCGAAGGTGATGCGTCATGTATTGTCGGGAACTGGCAGGTGATCGACTTCCCGCCTACGATTGCGGGACTGCCCGGCGCGACGGTGGATACCAGCAGTTTCATCTTCACGTTTGACGCCGACGGCAGCCTCTTTGGGACGTATGCCATCACCGCCAGCGCCGATGGCACTACCGTCAGGGTGGATGTGCCGTTTAGCGGCACGTACGCGGTTCATCCGGTTGAAGGCAGCGCAGGCGAATTCAGTGTCGAATCCTTCGACTGGGCATTTGAACCGGGCGGCAGCATGGTCGTGACCGCACCTGATGGCACACGCACCGATCTTTCACGGACGTTCTACAACAACGGATCGATTGATGGCTGGACCCCGAATGGGGGGGTCGAATGCAGCGGCGATACGCTGTCATGGGATAACATCGACGGCTATCAGGGTTTCGTGCTGGAGCGCCGGTAGTTGGCTGTTGAGGGGGTGCGTGAATTCTCACCCCCTCACTGTTACAACGCAAGGTCCTGAACAGCCGTTTGAGCGTATCGGGTTTTCCCCTAGTCCGGCAGATCGTACTGAAGCGAGTGCAGCACGTCGTTCACAGCCGGGTTTGACGCGCCCAGCACGTCCTGCACCATCACCGTGAACACCCCGGCGGGGAAACCAAAGGCGTAGAGGTTCGCCTGTCCGCCGGGAAGGGTTTCCCCGGTGATATACGCCTGCGCCGCGAATACCTCGAAGCCTTCGACGAACGAGGGGTAGGCTTCGATTCCAAGTGCAGCGGCATACGCCGTGAAGACCAGATCTGCGGAATCAAACGGGTTGATGTCCAGGGCGCGCAGACCGGGCGGCAGCGTGATGATCAGCGCTGAGTCGCCGCGTTCGTATTCGTCACTTTCGCCCGTCGCCACGGCGAGCGTCGCGCTGCTGCTCGCCAGAACCAGCACCCCGGTTTGTTCCTCCCACTGTGACTGCCAGCCTTCGGGAAGCGCCGCGCTGAAAGCAAGCTGTCTGCCGTCATCGTCCACCGGCAGCACAAAATCGCCTGCTGCGCCGGTTTCCTCAGTTTCCTGTGCAGGCGCACCACCGGTCAGTGCAAGACTGTCCCACATGGCTTGCTGGATCGCAAAAGCATCACTGTTGCTGATGAAAAACGCGAAAATGAAGGTGCCTTCGCGTTCGAAGGCGAATGCATCGACGCCTGTATCGACAATGAGCGGGACGCCAAAATCGATATTGCCATCGGGCTGCACCGGGAACAGGTTAAACGAGACTGCCGGGTCACCTTCGTAAACGTCGCCGCTGGGTGACTGCAATCCTCGCTCATCAAGGAATGCGGCGAGGGCATCCGCCGCTGAACTGCCCGCCGGCAGATCGAGCGCCGCTGCCGTGCCAGGCGCAAACAGGACAAAGCCGGTTTCTTTGGCGTTCAATGTGCCATCCAGGACACGAGTGACAGCAAGCGCGGATTCGGTATTGGCAATGTACAATCCTTCTTCATCGCTCACGGTCACCCAATTGTCAGGAAAGCTGATGCTCAGGGTCCATTCCTCGTCACTGATTGTGGCGACCGCCCCAAGTTCGGGCGTTTCTTGGGCGATCACGGTTCCAGTCATGGCGAACAGCACTACAGATAGGATCAAGAAGCTGACATGACGCATAGTTGTAAGACGCATACGTTGAAACGCTCCATTAGGGTGTCAACACGGTGAAGGGCTTTCGCCTCATCAACCATTATAGCGATAGTCCGATCTACATGGTGGTGGGTCCGCCGGCTGTTGGCAAGAGCACCACCAGCCGAGCCTTAGCCGCCCAATTCCCCAGGAGTATTCATATCCCTGTCGATGATCTGCGCAACATGGTCGTATCGGGACTGATACTTCCCAGTGCCGTCTGGAGTAAGGATCTGGCGCAGCAGATCACACTGGCGCGCAGCACTGTTTCTTTGATGGCACTTGCCTATCAGAATGCGGGTTTTGCGGTTGTCATCGACGATTTTTGGGATGCGAATCACACTTCCGATTACCAAACACTGCTCGATCAGACCCAGGCGATGATTAAGAGACTGTTTGAAAAGCCGGTTTTCACACAACCTCACCCCGGAAACCTGACGGTTTCCTGCCCCTCTCCAATTGGAGCTATGCATTACCCACAAGTCGGGGAGGGGTTGAAAGTGGGGTAGAATAGGAGATGTTG
>JABWBO010000078.1 GCA_013360465.1 Anaerolineae bacterium | reverse complement strand
GCTGCGCTGGCGGCGGCGTTCCTGCTCGGCACGGGCAGCGCCGGGGCGCTGTTCGGCTACGGCGTGGTGCTGCTGGCGGGTTTCGTCGCCCTCTACGAGACGTATCGGGGCGCGGCGGCGCGGCGGCGCATCGCCGGCGAGTCTTTCCCCGCCGCCCTGCTCGCCATCCTCACGCGCAACCGCCGCCGCTATGGCGGTTTCATCGTCCACCTGGGCATCACGGTGATCGGCATCGGGGTGATCGGCAGCACGGTCTTTCAGCAGGAGACGCAGCGCACCCTGCGCCTGGGCGAAGCGATGGACTTCGGCGGCTATACGCTGGTCTACGATCAGGTCCACACCGGGCAGATCGCCGAGGATGGGCGAATCATGGAGATCGCCGATGTGCGCGTGCTGCGCGGCGGCGGCGAGCTGGCGCTGGTGCGCCCGCGCTACGACTATTACCCCGAAGCGACTGGCATGAACTCGCAGATCATCGCCGGGGCGTACAGCACACTGGAAAACGACATCTATGTCCTGATCTCCGGCTTTCAGACGGTCGATGGCGTGGTCGGCGGGTCGGCGACCTTCAAGATATACATCAACCCGCTGATCAACCTGGTCTGGTACGGCGGCATCATCCTCATCCTGGGCACGCTCCTTTCGGTCGCTCCGATGGAGCGGCGCAGTGCCGCCCAGACCGCCGAAGACAACCGGACGCGCCGGGCAGGAGCGGCGGCATGAAAACGTACAGCCTCCTGCCCCTGATCTTCCTGCTCCTCTTCCTGCCGGCGCTGACCCTGCCCGGTCAGGTCTGCGCCCAGGAGGACGGCGTGACCTTCGATCAGGTGAACGCCGTCGCCGAGAAGCTTTACTGTCCGGTCTGCCCCAACGAGACGCTCGAAGACTGCCAGACCCAGGCGTGCGCCCAGTGGCGCGCGGAGATCGCCGAGCAGCTGGCGGAGGGTCAGACCGAACAGCAGGTGATCGATGCGTTCGTGCGGCGCTACGGCGAACGGGTGGTCGCCATCCCCCAGGACCCAGGGCTGCGCGCGCTGTCGGTGATGACTCCGTACCTGCTCGGCGGGCTGGCGCTGATCGTCGGGACGTACACGCTGCTGCGCTGGTCGCGCCGTTCGCGGGTCGCAATCCCTGCCGCGCCGTCGCCATCCGGCTCAGCAGGGTCGGACGACGGCTACCGCGCCCGGTTGGAGCGCGATCTAGGCAAGTGAGCTTATACGCCGCGTTCTGGCACGACAGTCGTGCCAGGGCGAGGCTTCGATCATAATAGGAGTTGTGAATTCATGCGCACAGCGGGGTTTGGCTGTCTGCTGCTCATCCTCTCGATGGTCCTATTGATCGGGATCGTCGTCATCCCGGTACTGCCGCCGCTGGCGGAAGAGCCGGCAATCGATAATTATCTGGAACCGCTGCTCTGCCCGACCGGCAGCACCATCGTCCGCGATCAGTACTCGATGCGCGACAGCGACGGGACATCCTACACGATGGATGTCTACTGCGAGACGGACAAGGATCGCGAGAACGTAACCGACAAGTGGATCATGTATGGACTCATCGGCTTCGTCGTCCCCTTCGTGGTCGGGCTGCTGTTATTCATCGGCGGCATCGTCCGGCGGGCGCGGCGCGCCTTCCAGGACCCACTCGCCGGGCTGCCCATCGCCGGGCTGAGCAGCGCCACCGTCAGCGCCGCCAGTCCGATCAGCGGATCGACCGCCAGGGGGCAGGGGGTGATGGTCGTCCACCAGAGCAGCGCAACCTCGCCGGTCGAAGGCGTGGGCATCGACATGACGGGCAGCATCCTGCGCGTCGGCGGCATGGAGATCGACCTGAACGCCCTCAAGCAGGGACAGGTCGAGACCTTCGTGCAGCAGGCGGGGCAGATAGGCACGACGGCGAACGACCTCGTGGGGCGGCTCAAGCAGCTTCAGGAGGCGCGTGACGCCGGCTTGATCACCAGCAGCGAATACGATCGCCTGCGCCAGGAACTTCTGGACAACTGGACCGATTAACGGAAAACCGCGCCCATGAGTGAAACTGACCTGTTTCAGCAGATCGAAAATGAAACGCCCAACCTGGAACGCAAAGGACTGGGCGCAGGGGCGATCATGATCCTGGCGGCGGTGGTGGTGGTGGTCGCCGTCGTCGGCGTCGCCCTCGCCCGGCAGACTCAGGGACAGCCGACCAGCGGCGCAGCCCCCGACTTCACCATCACCACCTTCGACGGGCAGCCCTTCCGCCTGTCTGAACAGCGCGGCAAACCCGTCGTCATCAACTTCTGGGCGAGCTGGTGCGGACCCTGCCACGACGAAGCGCCGACGCTTCAGCGCTTGTGGGAACGCTACGAGGGGCGGGTCCTCTTCATCGGAATCACCCATGCCGACGAGCCGGACGACTCGCTGGCGTTCGTCGAGCGCTACGACATCACCTATCCCAACGCCGAAGACCCACGCGACGACGTGACCAAGCGCCTCTACCGCATCACCGGCGTGCCAGAGACTTTCGTGATCGATCAGGACGGGCAGGTGGTCCAATTCCTCTTCTCGGCGGTGCAGGAAGACGAGATGATCGCCCTGCTCGACGGTCTGTTGGAGGAAGCGGCATGAGCCTGGAGGGACTGCTGTTCACCCTCATCCTGGCGGCGGCGGTGCTGTTCATCATCGCCGCCCCGCTGCTGATCCGCCGGCGCGAGCAGGACGCGCCGGGGAGCGCCCCCGGCGATCTTCAGCGTGAGCGGCTTCAAACCTATTACGACCGCGCCCTGAGCAATCTGCGCGACCTGGACGAAGATTTCGCCCTCGGCAAGATCGAACCGGCGCTCTACGAGCAGGATCGCGCAGTCTGGGTCGAACGGGGCGTGCAGGCGCTCAAGGCGCTGGACCTATTGGCGAACCTGCACGGCGCTGGCGGCGGTTCGAGCGGCGACGCCGATCTGGATCAGGCTATCGAGGCAGCGGTCAAAGCCGCTCAGCGTGCAAAACTAAACCCATCGAGCGAAGCATGATCCGACCCACCCGCCTGTTGATGGCAGCCCTCCTGTTCCTTACCGCCTGTTCCGGGCTTGCCGGAGAACCGCAAATCATCGCGACGGTCATCCCGCCGACGCCCGCCCCGACCGAACCCTCTCACCCGGAAGTCCTCCCTGATCTGGCGCTCGGCGCGGCGGTCTACGCCGCCAACTGCACCCGCTGTCACGGGCTGACCGGCGCAGGCGATGGCGAATTCGCCGTCAGCGGGCAGGTGCAGAACGTCGCCAGCTTTCAGGACCCGGCGACTTCGTTCGAACAGGAGCCGAAAGACTGGTTCCTGACCATCACCAACGGGCGCGTGGACAAGCTGATGCCGCCCTGGCGGGGGACGCTCTCTTTCGAGGAGCGCTGGGCGGTGGCGCTGTACACCTATAGCCTGCACTATACGCCGGAACAGATGGAACGCGGACGCGCCCTGTTCGAAGTCACCTGCGTCGAGTGTCACGGCGAGACGGGCAGGGGCGACGGACCGCGCACCGCTGAATTCAGCGATACCCCTGGCGACCTCAGCGACTTTGCCGGCATGACCTACATCAGCGATTCGGCGCTGGCGGTCAGCATCCGCGAGGGAATCGGCGACATCATGCCCGCCCAGGGCGTCGATTTCGGCGGTGACTGGGGCGAAGACGACATCCTGGCGATGGTCGGCTACATCCGCAGCCTGTCGGTCGCCCATGCCGGAAGCGTCCGCGCCGCCCAGACGGACCCCATCGCCACTGAAGAGGTGGACGCCGCCACAGCCGAAGCCTCGACGGAAACGACAGTTCCCGATGTCATCAGCATCACCGGCAGAATCACCAACGGCACGGCGAGCGGCGACCTGCCCGCCGGAATTCCGGTCACCCTGTTCGCCTTCGATCCGCAGTTCAACCAGACGCAGGTCGACTCGATCAGCGCGGCGGATGGCGCGTTCATCTTCGACGACATCGCCTATGCGCCCGGCAGTTCCTACATCATGACCGTCAACTACCGTGACCGCGTCTTCACCTCCGACCTGCGGCGCGGGCAGGCATTGGCGGATGAAGCGGCGACCGGCGTCCTCGATCTGTCGCTGACGGTCTACGAGCTGACCGACGACCCCGGCGTGATCAGCATCAGCGGCATGGTCTCGCAGGTGACGGTCGCCGGCGACAGCATGGAAGTGGCGCAGGTCTTCAGCATTCGCAATACGTCCGACCGCGCCTTCACTTCCAGCCAGCTTTCCGAAGATGGTCGTCCGGTCTCGCTGGTCATCCCGCTGCCGCCCGGTGCGCTGGTGGTCAGCCTGATGGGCGGGGAAAACCGCTACCTGGTGGCGCAGGACAGCCCGGCGCTGATCGATACGGCGGTGGTACTGCCCGGCGACGAACACATCATCAACGTCATCTACCTGGTCCAGTACGGCGGCGGCGCGATCATCGAGCAGGAGATCAACTATCCCTTCAACGGCGCGGCGCGCCTGCTCGTCCGCCCGACCGATCTCGCCATCACCGGCGAGCAGTTCCCACCGCTCGGCAGCGAAACCATCGGCGACGCGGCATTCGCCGCCTATGGCGGCACGCTGACGCTCGACGCCGGCGCGGTGCTGCGCTACGAGATCAGCGGCGCGGCGGCGCAGACCGAGACGGTCGATCGCGGTTCCGGCGCGGCGGTCTCCGCCAACAACCTGCCCCTGGTCATCGGCGGGTTCCTGGTCGTCGTCGGCTTGATCGGCGGGGCGATCACCCTGATCAGCGCGCGCAACCGAGCATCCGACTCCGATGACCCTCAGCGCCAGATCGATGTTCTGGCAGCGGCAGTTGCCGACCTCGACGCCGAGTTTCAGGCAGGGCGGGTCGCCGAAGCCGATTACCAGACCCAGCGGGCGGCGCTCAAGGCGCGGATGGCGCGGCTGATGAAGCTTTGATCCCGGAAGGTTGCGATGGCGCAGCCGGCATCCCCGCCGCCTCTTCCTGGTAGTCGGGGATGTCGGTCTCGACATTGCGTATGGACGGGATGACCCAGGCGAGGGTGCACAGGGATGCGCCGAGGACCGCCGTGAACAGGTACATCACGCCCATCCCCGCGCCGGGACCCGTCCCCCACAGCCCGCCAAGCGCCCCCGCCAGCGCTCCGTCGCGCGCCATCGCCGGCTCGAAGACGCGGTCTGCCAGGGGTCCGGCGATCAGATAGCCGAACGGGACGATCAGATCGCGCAGCGCGCCATCGAGCGCGAAGACGCGCCCCTGCAGGTCCGGCGGAACCTTGTTCTGCAGGATGGTGCGCTGGGCGTTGAAGATGAAGGGCACGAAGAACTCGGTCACAAATGCCGCCGCCAGCCACCCCGCGAGCGCCTGCGACATGCCCATCAGCAGATCGCCGAAGATGAACGACAGCACCCCGCCCACCACGATCCAGCGGATCAGCCGCCCGCGTCCGATCAGCAGCGTCACGCCGACCGCGCCGACCAGCGCCGACAGCCCGATCATCCCCTGGACGGTCGCCAGGGTCGCCTCGTCGCCGCCGGTGCGCGCCAGGATCATGGTCGGCATGATGCTCATGTAGGTGAGCGAGGCGATGAAGTTGATGCCGGTGAACAGCAGAATCAGGTAGAGCAGCCCGCGATGCGTCCGCAGATAGCGCAGACCGGCGCGCAGCTCGCCGATCACGCTGCCGCGCCCATGCTGCCCGGCGGCGCTGTGCGCCGGGGGCGGCACGCGCACCCACAGCAGCGTACCGTAGGCTGCCGCGAACGTCGCCAGGTCGATCAGCAGGACGGCGCGCAGATCCGCCGCGCCCAGCACCAGCGCTCCGAGCGCCGGAGCGAGGATGCGGGTGACGGAGTATCCCAGCGTGCGCAGCCCGTTGATCCGCCCGCGCCGGGCAGCCGGCGTCAGGACGCTGATGATCGACGCGAATGCCGGCAGTTGAAACGCTTCCATCGCGCCGGTGATGGCTTCGTAAACGAAGACGTGCCAGAACTGGAGCGCCCCACCGGCGAAGAGCAGCAGGATCAGCGCCGTGCCGATGCCGGCGACGCCGTCGGCAGCCAGCATGACCACCCGCCGGTCCCAGCGGTCCACCAGGACGCCGGCGAAGGGGCTGAGCAGGACGAAGAAGAAGAAAGCGGCGAAGCCGAGCAGGGCGACGGATGTCGCCGTCTGGGTCTGATCGTATGCCCAGATGAGCAGGGCGAAGCGGGTCATGCCGCTGCCCGTGACCGAGACGATCTGTCCCAGCCAGATGGTGAGAAAAGTACGGATGCCGCCGCGCCTGTTCAATTGAGTCTGCCTTTCGCTGAGGTGCGATCCTGACTGTAAGCGAAGAGAAGGACGCCTGGAATCAAAAACGAGCGCATCCGCGCCCGTCTTCTGTAGTTTCTCAGAAATAAACTATGACAGAAGTGTTAATGAAGCGAGGATGTGTTAAGCCGCTTCGGCAGTCTGGAGGCGAAGGACATGATGGTGATCACGACAGTGTTGCAGCGGAAATACATGGTTGGCATCCTCTCCCCGCTCATGCTATACGCGATGTCGGCGTCTGGCAATACTTGGACTCATCCCCGGCTCATCGTGCTGGGCTAAACTTGCCGCTATTCCGTCAACCGAATCGAGACTCTCATGGCAACGCTGCAAGGAAATGAACGCGCCGCCTACGTTCAGGGCATGTTCGACCGCATCGCCGGGCGCTACAACCTCATGAACCGGCTCATGACCTTCGGGCAGGATATGCGCTGGCGGCGCTTCGTCATCGCCCGCGCCGCGCTGAAACCCGGCGACCGCCTGCTCGACCTCGCCACCGGGACTGGCGACATCGCCTTCGAGGGGCTGCGCCAGACGCCGGGCATTCAGGCGGTGGGCGGCGACTTCTCCATCGGCATGATGCAGGTCGGGCGGGGACTGCCGCTCGGCGACCAGGTGTTATGGAACGGTGCGGATGCCCTCAACCTGCCCTATCCTGATGGCATCTTCGACGCGGTCGTCTCCGGCTATCTGCTGCGCAACGTCATCGACATCCCGCGCGCGCTCGCCGAACAGAAGCGCGTCCTCAAGCCGGGCGGGCGCATCGTCACGCTCGACACCTCGCCGCCGCCGAACAATCTGCTGCGCCCCTTCGTCCTCTTCCACCTGAAGACCGTCATCCCCACGCTGGGACGGCTGATCAGCGGCAACGCCGACGCCTACGAGTATCTGCCGGAATCGACCCAGGCGTTCAAGACGCCGGACGAACTCAAGGCGCTGATGCAGGCGGCGGGGTTCGCCAACGTAACTTATAAAACCTTCATGTTCGGGACGATGGCGGTACACTGGGGCGAAAAGCCGGGGCGTTAATCAGAGAGTCTTCAGCCGGCACGATACCACCGGCGACGCTCGACCGGCGGCGCGCGCAGAGAAGGCTGAGGTTCGCAGCACAGGGTATGGTCCGATGCCGGGTATCCGGCGCGAGGACAGAGCGAGGCGCTGTTTTACTCTGTCGCTTCTTCGCCAGGGCGATAGCCGTCGCGGAAGCGATAGGTGATGCGTCCGCGCGAGGGATCGTACATGCTCATTTCAACGCGCACCCGGTCGCCAAGCAGAATGCGGATGTAGTACTTGCGCATTTTGCCGGAAAGGTAGGCGAGGATACGATGCTTGTTATCCAGCTCGACCAGGAACTGCGTGTTGGGCAGCGCTTCGACCACTACCCCTTCAACTTCGATCTTATCTTCTTTTTTTGCCATATAGGTCCTGTTGTGACTCCCCCGAAAGTGCTGCGGTTCGCCGCTGTCCGTTCAATGATAGGACAGCGAACGTGCTTTGTAAACACATAGGGGCGGGTTGTGACCCGCCCCTACCCGCGCAGGACCGCCAAAGAGGCTGGACGGTCCTGTCCAATCTCTGCCGATATCAGCGGGTCATCGCCTTGCGCTGACGGCGGCGTGAACGACGGATCGCCTTCTTCTTCTCGATCCGGCGCAGTTCGCTCTTGGAAATGTGCCAGCGCTTGCGGCGGACCGTACTCAGAACGCCGGCGTTCGTGACCTTCTTACGAAAGCGTCGCAGCAGCGATTCCTGCGATTCGCCCGGTTTCAACGTGACATGCGCCATGTGTCGCTCTCACCCCCTCCCTGATCAGAATTTCAGCGCGGCGTGACAACTTGCCGGTGGATTGCGTATTGTTAAGGCGCTGCGGATCCTTCAGCCAATTCTACAGGATCGGCTTCGCCGACGCCATTGTCGGCTTCGGCTTCGGCTTCGGCTTCGGCTGCCGCTTCGGCTGCCGCTTCGGCTGCCGCTTCTGCCACCGGCGCGGGCTGCTGTGAGGCGTCCCAGCGGGCTTTTTCTTCACCGCTGACTTCCTTCAGGCTCAAACCGAGGCGCTGCTTGTCCGCCTCGATGCTGATCACGCGCAGCATCAGGCGCTGACCTTCGTGTACGACCAGCGACGGGTCGGCGGGCGGCGGGTCGGCGAGCTGGCTGGTGTGCAGCAGCGCTTCGATGCCTGGGTCGAGGCTGACGAACGCGCCGAACTGCGTCACGCGCGAGACCGTGCCTTCAACCAGCTGCCCGACATGGTACATCTCTTCGACGCGCGCCCAGGGGTTCTCCTGCAGGCGCTTCAGGCTCAGCCCGATGCGTTTGCCTTCCGAATCCAGGCGCAGGATGTACACTTCGACCTCATCGCCCACGTTCAGGACTTCGCGCGGGTGGTTGACGCGGTGCCATGCCAGTTCGGAGATGTGGATCAGACCGTCAGCGCCGCCCAGATCGACGAACGCGCCGAAGTCGCGCAGACCGCTGACCACACCCTTGCGCGTTTCGCCTTCCTTCAACTGGTCGAGCAGCACTTCCTTGCGGGCGTCGCGGTTGCCGCGCTGCGCATCGCGCTGGCTGAAGACCAGGCGTCGGCGCTTACGGTTGACCTCGATCACCTTCATGCTGATCGCCTGACCGATCAGGCGCATCATACGCGCCCGGCGCTCATCTTCGTTCAAGCCGCGCGGCAGGTCGATGACGTGGCTCGCCGGGACGAAACCGCGCAGGTTGCCAAAGGGCACGATCAAGCCGCCGCGATTGGCGTCGCTGACCGAGCCTTCCCAGACCTCGTCGTTGTTCATCAGCTCTTCGGCGCGCTTCCAGTCTTCGGTCTGCGCGGCTTGCGAGATGGAGAGCAGTAGGTTGCCGTCCTCATCTTCCATCCGCACAATCATCACGTCGACTTCCTGACCGACATTGAAGTTCTCGACATCGACGTTGGAGCGTTCCAGGTCACGGCGCTCCACGACTCCATCGCGCTTCATGCCCTCGATGCCGACGATCAAGCCCTGCTGATCGATGGCGACGACGATGCCCGTTACAATATCGCCGCGTTCCGGCGCTTCCTCGGCGAACGACGCTTCCAACATGGTTGCGAAGTCCAGTTCTTGCACACTGCTTTCCAACTGCATGATGCCCCCTGATAAATGAATTTTGACCCTTCTGGACGCGGCAAAAAAAAACTCGGCTCACCCGTCCCTGATGGGCGGGTTAACCGAGTTCATTTTGCGAGTGATGGTGCGAACGGCACTGCACGGACTTGCGTCATCCGGCGGCGTGCCCGGCGACGCTTCCCCTTTCCTGAAAAGTCGGGGAAATTATAAGGTGCTGTAATTATCGCTGTCAACCTGAACTTCGCGAATCGCGAACGCGATGTCAGGCAGCAGCTTTCAGGACCCGCAGTGCGCGGCGAACGAGCATCGGGCGGGGACACACAGACCAGACGGTCAGATGCGCCCGTACAGCCGCCCGCCGAACTCGTTGACCAGCTTGTCGTCCAGTTCGTCGGCATATTCCGCCACCAGGCTGATCAGGCTGTTCGCCTCGACGGCATCCAGCCCTTCCAGCGGGCGCTCGCTGAAGACGTAGACCACATCCAGATAGACGCCCAACGATGCCGAGGTGAGCTGCAGGTTCAGTTCCAGCAGATGGCGGTAGAGGGGGAGCAGGTTGGTCATCGGCAGGTGAAGGATGGGCGCGAGGACCTGTAAGAAGCCCGCGTCTTCCTGCTGCGTCACGTAGATTTCGATGGCAGCCGAGCCGCGCTGGAAGCGCCAGCCGAAGCCATCCGCCGTGTTCATGCGCGCCTGCGCCGGATCGACGCCGATCTCCAGCAGGATTTGCTCGACGACCTGCACGTGATTCTGAATGCGCGGTGTACCGCGTCGTCCTCCGCCCAGATTGAACATACCGCCGCCTCCTGATGCTCAGGTCAACGGGTTGAGGATAGCACACGGCGGGGGAATCGGAAATTGGGTGAGAAGTGGAGGTGCGTTCGGAAATGGGGGCAGAAGCACGTGGTGGTCCGCCGCCGGACATTAAAATCCCCAAGGACCTGAAAAACCCTCTGGAAGAGGGTTTCGCCGGCGGCGCTCGTGCTGCTTCTGGCGACTCTCCCCCCTGCGGAACCGACTTTGAGTCGGTTTCATGCGCTTTTGGGGATAGCCGGAGAATTCTATTCTCCGGCGGCGCATCGACCAGGATGATCGCCCCCCCAAAAAAGCGATTACACCCTGAGTTCGACTTTGCACATCTTCATTCGACGCTGTCCGCCTGGGTAAGACCCTTGCGTTGAGTTTTCGCGGATCGTTGTGAAAGGACGATGTTCGAAAACCCTGATAGCTTTTCCCGGAAACCTGACGGTTTCCTGCCCCTCTCCAATTGGAGAGGGGCGGTTGAGCGCAGCGAAACGGGGTGAGGTGAGCAGTTTGCAAACAGTCTCTGAGAGGTGTGTCGTCCCGTACAGCTTACGTAGCTGTGAAGGGGACGGACTCGTCGGTCCATCCCCGAGGTTCACCCGTCAGGACACCAGCCCCAGCGCCGCCAGTTCCTGTGTCCCCAGCTTCGGCGCGTTCTCGATGTAGCTGAGCGACTGGTGGCGGAAGTAGGTGTTGTACAGTTCCGCGTAGTGACCGCGCTGCGCCAGCAGCGACTCGTGATCGCCCTCTTCGATGATCTCGCCCTTGCGCAGCACGATGATCCGGTCCGCCTCGCGGATGGTCGAAAGGCGGTGGGCGATGACGATGGAAGTGCGGTCTTTCAGCACGACCTCCAGCCCCTCCTGGATCAGCGTCTCCGTCAGCGGATCGACGCTCGCCGTCGCCTCGTCCAGGATGAAGATCGACGGCTTCTGCAGGATCACCCGCGCCAGGCTGACCAGCTGCCGCTGCCCCATCGACAGGCTGCTGCCGCGCTCGCCCACCGGCGAGTTCAGCCCATCCGGCAGGGTCTTGATCCAATCGCCCTGAGCGACCAGGTTGGCAGCGCGCTCGACCTCTTCATCGCTGGCGTCCGGCTTGCCATAGCGGATGTTCTCGCGCACCGTGCCGTCGAACAGGAACGGCGACTGCGTCACGATGCCCAGGCGCGACCGGTAATCCGCCAGATCGAAGGTGCGGATGTCCTGCCCATCGATCAGCAGCCTACCTTCCTGGAACTCGTAGAAGCGCGCCACCAGCTTGCCGATGCTCGACTTGCCCGAACCGGTGTGCCCGACCAGGGCGACTGTCTCGCCGGCGCGGATGGTCAGCGAGAAGTCGGTCAGCACCGGTTCTTCCGGGTTGTAACGGAAGCTGACGCGCTCGAAACGGATCTCGCCGCGCACCTCCGCCAGCTTGCGGCTGTCGGTCTGAACGACCTTCGGCTCGGCGTCGATCAGCGCGAACACGCGCTCGCCCGCCGCCAGCCCTAACTGGAACTGGCTCCAGAACGAGGCGATGCTGGTCAGCGGGAACCAGAAGAGCGCCAGCCCCTGGATGAAAAGATACCACTCGCCGGCGCTCAGCGCGCCCGCCTGGGTGTTGAGGATGCCGAAGTAGACCAGCGCCGCCGTGCCGATGCCCGCCAGCAGGTTAAGGATGGGGAAGATGCTGCTGAAGACGTAGCCGGTCCGCAGGTTGACGCTGTAGGACCTGCCGTTCACGTCCAGGAATTCGTCGTAGATCGTCTGTTCCTGGCGGAAGGTCTTGGCGACCGAGATGCCGCTGATCGTCTCCTGGATGTGGGCGTTGACGATGGCGTTGATGCGCCGCGAGGCGGTCATCGTCTGACGGGCGATCCGGCGGAAGAGCAGCGCCGTGATGACGATGAACGGGGTGAGCGCCAGCGTGATCAGCGTGAGCTGCACGTTGACCGTGAACAGATAGCCGATCAGGAAGAAGACCAGCAGAATCTGGCTCATCAGGTCGGTCGCCAGCCCCACCACCTGCGAGAACGACTGCGTGTCGGAGGTCACACGGCTGACCACCTTACCCGACGGGATGGTGTCATAGAACGACAGGTCGCGCTTCATCACCGCGTCGAAGGCGTCCTCGCGCAGCTGAAGCGTGACGTTGCCGATGGCGGCGGCGGAGAGCCGCTGCCGCACGGCGTTGAACACCCATCCCAGCACGCCCAGGACGATCAGCAGAGCGGTGATGGTCAGCAGCGTCTGCGTCGTCGGGTCCTCTTGCAGGCTGTCCAGCCCCTGCGAGATGACCACCGGCAGCCCGGTGTTGAGCATCGAGGTCAGGAAGATCGCCAGCGACACCGCCGCCATGCGCGGAGCCTGGGGGCGGAAGTAGCTCAGGATGCGCCGCACCAGGGTGCGGTCGCTGTAACTGCGGTCGTAGGACTCGGCGTCGAGTCCATCCATCAGGAAGCCCATGCGCTTCGCTCCTTATGCCGCTTCGAGCGGCGGTAGTTCCACATCGTAACGGGCGAAGATGCGCCGATACTGCGCCGACTTCCGCAGCAGAGACTCGTGATTGCCATAGGCGGTGACGCGCCCATCCTCCAGCAGCAGGATGTGATCTGCCCAGCGGATCTGCGACAGGCGGTGGGTGATCAAGAGCGTCGTTCGCCCCTGCTGCGCCCGCCGGATCGCCTTCTGGATCTCGTCTTCGGTCGCGCTGTCGATGGCGCTGGTCGAGTCGTCGAGGATGAGGATGCGCGGGTTGGTCAGGAACGCCCGCGCCAGGGCGATGCGCTGCCGCTGCCCGCCGGAAAGGGTTACGCCGCGCTCGCCGACCATCGTCTGATAGCCGTCCTTGAAGGACGTGATGAAGTCATGCGCCTGCGCCTCGTGCGCCGCCCGTTCGATCTCCGCCTGCGGCGTGTCGGGCGCGCCGAAGGCGATATTTTCGGCGAGGGTGCGCGAGAACAGGAACACGTCCTGCTCGATCTTGGAGATCTGCGAACGCAGCGCCGCCATGCCCCACTCGCGCACATCCATACCGTCGATCAGGATGCGCCCCGCCGTCACGTCGTACGTCCGGTTGATCAGGTCGGTCAGCGTACTCTTGCCCGATCCGGTCTGACCGACGATGGCGATGGTCTCGCCCGGCTTGACGTGGAACGAGACATCTTCCAGGACCATGCCATCCTCATAGCCGAAGCTGACGTTCTCGAAGACGATTTCGCCGCGCATCGTCTCGTGATAGCCGCCGGCGTTCTCGTCCAGGTCGGCTTCGTCGTTGATGATCTTCAGCACGCGCTCGGCGCTGGCGATGCCCAGCTGCACCAGCGAGAACGAGAAGATCGAGATGAAGATGGGGAAGCGCAGGGTCGCCAGCAGCCCGGTCACGGCGATCACGTCCGGCAGGGTCAGCGTCCCCTGACCGTACAGCACCATGCAGTGCAGGAAGCCCAGCCCCATGGCGAAGGCGTAGAAGAGAGTCGGCAGGTAGCCTGCTTCGATGCGCCCCTGCTGCGCGAAGTAGTCGCGGAAGCGCTTGGCGTTGTCGCGGAACTTGCGCCGCTCGAACATCTCCTGCGCGCTCGCCTTCACGACTTCGATGCCAGAGATGGTCTCTTCCAGCCCGGCGTTCATCATGCCGAACGCCATGCGCTGGTTGCCGACGACCGGGTTGAGCCGCCGCGAGTATGCCCGCACGGTGACGATGTATGTACCGACGAAGATCAGCGGGACCAGCAGCAGTTCGACCCGCACGGTGGCGATCCAGAAGAGGGGCACGACGATGCCCAGGACCGTCTCGAAGATGAACAGGACGCCGGGATTGATCATGCCGTTCATCATCTGCACGTCGTCGGTCGCCCGCGCCATGATGTCGCCCACCCGCTGACGGTCGTGGAAGGTCTGGCTCTTGCCGAGCAGGCTGGTGTACAGCTCCTCGCGCGAGTCCCGTTCCAGCCGCTGACCGACGGTTTGCAGCGACAGCGAAGCGATCAACGCCGAGATGCTGTCGATCATCAGGACCAGCAGGATCGTCAGGGCGACGCGGGCTAAGCCGCCGTCCGTCGGGTTCAGGATTTCCCCGGCGGCGGCGCCGATCAGTACGCGCCCATAAGAGTAGGCGGACCAGGCGATCAGATAGAAGACTGCGATGCCAATGAGGAGCAGTTTATACCGTCCAACGTGAGACAGTATCCAGCGGACCGCGCTGCGGCGGTTGTAGGGGTAGGCAGACGCCACCGTGAACTCACTGCGGTGAGCCATCAGTCCCTCCTTGCAGGATGCATGTGCAGACCTATCAGTATACTAGAACTTTGGTTCTAATGCAATGGGTGATCGTATTGGCGAGCGCGACCCATAAGGTTAGTCCAGAGCCAAACAGAGGTCAAGAGACATCTTTGCGGGTTTCTATTGGTCAGTTTTCCCAAAGAGTGTCTGGTATACTTGACACAATGTACGTTCAATGATACTTTATGTAAAGTAAAGCTAACACGACGCACTGGCAGGCAGCCAGCGCAGATAGTCAGAAAGGAAGAATGCACCCATGTCGTATCAGGAAAGACGCGCCATCGTCTCCGTTCTCAGCACGGCAGTCATCTGGGGGCTGTACTTCTCGTACATGCTTCAGCGCTACCCGGAGGGGAATGCCTATTCGCCGGAAGTCTTCAAGTACTGGGGGACAGTCTTCGCGATCCTCATCCCGGTGACCATCGTGGCGCGCATCCTCATCATTGTGCTTTTCAGCATCCTTAACACCATCGCCACGCGCGTCGAAGAGCCGGAGTTCACCGACGAACGCGACAGGCTGATCAGCTTGAAAGCCACGCGCAATTCGACCCTGGTATTCATCGTCGGCTTCGCCCTGGGCATGACGACGCTGGCGTTCGATATCCCGCCCGTCGCCATGTTCATCGTGTTCTTCATCTCCGGCGTCGTTTCCGAGATGGTTTCGGAGCTGTCGGAGCTGTATTTCTATCGACGGGGGGTCTGAATTGCGCCAGATCGTCATTCACAACAATGTCCGCAGGCTGCGCTTCAATCACGATGAAATGACTCAGCAGCAGCTTGCGGAACAGGTCGGCGTGACGCGGCAGACCATCGTCGCCATCGAAAAAGAACAGTACACGCCTTCGCTGGAACTGGCATTCCGCATCGCCATCGTCTTCAACCTGCCCCTGGAGGAGGTTTTCTACCTGGAAGATGCGCCCTGACCTGAAGGTCTGACCTCCCCTGCCAGCCAGCACACAATCGAGTTTGTACCCAGAAAGCCCATGCGCAAGCAGCATGTCGCCCGGTTCTATGCACGACTTTTCGCTCAGCTTCATCACCAGCGGAAACCCGCTGAAACAGGAGGAATATCATGCAGGCAGTTATTTCCATGCGCTACGGTTCGCCGGACGTCCTGGAACTTCAGGAAGTCGCCAAGCCGACCCCGAAAGACAAAGAGGTCCTGATCCGGGTCCATGCGGCGGTCGTGGGACCATCAGACACCGCCTTCCGCCAGGGCAACCCGTTCATCGTCCGGCTCCTTTACGGGCTGAGAAAACCCCGTCTTTCGACCCTGGGGGTCGAATTCGCCGGAGAGGTCGAAGCTGTCGGGGCGGCGGTGACGCTGTTCAAGCCGGGAGATCAGGTCTTTGGCATGAGTCCTGATCGTTTTGGGGCACATGCCGACTACCTGTGCCTGCCGGAGGACAAGCCGGTCGTCGTCAAACCCGCTGGCATGACCTACGAAGAAGCCGTCGGCGTGTGCGATGGCGCGCCCACCGCGCTGACCTTTCTGAGGGACACGGCGAAACTTCAGCCCGGCGCGCGCGTGCTGATCAACGGCGCATCCGGCGCGGTCGGCGCTTACGCCGTCCAGCTTGCCAAGCTGTTCGGCGCACAGGTCACCGGGGTATGCAGCGCCGCCAACATCGAACTGGTGAAGGCGCTGGGCGCGGATGTGGTGATCGACTACACCCGCACCGACTACACCCGCACCGGTCAAACCTACGACATCATCTTCGATGCCGTCGGCAAGAGCAGCTTTTCGCGCTGCAAAGGCGCGCTGACCCGGCACGGGGTCTACCTCTCGACGATCCCCAGCCTGTCCATCGTCTTCGACATGCTGCGCACCTCCTTGTTTGGAGGACGCAAAGCGAAGTTCACGGCGGCGGGACTCCAGCAGAACAAGCAGAACCTCACCTTCCTCGCCGACCTGTTCACGGCGGGCAGGCTGCGCGCGGTGATCGACCGGCGCTATCCACTGGAACAGGCAGCCGAAGCGCATCGCTATGTCGAGACCGGGCGCAAGAAGGGCAGCGTCATCCTCATGGTGGCGGGCGCGCCGCCGCGCGCCGCCGCCTGAGCCGGAATCAAAAGGGCGAGGAGGATCGCTCCCCCTCGCCCTGTGACTCGCCTCAGGCGTCCTGCTTCAGCTCAGATGCGGCTTGAGCTGCGCGGTGATCCGCTCTTTGTTCTGGAATCCGGTGATGCGCACGACCGGCTTGCCGCCCTTGAAGAGGATCAGCGTCGGAATGCCCATGATGCCGTAGGATTGAAGCACTTCCGGGTACTGGTCGGCGTCCAGCTTGCCAACCTTGAGCTGCTCGCCATATTCCGTCGCAATCTGATCGACGACCGGGGCGATCATCCGACAGGGACCGCACCATTCCGCCCAGAAATCCACCAGCACCGGCTTTTCAGACTTCAGGACCTGTTCGTCGAACTGGTTCACTTCAAACGTCTTGCTGCCCATTGACCTCTATACTCCTTCGATGACCGTTTTGACCACCGGTATGCCCTATGCTACCATGAGATACAGCCAGTCCACCGATGATGAGATATGTTTTGACAACTGCATGACTCCTGACGACTCAGTTCTCCCAGAACTTACCCAGCGGCAAGAAGCGATCCTGTCCTCCATCGTGAAGGCATATACTCACTCACCGGAACCGGTCAGCTCCAAATATCTGGTGGATCGCTTCAACCTGCCGTTCAGCTCGGCGACCATCCGCAATGAAATGATGCGCCTGGAAGAATTGGGCTATATCCAGCAGCCGCACACCTCCGCCGGGCGTGTGCCGACGGCGACCGGCTACCGCTATTTCGTCATGCATCTGGTGCAGGAGCGCGACAGCGATGCACTGGACAGCAGCGATCAGCGCTGGATCGACGACCGCGTCAAGCAGGCGCCTCTGGCTTCCGAACAGCAGATGGCGCAGGCGGCGAACGTCCTGGCGCGGGTGGCGCAGACGGCGGCACTGGTCACCTCGCCGCGCGCCGCCACCTACCGCTTCAAGCATCTAGAGCTGATCGCCATTCATGGGCGGCTGGTGCTGATGGTGCTGGTCCTGCGAGGGGGCATGGTGCATCAGCAGATGCTCACCCTCGCCGAACCGGTCGGTCAAGCCCGTCTGAGCGAGACCGCCGACCGTCTGAACACGCTGCTGAGCAATCTGACGGTGAACGAGGCGCGGGTGCGCAGCGCCAGCATGACCCTACTGGAACGCGACATCGCCGATCTCGTCGCCGACGCCATGCAGCAGAGCGACGCGCGTCAGTCAGGACAGGTCTTCGGCGACGGACTCTCAGAGGTGGTCACGCTGTTCCCCGGCAGCGAAGGCGCGCAGCAGGCAATTCGGGTAATCGAAGAGCGCGCCATCCTGAACATGATCCTGGACGACGTACTGACGCCGATGCTCAACCGGGTGCAGGTGGTGATCGCCGGGAACGGGCAGTGGGAAGAACTCAGCCGCTTGAGCATGGTGCTGAGCCGCTACGGCATCGAAGGACAGGTCAGCGGCGCGGTCGGCGTACTGGGACCGACCAATATCAATTACGAGCGGGCGATTGGCGTGGTCGGCTACGTCAGCGGGTTGATGACCGATCTGCTGCGGCAGGTCTATTCCACCCTGCCCAGCGGCGCGGCAGCGGACGAAGGATCGTCCGGCGCGGCGGCGAAGGAATAGCCGTCGAGGGAAAATCGACCTCGACCGCCAGATCGGGCGGCAGAGGGTGATAGCCGCTGGTGGCGAGCGGTCCCTTTTCGTAGCGGATGAAAGCGACATCTGGCGCGTAGCGTTCGCCAGAGACGCGATAGCCGCCCGCCTCCCCGGTCACATAGCCGATGTCGTTCTGTTTGAGATAGACGTATAGTTCGCCAAGGATCGTTGAGCCAATATTCGAAGAAGTAGGATTCGACGGTACTTCAAGGATCTCCCCGCCAATGAATTCGAACAGCCGGTCCCGGTTTTCCGGCAGCTCGACGAAGCGGTCGAAAGCTTCCTCCGCCATCGGGATAGACACTGCCAGCGTCATCTGCGCACCTCGGTCTGAACTGTTCCTGTCGGCATTCCGGTGTCGTCAGGCAGCGCCTGCACGTCGAAGTCGCGCGCGAAGCGCCGCCCACCTCATTCTATTATAGCGTTCTGGCGTCAAGATCGCGCTCAGCCAATTCCCGCTGTCACGGCGCGGGCGCGGTTGTTGGCGTCCTTCTTGCGCGCCGTTAACGGAATTCTATGATTCCCCTGCTAGACTGTCACAAGATTGCACGGTCGAGGGCGGGGCATGTCCCGTCTTCGCTATAGATTGTTCGGGACATCCTGGTCTTGAATCGCAGATGCAGACCGCAGGAGAAGGAGCCGCAGTGTGACGAATTCCGAAACGCAAACCCGTGATGACGCGGAAGTCGCCCAGACCGATACTTCCGGCGCAGACAGCGCCGAGCGGACCCCAACCCAGGACGCTGCCCCTGCATCAGACGCGCCCGTCCAGAAGGCAGAGGGGGAAACAGTGACGCTGGAAGCCTACCAGAAGCTCCAGGAGCAGGCGGATCAGTACCGCGAAGGATGGCAGCGGGAGCGCGCCGAATTCGCCAACTATCAGCGGCGGATCGAACGCGACATGAAAGCCAGCCGCGATAACGCGACGGGGGACGCCTTCAAAGCCGTCCTGCCGGTCCTGGACGACTTCGAACGCGCGATGGGGACCGTGCCGACAGACCTGGCGGAGAACGCCTGGGTCAACGGCGTCGCCATGATCCTGCGCAAATTCTACAGAGTGCTGGAAAACAACAGCGTCACCATCCTCGACCCGACCGGACAGCCCTTCGACCCATCCAGGCACGAGGCGATTGGGACGGACGACAACCCCGAATTCGAAACCGGGACCGTCACCGTCACGCTGCAAAAAGGCTACCTGGTCGGAGATCGCGTCTTGCGTCCCGCGCTGGTGCGGGTCGCGCAGTAACCTTGAACACAATCGCATGGGAGTGTGAAGAGCATGGGTAAGATTATCGGTATCGACCTCGGCACGACCAACTCGGTTGTCGCGGTCATGGAAGGCGGCAAGCCGAAGGTGATCCCGTCGTCGGAAGGCGGCAACCTCGTCCCATCGGTCGTGGCGATCAACCCCAAGACCAATGAGCGCGTGGTGGGCAAAGTGGCGCGTAACCAGGCGGTGATCAACCCCGCCAACACGATCTTCTCGGTCAAGCGTTTCATGGGGCGCAAGTACGAGGACAACGAAGTCCAGCGCGCGACCGGCTATGTGCCATACAAGGTCTCCGCCGCTCCCAACGGGGATGTGCGCGTACACATGGGCGGGCGCGACTACAGCCCGCCGGAGATCAGCGCGATGGTCCTGCAGAAGCTCAAGGCGGATGCCGAAGCTTACCTGGGCGAGACCGTCGATCAGGCGGTCATCACCGTCCCTGCCTACTTCAACGACGCGCAGCGCAACGCCACCAAGGACGCCGGTCGCATCGCCGGTCTGGAAGTGCTGCGCATCATCAACGAGCCGACGGCGTCCAGCCTGGCGTATGGACTGGGTGAAAAGAAGAACGGCATCATCGCCGTTTACGACCTGGGCGGCGGCACATTTGACATCTCCATCCTGGAAGTCGGTGACGGCGTGTTCGAGGTGCGCAGCACCAACGGCGACACCTATCTGGGCGGCGACGACTTCGACAAGAAGATCATCGACTGGATCGCCGAGGAGTTCCGCAAGGAAAACGCCATCGATCTGCGCAAGGACCCTCAGGCGCTCCAGCGCTTGAAGGAATCTGCCGAAAAGGCGAAGATCGAGCTTTCCAGCACCCAGACCGCCGAGATCAATCTGCCCTTCATCACGGCGGACGCCGGCGGTCCCAAGCACCTCAACATGACGCTGACCCGCGCGCAGCTGGAGCGCATGACCGCCGACCTGGTCGAGCGCAGCATCATCCCCAGCCGTCAGGCGCTCAAGGACGCCGGACTCGACGTGAAGGATATCGATACCGTCATCCTGGTCGGCGGCATGACCCGCATGCCGGCGGTGGTCGAAGCGGTCAAGGGCTTCTTCGCCAAGGAGCCAAGCAAGGGCGTCAACCCCGACGAAGTGGTGGCGCTGGGCGCGGCGATTCAGGCGGGCGTGCTTCAGGGCGAGGTCAAGGACATCCTGCTCCTCGACGTGACGCCGCTCACCCTGGGCGTGGAGACGCTCGGCGGCGTGGCGACCCCGATGATCGAGCGCAACACCACCATCCCGACCCGCAAATCGCAGGTCTATTCGACGGCGGCAGACAACCAGACGCAGGTGGAAATTCACGTCGTCCAGGGCGAACGCCCGATGGCGGGCGACAATAAGTCGCTCGGTCGCTTCATCCTCGACGGCATCCCGCCGTCCCCGCGCGGCGTGCCGCAGGTCGAAGTGACCTTCGACATCGACGCCAACGGCATCCTCAACGTCAGCGCGCGCGATAAGGCGACCAGCCGCGAGCAGAAGATCACCATCACCGCCAGCAGCGGCTTGAGCGAGGCAGAGATTCAGCGGATGGTCAAGGAAGCCGAGTCGCACGCCGGCGAAGACGCCAAACGCCGCGAATCCGCCGAGGCGAGCAATCAGGCGGAGTCGGCGATCTTTACCGCCGAGAAGTTCCTGCGCGACTTCAGCGAGCAGGTCCCGGAGGACGCCAAGAAGCAGACCAACGAGAAGATCGAAGACGTGCGCAAGGCGCAGGCGACCAACAGCGTCGAGAAGATTCGCGCCGCGACGGAAGCGCTAAGCCAGCATATCCAGACGCTCGGCGGGCGCATGTACGAGCAGCAAAACGCCGGGCAGCCCGGCGAACAGCCGAACGCCGGCGGCGGCAGCAAGTCCGGCGAAGATGTCGTGGACGCCGAATTCACCGAGGCGTAAAACTCGCTCTGCGCCCGTCCTCCGTGCAGGCGGACCCGACATCGAGGGCGGGCGCGGCGGTGAGATTCAGAAGCGCGCCGAAGGGGGATCATCCCCTTTCGGCGTTTGTCCATTCGTCAGCGTGGCACAGAAATGACCGAGGCGGGGTATGGCGCGAGATTACTACGAAGTACTGGGTGTACAGCGCGGCGCGGATAAGGAAAGCATCAAGCGGGCTTATCGCAAGCTGGCGCGCGAATTTCACCCCGATGTGAACAAGAACCCCGAAGCGGAAGATCAGTTCAAAGAGATCAACGAAGCTTACGAGGTACTCTCCGACGACGACAAACGTGCGCGCTATGATCGCTTCGGACACGCCGGCGTCAACAACGGCGCGGGCGGCTTCGGCGGAGCCGGGGCAGGATTCGGCGGTTTCGAAGAGATTTTCGAGGAATTCTTCAACAACTTCGGCGGCGCAGCCCGACAGGGGCGGCGGCGTGGTCCACGTCCTGGGCAGGACCGCCGGATCGAGGTCACCATCACCTTCGAAGAGGCGGTCTTCGGCGTCAACAAGACGGTCGAATTCGAGCGCATGGAAGTGTGCGACACCTGCGGCGGCAATGGCGCGCAGCCCGGCACGCAGCCGATCAAATGCGTCCAGTGCGCAGGGACCGGCGAAGTCCGTCAGGTGCAGCAGACCTTCCTGGGGTCGATGGTGCAGGTCGCGACCTGTCCGCGCTGTAATGGGCGCGGCGAGACCATCCCCACCCCCTGTGCAGCCTGCAAGGGCAGCGGTCGGCTGCGCCGTAAAGTGAGCCTGGACGTGCAGATCCCCGGCGGAGTCGCCGACGGGCTGCAAATTCAGGTGCGCGGCGAAGGCGACACGGGCGAGAAGGGCGCGTCCATGGGCAGCCTGTACGTCGTGGTGCGGGTGCAGGAACACGAATACTTCAAGCGCCGGGACAGCGACATCATCCTGGACATCTCGGTCAACGTGGCGCAGGCGGCGCTGGGCGACAAGATTCACGTGCCAACCGTCGATGGCGATGTCGAACTGGGGATTCCTGCCGGCACACAGACCGGCAAGGTCTTCCGGCTGAGGGGCAAGGGTATGCCACGTCTGCGCAGTGACGGCAGCAGCTATGGACGCGGCGATCAACTGGTCTACGTCAACGTCGAAGTGCCCACCAAGCTGACCGACGAGCAGCGAGGGCTGTTCGAGAAGCTCGCCAAGACGATGGGCAGCGAGGTCGAACCGCAGGCGCGCGGCAAAGGTTTCTTCGACCGGGTGATGGATTTCCTGTCCGGCGAGAACGCCCCGAACTGATCAGCGCTGCGAGGGGCAAGAGCGGTTATGACAGCCTCGATTTCGATACAGATTGACATTCACCCAGATGAACTCCGTGCATTCTGTCGGCGATGGAATATCGTGCAGTTTGCCCTTTTTGGATCGGTACTGCGCGACGACTTTCATGACGGCAGCGACGTTGACGTTCTGGTGACTTTTCGTGCCGGAACAACCATCCATCTTGCCGAATGGATCGCGCTTGGAGATGAGTTGCAGGCATGGCTCGGTCGTGAAGTCGATGTCATGACGCGTCGCAGTATCGAAGACAGCCCAAACTATTTGCGCCGCCGGATGATTCTCGACTCCGCGCAGGTGATCTATGAGGAATGATGAGGTTCTGCTGCTTGATGTGCTGATAGCAGCGCGGCGTATCCTGGAGTTCGTCGGGAAGCTAGATTTTGCTGCTTTCGAACACGACGAGAAAACGAAGAGTGCTGTCATCCGCGAAATCCAGGTAATCGGTGAGGCAAGCCGTCTATTGTCGAGCCAAGCCAAAGAGAACCACAGCGCCGTAGACTGGGCGGCGATGGCTGGAATGCGTAATCGAGTCATTCATGAGTATTTCAACATCGATGTAGATATCGTCTGGGATGTCATTCAGAATGATATTCCTGCGCTGGCAGCGCATTTATCCACATTGCTACCCGCGTCTGACGAAGAATAAACCCCGCTTTCTGGCAGGGACTCCTCTCTCGATGCTGGAATTACTGAGCAAGATCAGGCGCGCGTTGCCAGGCGAAAAAGCTTAGGATCATCATCGAACAGAGCAGACAGGATGAGATGATGACTCCCCAAGACGCCCCCCGCGACCCGCTCGACGAAAACCGCATGTGGCAAGCCGTCCTCGACGATGACGCCCGCTATGACGGGGCGTTCTTCGTGGCGGTCAAGACCACCGGCATTTACTGCCGTCCTTCCTGCAAGGCGCGCACCCCCCGGCGCGAAAACGTCACGTTCTATCGTGACGCCGATGCCGCCCGCGCGGCGGGTTTTCGCGCCTGCAAGCGCTGCCGCCCTGATGACATCGACCCTCACGCGCAGCTTGCCGCCGAAGTCTGCCGCTACATCGACGCCCACGCGCGCGACGAGCGGATCACCCTGGACGATCTGGCGGCGGCGTTTCACATCAGCCCCTTCCACCTGCACCGCACCTTCAAACGCATCATCGGCGTCACCCCGGCAGCCTACGTCGATGCGGCGCGCATGCGGGCGTTCAAACAGGAACTCAAGAGCGCCGGCAGCGTCGCCGACGCCATCTACGCCGCCGGCTATTCTTCCAACAGCCAGGTCTACGCCCGCGCCGACGATCATCTGGGCATGACGCCCACCGTCTACCGTGAAGGCGCGCCGGTGGAGATCGCCTTCGCCGCCGCCCGCTGCCCGCTGGGGGTGCTGCTGGTCGGCATGACGGCGCGCGGCGTCTGCGCCGTCAAACTGGGCGACACAGGCGCGGCGCTGCTCGAAGACCTGGCACGCGAATTCCCGGCGGCGGTGATTCGCCAGGATGACGCGGCGCTACACCCGATGCTGACGGCGATCAACCGCTACCTGAACGGCGAGACGCCCCATCTCGACTTGCCGCTGGACATCCGCGCGACGGCGTTTCAGCGCCGCGTATGGGAGGCGCTGCGCCAGATTCCTTATGGCGAGACGCGCACCTATGCCGAAATCGCCCGCGCCATCGACGCGCCCAAAGCCGCCCGCGCGGTCGGCAACGCCTGCGCCGAAAATCAAGCCGCGCTGATCATCCCCTGCCACCGGGTGGTGCGCGGCGATGGCGTGATCGGGCACTACCGCTGGGGATCGGAACGCAAGAAACACCTGCTGGCGATGGAACGCGGAAAGTGATCCTGCTGGGCGAGGACAATTATGTGCGCGTCTACCGGCGAGGGCGGTGGCGCGCTACAATAGCAGCGGTTTATTGATGCCCACTAGCGAGACGCACCCACACCCCATGACCCGATGGATTGAAATCACCCTGCGCGTCGACGGCGAAGCCGCCGAAGCCGCTGCCGAACTGCTGAACCGCTACGGCTACCAGGGCGTCGCCGTCGAACATGAAGGCATCCCCCCGGACAAGCTCGACGAAGATCAGGTGCCGCCGGCGACCACCCTGGCGGTGCGCGCCTACCTGCCGGACGACGCCGCCGCCCCGGAAGCACAGCGGCAGTTCGCTGAAGCGCTGACCTACATGCGCATGATGTATCCGTTCCCCGAACCAACCTTTCGCATCGTCGAAGAAACGGACTGGGCGGAAGCCTGGAAGGCGCATTATCACCCAATTCGCCTGGGACGGCGCATCCTCATCCGCCCGATCTGGGTGGAGGTCGAAACCCATCCGGACGACGTGGTGATCGCGCTCGATCCCGGCATGGCGTTCGGAACCGGCACTCACCCGACCACCCAGCTCTGCCTGGAGGCGCTGGAAGATCACGTCAAACCGGGGATCAAGGTCTTCGACCTGGGGACCGGGTCGGGCATCCTGGCGATTGCGGCGGCGAAGCTCGGCGCTCACGATGTACTGGCGGTGGACATCGACTCCGTCGCCGTCGAAGTCGGCGCTGCTAACGTGGCGCAGAATGGGACCACCGAGCGGATCGTCGTGCAGCAGGGCAGCCTGGAGACGGTCCTGCACTCGCCGCGTCGCTTCGACCTGCTGCTGGCGAACATCCTGGCGCGGGTCATCATCGGCATGTGCGATCAGCCGCTCGGCGATGTGCTGCGTCCGGGCGGCGTCGGCATCTTCAGCGGCATCCTGGTCGAACAGTCCGACGAAGTCGAAACCGCGCTGCGCAGGGTCGGGCTTCTGCCGTTCAACCGCCGCCAGCAGGGCGACTGGGTGGTCATCGAAGCGCGCCGCCCCAGCGAATAATGGCTGTCGAACATGAAAGCACAGGACTCCATGAATGAACCGATCGTAGACTCCTCACAAAGCGACGAGGCGCGCCGCCGCCGGTTCTCCGCCATCACCACCGCCCGCATCGAGACGCTTGCCGACGGCGTCTTCGCCATCGTCATGACGCTGCTGGTCTTCGATATTCGTGTGCCAGGGGCGGACGCGGTCGCCGCTCAGGGGTTGGCCAGCGCGCTCACCAGCGTCATCCCCAACCTGCTCAGCTACATCCTCAGCTTTCTGATCCTCGGCGTGCTGTGGGTGGGACATCACAACCAGTTCTTCTACATCAAACGCGCCGACCGAACGCTGCTGTGGATCAACATCATCTTCCTGATGGCAATCGCCCTGCTGCCCTTTTCCGCCGGTCTCCTGGCGCGCTATGGACGGGAAGATCGCCTGGCGCTGATCGCCTACGATGTCAACCTGATCATCGGCGGAGTGCTGCTCTTCTTCCACTGGTGGTATGCCACGCGCGATAATCACCTGCTCAACCAGGAGGTCGAGCCGCGCGTCCGTCGGCTGGTCGTCGTGCGCATCCTGATTCCGCCGATCCTCTACTTCACGGCAGCGCTGGTCAGTCTGCTGAGCATCGACATCGCCATCCTGATCAATGTGGTGGTGCCGCTCTTGTATATTTTCCCGAACAGAGTGGATGCGATTTTTCGGCGCATCTGACACAGTTGTGTTTTTCTAATTTTGATTCGCATGTATACTTGAACATAGTACCAATGCGCTACGCAATCATTGCTGAGCTATGACGAAATACCTATAGGAGGAAGTTCAGTGATCAAACAACGTGGAGGACTGCTGGTCGTTGCAGTCGCGTTCCTGCTGCTGATCCTCGCGGCACCAGCCTTCGCTGCGGCTATTGGCGGCGGCGTCTATACAGATGGCAGTGGGGTTGCAGAGATCACCGCCATCAATGAGGCGAGCTGCAATCTGGATATCACCATCGATGTGGCGCTCGGTGGGACGTACTATGTGCAGGTCTACGACGACGCCTCGATCGTCTTCAATCAATCCTATGTACAGGGCGGTGCGGGGCAGTTCATTGCGACTTTTCCAATCACCGCGCCTCCTGGAGACAACCCCGTCGGCATCCTGATCATGGTCTGGGGACCAGACGCTCCTGTTCTGCGTTCCTGGGTCGATCTGCTCGTTTATACGACGGGACAGCAGTGTTTGGCGATCATCGTTGATGGACAGTGTTCTTCGACCGCCGCCATCCCGCGCGGCGCGGTCGTCGCCGATCTGCCGTTCGGCGGGCGCGCCTACTGGGCGCCGGGCAAGATCACCCCGAACGTCACCCTCAACCCCGGCACCTACTGGGTGACGAAGGTCTACGTTGACAGCGCAGGTCAAGTCTGGAATCAGATCATCCTCGCCTGCCAGTACCTCTGGGTTCCGGCGGAATGGATGAGTTCTACCGCGACCTACGACGGACCCTGGAACGGCGAATCGCTGCCCGAACTGGTGGACAGCTTCTAAACGGGTGCAGGTGAACAAAAAAGGTGAGGCGCGCAATGCGCCTCACCTTTTTTGTTGTCCCGGCTTACGCATCAACATCGTGAGAGAGGATCTTATTCGCCAGCCGCAGCCGTTCAGCGAGGGTGCGCATCACGTCCAGGGCGAAGAACGGCGACTCGTGTACCAGGAAGGTGAAGCGCTCGCGGTTCAGATTGGCGAGGACGACATCGGTCTCGGTGACCGCCGTCGCGCTGCGCAGATGATCCTGTTCGATCAGCGCCATCTCGCCGAAAATTTCGCCTTCGTCGAGCTTGATCATATGCCGTCCCCGCAGGAAAATATCGACAGTTCCTGAGACGACGACGTACATAACGTCGCCGCCGTCGCCTTCCTTGAAGATCGTCTCGCCAGCCTTGTAGCTAACGGTCTTGCTGGCATGTCGGAAAAGATTGGTCTTCGCCATGACGAAAGAAATCCTTTGATCTGGTGACGCCGGGTGGGCACAGAGGTCTGTGCCGTGAAAAGCTGCACCATAAAAATAGAGTGCGGGTGTTAAGACTTGTGTGCAGGTTTCTTAATCTGAGATCACGTCATTTCCAAGCAAAGGAACGCGCCTCATGGTTCGCAAGTTCATCATCGACACGGATACCGCCTCCGACGACGCCGTCGCCCTGATCATGGCGCTGCGCTGGGTAGATGTAGAGGTCGAAGCGATCACCGTCGTCAGCGGCAACGTCACCGTCGATCAGGCGACGCGCAACGCGCTGTACGTCACCGATCTGTGCGGCAAGGCAACCCCCGTCTATAAGGGCGCGCCTAAGCCGCTGCTGCGCCCCACCGCCCACGCCGAGTGGTTTCACGGCAAGGATGGGCTGGGCGACATCGGCTACCCGCCGCCGACGCGCCAACCGGAAGTAAAGCACGCCGTCGACGGCATGATCGACACGATTCGGGCGAACCCCGGCATCGTCCTGGTCACACTGGGACCGCTGACTAATGTGGCGCTGGCGCTCGGCAAAGCGCCGGACATCGCCGCCAACGTCAGCCGCTGCGTCATCATGGGCGGCGCTGCCTGCACCAGCGGCAATGTCACCCCGGCGGCGGAATACAACATCTGGTGCGACCCGGAAGCCGCCGACATCGTATTTCGCTCTGGGCTGCCCATCGAAATGGTGGGCTGGGAGCTGTGTCGGGGACAGGCGAACCTCCTGCCGGAAGAGATAGCGCTGATCCGGGGTTTCGGCACGGATCTGGCGGTCTTCTCGATGGACTGCAACCGCCGCGCCCACCAGGCGACTCAGGAGCAGTCCGGCGATCCCGGTCTGGGACTGCCGGACCCGGTAGCGATGTCCATTGCCCTCGATCCAAGCATCTGCACTGCCAGCAGCGCGCACCATATCGCCGTCGAAACCGCCGGCGTGTACACGCGCGGCATGACCATCGTGGACCGCTTCGGCGTCGCCCCGGACGTGCGCAATGCGGCAATCTGGGAACCATACCTCCGGGGACCGCAGGCGGGGCAGGGTGAGCCGAAGACCCGCGTCTGCTGGCAGATCGACATTGCCCGCTGGAAAGAGGCGCTCTACTCGGTGCTGCGCTGAGCCTTGCGCCCGCGCAGGCTGAAGGCTGCCAGCGCCGCGATCAGCAGCGCCGCCGCGCCCCAGTAGAATGCCCAGCCCTCCGGGGCGATCTCGAAGCCGGCGACATAGTTGGGTACGAGTTCGGTCAGGATGCCGAAGACGCCGACGGCGATCAGCAGCAGCCCGGACGCCTGGTTGAGCAGGCGGTGATGCCCCGTCAGCCAGCCGATCAGCCGGCGCTGAAGGGGGATCGCCGCCAGCGGCAGGAGCGCCAGGGGCCAGCCAAAGCCCAGCCCGAAAGCGAGGAAGTACAGCAGCCCGTCGGCGAGCGCACCGGCATCACCTGCCCCCAGCACGAAGGCGCTGGTGATGATCGGTCCGGTGCAGGGCAGCGTCATAGGTCCGAACAGCAGCCCATACAGATACGCTGCTGCGTAAGGGTTTCCGACGAGCGGCGCGCCGCCGAACGCCAGACGCGCGAACGGATTGCGATCCAGCAGCAGCAGGACGCCCATAGCGATGACCATCGCATAGATCGCCGGCAGCACGATTTGCAGCGCCGCTCCGAACGACTGCTGGAGCAGAAACAGGATCAAGCCGATGACCAGCATCATAGTCAGGATTCCCGCCAGCACCAGCACGCCAAAGAGCGGCATAGCGCGGCGGGCGCGACCCTCGGCGGCGTTCCCCGCCAGGAACGCCAGCAGACCGGGATAGAGGGGAAGCATGCAGGCATTGGTCAGAATCGCCGCCGTCCCCAGACCGAAGGCTTCCAGGAGCTGCGACACGCTATGCCCCCGCCATCGTCAGCGCCGCGACCAGCTCCTCGGCAGAGTGACGGCGTCCCGACTCCAGTCCTGAGAAAGCGCCGTCAGGGTAGATGATGAAGTGCGGGGTCGAAGGGGGGTTGGTGATCGTACGTCCGAACTGAGCAACCAGGGCGTTGAGCAGATCGGGTGTGGCGACGGCGAAGGTCCATCCGTAGTTCTCACGTTCGGCATAGGCTGCCAGATCGCTGCCCGTGATATTGGTCTCGACGCTCAGCGACAGATAGACGTGCTGCGCGTCGCCCAACTGATTGCGCACATCGCGGACGATGTTCTGCTGCGCCCGGCAGTTGGTACACCAGGTCGCCATCGGCTCGATGTAGACCGTCTTGCCGGCGAAATCGGCGAGGGTGAACGTCTCGCCGGTGCGGGCATTGGTCAGCGCGAGGGTCTGCCATGCCGGACGCCCGGCGATCTCCGCTTCCGGCGGGTTATCGACGGCAGCGGTCGGTTCAAGGGGGGCGGCGCTGGGCGGCACGGCGGTCGGCGCAGGCGGTGCGGCGGTGGGTGAACACGCCGCCATCAGGACAGCGGCGAGAACGAACACAATCTGGGATTTTGCCATAGTGCGATTCCTGAATTATCCGAGCGAATGGCGCGGCTGGCGCGTCGATACGCACCAGAGGATGCCCGGCAAAACTTACAGAAAGCTAACATCTTCACGAGACGTGCATGAGTGCGAGCGCGCCATTTCTGCTATAACATTGTTCTAAGATGCGCTCAACCGCCCCTCTCCAATTGGAGAGGGGCAGGAAACCGTCAGGTTTCCGGGGTGAGGTTGTGTGAAAACCGGCTTTTCAAACAGTCTCTAAGAACCGCTGCACGGTACAGGACCGACAGGATGAAGAGGAAGGAAAACCATCGTGGGGACGCAGATTGTACGCCGCGAAATGCTTGCCGACGGACAGATCGTCTGTTACCGTTTCGACACCCTGGGCACACAGGCTGCCGAAGAGTGGTTCACGGACGTGACGCAGTCCTTCTATGACTGGACCGATGGCAAGCCGTTCCTGATGCTGATCGACGTGCGCGGCGCAGATAACTTCCTGAGCGCCGAAGCGATGATGCGCGCCCGCCAGGTTTCAGGGCTGCGCCGGGAGCTAACAGGCAAGACCGCCATCTTGATCGACAAGACGGAATCGGCGGAGAACCTGATCCTGTTCACCGACAAAGCGCTGCAATCAACCCGCGCGCGCGAGGTTTTCGACAGCGAGGCGGCGGCGGTCGAATGGCTGCTGAAGCCTGAGTAGCCCTATGTTCACCTGCGGAGGGCAGGACTCATGGACCCTGATGCGCTGTACACCAAGACCTGGCTCGGCAGCGGGCAGATTCTGACCTACATTTTTCAGGACGGTTCGCGTGAAACCGCCGACATCTGGTTTCAGGATGTGAAAAGCGAGATCGCCTCCTGGAACGCCGATCGGCGCTGGCTGATGCTGATCGACATCCGTATGGGCGGCAGGATCATCAGTTCGGCGGCATTCATGCGCGGTCGACAGCTCAGCCATCTGCGTCCCGAACTCCCCGGCAAGACGGCAATTGTCGTCGCGTCGTCGGTCGCCGCGCACCTGACCAACGGCATCCTGCGCAGCCTTTCGACCGAAACCCGGCGGCAGCGCCGCGTCTTCGACAACCAGGAGCGCGCCGTCGAATGGCTCCTCGACACCAAGCACTGACAGAAAGCGACGCTTTAGCATGAATCGACGCCTGCTCCTCTTCCTCGCCAGCGTCCTGGTCAGCGGCATCTTCCTGTGGCTGGCGCTGCGCGGCGTGCCGCTTGACGAAGTCGTCACCAGCATCGGGCAGGCGGACCCGGCGTGGACGCTCTTCGCCATACTGACCGTCATCCTCGGCATGTGGGCGCGGGCGCTGCGCTGGAGCTGGGGGCTGCTGGATCGCCGCGTAACGCCGGTGAAAGCCTCGCATATCCTCAACATCGGTATGCTCCTGAATCAGCTTCCCCTGCGAGCGGGCGAAGTGGCGCGCAGCGTGCTGGCGGCGCGTCAAGGGGTGCCGTTCGTCACCGCCGCCACCAGCATCGTCGTCGAACGGCTGATCGACGTGGTGGTCTGCGTCCTGATGCTGGCGGTCGCCGTCGCTCGCGTCCCCAACGCGCCGCCGATCATCGCGCAGGTCTCCGGGGCATTCGGCGCGGCGGCGGTCGCCGCGTTTGTCGTGCTGGTCGGGCTGGCACGCTATCCGAAGGTCGCCCACCGCCTGCTGATCTGGCTGGAACCCCGCCTGCCCTTCGCCCACCGCCTGCATCTGACCCGCCGCGTCGATGAGATTCTGGACGGCTTACGCCCCCTTTCACAGCCGCGCCGCGCCATCCTCTCGCTGTTCTGGACGGCGGTCGGCTGGGGGATCTCGCTGGTGACCTTCTACGCGCTGGAACGGGCGGTCGGCGTGGTCGATGTCGATCTGTTCACCGGGGCGCTGCTGGCGGTGGCGCTGGCGTCGTTCAGCATCGCCATCCCGGTCAGCGTCGCCTCGATTGGACCGTTTCAGGGGGCGGTGCGCGTCGCCGGAGAGACGATCGGCATGTCGGCGCTGCATTCGACGACGCTCGGCTTTCTGTTTCACGGGGTCTCCATCGTCGCCTACGCCATCCTGGGCGTCGTCGGTTTGATCAGCATCGGAGTCACGCTCCGCGAATTCACCGGCGCGCGGCGCGCCGCTTCGCCAAAGGAATCCTAATCATGCCCTTCATCGACATCGCTACCGGCGCGCATCTGCATTACGAAGACGAGGGCGACGCTTCTGCCCCGCCGCTGATCGCCCTGCATGGGCGCTTCGGCACGGCGCGCGCCGATCTTTCGGCGCTCATCGACTGGCTTTCACCGTCCTACCGGGTGCTGGGTCCTTCCCTGCGCGGCTATGGGCAGTCCACGCCGAAGCCGCGCGACTACCCGCTCGACTTCTACCACCGCGACGCCCGCGACGTGCTGGCGTTCATGGATGCTCTGGGCATTCAGCGCGCCCACCTGATCGGTTACAGCGATGGCGGCGAGACGGCGCTGGTGGCGGCGGGATTAGCGCCAGAGCGCTTCGCTTCGGCAGCGGTGTGGGGCGCGGTCGGCTATTTCGGACCCGACATGCGCCCCTGGGTGCAGCGCAACTATCCCGCCGACTGGATGGACGACGAGACCCGGGCGCTCAACGGCATCGACGATCCGAATCCCATCGTCTTGCAGTGGGTGCAGGCGCTCAAATTCATGATCGACAAGGGGGGGGATGTCAGCCTGAGCCTGGCGCCGAAGATCATCTGCCCGGTGCTGCTCATGCTCGGCGTCGAAGATCGACTCAACCCGGCGGAGTACGGTCAGCGTTTCGTGGACGCCGCGCTGCGCGGGCGGCTGGTCCTGTTCCAGACGGGGCACGGCTGTCATGACGAAGCGCCGGATCAATTCAAACAGGTCCTGGGCGACTTCCTGCGCGCCGCCGGCTGACGGCAGCGATCCCCCTCCAAATAACCCAAACGCCCCGGGGGGAGGGGCGTTTGGTTTCGGGGAAGCCTGGTCCGATTTGATGTGGGGGATATCGCCTCAGACACAACCCACAGTATATCACGGTATGAAAACCGTAAACCAACCGGCTGTGCAACGATTACCCTACGCCTCGGTTAAGCCGCATGAAGCCGGAACACGACGCGGGACGCAGCGCCGTTGGCACGAGACGGCAAATTGCGTCACAATGAAGCGTCAAGAACTGCCACAGGAGTGAACGCCATGCGTATGCCCCGTCCTTTTTTGCTGATCCTTCTGACCGCGCTCTGCCTGGCGCTGGCGTCTGCCGCCGTCGCCCAGTATGACCCGAACGCCGAACTACCCCGTCCCGTCAACAACATCAACACGGTGAAGGCGCTGCCCGGATACCTGATCGTCAACACCGACAACCTCTTCCTGCGCAGCGGCGACTCCGCCCGCACCACGCCGGTCGCCATCCTCGACGGCGGAACCCACCTGATCGTGCGCGGCTCCAACGGGCGCGAGGACGGTCTCGCCTGGTGGTACGTCGAGGTCGGCGGCTATGAGGGGTGGGTCAAGGACGAATTCGTGATCGTGCGCGGTGATCTGCGTGGGACGCCGATCGTCGATTCGGATGGGACGCTGCTCTCGCCGGCGCTGTATATCGGCTATGCCGCCCCGCTCTACGACGAACTCACCGGCGAGGGCGAGGTGCTGTGCGACATCACCGGCGACCGTTTCTACCTGGTGCTGGCGCTGAACCAGTCTGACGCCACCTGGATCAAGGTGCGGGCGACCTGCGCCGGGCGCGCCGTTCAGGGCTGGGTGTGGGCGGAGCGCGGTCTGCTGCGCAACCCCGCCGGTGTGGAAATTCCGGTCGAGGGCTAATTTGCCGGAACTAGTCGAACTTACCATCGAGGATATCGCCGCCGGGGGGCGGGGGCTGGCGTTCCACAAAGGAAAGCCGGTCTTCGTCCCGTTTACTATCCCCGGCGAACGGGTGCGGGCGCGTTTGATCTCGACCGGCGACCGGGGCGCAGTCGCCGAGGGTGTCGCGCTGCTCGAAGCGTCGGCAGATCGCGTCTATCCCGTCTGCGGGCACTTCGGACCGCGCCGCTGCGGGCGCTGTCAGTGGCAGCATATCGCCTATGAGGCGCAGCGGGCGCTCAAGCACGACATCCTCGCCGACCAACTTTCGCGCCTCGGCGGGCTGACCGACGCGGAGATCGGGCGCGCCCTGCTCCTGCCTCTGCCCGCGCCGGAAGCGTGGGGTTATAACTATCACATCACCTACACCGTCACCGACGACCTGCGCCTCGGTCTGCCATCCAGCGACGAGGGGCGGATCGTGCCGGTGAGCGAATGTCCGGTCACGCATCCCGATCTGCTGGCGCTGAGCGAGCAGCTCGACCTCGATCTGACCGGCATCAAGCGGGTGCGGCTGGAGATGGGCGGCGACGGCGCGTGCATGATCATCCTCTGGCTGAAGACTGAAGGGGATGCGCCGGAACTGGAAGCCGATTTCCCCGCCAGCGTCAACATCATCCTGCCCGATAACGAGCCGATGAACCTGATCGGCGATTCGCACACCCGCTACCGGGTCGGGGATCGCTGGTTCCGCGCCACCGCCGGGAGCGCCTTCCGCCCCAACGTCCAGGGCGTCGATGTGCTGGCGCGGACGGTGGGAACCCTGCTCGCCATCCGACCGGGCGAGGCGGTACTCGACCTCTACGCGGGAGTCGGGGTGTTCGGGGCGTTCGCTGCCGAAACCGCCGCCTTCGTCACCGTCGTCGAAAGCTACCCGCCCGCCGCCACCGACGCCGATGAGAACCTCGCCGAATTCGATCACGTCGAGGTGATCGAGGGCGTGGTCGAGGCGGTGCTGCCGGCGCTGGAAGAGTACTACGCCGCCGCCGCCGTCGATCCGCCGTCGTCGGGGCTGGGCGACGAGGGGGTGAGTCTGCTGGCGGAACACGCGCCGGAGCGCATCGTCTACGTCAGCAGCGATCCGGCGTCGCTGGCGCGCGACGCCAAACGGCTGAAGCGCGCAGGCTACCACCTGAGCGCCGCGCAGCCCGTCGATCTTGCCCCGCAGACTGCCTATGTCGATACCGTCGCCCGCTTCGAGCGAAAACGGGATTAGTTCGTGCCCGCAAACGTCGTCCTTCGCCCGCTGACCGCCGCGCATCAGGCATTTCTGTGGACGGCGCTCTACCACGCCATCTATGTCGCGCCGGGCGATCCGCCGCTGCCGCCGGAGATCGTCCACCTGCCGGACATCGCGCCGTATGCCGCCGATTTCGGGCGGGCGGGCGACCGGGGGGTGATCGCCACCGCCGGCGACCAGCCGATCGGCGCTGCCTGGGCGCGGCGAATGCGCGGCTACGGCTATGTCGATGACGACACGCCGGAACTGAGCATCGCCCTGCTGCCCGGCTGGCGCGGCGCGGGGATCGGCTCGCTGCTGCTGGAACGCCTGCTGGGCGAACTCAGCGCCGACGCCGCGCAGGTCAGCCTGAGCGTGGTCTGGACCAACCCGGCGCGCCGGCTCTATGAGCGGCTGGGCTTCGAGACGGTCGCGCTGGAAGGCGGATCGGCGACGATGGTCAAGCGGCTGCTTCCTGCATCGAAAACCTGACGCGCGCTCATCCCACCTTGACAAGACACTGCCCCGGTCCCTGCGGGCAGCTTCGATTCAACGCCTCGTTGAACTGCACATCGAACGGTCCAGCCATCCAGAAGATGCGGTCGCCATCGACCTGAATGGCGCTGCGCACGAACGCGCAGCCCGTCGGCTGCGGAAGATTCGTCCCGGCGCGATACAGGACGAGGCATTGATTCTGCGGGAAAGCGTCCGCCGGGAAGGTCGCAATCGCCAGCCAGCGCGCCGTGGTGATGTTGCCCGCGCCGTTGATCAGCCGCAGCCCGGTCAGATTGGGACGACGGGTACTGACCGCCCGGATGACCAGGCTGTTCCGGTCATAGGTGATGATCAGATCAGGATCGGGCATATCCGTCGGCGCGACGGTCGGCGGGAGCGATGGCGTGAAAACTGCCGTCGGAATGGGCATGTTGGTCGCCGTCCGACCGGGGCGCGTCGGGGCAAGGGTCGCCGTCGGAACGACAGCGGCGCGCGTCTGCGTCGTGTTGGGGATGACGGCAGGCGGAGCGGTCGGCGGTAGGACTCCTGCCGTCAGCGGGGCGATATCGCGCTGCAAATCGACGCTGGTGATCGCCTGGACATCGCCCATCGTGTACAAGACGAGCAGCCGCTGCGCCGCCGCAGCGGGGATCGCCAGGGTGAGGCTCCAGGGCAGCGTCCGAGTGATCGGCTGTCCGCTCTCATTGAACAGGCGGATCTGCGGTTCGACACCGCGCGTGCTGCTGTAGCGCGAATTCTCGCGGCTGAGGTAGAGCGTCGTGCGCCCGGCATCGACCAGCACCGGCAGGACGCCGGGACGCGCGCCGAAGACGACGATGAACAGCGTATCATCGCCGGTCGTCGGGATGGCAGCCACGCCGACTTCGCGGTAGGTGGCGCTCAGCACGGCGCGCCGGTGGATGTCCGAATTGCGCCAGTAGTTGATGGCGAAGCGCACACTGCCCACCGCCGCATTCTCGCTGATCTCGATCTGCGCCGATGTGCCATAGGTCTGCCAGCCGTACTGGCTGTAGGCGCGCTGCTGCGGGTCAAGCCCGCCGGAGTCGATGTGGAAATTGTCGATCCTGCGCCCCGCCGCCATCAGCCCGCGTATGTACGCCGCCTGATCTACCGCCATGCGTTCCAGGGTCGGGTTGGGATACAGGGGGACCTGGTTTTCGCTCACCCGCCAGGCGTTCAGCGCCGCCAGCAGGTCCGCCGCATTCTGAAGGTCGTTCTGGCTGGCGAAATCCTGCGCACCAACCGACGCATCCGCCGGCATACTGAGCAGGGTGAGCGCAGCAAGTAAGCCCAAAAGTATCGACAGGACGCTCGAACGGCGCATCGACAGCGTGATCATTTTTTGCCAGAAACTATGAGATATTGGATTCGATTATATGCATTTTCACGATTCTGGCATATTCAGATCGAAGACGTGACATTTGACACTACAGCCTCTCCGGCACCCCACCCTACGACTCATTAATAAAAGCTGCGCTGTTGTGCGTAGCCGATGGTCGAGACTGAATTGACCTTAATGGCGCTCCGCATAGCGGCGGGAAGCGCCATTTTGTTTTCTGGGCGATAACCGTCTACTCAAACGCTGACGCTTCAGACAGAGACGATTTCTGGGCTGCCCCTTCCGACAGTGGCGCGACGCTTGGAGGGCAAAGAGCATGTACAAGGAAGATGCCAGGTCCCCAGAAGCTGCTGTAGGGATTCCCGACGACTTAGTTCGACTTTGCACATGGATAGCTGAAAACAGAAAGGCAGGATAAGCTGTTTCAGAGACTGTTTGCAAACTGCTCACCTCACCCCGTTTCGCTGCGCTCAACTGCCCCTCTCCAATTGGCTATGCATTACCCACATCTTTTTGGAAGGGGGGATGAGGGAAAAAAGGAACATTTTTCGCGCGAACACACCCCGTAGGATGAG
>JABWBO010000209.1 GCA_013360465.1 Anaerolineae bacterium | reverse complement strand
GGCAGCGGCAGGGAAGCGCGCGCCGGCGGCGGGTTTTCGGGGGGCGTGCCGGCGCGAAAATCCGGGTAGGGCGCGGCGTAGAGGTTGAGTGCTGCCCCGCCGAAGCGCACATCCGGCTGATCGTCGAGACTCATCCAGCGGCGGGCGTTATCCAGGTCCCGCTGAAACAGGGGACTGCTGAACGAACCAATCGACGCCAGCATGTGCCAGTTGGCGTCGATGTAGGCGACGGGATTGAAAGTCGTTTGGTAGTCGAGCGAGCGCAGCTCGAAATGCAGGTGCGGGCGGGACGTACAGGTCAGGTCCGGGTCGCCGGAATAGCCGACCACGTCACCCTGGCGGACGCGCTGCCCTGGGCGCACCAGCGGCGGCTCCAGCAGATGACCGTAAAGCGAGACGACGCCGGCGTCATGGCGGATCAGCAGGTTGTGCGGCGCGGAGCCAAAGCCCATGTCGTCGACGAACAGCACATCGCCATCGGCGGCGGCGACCAGGGGTGTGCCGCAGGGCATGGAAAAATCGAGACCGAAGTGCAGGCGCTGTCCCGCGCGATACCACTCGTCGCCGCGCAGAAACGCCCCGATGGTGTTGCCGTAGGGCTGACCGAGCAGCCAGGTCTGCGGTCCGGGCGGCTGCTCCATCGGCAGAATCAGCGGTTTGCCGCCGATCGGGTCAGTCTGCGCGGCGGCGGGAGGTGCGCCGATGGTGAACAGGCTGAAGACGACGATCAGCAGCCGTGCCAGCCGGCGCAAAAGAGTGTCGGTCAAAGAAAGATGTCCGTCGAACTGCGCTTCACGATGCCGCACAGTGTAGAGGGCGATGATGAACGGCGCATGAAACGGGGACAAAGCCTGGGCTTGCGACAGGTCAGCGGGCGAGCCGGCGGCTCACCCGCTGACCGAGATGTTTCGAAACCCAAATTCAGACCAGCGCCAGCAGACGGCAGGGTCCGCCGGAGCCTTCTTCCCAGCGCGGCACACCGACCACCACCTTGGCGTCCGCTTTGCCCATGAGCGCCGTCAGGTTCGCCACGTTTTCGATGCCGAACTTGCCCGCGCCCAGGATGGCGTAGTGTACGTCGAAGGTGGTCGAAGCGCCGATATCTAGGCTGAGCGTATCCACGCCGATGCCGAAGATGTTGCGCTCGGCGATCAGCCAGTTCGCCGCTTCGCCGCCGAAGCCGGGGAAGTGCATCACGCCGTCGGCGTCCGGGTTGCGGAAGGCGTCCACATCCGCCCAGCGCGACTCCCAGCCGGAATACATGAAGACAGCGGCGCATTCGGGGATCTCCCCGTTGGCGCTTTCCCACGCCTCCAGGTCTTGGACGGTGACCATCGCATCCGGGTCTTCGGCGGCTTTGGCGCTGATGTCGATTACGACGGCGCGGGCGAGGAGTTTCGCCGCCGGGTAGTTATCGACGGTGTCTCCGCCGGCGATGAAGTGCGCCGGGATGTCCACATGCGTCCCGGCATGTTCGTAAAGCTCCCATTTCTGGATGTAGAAGCCGTTCGCCTCGACCGTCACGTGATCGGCGCGGGTCGGCGCTTCGCCGGGGGTGTAGGTCGGGATGGTCGTCCCGAACACGTGGCTGAGGTCCACCACTTCTTCAAGATTGCCGTATGCCATCGCCTTCTGCTGCGGGATTGCCAGCGAGGCGACGGCGATCCCTGCCGCCGCTGCGCCGCCCATGCGCAGGAAGCCGCGCCGGCTCAGGTTCGGACGTCCTTCATTGGCGATACGCTCGCGCACAACCTCTGCAACCTTCGGGGAACACATAATGCGTCTCCTCAAGACATTACGCATGATACGCCGGTAATTAATGAGATCATAACGATTTCCCGACAATAACGAATTACCGCCGGCATTACATCCTCTGTGAAACGGGCTCTGTGAAACGGGCGGCTGGTCGAACCCAGCGCTCACCGGAGCGGCTCGAATTCGTAAGTGTACGGCAGCACGTAAGCGGGATCGTATTCCGGCAGATCAGCACGCGCCGCGTCGAGCATCGCCCACGCCGTATCGCGCCCAACGTGCGCCGAAAGGAAGGCGGCATCCGCCCGCTGCGCATCGAGCGTCTGCTGCTGCCCGACGAGCCACTGCCCTAAGCCGTAGCGCAGCTCACGGTCTTCGACCTGCTGGTAGAACGGCAGCAGCGCCGAGATGGCGTCGGCGGAGACGTAGCGCAGATAGCCGATATCCAGGCTGCGGCTCTGCTGGTAGCGGGCGATGTTCTGCTGCATGATGGTGTAGTCCGGGTTGATCAGGTTCAGGGTCGCCAGGTAGCCGATGACGCAGATCACCGTGCCCAGGGCGAAGATGTTGCGACGCAGGCGGAAGAGCGACAACAGGAAGAAGCCGAACAGCGCCGCCAGCCAGAACATGAAGACGTGCGGGTACAGGCGCAGATGGGTGAACCCATAGGCTTCTTCGTAGAGCGTCAGGCGCAGGTGCGCCGACCACAGCATGATCCCGACCAGCACGATCATGCCGATGGAGAGAACGCGGAAGAGCGTCTGCTGTCCGCCCGTCTGCCGCTTCGTGACGGTATCCAGCCAGAGCATCAGACCGAGGGTGAGGGTGGAGACGCCGACCAGTTCGAAGAAGCCGCGCCGCGCGTACTCGGCCACGGTGAGCCCGGTCGTCGCCAGCACGACGTCCGCGCCGCCGAAGAGCCAGCGGAGCTGGAGCGCGATGAAGACGCTGAACAGGGCGATGACGGCGCCGAACAATGAGGTGACCTCGGCGAGGCCGAGCCGGACGGGGAGCCGCTCCGGCGGCGCCGGACGTCGCGACGTGCCCAGGAGGGCGCCTCGCATCCAGCCGGCCGACCACCAGGCGAACGCGCCGATCACGACGCCGTGCTCCAGGAGGCGTTCCACGTCGATGGCCTGCAGGTTGAACAGCGACGCGAACACCGGGTCTGCGCGCGAGAGCAGAACCACGAACACCAGGGCGACGGGCAACGTCAGCAGCAGCGCCCGAACGGCGGTCCACGACCTGCCGCCGCGGAAAGCCGGGAGCGCCGGCAGATCCACGTCGCGGGCCACCAGCAGGATCGCGCCGGCGACCACGTCGCGGGCGGCATAGATGCCGGTGGCAACGACGTCGCGGAGCCGCGCGACGAGGACCGAAGCGGCGGGCAGCCCTGACGCCGCCATGCCGAACATCGAGACGGCCACGAGGGTGCCCAGGACGTTCGCGAGGCGAAGCGCTTCTGCGTCGCGCCAGGCGAACGCGGCGGCGCAGGTCACGGCCACCGCGAGCCAGGCGATCGGCTCCGTCGAGACCGGGATGCCGCGACGTCGACCGACATGCAGCGCCGTGCCGGCCAGGGCGACGACCCAGAGGGTCCAGCCCAACCCATCGCCCGCCGTCCGGAGGGTGAGGTCGGCCACGACGCCGAGGATTCCGGCCGACACGAGCGCGGTCCGAGCGGCCCGAACAGGCCGTGTGGCAGGTACTTCGAGTCGGGCGTCCGCCGATCCCGCCGTCATGATTACGGCTCCACTGTGCAGTTGAAGTACTTTACAACACAAAGTATACGCTCGCAAGGGTCCGTTTGAACCGGCCCGGGAGGGGATGGTCCGGCACGCCGTCAGGCGGGATATAGTTCCTGATCCCGATCTCGAAACCGTTCCCATGCGCCACACTGTCTTCGCCTTCACACTGCTGCTCCTGCCGGGTCTCGCCAGCGCCCAGCACGCCTACGCCCGGCCGGGCGCGACCTTCGACGCGCGGGTGCCCACGCCCCGCTCGGTGCTCGGTTACGAGGTCGGCGAGCGGTTCACGCCGCACCACATGGTGCTGCGCTATTTCGAACGCGTGGCCCAGGCCTCGCCGCGCGTGGTGCTCGACACGCTCGGGCGCACGTTCGAGGGGCGGGAGTACGTGGCGGCGATCGTGACCAGCGAACGCAATCACGCCCGGCTGGCGCAGATCCGCGCCGACGCGATGCGGCTGGCCGATCCGCGGG
>JABWBO010000077.1 GCA_013360465.1 Anaerolineae bacterium | reverse complement strand
ACCATTTTGCCATCTACAATGCGCAGGGCGAGCGCGTGGTGGTCCCGCCCAGTTCCGAGACGATCATCGTGGACCGGCGGGTTTTTGACCAGGCGCTGGCGAACCGGGCGTCCGCCCTGGGCGCAGACGTGTACGCCGGTTCGACGGTGATCGGGCTGCTGCATGATGCGGGTGGGGCGGTCAGCGGCGTGCGCCTGAAGCAGTTCGACGCAGAACGCGCCGTGCGGGCGCATCTGGTGATCGCCGCCGACGGGACCGAGTCGCAGGTGGCGCGCTGGGCGGGCTTGAAGACCATCCCGCCGCTGGCAGACTATTACACGGGCATTCAGTTCTTGCTGGGCAGCCTGCGCGGCAGGATCGACCCGCGCCTCTGCGAGTATCACATCGGCGTCGAGTCGCTGGCTCCCGGCGGCTATCTGTGGGTCTTCCCGAAGAGCGGCGACACCGCCAACGTGGGCGCGGTCATCACCGCCGACCGGGCGCGCCCGATCAGCGCCCGCGATCGGCTGGAACGCTTCGCCGCCGTGCGCTTCCCTGGGGCGAGCGTTCTCAGCGTGATGGCGGGCGGCATTCCGATCACCGGCGCGCTCAAACACATGGTGACGGACGGCTTGATGGCGGTGGGGGATGCGGCACATCAGGCGGACCCACTGACGGCGGGCGGGATCGGGCTGGGCATGATCGGCGCGGAGCTGGCGATACAGGTCGCTGCCCCCGCCATCCGCGAGGGCGATGTGAGCGCCCGGCGGCTGCAGGCATACGAACGCCTGTGGCGTGACCAGTTCGGCAGGATGCACGCGGCGCTGTACAACATGCGCCGGATTCTGACGCGCATGACCGAGGCGCACTTCGATGCGCTGGTGCGCACGGCGGCGGCGATGCCTTTGGAGACGATGAGCCTGCCGGACATTGTGATCGGGCTGCTGAAGAATCATCCCGGCTTGCTGCTGGAAGCGCGCACCCTGGTCGCCACCGGGCTGCTGCTGAAATAGCGCGCTGCTCCGCCACTGTGGCGCGTTTTTCAGGCTGACTCTACAATCAATTCGATGACTGGGTTGGCTTGAAAGGAGAGGCACATGGATATCGGGCAGGGCATCAGCGAGCTGCTGAAAGCGCCTTTCATCTGCATCGGATGGATCATCGTCGGCGCGCTGGCGGGGATCATCGCCCACAATATCATGCGCAGCAACGCCTCACTCATCGTCGACATCATCCTCGGTTTGCTGGGCGCTGTGGTTGGCGGTTTCGTGCTGAACATCTTCGGCGTCGGGCGTCCTGAAGGCGGCATCGTCGGTGTGATCGCCAGCCTGATCGTCGCCGTCATCGGCGGGGTGATCATCATCGCCTTGTGGAGGCTGATTCGCGGCAGATCGATCACCTGATTCGGTATTATCAGCCCTGAAGCGGGCGGCGCGCTTCCGCCGCTTCAGGGTTTTTCGTCCACCAGCATAGAAAGTGAACCATGACCACCGCGATCCCGGCTTCGCATCTGGACCTGCTAGAAGGACCCGTCGTCGTCACCCTCGTCACGCTCATGCCCGATGGTCAGCCTCAGGCGACGCCCGTCTGGTGCGACCTGGCAGAGGGCTTCATCCGCGTCAACACGGTGCGCGGACGCCAGAAGGATCGCAACCTGGCGGAACGCCCCAAGGTGACGGTCCTGGCGATTGACCCGAAGGACCCGTATCGCTGGCTTGAAGTGCGCGGCGAAGTCGTCGATTCGACCGAAGAAGGGGGCGCAGAACACATCAACGCCCTGTCGCACCTGTACAAGGGCAAGGACTTCCGCACCCTGGAACCCGACGAGGTCCGCGTGATCTACCGGATTCGCCCGGTGCGGGTGAACGCTAATTCGCACTAAACCTGTTATGAACTTCTCTCCCCTCAACCCCCCAGCCCCCTTCTCCCACGCAGGCGGGGTGAAGGGGGAGTCAAGTCCCCTCTCCGTGCAAGCTTCGCTTGTCTGCATGGAGAGGGGAAGCGAAGCGCAGCGCAGCAGGGGTGCGCATATCGAGGGCGGGGCCACGATAGGGGCTACTTGCCCCCGGCAGGGTTCGCCCAGGCTGGGGGCAGCTTCGGCAGCCGGATGGGCAGCCGCATACGCCATGACCGCCGGTTTTCCTTCTCGAACATGCTCTCGCCCCAGTCGAACGGAGCATCTTCGCCGGGGAAGGGGTCTTCCATGTTGATCTTGTGCCACAGGTAAGTCACCCCCACCCGCAGCGACGCCATGATCGGGGCGACCAGGAACGCCCCCAGCACCCCGCCCGCCGCCGCGCCGATGAACACGCCGACGATGATCAGCGGCAGGGGCAGATCGAGCGCGTCGCCCAGAATCTTCGGGGCGATGACGTTCCAGATGATCTGGTTGATGAGCAAGTTGACCACGACGACGAACAGCGCCAGCACAGCATAGGGCATCGCCGGGAAGACGGTCGATCCCTGGATCAGCGGGACCAGCCCCAGGGGAACCAGCGCGATGATGCTGCCAATGGTCGGAATGAGCGAGATCAACCCGGTGAAGACCGCCAGGATGATGGCGCTGCCGATGCCCATCACCGAAAGCTGAACCCAGGTCAGCGTCCCGACCATCACGCCGATCAGGACCTGCCCCCGGAAGAATCCGTTCCAGACGCGCATCATGCGCCGGGTCAACAGCGCCACTTCCCGCTGATAGGACACGGGGATGCGCGCCGCCAGCGCCCGCTGCGTATTCGGGATGTCGAGCAGCACCAGGAAGGAGATGAACATCGCCAGCAGCAGGCTCGCCACGAATCCGGTGACACTGCCGATTGCCGAAGTCACGGTCTGGGTGACGGAGCCGAAGACCGAGAGGAACTGATTGATCAGGTTGCCCAGTTCGCCCTGAGGCAGCTGAAGGGTGTCGCGGGTTGTCCCCGTCTGGCTGTCCGCGCCGGCAGCGGCTTCGGCGGGAGTCTGCGCTGCCGCCCCGCCGCCTTCCTGCGGCGAGGATCCCTCCGTCGTGGCAGCCTCCTCTGGCGGCAGCACCGGCACCAGGAGCGACTGGGCAGCGATGATGATGTCGGAGAAGACCAGGCGCGTCCCAAAGACCTCGATCACGGCGTCGTCGGGATCATAGTTCGCCAGGTTCTCGGTGAAGGCGACGTAGCCCTGTTCCAGCGTGTTCAGCACGCTGTTCGCGCCAGAGACGAGAGTCGGGATGATGACCAACATGCCGATGATCAGCACGGTGATCAGCAGCATGTAGAGCAGGATCACCGCCAGCGCATAGGGGATGGGGGTGTTGCGCGCAATCGTCCGGCTGGGCAGGAACATGACGAATGCCAGCAGAAAGGCAATCGTCAGCATCGGCAGCACCGGCGCAATCAGAGTCATCAGCCAGACGGTGCCGAGGATCAGCAGGATCAGCAGGAGCTGGCGCACCCACAAACTCCACTGCGGCTGATACTGCGGAGGACTCGGTTGATTGAGACCTAAGAGCGGTTCAGTCGACATGGCGTCCTAACGTCATTCATGGGTTCGAGCGTTACTTATAGGATAACACCATTCAGCCCAATTAGTCGCGCGGGGGAATAGGGGCGGGCGTGACGGGATCGGCGCTGCACGCAGCGGTCCAGTAGGTTATCTACACCTAACGCCTCTCGTATTCGCCGCGTCACACCCGATTTATACGATCCGATCACCGTCCCTAGCGTAGGGACAACGCCTGCGTTGTCTGCCCCAACCGCGTCGCCCAACACAACCATAATCCCATGCACTTGATTCGGCATGACGATGAACGCATCAAGCTCGATACCTGAATGATGCTCGGGCAGCGCGTACCAGCGTTCCGCCGCAATTTCGCCCGCTTGAGTTCGCAGCATCGCTCCATCGGTGATGTGCCCGAAAGGATGCTGGCGTTGATGCGTGCAGATCGTCACAAAGTACGCACCAGAAGCTGAATAATTGTATCCATGCAGACGTGGGGATTTGCGCTGTGGGAAAGAGGATTTTGACATAGTTGAACAATTTCCATTCAGGCGGGCGGACGATGCCCGCGTTGTCCGTCACCCAGAGTTCAGAGACGCATAGGGGGCGACACCACCATCCGAACACCACAGAAGCTGCCCCCACTGCCCGGGAAGGAGTTGCTGCGGAACGACGCAGCAGCCCTGACCTGATCAAAAAAGAGGGAGCTGCCCCGCAGCACCTTGAACTCACTATTATTATAACCGTCGAATATCTGCGGGTTGCTGTAATCATTCAGACACCACTCCCACAGGTTGCCCGCCACATCCAGCGCGCCGCAGTCCGCCTCGCCATGGGGGTACATCCCCACCGCAGTTGTACGGGACAAACCGGCTTCAGATGTGTTGGCATAACCTGCTTTCCAGTCGCCCCAAGGATATGCCCGCGCTTGCATCCCGCCCTGCGCCATCCACTGCCATTCCCATTCGGTCGGCAGGCGGATTTCTGCGTTTTCCCCAACGCTCATCGTTGTAGGGACAATGCCTGCATTGTCCGGTTTTGCGGCGGACGACGCGGGCGTCGTCCCTACCAGCGTCAAACCACGCAGGCGGTGATTTAGCCACCGCGCAAATGCCACGCTCTGATACCACGATACACTGTCACGCGGCGCGTTCGTGATCTTGGTGCGCTGCTGGTTCATCTCTTGCTTTTTGTACTGATCCGGCATTCCCTCCCACCAGCGGGCATCATCAAATCCATCCAGCGCATCCAAGAAGGTTTGAAACTGCGCGTAGGTAATTTGGTATTGGGCGATGTAGAACGGCTGCACCGTGAATTTCCGCTTTTCAATCGTAATATCACCACCCGGCACTACCGGCAGCCAGAGCAGTTCCGGCACGCCGTCTTTCACACCGACACCGGGGCGGGTATCCCCGATCACGGCAAGGCGGTCGCCAATGTCACGGCGTCGTTCATGGCTGCTGTCGTCGCGCGGCAGAGTTTCCAGTTCGCGCAGCAGCCGGTCCTGCTCCGGTTCGATGAAGTCGCGCTCGGTGTCGCTCAGGGCGGGCTGCTGGCGCTCGATCATTTCATAGACGGGTTTCAGCCGTTCAGCGGGCAACCGGAAAGAATCATCCTTCGCGTGGCGCACCCACTCGGCGGCGGCGGCGCGCACCTGCCGCAGCAGGATCAAATCTTCCTGCGCTTCGGCAATCCAGTTCCTGAGCCAGTCCCAACTGCGGAAAATGGCTTCATGGGCGACTTCGACCTCTGCCCTCACCCCCTGCCCCTCTCCCGATGGGCGAGGGGAGTCTAGTCTCTTTCCCTCAGGGCGAGGGGAGTCTAGTCCCTCTTCCGATGGGCGAGGGGAGTGTAGTCCCTCTCCTTCGGGAGAGGGATTTAGGGTGAGGGCGGTCGTCACCAGCAGGCGCGCATCAGCAAAGGCGCGGATCAGCGCCCGCTCGTCCGCGTCGAATTTGCCCAGTGTGGCGCGCTGGCGGGTCGCCGTGGCGCGCTCATCGACCGTCACCAACTCTCGGAACACGCGCTGAAGCAGGCGATCTTTGTCGGGCAGCGTCAGCTTTGCAAACGCCGTTTCCGCCCGTTTGCCAATCGCACCCTCGACGCCGCCAATGGACTTGTAAGCGTCGAAGGTCAAGCACTTGTCCGCGTGAGAGGTCTGGTAGAGTTCATCGAGCGCGTAAGCCATCAGTGCCAGCGCGCCCGCGTCGCTGCCCGTATCTGCCTGAATGCGTTCAGGCAGCCCGTCGTCCCACGTCAGCCCTGCCCGCTCCGCCGGGCGCTTGATCATCTCGATCAGCGCGCCCGCCGTCGGTGCTGCGAGCGGATACGTCGCCTCTTTCAGCAAAGCCGCGAGTATCGGCAGTTCCAGGCACTTCGCGTAGAAATCAGAGCGCATGGTCACGACACAGCGCAGCCTTCGCGACGTGTGGATCGCTTCGAGCAGCGCCACAAACGCCGGACGGTCATCGTCGCGCACCAGCGTGAACAGTTCCTCAAACTGATCAACGAAGAACAGGATTTCCGACCACGCCGGCGCTTTCGCCTCGCGCAGCAGCGCCTCGCAGATGCTCACCAGCGCCGCTGGAGTCTTGGTGATGCTGGTAATGAAACCTTCTTTTTCCTGTTCAATCAGGAACGGCGACACCGCGTGTTCGGGGAACGTCTCGCACAAGACGGCGAACAGCGCCGCGAACGGACTCGCATCTTGACCCGGCGTGAAGCGGACGAAGCGCCAATCCTTGCTGCCTGTTTCACCGCTGACAATCGCATTGGCTTTCAGACGGGGGATCAAGCCCGCCGCAACCAGCGACGATTTACCACTGCCGGACGCGGCAACGACGGCGGTGAAGCGGCTCGCTTCCACGCGCTTGACCAGCTCGCTTGTCTCCGCGCCTCGCCCAAAGAAGATCGGCGCATCGGTTTCACTGAAAGCACGCAAACCGGGGAACGGTGATCCTGTCCACAGGGGCGGCGCTTCAACCAGCGGACGAACCGTATCCGTGATTATGCCAGCGGCGTTCTCTCGATCTAGGATTTCGCTGATCACCTTACGCAAATGCCGTTCGAGTTTCTTTCCAAACTCCTCTGGCGTAGTGTATGTGTTGACTCCGGCGGTCAGCGCGCCGCGTGAGTCCTCAAACTGCTTGAAAAAACTCTTGACGAGTTGGTACTGCGCGACCCGTGCATCGTCGTCAAGGTCGATACTCGGTTTTTCTATCCGGCGGTAAAGCAGCGTAATGGGCTTCTTGTGATCGCGCTCGGCATGTAGGGCATCCCAGAATTCCCATTCCGTGCCAGAAAGGTACGGTGTTCCGTCCGGTTTCTGATACTCCGGTACGGGCAGCGGCGTACCCATCCGTCCCCAGAATATCACGAACGCCACATCACATTCTGAGGGACGCGGCAGCCCCTGTTTGATCGCCGTTTGCGGGGTCATGGTCGCTCGCATGGGCGTATCGCCGCCGGGCTTGTCCCACGCGATCGCATGAATCGAGACGCCGCCCGCGCCGTTCCGCTTGAACAGCGGATCGTATTCGAGCATATCCAACACTTCGAGCGCGACAGCACGCTCCTCATTCACATCACCGGGAGAGGCAAGAAAAACTCGGATTTGCGGGACGGATCTCACCGAAGCCCTCCACAAAGTCTTGTTCGAATACGCTGTTCGATAATATCTGGCCTAGGCAGTTTTGCCGAGTTAACCTTCAAGAGTGTTGTGTTACGACGGGGAGGGTATCGTTGTTGAAGCGGCAGACCTAGGAGTCGCGCCGCTCGGTGGTGCGCCGCTCGAACGCTTCCAGCGCGGCTTGCAGGCGCTGCTGGCGCAGCGTCGTGGTCAAATCGCCGCGCGTGCGTTCCAGGACCCCGCGCACCACGTCGGTGCGGCGGCGCAGGTCGCCGGTCACAGCGTCGGGGAAATCGAACGTCACCAGCTGGTCATAGATGGCGTCCATCCAGTCGAGCAGGCGTTCCGCCTCGCCGCTGTCGCCGTCTTCGCGGCGCAGGATGTCGAGGATGAAGCGGCGCAGCTCGGTCGCCGCCTCCGCCAGCCCGTTCAGATAGGTGGCGCTGCCGACGCCGAGCGCTTCCGGGGTCGGCAGGGGGTCACGGCGGATGATGGCGGCGGTGGCGAACGCCTCCACCACTTCTTTGAGCGCATCCTGGGTGTAGCCGCTTTCCAGCAGGTCGGGAAAGCCCTCCACCCCGGCGATCAGCGCGTCGGCGGCGTCGCGCGCCGCTTTCAGCCGCGCGTCGGCGTCCGCCCAGTCACGGCGGTGGATGGCGCGGATCGCCTCGCTGCACAGCCGGATCAGCTCGCGCGAGCCGGCGAGGGCGCGGTCGCGGGCGGCGGTCTTGACTACCAGCGCCGCCCGAATGCCCGCGCAGATCGGCAGCAGTGCGCCGGTCACGATCCGCTGCCCGGTTCGTCGGCAGGCGAATCGCCCGTTGGTTTCACGCCGCCAAAAAGCTGATCGGCGAGCGTGGCGGGCTGCGGCGGCAGGACGATCTCGCCGTGCTTCTCTTCGAAGCGCTCCAGGTTGGTCTCCAGTGCGCGCAGGAAGAGCTTGGCGTTGGTGGGGGTCATGATGATGCGCGACTGCACCCTGGCGCGCGGATCGTTGGGGAGGACCTGGGTGAAATCCATCATCACTTCGCTGGCGGTGTGGCTGACGATCACCACGTTGGCGTACCCGGCGCTGAGATTCTGCGGCACTTCGATGCGCAGCTGCCGCTGCGCCCCGGCGTTGTTGGGCGCGCCATTGTTCGGGTTACCGGCGTTCGGCGGGTTCATGATGCCGTCCGCTAAAAGGGAATATCGTCTACGCCGCCGCTTTGTCCGCCGGCGTAGTCGCCCGACGAACCCGCGTTGTCGGCTCGGCTTCCGAGCAGTTGGAAGTTGTCGGCGGTTAGTTCAATCGTCGCGGCGGGCTGCCCGCTCTTATCCAGATACGCCCGGGCTTCCACATTGCCCACCACCATGATCTGCGTACCCTTGTGGATGAGATTGTTGGCGGTTTCGGCGAGGTTGCGCCAGCACGACACGCGATACCAGGTCGTCTTTTCGCGCTGCTCATTGGCATTGCGATCCGTCCAGCGGCGGGTGACCGCCACCGAAAACGAACAGACGCCGACGCCGCTCTGAAGGTAGCGCATCTCGGGGTCGCCGCCCACATTACCGACAATGATCGTTTGGGACCAGCCTGCCATGCCCTTACTCCCTGTTGCTAAGTGAAACCCAATCCTCGTCCAGCATTTGCTTCACAACGTCGCGTGAAATCCCCATCACCAGCACGTTGTCCACCAGGACTGATGGTTCCAGCCGCACGCGGCGGTCTGGTTTCGCCACATGATCGATGGAGAACTGAAGCAGCGGCACAAGACGCAGGACAGCGTTGATGACAACCTCTCTCGGATGCCGCGACTCTTCGCCGATCCTCAACCACGCTTTCATGGCGTCCAGCGTTTGACTCGCCTTCGGTTCGCTTTCCAGCAGCACATCGAAGGAGCGCATTTCCGGCTGATGCGCAAAAATGTTGCGCAGATGGCTCAATCCCTTCAGGACATCATGCCATTCTTTGGCAATCAGCCCCAGCGAAAATGCCAGGCTGGTCATGAACGCCGCTGAACTGCGCTCGAACATGTCCTCTACCAGCTTATCATCGATGAGGAACTGCGCCAGCAGCATGCGGATCTGATCTTCCAGGTGCGCCGCGCAGATGATCAGCAGCAGTCGATCAGAAAGCCGAGACTCTTCAACGATCTGTTCCACCTGCTGCACGACGGATGTCTCGGAAAACCGATACTGACCATCGACGAGCAGGTAGACCAGCACGCTGCCGCGCTGCCAACCCACAGCCTCTGCCCAGTCCAGGAGCGCGCGAGCCATCGCCTGTTCCTGGAGTAGGGTTTGTGAAGACAGTGTTAGGGTTCGCATCACAAAGCGCCGAAACCGTCCGTCATTAGAACTAAAATTCTAGCATGATTCGGGGAAATATGCCAGATTTCCGCCATCACATTTTCAGGCGCGCCATCTGCGCGGCAAGCGTTTCGCGCACCGCCGCCGGGTCGCCCTTGCCCTTCAATTCGCGCATGACCTGCCCCATCAGCGCGCCGAAGACCTTCTCCTTGCCGCCCAGGTAGTCGCGCACGCTCTCGGCGTTCGCCGCCAGCACCGCCGCGACCGCCGCCTCGATGATACCGCCGTCGGAAACCTGCGCCAGCCCCTTCGCCGCGACGATCTGCGCCGGGTCGCCGCCGGTCTCCCACATTTCGTTGAGGACCTCGGTCGCCGTCTGCTTGTTGATCGTCCGCGCTTCGACCAGGTTGACCAGCGCCGCCAGCGCCCCCGGCGCGACGCGCTCGCCGACCTGCTCCGGTTCGATGCCGTCGCGGTTGACCAGGGTGAACAGCCCGCCGATGATCCAGTTGGCGAGCGCCTTAGCGTTCGTCACCAGCACCAGCGCCGCCTCGAAATAGTCGGCGACGGCGCGCTCCGCCGTCAGCACACCGGCGTCATAGGCGGTCAAACCCAGCGCCGAAATGAAGCGCTCGCGCCGGGCGTCCGGCAGCTCCGGCATGTGGGCGCGGACGGCTTCCACCCATTCCCGGCTGACCTCGACGATGGGCAGGTCGGGTTCCGGGAAATAGCGGTACTCTTCGGCGCTCTCCTTGAAGCGCTGCACGACCGTGCGCTGGCGGGCTTCGTCCCAGCCCATCGTCGCCTGTCGCACCCCTTCGTCGCTTTCCCAGGCGGCGATCTGTCGGGTGGTCTCGTAGGCGATGGAGCGGAAGACGCTGCGAATGCTGTTCAGGTTCTTGACCTCGGTGCGGGTGCGGTAGCCGATGTCGTCTTTGTGCTTCACGCTGATGTTCGGCTCGATGCGCATCACGCCCTTGGACATGTCGCCGTCGTTCACCCCCAGATAGCGCAGGATGCCGCGCAGTTTGCGGGCGAAGGCTTCCGCCTCTTCCGGGCTGTTGATGTCCGGTTCGGTGACGATCTCCAGCAGGGGCACGCCGGCGCGGTTGTAATCGACCAGGCTGCCCTCGCTGGTGTGGACCAGCTTGCCGGTGTCCTCTTCCAGGTGCGCGCGGCGGATGCGAATCCGCTTGCTGTTCCCGTCGGGCAGATCGATGTCCAGGTAGCCGCTGCGGCTGATCGGATGATCGTACTGGCTGATCTGGTAGCCCTTCGGCAGATCGGGGTAGAAGTAGCTTTTACGGGCGAACTGGTTGAACGGCGGAATCGCGCAGTGCAGCGCCAGACCGACCTGTATCGCCATCTCCAGCGCCTCGCGGTTGATCACCGGCAGGCTGCCGGGCAGCCCCATCGAGACCGGATCGACGGCGGTGTTGGGCGGGGCGGTCACGCTGTCTACCACCGGACAGGCGCTGAACATCTTGCTGCGGGTGAACAGCTCTGCGTGAATCTCCAGACCGACAATCGGCGTCCAGTCGCTCATCGCTCGTCTTTCAGTGTGGGATGTCAACATCTTGGAACAGGATCACAGGGGCATTTTATCACAGGCGCGCGCCCCCGGTCTTGCGCAAATCCTACGAAAACCGTGTCATGATTGGATCAGTAACGAGTGAAGATCAGCGGTGAGGCGCGAATGATACCCTCTGGCGACGCGGAAAATACCCCCATCTTCAGGCGCGCGCGCTACCGTCCACAGCGCCCGCGCGATGCCGCCGGCGCTCCCTGGGACGGCTTTGACGACGAGCCTTATGTCGTCTACGACTGGGATGACGGTTACGATGCGCCCTACGACGAGGCGGATGACGATCTGGATGTCTATGTCGATGAGGATGACGACGACGACGCGGAAGGCGCGCGTCGATTCTGGACCGCCAACCGGGTGCTGATGACGATCATCGCCATCCTGCTGATCATCACGCTGCTCGCCTACAGCTTTGAGGGGGTCATCGCCCCACCCCCGCCGCCGGCGACCGACGCGCCGCCGCCCGGAGATTTGATCTAGGGCGTGCCCCTCGCCCGGCGCGCGTTGGAGAGGGGTTGGGGGTGAGGTGTTCCCCGCTAGCGCAGCGTCACGAAGGCGCGGGCGAGCGCTGCCCATTCGCCCAGCGAGAGCGTCTCGGCGCGGCGCTTCGGGTCGATGCTCGCCAGTTCGAGCATGACGGCGGCGTCGGCGTGGCTCAGCCCGACTCCTTCGGCGAAGGCGTTTTTCAACTGCTTGCGCTTCTGGGCGAAGCCGGCGCGCACCACCCTGAAGAAAGTCGCCTCGTCCGGCACATCGACCGGCGGCGCGGCGTAGGTGTCCAGACGGACGACGGCGCTGTCTACATCGGGGCGGGGCCAGAAGACGGTCGGTTTGAGCCTGCCGATCATCTGCGGCTTGGCGTAGAACTGCGCGCTGACCGACAGCAGGCTCATCTCGCCGGGCACGGCAGTCAGGCGCTCCGCCACTTCCAGCTGGACCAGCAGCACCAGGCGGCGGGGGCGGTGCGGCGCTTCCAGCAGATGGCGCAGAATGGCGCTGGTGATGTAGTAGGGCAGGTTGGCGACCACGACGTAGGGCTGGTCTGCCATCAGGCTGGCGACGTTCACTTGAAGGATGTCGGCGAAGAGCAGGCTGACGTTGGACAGGCGTTCCGCCGCCAGCGCCGCCCGCAGCACCGGTTCCAGACGGCTGTCGATCTCGACGGCGACGACGCGCTCCGCCGCTTTCGCCAGGCGGGTGGTCATCGCGCCGGTTCCGGGACCGATCTCCAGCACTGTGTCGGTGGGCAGCAGCTCGGCGGCGGCGACGATCTTGTCGAGCGTGTTCGGGTCCTGCAGGAAGTTCTGCCCCAGGCTCTTCTTCGGGGCGATCCCGTGATCTTCGAGCAGCGTTTTTGGGTTCATGGTCCCCATCCTTCGATCAGGCGTCAGGGCTGCATCAGGAAGTAGTCGATCACCGGCGGGACGGGGGTGAGGATGTAGACATCGACGTAGCTGGACCAGCTCACCCAGTCGGAGTCGCTGTAGCCGAGATCGACCCACAGCTTGAAGCGGCGCGGTCCGCCGGTATCGGCGATCTCGCCGACGCCGTAGCGGGGCACGAAGATCTGCGTGCCGTAGGGCAGGATGTCGGGGTCGGAGCCGACGATGCCCTTGACCAGCGTCTTGCCGATGGAGGTGATGTTGTCGCCGCCGAGCGCCGCCGGGTGATAGCTGGTGGCGTACATGCGCAGCACCCGCCAGTATTCGCGCGGTCCCTGTTCGGTGTCGATGGTGCGCAGGACGACGTTGGTCCCGTAGCGGATCACCCGGTGGACCGGAGCCTGGGCGATCACGTCGTCGAGCGGCTGGCGTTCGACGGCGATCCCGTTTTCGTAGCGCACGCGCTGGCGATGCTGCAAGACGCCGTTCGCGCCGCCCTGCGCCGTCTGGAACTGATCCAGTTCGAGCGTCGGGTCGCCTTCGTAGACCGTCTCGAAGGGGATGCTCTCCTCGGAGGTCTCTATCGCCTCGCTGACGCGGATGACGCGGATGCTCATGCCGGGGCGGAGCGGCGCGTTTTCAGCGGGGATGGCATAATCCAGCCCGGTCAGCTGAAGCTCGGCGGCGGAAAGGGCGTCCGCCACCGTCTCGCCCTGGGCGCGGACGCGGCGGCTTTCGCCGTCGGCGATGATCGTCACCGGGCGAGCGCGGGTGATGGTCACGTCGAGATCGACGCTCAGAGGGGTATTCAGCGGCGGCGTGACGGTATCGGCGGTGAACAGCGTGATTCCGGCAGCGAAGAGCGCTTCGCCGACCGTCGCCGCTGTCGTTTGCAGCAGACGGGCATCGCCATCGTCGCGCAGCCGCAGGGCGACGGCGTGGCGCACTTCGATGTGGCTGGCGGGGACGGGCCAGCGGACCAGCCCGTCGTGGGTGGTCTCTGTGCCGTCCACCACAACACGGTCGTCGGCGTCCACGCGAACGCCGGCTTCGGTCAGGATTTCAGCCGGGTTGTTGAGTAGGGTGAGCATCGGGACGGTCTCGCCATCGACGGTCAGGAAGATGCTGCGGGCGCGTTCGACCTGGACGATGGTGTTGTTCAGAATCGGCGACTCGGCGGCGGGGGTCAGGCGGTCGGCTTCGCCCACGACGATGCCGAGCTGTTCCAGCAGCTCGCCGACCGATTCGGCGTAGGTGCGGGTTTGTACGGCGTCACCGTCGATGATGACGGTGACGGTGCGCATATTGGCGAGCAGGACCAGGGCGGTGATGGCGGTGACGGCGACTGCGGCGGCGATGGACAGGATGGCGATGATCGCCAGGGGGACCAGCCCGATTTGCGGACGGGACGACGGGCTGCGCGCCCGGCGCGGCTGAGTATCCGGTGGCACGCTCATGGAGACGTCGGCTCCGTAAAATACGGCGAGCCGGTTGTGGGCACTCTGCTCAAACCGGGAACCCCTGCGGCACCCAGGGTGATCGCCTTAGTGCTGCTACCTCTCGGTCCTGACACGGTTCGGGAGTCCTGCCGCGCAGGACCCGGCTTGAGCAGACTGACCGCAACTCGGCTCGTCATCGTTCAGCCATGTTAGCAAAGCGCGGCGGTGAAGTCAATCCGCGCCGCCGCGTTGTCTGGGCTGCCCATAGAATCATATGCATTGAAACGCATTTTCGGGAGTATACTTACATAAAGAATCGCCTTTCAGCGAATCTGTCGCTGCCAGACGCTTCAATCCTTCTACTTTACATCAGTCATATACCGAGGGGGTTTGCAACATGCGTACACGCAAGATCATAGCGTCTTCCATCCTGGCACTGGTCGTCCTGGTGGGGGCGGGCATGGCGCTGGCGGCTGCCAGCGGCAGCTTCGTCTTCGATTATGTTGGCGACGCCGGCGACAATGCCGACGGTCCACAGTTCGACGTGACTCTGGTCGGACCGACCGATGATGGCAGCGGCTGCGACCAGGTCATCATGATGATGTTCGATTCGAGCGGCACGGTCGTCGACATCGACCCGAACTGCATCATCGGCACGACCGGGAGCAATGATGGCGATTATGGCGTCGTCTTCTCGCCCGTCTCCCGCCCGATCACTTTCTCGCTGTTCGATGTCACCGGCGCCCAAATGACCGTCTTGTCCGGCATGTCCGAAAGCGACCCCGCTTACACCGCCTATGTCCTCGCCAACGGCGTATGCCTTGACGAAGATTACGAGGATGCCAGCGCCAATCTCGCCGGCTTGCCGACCCTCTCGCCCTACGTCGTCTGCGGCGGCGGCGCTGTGACTGCCGCCGGATGCAGCCTCGCCCTCCCGTCGGGATCGGTCGTCGGCGAAGCCCCGCTCGGCGCGCCGATCTACTACGCGCCCGGTCAGGTGACCCGCATGACTCTGAACCCCGGCACGTACTGGGTGATCGGCATGGACGCCAGCGGCGAATACTACAAGATCGTCCTGGCTTGCCAGTACGTCTGGGTCCCCGTCGCCTCGATGCAGCCCAGCTATCAGGCTCCGCAGAACGGCGCGCCGCTGCCGACCCGCGTCGTCAGCTAGGGCTGAAGACTCTCTCTTCAAACGTTCGGCGACCGCCGCCGCTGCCGCCTTCCGGCGCGGCGGCGGTTTGATTCTCAGACTGCCCCTTGCTTTGCAGCGCCGCCTCAGACCCCGCCGCCGTGATACAATGCGGTGATTCGATCTTCAGCACCATCTGGGCAAGACCATGCCTGCACGCCAACCCGATATCCTCTTCATCGTCCTGGATACCCTGCGCCGTGACCGTCTGTCCGTCTACGGTCATCCCCAGGAGACCTCGCCCGGTTTCGACGCCTTCGCCGGGCGCGCCGCGCTCTTCGAACGGGCGGTCGCCCCGGCGCAGTGGACGATCCCGGCGCACGGCTCGCTCTTCACCGGGCTGTATCCGGGTGCGCACGGGCTGACCCAGTCCAACGGCGTGCTGAGTGAGATGAATCTCACGCTGGCGGAGATTCTGCGTTCCGGCGGCTACCACACCGTCGCCTTCTGCAACAACCCGCTGGTCGGGGTGCTGAATAACGGCTTGCAGCGCGGCTTCGACTCGTTCTACAACTACGCGACGGCGATCCCCTACCGCCCCTACGATCATCACAAGAGTGCGCTGCGCCGCCGCTTCACCCGCTGGTTTCGCCCTTACGCCCGCAGCATGGGCAACGCCTTCGCGCAGTCGGATGCGCTCTTCCGGGCGGCGCTGCATCCTCTGCTGACGCCGATCTGGTCGAAGTACATCAACTTCAAGGGCAGCACCGGCGTCTCGCTCGACGATCTCGCCGCCTACTGGGGAGACTATCATCGGGGCGGGGCAGAAAAACCCCTGTTCGCCTTCGTCAACCTGATGGGCGCGCATCTGCCCTATCACCCCCCGCGCGATCTGGTCGAACGGTTCGCGCCGGAACTCAAAGGCGACCGCCAAGCCTTCACCTTCATGCGCCGCTTCAACGCCGACGGCGCAGCCTGGGCAGCCCCGCCGGACGAACCCTACGGCGAACTTGAGACGCGGACGCTCAACGCCTTCTACAACGCCGAGGTCGCCTATCAGGATATGCTGCTCAGCCGCCTGTTCGACGCGCTGCGGGCGAGCGGCGCGCTGGAGAACACCGTCGTGGTCCTGATGGCGGATCACGGCGAGTCGCACGGCGAACACGCCATCGTCGGGCACGGCTTCAACGTCTATCAGGAACTGGTGCATGTGCCGCTGGCGCTTCATGTGCCGGGGATGACGCCCGGACAGCGCATCGGCGTCAACGTCTCGACACGGCGGGTCTTTCACACGCTGCTCGATCTGGCGGGCGTGCCCAATTTGCTCGACGCCCACGACCCCAACGCCGACATCGCCGGGCTGTCGCTGGTCAACCTGCTCCACGACGGCAGCCGCCGCGATGTCGAACATGACGCCGCCTTCAGCGAAGCGTACCCGCCGATGTCCTTCCTGAATGTGCTGGAACACCGCAGCCCCTCAGTCATCGAGCGGCTGCGTTTGCGGCTCGTCCGGCGCGCGTTCTACGCCGGGGATCGCAAGCTGGTGGCGGAAGGCGACCGGGTCGAAGGCTTATTCGATCTGGCGGGCGACCCGACGGAGAGCCGCGATCTACAGGCGGGACACGCCGCCGAAGCCGAGGCGCTGCTGCGGCAGGTCTCCGCCTTCGCCGGCGCGCATTCCCAGGCGTATCGCCCGGAACCGGGGGAGGTCAGCGAAGAAGTGGTCGAACATCTGCGCGCGCTGGGGTATATCGAGTGAAACTCCTCTTCGTCGTCTCCTCCCTGGACCTGACTCAGCCGTTCAGCGCCACGCCGGCGTGGTGGCAGCTCCTGAAAGGGCTGTACGAGATCGGCGTAGATGTTATCGCCGCGCCGTATCAGGGTCCGCCCATCGAATCGCTGTGGTGGCGGGCGGCGGCGAACCCGGCGCAGCGTCACGGCGACCTGTTCAAGGCAGCGCGCGATCTGACGCGGCGCGTCACCGGCGGGAGGATGACCGAGCGGCAGGGCGATGCCGAGGCGGCGTCGGATCGGCTGGTGCGGGCGGCGGCGCAGCGGGTGATCGCCCCGCTGTGGCGCGATCACCTGGATCGCCTGCTGACTCGCGAACCCGACATCGACGCCGTGATCCTCCTGACCGCGCCGCTCAACCACCTGGTCGGGGTGGCGGGCGACCTGATCAGCCGGCATGGCAAGCCGTTCTTCTACTATGACGGCGATGTCCCGGCGAGCCTGCCGTCGATGGGCGGCTTCGCCAGCGGCTTTCGCATCTATCAGGGCGCGGATGTGCGCGAGTACAGCGCCTTCATCAGCAACAGCCAGGGCGGCGCAGAAGAGATCAGCCGGTTGGGCGCGCGGGCGGTGCATGTCCTCTACTACGGTGCGGACCCGGATGTCTTCAGCCCGGTCGAGACGCCGGCGCAGGACCTGGACGTGCTGTTCTACGGACACGGGCGCGAATATCGCGGCGAGTGGATCGATGCCCTGATCCGCGACGCCTCGAACGCCCTGCCGGAAGCCCGTTTCGCCGTGCGCGGCACACGCCTGGGCGATCTGGGGCGGGCGCAGGCGCTCCCCTACCTCAGCTTCAGCAAACTGCGCGAATATTCCAGCCGCAGTAAGGTCAACCTGTGCATCACCCGGCGGGCACACGCCAGCGTCTTCGCCTCGTCGTCGTCGCGCCCCTTCGAGCTGGCGAGCATGGGCTGCTGCATCCTGGCGAATCCCTATCTGGGGGTCGAGACCTGGTTTGAGCCGGGCAAGGAACTCTTCGTCGTCGAATCCGGCGAAGAGGCGCGCGACCGTCTGCGCTTCCTGCTGACTCACGACGCCGAACGCCGAGCGGCGGGGCGGGCGGCGCGCGAACGGGTGCTGAAGGAGCATACCTTCCGCCACCGCGCGGCGCAGCTGGTGGAGATCGTGCGGGCGACGGTATGACGGTGGCGAAACTCCGTATAATGAAGATCGACAGCAGGAGTGTGCGAGGAATCCGATGGTCATCGGCGAACGGCTGATCAGCGCGGAAGAGTTTTTCGAGATCGTGCAGCGCCCGGAAAATGAAGGCAGGCGGCTGGAACTCGTCCATGGAGTGATCGTTGAAGATATGGCTGGCGGCGCGAGCGGTGAACATGGTGAATCGGCAGCATTGTTTCTGTATCACGTGATGGGGCACGTTCTGCCCAACAAGCTGGGACGGGTGACGGCGGCGGAGACCTGCTACCGGCTGCACCGCCTGCCCGAAGGCAGGGACATCGTGCGCTGCCCGGATGTCGGTTTCGTCTCCTTCGAGAAAGCCCCGGAGCCGCTCAGGATCGGGCTGGTCCCCTTCGCCCCGGACCTTGCCGTCGAGGTGGTGTCGCCCGGCAATACCGCCGACGAGATGCAGATGCGCGTGCGCGACTTCCTGCGCTATGGCACGAAGATCGTTTGGGTCGCCTATCCCAATACGCGGACGGTCGAAGTGCATACGGCGGACGGCGCACGCACCCTGGAAGCCGATGACCTGCTGGACGGCGGCGACGTGCTGCCCGGTTTCCGCGTGCCGGTCAGCGCCTTTTTCCCGACCGCAAGCGCTGAATAAACGGTCAGCGCGCGAATGCCGCAAACGGATTCGTGTGGGTCAGCCGGTGGACTGTCGCCGCGTCGATGCCGGCGGCGCGCAGCCTGGGGATGAACGTCTCGCTGAGATAGGTGAAGGGCTGCGGGACCCGCGCACGGTTGCCGGGGTCGAACCAGCCCCGGTCATGGCTGAGCAAAATTTTGCCGTGTCCGGCGTCCAGCAGGCGCTGGATATAGTCCATGTAGGCGGCGTCGGCGACCGCCTGCTGATTGCCGATCCAATCGTACTCGATCCACACCCCACGCGCCGCCATCTCCAGGTGCAGGTCAAAATCCGGCTCAGCCTGCGTGTGAATCCAGATGAAGCGTTCCGGCGTGCAGCCGACGCTTTCGATGACCGCAAGCTGATCTTTGACCACGCGCCCACGCCTGGTATGGCTGCCGATCACCGCGCCGGTGGCTTTCGCCGCGCGCGCCGCCGCCCGCAGGATTTTCGTCTCGACCGCCGTCAGCCCGTCGTCGCCCGCGCTGAGCTTGATCCATGCCGCGCGCACGCCGGTATCCTCGATCTGATTCGTGAGTTCGCCCAACATCCAGTCATAGAGCGCCGCTTCGTCGGCTTGCTGCGCCCACGATGGAACCCAGGGCTCGCGGTAGATGCCGGTCGCCATGACAATGGGAAAGTGGGTGGCTTCGGAGACGGCTTTGACCATATCGGCGCGCCGCCCGACGCCAATCGGGGTGCATTCCACCAGCGCCGTGACGCCGGCGGCTTTCGCGCGTTCGACTTCCGGGACCATCAGCGCGATCACGTCCTGCACATCCGCCTGCGCAAAACCGGGCGCGTCCGGCGTACGCAGATCGACGAAGATATGCTCATGCGGCAGGATCATGCCGAGTTCGTCCGCCGAACGGGGACCGAGGGTGGTGAATAACTGAACCATGTGCGCAAACCTTTTCGGTGAATGATTAAAATGCCCCGGCGATTCCCCGCCACGAGCCGGTGAGTCCGCCGGGGTCTTCCGCCAGCAGGAAGAATTCGCCCCGCTGCGGCACGTTGATCGCCCGTCCGCGCTCGAAGGGCAGCGTCGAGCTGGTCGCGCCCACCTCTTCGTTGATCGCCCAGCCCAGCAGCGCCCGAACATCCGGGAAGGTGCGCCAGACCTTGCCGAAGCCGCGCTTGGGTTCGATCAGCCCCAACGGCGGAGATTCGCCGCCGCTCTCCGGGTCTGAACCGGCGGTCCAGGTGTCGTCATAGCGGCGGAAGCGCCCATCGAGGGTCAGCACGTAGATGACGTTGGGCGGTCCCTGTACGTAGATCATCGATCCGCGCTCGAACGCCTGCGCGGCGACCGCGCCGGGGAAGGGCGCGCCGACCAGCGGGCAGCCCATCAGCGCCGCGAAGCCGGAGTCTGCCGTCAGCGCGCTGCTCACGGCGGCG
>JABWBO010000208.1 GCA_013360465.1 Anaerolineae bacterium | reverse complement strand
TGGGCAGGCATCGACTGCCGACCTGACCCGGCGGCGCGCCGCCTGGCTGAAGGCGCAGCACCCGGACTACTGGCGGCATATCGTCCGCGCCGGGCAGATCGAGGCGCGGCGGATGAGCAGCGCCGCCCCGTTCGAGGCGACCAGCGGGGTGCTGAGCGACCCGGACCTGATTCGCGGCGTGGGCGCGCGAATCGCACAACAGACCTGGAGCGCGTCGGGGCTGAATGATTACGGCTGCTGCCCCTACCGCTATCTGGCGCACCGGCTGCTGGAAATCGAGCCGCTGGAACTGCCGGAAGACGGCATGGACGTGCGCCAGCGCGGGACGCTCTATCACGAAATCCTGGAGGCGACCTACCGGCAGATCGGGGCGGAGGGGCTGAGCATCACCCCGGATCATCTGCCGCGCGCCCTGGTCATCCTGGCGGAAGCCTGCGACCGGCTGCTGGCGGACGCGCCGGCGCGCATCGGTTTTCGGGCGTCGGCGGTGTGGATGGGCGATCAGGTGACAATCCGCCGCCGCCTGCGGACGCTGGTGGAATCCGACTTCTCACCGGACAACCCGCTGAAGAAGCTGGATGCAGCGGTCGGGCGCACCCCGTTTCAGCAGGAATTGCGCTTCGGCGAGGGCGATCTGGTCCGTCTGGACCTGGGCGGAGGGGCGGTGCTGCGGCTGCGCGGGGCAATCGACCGCATCGACCGCCTGCCCGACGGGCGAATCGTGCTGGTGGATTACAAGAGCGGCAGCACAAGCATCGAGGCGAAAGAGATCGCGCGGGGGCGCAACTTCCAGATGTTCGTCTACCTGGAGGCGGCGCGCCGGCTGCACCCTTCGGCAGAAGTGCTGGGGGGGACGTTCTGGCATCTGTCGAGCAACAGCGGCAGCGGCGCGCTCGTCGTCGCTGAATCGGGCGAGGTGCTGGCGGCGGGCAGGGAGAAGCTGCGCGATCAGCTGGCGCGGATGACGGCGGGCGACTTTCGCAGCCGCCCGAACACGCTGGAGGACGGCAAGTGCGCCTCCTACTGCCAGTTCTACCAACTGTGCCGCCCGGCGGTCATCGCGCGCAACAAGGCGGCGGCATCAGGTCGATCTTGACCCTCTCGATGGAGTATGCTAGCATACGCTCGAAGATGGACCTGTACCTGTAGCTCAGCGGATAGAGCATCTGCCTACGGAGCAGAGGGCCGGGGGTTCGAATCCCTCCAGGTACACCAAATGCGACGTCAGTCGAACGAAAACCAGCGGGGACAACTCTGCTGGTTTTTGTTTTGGCCCTGCCACCTTTCTTCCGCCCAAGCTCCTGCGATGTGTGGTGCAGATACGCGAATGGGGGAAGAAGCTCCAACTGAACGATTTCTCCATCAGGTTTGACGACAACCCGCTCAACAATTTCGCGCAGCAGCTTTTTCTGTTCGCTGCGCTTCATCCCTGCAAATAATACACCCATTTCGCCGATGATTGCTAACGCCTGATCAAGATTTGCAATGTGTGTCTCGATTTTGTTGGATAGCCCCTCGAGGGTTTCACGAATGGTACGCCGACGATCCTGCCACTCTGCCCATAGACCGTTCCATACTGCTTCCGTGATTCTGCCGGAAGCGAGTAATCGCGCGACCCTGGACGCTTCATCGTCTACTGCCTTGAGATCTGCCTGCAAGCGTTGGCGATCGTTTGGACGCATGTGCCCGAGCCTCTCGGCAACGTCTGTCGTGTACGCCGCCTGTATCAGCGGGAGCTGCTCGGGATCGACCTGAATCTGGCGTAGAAGCTTGGCGACCTGGTTGTCAACAGTGCTGCAGAGAATATTGATATTGGTGTTCGCAACGCGGTAATGAGATGTTCCACCGCCAGGACGTTCAGGATTGGAAGTCGAGCAAGTGAGACGAACGAGTTGTTCGTGGTCAGGTTGCTGCAGGTAAATCAGGCCGCTCAGCAAGTACTCATGGCGGCGCTGTGGCGAGCGATCCCGGACGCGTCGCGAAAGAATCTCCAGACCGCGCTCGAATTCCTCAGTACTTACCACGGGTTGCCAGGTGCCGCGCACCGTTTTCGGCGGGATTTCCGCCTCTGGACTGACCACCCAGCCAGCGTAGAACCAATTGTGGTACTTCTTCGAGAGGTTGCTGGCCGCTGCTTGTCGTGTGCCATCCCGGACATCGACGAATGGACGTCCGGTGCGAAATCGATAGCCTCTCGCATGGAGCTGCTCGCAGATCTCCGCGAGGGTCAGGTTATCCTGGAGCAGGAGATCCCATGCCAATCTCCATACCTTGAATTGCTCGGGATCCGGTTCAACCCAGTGACGGTACTTGCCAAATTCCAGGCGATCAGTACGCTCGGTGCGTTCTTCCATGTTGCGGTAGCCGTCGGGGGCTCGACCCGCGCAGCCGCCATCTCGCATTTTGGCGTGAAGACCTCCTTTGATGCGCGCCCCGCTTAGCATCGACTCCCGACGTGCAAGCGTGAATTGCAGCGTGACCAGAATCCGATCATCAGCATCAACAGGATCTAACTCAGGCTGGTTCGCGAAACGCACCGCGACTCCCAGCTCGTGCAGCTCATCAATCGCTCGAAGCGCTTCAGCATCATTCCGACCGAAACGGTCAGCGCGCTCGACTGCGACATGCGAGTACTTGCCCAAGCGGGCATCAGCCAACATGCGTTGGTATCCTTCGCGCTGCGGCGTGCGGCCAGTGAGATTATCAATGTATTCCCCGAATACTGGCATGTCACCGCGGTCAATCAGAGATTGCTGTATCGCAAAGCGCTGGCGTTTCTGTGAGAGCGCCGGATTCTGCACTTCCTCATCGCTTGTGCGTAGGTAGATCGCCCATCCAGGTTTTGGTGGAAGCGACTTCGTCTTTTTACGCGCCATATGGCTCCTCGCCCTCTGATACATGAACTACATTACCCTGCATTGCGGGGATCCGGTTTTTCGTTAGCAGATTCTTCCTGCACAACAACACATACGGTCGGAGGAGACATTCCAGATTGCCCGGTACTTGCCTGCAGTAGTATGCTCGCCACACGCATCACACGACGCACCAGGTCTTCAGGGTCCTGCTCCTTCTTCTTCCTCATCACTGGCCTTGCCGATTTACCCTTTACACACCCGACGTTGATTCAGGCTCTCACGATCTGATGGGGCTGTGCGCCTGGTCGAGATGGGCTCTGTCTGCATATTGGCTAATTGCAGACTTCAGACAGCTCATTTCTGCTCCTGTGCCCCGACTTACTTTTTCCGAAAGCTTCGCTTCCAATTGTGACAGAGCTAGCCAACCAGACATGCGGAATATTCCGCATTGCAGGCGGCAGAAGTGCGGAAAGGCGAGGCAGTATTCCGGTGTGGGTTTGCAGTGCAGCGGCTGGTCGGCAAATGCAGTGCGCAGTTGGCTTTTCGGACGCGCGCCTCTGGTGTGCGTCCGGTGGGCGGCACCGGTGCCGCCCACATCCCACGCAGCACCCGGCGGGGCTGCGTGGGTGCGCCACGTGGGGGCGCACGGTAGCCTCCACCGGCGTCTGAGGTGGCCAGGTTTTACCTGGCTGGCTAGGCTTGGGTCATGAGCGCGGCTCATTCCAGGCTGAGTTGGGACGCAGAGGGGTGGAGGTCACCCCCTCCGCACTGCGACCCAAGCCTAGCCCGGCTTCCGCAACGCGGAAGCGCAGCCGACTGCAAGGTCGGCTGCAAGGTCGGCTGCTGTGCGGAGGGTCGATCGGCTATCGCGCTGCGATGCGGGCGCTGCCTTGTAGAAGCGCCATGCCAGGATTGCATCGACTTCTGGATGCGCTCACAGACCTTATCAGTTCATCATGATCATCGATAGTCGAGCAGATTGCATTGCCAATGGTATCGACTGTGGTCGTGCATGGGGTCGTCGCAACCGCAGCCTGTTCTTTCTCGTATCCACCGCACACTCCTGCACTTGTGGAAGACAAATCCTCATCAGCATGACAATACCTGTGCCAAAAAGGGGGCATAAAACAGTAGGGTTTTCAAGTAAAGTTGTATCTCTCACAACACGACTCGACAAGAAAACCCATGCGCGAAATT
>JABWBO010000207.1 GCA_013360465.1 Anaerolineae bacterium | reverse complement strand
GACCGCGCCCGCCGCCCGCGCCGAGGATCGGCAGAAGCGCCGGAGACCAACGAAGAAAGCGCGCTGGCAGTCGGCAAGGGACGCGCCACGCCCAGCCGCCGCGCCGCCGAAGAGGCTGAAGAGAAAGCGGGCAACGTCGTCACCCGCACCATCGGCGGGCTGCGCGACTACTTCGAAGGCGTCGGGTCGGAGCTGCGCAAGGTGACCTGGCCCTCGCAGGACGACCTGCGCCGGCTCAGCATCATCGTCATCGTCACCCTGGTGGCAGCGGCGCTCGCCCTCGGCGTGATCAGCTTCGCCTTCACCGAACTGTTCCGTCTGGGGCTTTCCAGCCCGATCATCCTGATCGGTTTCATGGCGGTCGCCGTCGTCGTCGGGTTCGTCGTGACCCGCGTTTATGGGCGGCGGACCAGCGCCTAACGCCAGCTCGTCGGGGCATTGAGTGGGTCTGTGAGTGAGATGAAGAAAAAAATGGCATTCGGCGACGATTTCAGGAACAGCGGGGATGAGGATTACGATCCGAATCCGTTCGATCTCAGTGCGGCGGATGCCGACGATGGAGATCAGCCCGACTTTCTGAGCGACGACAGCGCCCCGAAATCAGGAACGCCCGAAAAATACTGGTACGTCATTCACTGCTATTCCGGTCAGGAAAAGAAGGTCTGCCAGTCCATCGAACAGCGCATCGCCACGATGGGCATGCGCGACCGCATCTTCGATGTCCTCGTCCCCACCGCCGAGGAAGTCGAGATCAAGGACGGCAAGCGCCGCAAGGTCGAACGCCGCGTCTTCCCCGGCTACATCCTGGTCGAGATGATCATGGATGAAGACTCCTGGTACGTGGTGCGCAACACCCCCGGCGTGACCGGCTTCGTCGGCATGGGCAACGAGCCGACGCCGCTGCGCCCCGAAGAGGTCAAGCAGATCACCGACCGCATGGCGACGACCGGCGTCATCATCAAGCACGATTTCAAGGTGGGGCAGAAGGTTCGCATCACCAGCGGACCCTTCAACGATTTTCCAGGCGTTATCGCGGCTATCGACCCGGACAAGTCGAAAGTGCGCGTGATGGTCAACTTCTTCGGGCGCGACACGCCCGTAGAACTCGATTTTGTCGAAGTGGAGCGTACGTAAAGCACGGGGGCGCGCACCGAGTCGCCGCGCCTTCTGCGAGGAGCTGTCATGGCAAAGAAACTCAAGGCAATCGTCACGTTACAACTTCCGGCGGGCAAGGCGACCCCTGCGCCCCCGGTGGGTCCGGCGCTGGCTCAGCACGGCATCAACATCATGGGCTTTGTCAAAGAGTACAACGCCCGCACATCCGCCCGCGTCGGGGAAATCATCCCGGCGGAGATCACCGTCTTCACCGACGGTTCATTCAAGTTCGAGCTGAAAAGCCCGCCGACCACCTTCCTCATCATGAAGGCTGCCGGCTTGTCCAAAGGTTCTCAACGCCCGAACACCGAAAAAGTCGGCAAGATCAACCGCCGGCAGGTCGCCGAAATCGCCGAAGCCAAACGGCAGGACATGAACACCAAGGACATGGACTCGCTGATGCGGCAGATCGAAGGCACGGCGCGCAGCATGGGCATCGACGTCGTCGATTAGGTGCGGCATCGGCGGCGCAGCCCCCCGCCGATCTTTTCACGAATACCGGTATGCGTGGGAGGACGCAGCAGGCGTCCGCAGACCACAGGAGAATGTGATTATGGCAGCAGCAGGAAAGCGCTTCACAGCTCTGGAAAAGCAGGTGGACCACGACCGCACCTATACCCTGGCGGAAGCGGTCACCCTGGTGAAGTCGATGGCGAACGCTAAGTTCGACGAGACGATTGAGATGCACTTCCGCCTGGGAATCGACCCCCGCCACAGCGACCAGCAGGTGCGCAGCACGGTACTCATGCCGCACGGCTTGGGCAAGACGGTGCGCGTGCTGATCTTCGCCGAAGGTGAAGATACGCGCCTGGCGGAACAGGCGGGCGCGGATGTCATCGCCAGCGACGAGATCATCGGTCGCATCCAGAAAGAGAACTGGCTGGAATTCGACGCCGCCCTCGCCGTCCCCAGCATGATGGCGAAGGTCAGCCGCATCGGTCGTATCCTCGGTCCGCGCGGCTTGATGCCCAACCCCAAGACCGGCACGGTCGTGGAAGCGGCGGACCTGGCGCGCGCCGTGCAGGAACTCAAGGCGGGTCGTCTGGAATTCCGCAACGACAAGACCGGCAACGTCCATGTCCAGGTCGGCAAAGCCAGCTTTGACGCGCAGCGTTTGATCGAAAACAGCCAGGCCGTCTTTGACGCCCTCAACCGCATCAAGCCCAGCGCCGTTAAAGGCATCTACATCAAGAAGCTGGTCATGTGTTCGACCATGAGTCCCGGTTTGCGCCTGGACATCACCAGCTTTGGCAGCGGCGCGGCTGCGCCCAGCTCCTCGGCAGCCGACTAAACGTACGCGACTCCACGATAACGAAAAGCCCTCGCCGGCGCGGCGGGGGCTTTTTTGTTTTCCTGCGCCGGCGCGCCTTCACCCCCCGCGCGAGGGGATCGGCACAGCGCTGCCGAAGCCGCCGGCAGAACTGCGCCGTAAGCCCAGCGAGGCAAGCAGCATGAAGACGAAGGCGGTGCGCATCAGGCTGAAGCGGCTCAGCGGCTCCGCTTCGTAGGGCACGACCGGCGCGCCGCCCTGTTCCGCCCCGGTTCCATCGTGGACCTCGGCGTCGAGGATTTCCAAGCCGGCGCGCTTCCACACCGACAGCAGCCAGACCAGATCGCGCTGCAAATACGACGCGCGCAGCACGATCACCCGGCGGATGCCGTGCGCCTGCAAGAATGCCCCGGACGGAAAATCCTGCGGGAAGACCACCCAGCGGTTGTCGAATTCGCCCGGCTCGGCGCGCCCTTCCAGCCGGTTGCTGTCGAGCAGGAAGGCGGGCGGCGCATCCGCCGGCAGGCGGGTCTTGCGCAGCGCGTCCGCGCCGGCTTCCAGCGCGCCGCGAATCGGCGAGACCTTGACCACCGAATTGCGCGAGTCGACGGCGTTGAACAGCGGCACGGGGCGAAAACCACGCGCCGCCAGCGCCAAGCCGAACATCACCGAGCGCACGTCCGGCACATCGACGATCAGCGCCGTCTCTTGCACGCCGGCGCTCCAGGTAGAGACATCCGGCAGCGGCAAGCCCCCCTCGCCGCTGTCCATCGGCGTGAAACTGTCGAGGGTGAAGGCGACCGGCTTCGCCCAGGCGGACCAGATCGACTCTGGCGGCGCCCAGATGGCGAAGAGTTCTTTTCCGTCCATGCTTGCCATAGTTGTCACCTCAACTGGATTCCGTTGCAGACTGAGTCTCTGACGACAGAAGCACCGCGACATCCGAGGCGGTGTGGTTGATCAGCGGCTGCCGGGCGATGCGCGCATAGATGCCGGCGGCGCGCCCGTCCACCGTGTAGACGCCGAGCGTCGGGTAGTGATCGACGCCCCTGATGGCGATGGGGATCGCCTCAAAGCGCCGCTGCGCCACCCAGCGCCCCGGATGCAGCAGGGCGCTGCGCCGCGCCTGATCCCACTCCCTGCGCGGCGAAACGCCGTGAATCGTCACGCCGTCGCCGGCGCGCCCGAACGCCGGTTTGAACACCCACCCCTCCGGCTGAGCATCGCGCCGCGCGACGCCCGCCTCCCGCGTCTCCGGCAGCAGCGCCCGCCAGGTCGGCAGCGGCGTGGACAGCCGGTCCCACACCAGCGGAAAGCGCTTGGACTGGACCAGCATCGCCGAGAGCGGGTTGCTGGCGGGCACGCGGCAGGAATCGAAGTAGCGCCCCCAACCGCTTCGGCGCGGCAGGTTGGGCAGCCATTCGCCCGGAAAGAAGCGCACCAGATAATCCACCGCCCCCTGCTCCCAGTCGGCGATCAGCGCCGCCGATCCGTCCGGCTGCCAGCGCAGCTGCGTCGGAGCGATCAGGCAGTCGCGCAGCCCAAGGCGGCGCATCTCGCGGGCGACGCACAGCATCACCTGCCGGTCGTCGGCGTACGCAGTCGCGTAGATCAAAGCGACCAGCGCCCCCGATGCCAGCCGCCCCGCCGCT
>JABWBO010000076.1 GCA_013360465.1 Anaerolineae bacterium | reverse complement strand
GCCAGCCGCAGCGCGCTCGCCAGCGCCTCGCCATGCGGCGCGATCTCGGTCGCCAGACTGAGCGCCAGCAGATCTTCCGCGCCCATCACCCGTCCGCGCAGGAGGATCTCCAAGGCGCGCGCGTAGCCGACATGGCGCAGGAGGCGCTGCCCGCCGCCCCAGCCGGGGATCAACCCGCGCCGAATCTGCACGAAGCCGATGCGCGCGCTGCGATCGACGACGCGCAGATCGCACGCCAGCGCGATCTCTGCCCCGCCGCCCAGGGCATGTCCATTGATGGCGGCGATGACCGGGACGGGCAGCTGCTCCAGCTTCAGCAGCGCGTCGCCCATCAGGCTGATCATGGCGCGCGCCTCGGCTTCACTGGTCAACTGGACCATTTCGGCGATGTCCGCGCCGCTGCAAAAGGCTTTGTCGCCCGCGCCGGTGACGACGACGGCGCGCAGATCGGGCTTCGCCGCCAGCCGGTCGACAGCGACGGCGAAGGCGGTCATGTCGTCCCCGCTCAGGGCATTGTGCGACGCCGGGCGGCTGAACGTCAGCAGGGCGACACCGGGGTGTTCGGGCAGATCGATACAAGTGAGGGTCGAGGCTGTCATGCCGGTACTCTGGTGGGCGAAATCGCCCACTAGAGTACCATGTTCCTGAAGGATTTTCTTTACTCGCAGCGCAGGGCGGCGACCACTTCCAGGCGCGCGGCGCGGCGGGCAGGCAGCAGCGAGACCAGCGCCGACAGCGCCAGCCCGCCCACCGCCAGGATCACGAATCCTGAAAGGGGGACGCCGATACCAGGCGCGGCATCGACCGCCTGAAGCGCGGCAAGACTGGCGTTGATCCCGTACGACACGGTTACTCCGACCAGTCCGCCGAGGATCAGCCCCATCGTCCCCAGCAGCAGCGCCTCGACGATCACCATGCGCCGGGTCTGCGCGCGATCGGCTCCGACTGCCCGCAGCACGCCGATCTCGCGGGTGCGTTCCAGCACGGCGATCGCCAGCGTGTTCAGCAGCCCCAGCAGCGACGGAATCGCCACCATCAGCGCCAGCACGTAGAGGATGCTCATGCCGCGCTGCGTGTCGCCGATCATGCGTTCGCGCAGCGCCACTTCGTCGCTGATGGTGATCGGCTGTTCGGGCGTGGAAAACTGCGCCGCGATCTGGCTGCCGATCCCCTCCGCGTAGACAGGAGCGCTCAGGCTGATGTGCATACCATACAGCGTCGCGTCCGAAAAATCCGCCAGGAAGACCGGTTCCGACAGATACGCCAGGCGGTCGCCGGTCTCCGGGTAGAAGTCGCTGATCAGAGCGGCGACGACATAGGACTGCGTGCCGGTCGGCGTATCAAGCGCGATGGCGTCGCCGACGCCTGCGCCGGTCAGCAGGCTGAGCGCCAGCGAGATGATCGCCCGGCGTCCGTCGGCGAGACCGTCGATGATCTGCGCTGCAGCGTCGGCATCCAGGTAAGCTGCATCCGCCGCTGTCGTTTCGAGCAGGCGGTTGAACGACTGCAGCCGCGTCCCGTAGCGGGTATCGATGCTGACGACTTGCACGGGCTGTCCGGAAGCCGTCCCCAGGGCGCGGTAGAGCAGGCTGGAGGCATCGACTTCGCTCCGGTTGCGAACGTATTCGACGAGAGCCGCCGGCAGCCCATGCTCCCAGGCGTAGACGGCGAGATCGCGCTCCGGGTCCAGGGCGTTGACCCGCTGCGTGGTGCTGATGATCACGGGTGAGACCAAGCCCATGACGGCGACGCACAGGGCGAAACCGATGGTCAGCGTGGTCAGCGTGGTCGCGGCGCGCCAGGGGTGGCGCAGCATCCCGGCGTAGACCAGATCGGTCAGGCGGGGGAAGAGGCGGGCGAAAAACGGGCGCAGCCCGCGCGCCATCGGCGGCAGCAGCGCCGGCGACAAGAGCGCCGCGCTGACGAACAGCAGCAGCCCACCGACTCCGCTCCAGGCGCTGCCGCTCAGCAGGATGGCGAGGCTGATCAGAGTGACGATCCCGCCCAGGGCGAGGCGCAGCGCGGTCACATCGTGAAAGGGCGCATCGTTCGCGTCCTGGCGAATGGCATCCAGCGGCGCGGTCTTTCCGGCGGCGCGCGCCGGGAAATAGCCTGCCGCCACACCGACCAGCAGCCCGACCGCCAGCGCGGCGATCAGCGCCGGCGGGTGCAGCGGGACGCCGCCGGTCAGCGGATACATATGAAACGACATCGACCAGATGAGATTCAGCATGGCGACGGCGAATCCCTGCCCCAGCGCCAGTCCGCCCGCCGTCCCCACGCCGCTCAGGAGCAGCGCCTCGACGGTGAACAACCGAACCACCTGCCCCTGTTCCGCGCCAATCGCCCGCAGGATTCCCAGGTCACGGCGGCGTTCCAACGCGGCGGTGCGAAATGTCACCGAGATGAGGAACGCCCCCATGAAGAGCGAAACGGCGCCGAAGAAGTTGAAGAGCGCCTGAAGGACCTGGTTTTGCAGCAGCGCCCGACGCGGATCGATGCCCTGCACGCTGAAGTCGCCGATGGCAGCTTCCACCCGCTCCAGGACCTCGACGACCGGTGCGCCGCTCGTCAGCCGCAGAGTGAGTACATCGTCGTACGGCGTCGCGCCAGGCTCGAAGATGGCGGCTTCGATGCCAGACAGTCCTGTGGCGGCAGCCGCCATATCGGCGCGCAGCGGTTCGGAACGTCCGGTCGTCCCCTGAAACAGGCGGATCGTCGTCCCATCCGCGCCCAGGGCGGTCCGCTCGGCGGCAGCCTGCACCGCGCCAGGCATGGCGTTGGCAGCGTAGAGCGTGGCGACTCCGAAGACGATGGCGAGCAGGGTCAGCGCGGCGCGGGTGCGGCGCAGCATCAGATAACGCCAGGCGAGGAAGATCAGGTTCATGATGCGCCTCCGCGCACTGAGCGGGCGAGTGGGCGGCGATCAGCCGACCGGGACGGCATCATAAGCCTCCTGGCGGCTCTTGAGCCGGTTGTCATCGACGATGCTGCCGTCTTTCAGATTGATGATCCGGGCTGCGTGGGCGGCGACGCGGGCGTCATGCGTGACCAGCATGATGGTCTGCCGCTGGCGGGTCGCCAGCTGGCGGATCAGCCGGATGATGTCCTGCCCGGTCTCGGAATCCAGCGCCCCGGTCGGCTCGTCCGCCAGGATCAGCGCCGGCTGAATGACCAGCGCCCGCGCGATTCCCACCCGCTGCTGCTGACCGCCGGAAAGCGCTGTCGGACGGTAGTCGGCGCGGTCCTGCAAACCGACCGCCGCCAGCACCTCGCCGGCGCGATCCAGCGCGGTCGAGCGGCGTATGCCGTCCAGGATGAGCGGCATGGCGACGTTCTCGCGGGCGGTCAGCGCCGGCAGCAGGTTGTAGGTCTGGAAGATGAAGCCGATGCGCCGCCGCCGCAGCGCCGAAAGCGCCTTGTCGTTCAGGTCGTTCAGCAGCGCCCCATCGATCTGCACGCTGCCGGCGGTCGGGCGGTCCAGCCCGCCGATCAAGTGCAGCAGCGTACTCTTGCCAGAACCGCTCGGTCCCATGACGGCGACCATTTCGCCCTGGCTGACGCTCAGGCTGACCTGATTCAGCGCCGTGAAGGCAGTTTCGCCGCTGCCATAGGTTCGGGTCAATCCTTCGACGCGCACGATCTCTTTCGCCTGCATGGGAATCCTCTCTTCCATCGACTCTGATCTCTCGTCCGTCTAGTCTTCTTTCGCGCCGCCGCGCGGTCTGCCCCGCGTCAGCGGGGGCGGCGGCGGCGGGCGGTAGCGGCGCAGTTCTGGAAGGCGCGCCTCGCACATCTCCAGCCAGCGGATGTCGGCATCCAGGTGCATGATGGCGGTATCGAGCAGCAGTTGTAATGGCAGATCGTTGTCCGGGTCGAGCTGCTCGCGAAGCTGCGTCACATCGTGAAGTTCCTGGTACAACCGCCGCCGCTGCTGCCGGATCACCTCGGCGATGTCCACCGGTGCGCCGATCAGGCAGAAGATCAACTTCAGATAGAAGTCGTCGCCGGAGCGGTAGTCGCGGACTTCCGGCGTCAGGAACCAGTCGATCAGTTCGGTCTTGCCCTGGTCGGTCAATCGGTAGACTTTGCGCTCCGGCGCATCGTTGCCGGCTTCGGCGTGATGAGTCAGCAGCGCCGCCGACTCCAGTCGCGTCAGCGTGCTGGCGACCTGCCCCGGTTTGACCTCCCACCCGGCATTGAGTGTCAGCGGCAGGCGCTTGCTGATTTCGTAGCCGTGCAGGTCTTCGTTATAGAGCAGCGCCAGGATGGCGTGTTTGACGGACATCGCGGACTAACCACTCCGTGTATAGGTTTCCAGATAACTATACACCGCGCGTCTAGTTTATGTCAAGGCGGTCATCGGCTTTGCCATAGTCGGAGGGCTTTGCTACAATGCCCCGCGCTTTTGATGCGCAGCGCCGCTGCTGTATGCGGCGGCGCACAGGTGAACATGCGTATAAACCTTGAGCGGTTCTAGACGGAGATCACTAAACGGGATGGCACGACGCACCCCTTACCCAGTTCTGATCGTCCTCGCGCTGGCATTCCTGGCGCTGGCAGGACCGACGGCGCTTTTTGCCCAGGAAACCACCTTTGACACAGCGCTCAACGCCGACGCGCGTCTGCGTTCCGGTCCGGGCGTCGATTGGCGCATCCTCACCGTCCTGCCCGCCGGGACTGCCTTCCGCGCCGACGGACGCGCACCGGGCGGCGGCTGGGTGCGCGGCATCGCCCAGGACAGCAGTCAGGGCTGGCTCGTCGATACGGCGGTCGCGCTGACGCCGGATCAGATCGCCGCCCTGCCCTCGAAGTGGATCGAAGACCCCTACACCGGCGGCGCGCCGGCGGGAGGTGCTCCACCTGCCGCCGATGCGCCGCCGGCGGACGCCGCCCCCGCAGCGCCCGTCGTGAACACCGCCCCGGTGCGCGGCTTCCAGTACGGCGGTCACATCGCCGGGTTAAGCGCCCCGACGGTCAGCCACATGCGCGCGGCGGGCATGACCTGGGTGAAGCGCCAGGTACGCCCCTTCCAGGATTACAGCGGGGTGATCAACGAGGCACATGCCAACGGCTTCCGCATCCTGCTGGGCGTCGTCGGCAACGGCAACCCCAACGATGACGGATTCCTGGACGCCTACGCCGGATCGGTCGCCCAGGCGGCGGCGCAGGGCGCAGACGCCATCGAGGTCTGGAATGAGCCGAACATCGACCGAGAATGGCCCGCCGGGACGATCAGCCCGGAGCGCTACACCGAACTGCTGCGCCGCGCCTACAGCGCCATCAAAGCCGCCAACCCGGCGACTCTGGTGATCAGCGGCGCGCCCGCTCCAACCGGGTTCTTCGGGGGCTGCGGCGGCGCAGGCTGCGACGACAACCTGTTCGTCCAGCGCATGGCGGCGGCGGGCGCGGCGAACTACATGGACTGCGTCGGCATCCACTACAATGAGGGGATCGTGCCGCCTAATCAGACCAGCGGTGATCCGCGCGGCAACAGTGGGCACTACAGCCGCTACTTCTGGGGCATGGTCAACACGTACTCCGACGCCGTCGGCGGCAGGCGTCCGCTGTGCTTCACCGAACTCGGCTTCCTGTCGCCGGAGGGCTACGGGGCGCTGCCGGGCGCATTCGGCTGGGCGGAAAACACCAGCCAGGCGGAACAGGCGCAGTGGGTCGATCAGGCGGTGACGCTGGCGGCGCGCAGCGGCAAGGTGCGCCTGGTCATCATCTGGAATGTGGACTTCACCGAATACGGCGCGGACCCGATGGCGGGCTACGCCATCATCCGCCCCGGCGGCGGCTGCCCCGCCTGCGACCTGCTCGGCAGCTAGCCTTCTCCCCGAAGCCGTGACTCCGCGCGAGACGCCCCAGCAGTCCTTTCGACTGCCCGGCGTCTCGTCTGCGGGTCTGGCGCATGATGAGGTTCCAAGATGAGCGAAGAAAAACGCAGCACGAGCGGTCTTCCTGCCGTCGTCCCCGATTTCGATCCTGAGGCTCAGGCGCTTCAGGCGAACAAGACCAGCTCCCGCAGGACCGGCGTGCAGCCGCCCGTCGGGGGAGGCAGCAGGAAGCGCGGCGGAGGGAGCGGCTGCTGGCTGCTCGCCGGTCTGACTCTGGCGGCTTTCCTGGTGCTGCTGGTGGTCGGGCTGCTCCTGCCGCCGATCAGCCTGCTTCAGCGGGTGACCGGACCGCGCTACACCCTCCTGACGGCGGAAGCCAATGCCGTCCGCGAAGGCGCGCTGACCGTCGCCGTCTTCGGCGACGATCCCGGCGCGGAATTCGGCGTGGCGCTCTCGGCAGTCCCGCAGCAGGATTTCGCTGCTGCTGCTTCCAGCGCCGATGGCGCGCTGCGGACGGCATTTCAGGCGCTGCCGGTCAGCGCCGAGCCGATCAGCGATCTGTTCAGCCTCGCCACGACCGGCACTGCGCCGGAACGGGTCGCGCTCAGCCTGGAGATCGCCGATCCGACCGCCCCCGCCGACCTGATCGACCTTTACGGCTATGATCCGCAGACGCGGGAGTGGCGGTTCATCCCGGCGGCGCTCGCCGGGTCGTCGCTGGTCGCGGCAGTCGATGCGCTGCCGGCGCAGCTGGCAGTGCTGCGCGTTTCGGGCGCGCCGAAGACGATCCTCGCTGAGGTCGATGTCGATCAGGTACTCGCCGCGCAGGTGGCGGAGATGGCGACCATCGTCGCGCCGGCGGGCTTGCAGCCCACCCTTCAAGGAGGGCTGGTCGGCAGCCTGGCGGCGGGCTTCGCGCTTGACAGCGGCTATCTGGTCACTCCGGCGGTGCGCAATTATCTCGACCCGCAGGCGACCGACCCCGACACGGTGACGGCGATCCTCGCCAACAGCGGTCTGCGCGCGGCGCATATCGATCAACTGCTGGCGCTTGCCGATTCCGGCTACGACGGTGTGCTGATCGACTATCGCGATCTGCCCGACGCGCTGCGCGGCGCGTTCAGCGCCTTCATCGCAGCGCTCGGCACACAGCTTCAGGCAAGGCAGCAGATCCTCATCGTCGCCGTCCCCGCCGCGCAGAACACCGCCGACGGCTGGACGACCGGAGCCTACGACTGGCGGGCGCTCGGCGCGGCAGCCGACGGGCTGATCGTCAACCTGCCCGCCGACCCGGCGGCATTTGTGCCCGGCGAAGATCGGCTGGTGGACGCCATGCTGCGCTGGGCGGTCGATGAAGTCAGCCGCCAGAAGCTCTACATCGGCTTGTCGGCGCGTTCGCAGCGGCAGGTCGGCGACGGCTTCACGTCGATGGGCATCGATCAGGCGCTCTCGGCGCTCGGCGATGTCAGCATTGAAGTCGAACTCGCTCCCGGCGGCACCGTCCCGCCCGGCGCGCCGCTGACCGCCCGCCTCGACGGCTACCCCGCCGAGCTGGGCAGCGATCCTCTGACCGGTCAGCCGTACATCGACTACCTGGATGAGTTTGGCGGCGCTATCGCCCGCATCTGGCTGGCGACCGGCGACGCCGTGCGCTGGCGCATCGAGAAGACTACTGCCTTCGCCCTGGCGGGTGTCGCCTTCAGCGACCTCAACGCGCCGGGGGTTTCGCCGACGGTGCTGGAAGCGGTACAGAGTTATGGTCTGGGCTTGCCGGCGGCAGCCGGTGCGCTCGATCTGGCGCTGCACTGGACCATCGAAGGGAGCGGTGGAGTCATCGACGAGGTGACAACCGCCCTGGGCGAGGCGCTGGTCGCCACCATCCAGGCGCCGGATGGCAATTACGCCGTCAATGTCGCCATCGTCGGCGGCAGCGTCGTGCAGGTCCCGCGCGAGGGCGCGTCCGTCGGGGTCTTCGCGCCCTCGCCGACGCCGACCCCTCTGCCGACCGCGACGCCAACGCCAACGCCTCAGCCGACTGCTCCGGCGATCTCTCAGCCGACGGGCGGCGGGCAGGCGGCGGTGCAGGTGGGCGCGGGCAGCATCGTCGCCGGGCAGTTCGAATACGGCGGACACGTCACCAGCACCGGAACCGGCGGGGCAGGAGCCATGCAGCGCGCCGGCATGAACTGGATGAAGATTCAACTGCGCTATGGACCTGGAGCCGACCCCGGAGTCGCGGCGGGACCGATCAGCGAAGCGCACGGGCGCGGCTTCAAGATTCTGATCGGCGTCGTCGGCTCGCCGGGCGATCTGGCGGCGGGCGGGGGCAGCTACGTCAGCCAGTTCGCCTCGTTTGTCGGCGGGGTTGCCGGGCAGGGACCGGACGCCATCGAGGTGTGGAACGAACCGAACATCGACCGCGAGTGGCCCACCGGGCAGATCAGCGGCGAATACTACGCCGATCTGCTGCGCCAGTCTTTCGAGGCGGTGCAGAGCGTCAACGGGAGCGTCATGGTGATCAGCGCCGCGCCCGCTCCCACCGGAGCAGAGGCCGCCTACCCCGGCGCGGTGGTCAACGACGACAACTGGCTGCGTCAGTTCGTGGCGGCGGGCGGGTTGAATTATGCCGACTGTGTGGGCGCGCACTACAACGAGGGCGTCACCCCGGCGAGCGCCACCAGCGGCGACCCGCGCGACAACTACTACACGCGCTATTACCTGGGCATGCTCAACACCTACTGGGGCATCATCGGCGGGGCCAAGCCGATCTGCTTCACCGAACTGGGCTATCTGACGCCGGAGGGCTATCCGCCCCTTGATCCCTATTTTGCCTGGGGGGCGAACACCACCGTCGCGCAGCAGGCGGCATGGCTGGCGGAAGCTGCCGCCATCGCCTCGCAGAGCGGCAGGGTGCGGCTGATGATCATCTGGAACGTCGATTTCACGGTCTACGGTTCCGACCCGATGGCGGGATTCGCCATCATCCGCCCCGGCGGCGCGTGCCCAGCCTGCGATGCCCTGGCGGCTGCCCGCTGATCTGCGCCGTCTGAAAGACCTCTCATGCTATAATGGGCGGCTGGACCCGCACGGGTTCAGCCGCTCGTGGATCAGGACGGAGGCAAGACGATGGCGTCGAATACCCCTGTAGCGCGTTACCGGCGGCAGCTTCGCAGCTTCGTCATCGTCTGGAGCGGCATCACCTTCATCCTCGGAGCCATCGCCTTCATCGCCATCTACATGACCTACGGCGCGATCTTCGCGCCCGGCGCTCAGAATGGGCTGCGCGCCGCCGCCGCCCTGCCCGATACCACCGCCGCGCCGACCGCCGCGCGCGCCACCTTCACGCCCATCCCTACCCGCCCGGTCGTCGCCACCGCGCCGCCGCAGGCGGTCGTTCAGGCGGACAGCAACGCCGCCACGCCCACCTTGCTGCCCGTCGATGACACCCGCTTCCACCTCGGCGTGCAGGTGCAGGTCAGCTATGACAACATGGCGCAGTGGATGGATGTCGCCTCCAACCAGCTGAGCGTTCGCTGGGTCAAACAGCAGGTGCGCTGGGATGAGCTGGAGCCGGAGCGCGGTGCCTATGACTGGTTCCTGACCGATACCTATCTGCTGGCGGCGCGCGACAAAGGGTTGAAGGTCCTGGTCTCGGTAGTCACGGCTCCGGACTGGGCGCGCCCCGAAGGCGTCAGCCTGGAGCAGCATGGTCCCCCTGCCGATCCGAACGACTACGCCACCTTCGTGACCGCCCTGCTGCGCCGCTATCCAGGCATGATCCACGCCGTCGAGGTCTGGAACGAGCAGAACCTCGACCGCGAGTGGACGGCTCCGGGCGGGCTGCGCGCCGAAGACTACGTCTCGCTGCTGCGGACGACCTATCAGGCGATCAAAGGCGTCGATCCAGGCGTGATCGTGGTCAGCGGAGCGCTCGCCCCCACCGGACTCAGCGACGGCGTTCACGCCTGGGACGACTTCGTCTACCTGGATCAGCTGATCAGCGCCGGCATGCTCAACTATGCCGACTGCGTGGGCGCACACCACAACGGCATCAACGTCAGCCCGGAATACACCTGGGACGCCGTCCCGAACGATCCGAGCGCCAGCTACCGGGGTCCGTTCGACAACCCGCACCACTCGTGGAGTTTCCGCAGCACGCTTTCCACCTATGCCAGCAAGATCGCGCTGGCGGGCGGGACTCAGAAGCTGTGCGTCACCGAATTCGGCTGGCCCTCCGCCGAGGGCTTGAGCGGCGTGCCGCAGGGCTTCGAGTTCGCCGCCGACAACACCCTGGACGAGCAGCGCGACTTCACTGTTCGGGCGCTGGAATTCATGCGCAGCTCGAACAGCGTGTGGCTGGCATTCCTGTGGAACCTGAACTACGGTCCGCAGGCGGGTTGGGCGGCAGAAAACGATAACGTCGCCTACTCCATCATCGGACCGAACTTCGTCTTCCGCCCGGTGTTCGACGCGGTGCGCGACTGGAATCGCGCCTACGAAGGCGGTCTGACGCCGTAGGGGCGCCCCGGCAGGTCGCCCGATAGTCTCCTACGAAACCGCTGCTGCGATCCGTTCAGCGGTGGCGCTGGTGCTGCCGGCGTGCGCCGTCGCATATGCCGCCGCGCGAACCGCCGCCGCCGGCTGAGCATAGCCCAGGTGATCGAGCAGCATCGCCGCGCTCAGGATGGCGGCACGCGGATCGGCTTTATCCTGACCGGCGATATCCGGGGCGCTGCCGTGTACCGGCTCGAAGATCGGCACGCCTACCCCGATATTGGCGGATGCCGCCAGCCCCAGCCCGCCGGTCAACCCGGCAGCCAGATCGCTGAGGATGTCGCCGAACAGGTTGGTCGTCACGATCACGTCGAAGCGCCGGGCATCCTGCGCGAGCTGAAGCGCGGCGGTATCGACCAGCAGCTCATCGACTGCCACGTCGGGAAAGCGCGCCGCCGTTTCCAGACCGACGCGCCGAAACAGCCCACACGTCTCTTTCAGCACGTTCGCCTTGTGGACCAGAGTCAGCCGTCCGCGCCGACGCCGCGCCCAGGCGCACGCCGCCTCGACGATGCGCGCCGAAGCCCGCGCCGTGATCACCCGCTCCAGGATCGCCGTCTCGCCGTCATCCTCGACCCGTTCGCGCCCGCTGTACATGCCTTCGGTGTTTTCCCGCACAATCAGCAGATCGACGCCCTCCCCAACCGCCGGGCGCAGATTGGCGTACAGATCAAAATGGCGGCGCAGCTGCAAGATCGGGCTGCGATAGCCAGCCACTTTGGTCATCGGCGACTGGGTTGCCCCGAAAAGGACGGCGGCAGCGCGCTCACACAGACGCAGCGTCTCCGCCGGCAAAGCGTCGCCCGTCCGTTCAAACGCGGCGAATCCGGCTTCGGCTTCGACGAAGGTCAGCGGCTGGCGCAGCGCCTCCAGCACGCGCCGCGCTGCCGGGATCACCTCCGCGCCGATACCGTCGCCCTTGATCAGCACAATCGTCTGGCTCATTCGCCGCCCCCGATCCCGGTCAGCGGCGTGATCGCGCCGCGAAAACGCTTCTGAAGCATCGGCGTCAGCCCGCCGGCGTCGAGGATCGCCTGCGCCGTGCCGGACAGCGGCGGGATCGAATAGCGCACCCCGGCGGCGAGTACGAAATCGCCGGCGATCTCGATGAAATCGCCGGTCTGCACCGCCGCCGACAAGCCCGGCAGCACAATCGGGCGGATGCCCTGGTTGATGCAGTTGCGGAAGTACAGCCCGCTGAACGACGCCGCCAGGATCGCCGGGACGCCCCGATGCTTGACCGCCGTCACCGCCTGTTCGCGGCTGCTGCCGCAGCCCCAGTTGAACCCGGCGACGATGACATCGCCAAGTTCAGCGCCCGCCGTGAACGCCGGATCGAGGTCTTCCAGCGCATGTGCGGCGATCTCCTCCAGCGACTTGAGCGTGTACGTGTACTTGCCCGGAAAGATGACATCGGTGTTGACGTTATCGCCATAGACCCAGACGCGATGGCGGCTCATAAAAACTCTCCTGGATGCGTGATACAGCCCGTCACGGCGCTGGCGGCGGCGACGTAGGGATTGCTCAGATAGATCGGCGCGCCGGCGGTGCCCATGCGCCCGCGAAAGTTGCGGCTGCCGGTGCTGATCGTCGCCTCATTCGGGGCGGGCACGCCGAGGTGATTGCCCATGCACGGACCGCAGCCGGGCGATGCGACCGCCGCGCCGGCGGCGATCAGATCAAGCAGGACGCCGGAGCGCGCCGCCTGTTCCAGCACAGCGCTGCTGGCAGGGATGACGATCAGCCGGGAGCGCAGCCTACGCCCGCGCACCACCTGGGCGGCGGCTGCCAGATCGCTGTAGCGCGCGCCGGTGCAGGTCCCGATGAACGCCTGATCGACCGGCTTGCCCTGCGCCTGCGAGACCGGGACGACATGATCCGGCTGATGCGGCAGCGCCACCAGCGGCTCAACGGCGCTGACATCCAGGTGGTGGCGTTCGGCATAGTCGGCGTCGGCATCCGGGTAGAGTGGCGCATAATCGCGCGTGCGGCGGGCATTCAACGCCGCGAAGATAACCTCATCGGGCGGAAAGTAGGCGTTCATCGCGCCGAACTCCGCCATCATGTTGGGGATGACCGGGCGCTCATCCAGCGGCAGCGCGGCGACACCCGATCCGGCGAACTCGATGGAGCGATACTGCCCGCCTGTCATGCCCAGGTCGCCGAGCAGGCGCAGACAGACATCCTTGGCGGTGACGCCGGGCTGAAGCCGTCCTTCCAGCACGATCTGCACGGCTTCGGGCACGCGAATCCACAGCGCGCCGGTCGCCCACAGCGCCGCCATCTCCGTCCGCCCGACGCCCATGCCAAACGCGCCCATCCAGCCGAAATGGGTGGTGTGGCTGTCCGAACCGAAGATCGTCTCGCCGGGCAGGATCAGCGCCTCTTCGCTGATCACCTGATGGCAGATGCCACGCCCGACCTCGAAGAAATGGGCGACACCGTGATCGGCGGCGAACCGGCGGATTTCGGCATGATTCGCGGCGTGCTGCGTGGTCGGCGCGGGCGCAGCATGGTCGAGCGTGATCGCCATGCGCTCAGGGCGGGCGAGCCGGGGCGCACCGATCTGTTCGAAGATGCGGCGGATGGCGGCGGTGTTGTCGTGGCTGAAGATCAGGTCCGGTCGCACGTCGAGTACATCACCGGCGCGCACCGCATCCACGCCCGCCGCCCGCGCCAGGGCTTTTTCGGCAAATGTGAAGCCGGTCATGCCGCACCTTCCGCACGCAGCAGCGCATCGACTTCATCCAGGCTGAGCGGCTGTTCGTGGGCGCGCTCCTTGATCTGCCGGGTGATGCGCTGCACGACATCGTCGTCGAGCGTCAGCCCCAGGTCCTCAGCGCGGCGGCGCACGGCGTTCCAGCCGGTCAGTCGGTGACCGATGCTGATCTCGCGCGTCAGCCCGAAGTCCGCCGGGTTGATCGCCTCGTAGGTCGCCGGGTCCGCCAGCACCGCCTTGGCATGAATGCCGGCTTTGTGGATGAAGGCGCTCGCCCCAGTGATGTAGTTGCCGAAAGGGATGTCGAGTCCACAGATTTCGGCGACGCGCCGATCAATCTGTGGCAGCAGGCGCAGGTTGTATTTGCTGACGTAGGCGGTGTCGAGGGTGTACAGTCGGGCGATCAGCCCACCCAGCGGCGTGATGCCGTTGCGTTCGCCGATGCCCAGCACGGTGGTGTCGATGTGGGTTGCCCCGGCTTCGAGCGCGGCGTAGGCGTTGGCGATGGCGCAGCCGCTGTCGTTGTGACCGTGAAACTCGATGTCCAGACCTGTCAGCCGCACCAGCTGCCCCACCAGAACCGAGACGCGGCTGGGGGTGGCGATGCCGACCGTGTCCGCCACGCCCAGCCGATCCACGAAGCCAAGATCGGCGATGGCGAGGTAGACCCGCAGCAGATCGGATTCCCGGCTGCGGAAGCTGTCCTCGGTGCTGAAACGCAGGATGATGTTCGGAGCCTGCTGGCGGATGAACGTCATGACTTCGCCGGCTTCGGCGATGATCTGGGGGATCGATTTGCCGTGACTGCTCTTGATGAGCTGCGGCGACGTGCCGATGACGATGTCGATGCCCTGCACACCGGTATCAAGGGCGCGCAGGGCGTCCTCGCGCTTACAGCGTACATGCGTCAGGATGCGCGGGCGCAGTCCGGCGGCGACGACAGCGCGGATATCCGCCTCGCTCTGCGACGACGCCAGCGGCGAGGTCATCTCGATCATCTCGACGCCGAAGTCGTCGAGCAGACCGGCGATCTCGAGCTTCTGCGCGGTGGTGAAGGTGGCGGTGCTGAACTGTTCGCCCTCGCGCAGCGTGCTTTCGATGATGCTGAAGTGATCCAGCGGCATACTCTAGCCTCCTCAATGCTTCGAAAAAGCCTTCGCTGCCGCCCCGCCTGTAGTGCGCTGCCATCACGGGAAACAAAAGCCGCCCGGATGGGTCCGGGCGGCTGTGAAGGCGCTCTGCTGGGTTCGCGCTGTCGATCAGGAAAGCACAAACGCCCGGACGATTCGTTCGGGTGGCTGCTTCTTGACCTGCTTGCAGACGAACTGCGCGAACATGTGAACTTCCTGATCTGGAACCTGTAAGGAAGCATAACGCGAAAGGCGAAGGCGATCTATTGCGCGAAGTGCCTAATTCTGCTTGTCGATCCTGCCCACCGCGCCGCAGCGATGCTAGAGCGTGTCTGCAAACCCGGTTTTCACACCACCTCACCCCGTTTCGCTGCGCTCAACCGCTCCTCTCCAATTGGAGGGGCAGGAAACCATCAGGTTTCCGGGGTGAGGTGAGCAGTTTGCAGACAGACCCTAGTCGGCGTCGGGTTTCAGCTTCAGCGACACCGAGTTGATGCAGTAGCGCATACCGGTCGTCTCGCGCGGACCGTCATCGAAGACGTGCCCCAGGTGCGACCCGCAGCGGGCGCACTCGATTTCGACGCGCTGCATACCATGGCTGGTATCCGGCTTCAGGACGACGCTGCCCTGTTCGATCACATCCCAGAAGCTGGGCCAGCCGCTCCCCGAATGGTATTTCGTGTCCGACGAAAACAGCGGCAGCCCGCACGCCGCACAGAGGTACTCGCCCTGCGTATCGGTCTTGTAGTACTCTCCGGTAAACGGACGTTCTGTGGCGCGCTGGCGCAGCACGGCATACTGCTCCGGTGTGAGCTGTGCCCGCCACTCGGCGTCACTTTTGGAGATTTTGTCGGTCATCTGACGGACTCCTGACTCATTGTGCGATTGCGGGCGAACGTCATTGGTTCCCCATGCGATAGAGTCTAGCCCAAACGCCGCCCGGTGACGAGAAAGCCGCCGCAGCGCTGCCCAGGCATAGGCGGGGCGTCGCCAATCCACCTTACAAGAACATCTCCCATGTGATAGATTGATGAAATGCGCATCACACCGATCTCAGGCAGGCTTGCCCTCATCCTACGCCGATTCGCCGTCCCCACCTTCCTCTGGCTGGTCGCTCTGGCGGCACTCCTCAGCATCCCTCGATCCTCATCGGACCTCTTCCTCCGTCATGCCATCGTCGATCCGCCCTTCGAGTCGCTGACTTACGGCATCCAGGCGTTCACCTGGTGGGATCACGGGTTCGCCGGGCGCGACCTTGACTGGATTCAGCGCATGGTCTTCAGCCATGTCAAGCAGACGTTCTCCTGGGAAGACATCCAGGTCGAGCCGCACGGCAATTTCCTGGTCGGGCGCGGGCACGAAATCCTGAACGAGCTGGAACGCCGCCGCCTCAAGCTGATCATCCGCCTGAGCGATGCCCCGGAATGGTCGCACCCTTCCGTCAGCGGCGTGCGCGGCGTCGATTACCTGGATGCTCCGCCCGATGATCTGGCGGATTTCGGGGCGTACTGCGGCAGGTTGGCGTCGGAATTTCGCGGGCGGGTCGCCGCCTATCAGGTCTGGAATGAGCCGAACCTGGCGCGCGAATGGGGAGGGCGTCCTCCCGACCCGGCGGGCTACGTGGCGCTGCTGGGAGTATGCAGCGAGGCGATCCGCGCCGCCGACCCGGACGCGGTGGTCATTTCGGCAGGGCTTGCCCCAACCGGCAGCTACGACGCGACCGTCACACCTGACGATCTGTTCCTTCAGGGCATGTACGATGCCGGTTTCCAGCGCTACGTCGATGCCGTCGGGGTACACGCGCCCGGCTTCAGCCCGCCGGAACTCGACCCGGCGCAGGCGCGCGGCGGACACCGCTTCTTCAGCTTCCGCCGCATCGAGGACATCCGCCGGATCATGATCGCCAACGGAGACGCCGCGCGGCAGATCGCGGTACTGGAACTCGGCTGGACGACCGACCGCGTCAACCCTGATTACGCCCATTTCGCGGTGGACGAAGCCGTCCAGGCGGATTATCTGGTGCGCGCCTACGCCTATGCCGCCTCGCACTGGTCGCCCTGGGTCGGCTTGATGTCGATGATCTACATCGCCTCGCCGGAATGGACGGAGCAGGACGAACAATACTGGTGGGCGATCACAACCCCGTCAGGGTATACTCGTCCTGCCTATATCGATCTCGCCAACATGGCGAAATACTGCGGCGATCAATTCATCCCGGCGCGCGCGCCAGACAGCCCGGAGGCTCTTGGACTTGTCCCCGTCTATCCTTGCGATTAGCTATTTCTTCCATCTGGTGGCGACGGTCCTGTGGATCGGCGGGCTGGTGATCATGGTGCTTCTGGTGCTGCCTACTGCCCGGCGCGTCGTGGGCGAACAGCCGACGCTGTATGCCTTTCTCAACCGACTGCGCCGCCGCTTCGTGCCCATCGCCAACCTGAGTCTGGCGGCGCTGGTGGTGACCGGCTTGATTCAGATGTCCGGCGATCCGAATTACGACGGGCTGATGAGCTTCAACAACGACTGGAACCGCTTCATGCTGATGAAGCACATCGCCATCGTCGGCATGTTCATCTGCATGGTATTCGGGCAGCTCACCATCGCCCCGGCGCTCGACCGCGCACTGCTGCTGCTGGAAAAGGGCAAACAGGAGCCGGCAGCGCTGGAGAAACTTCACCGCGACGAAACACGCCTAACCTGGATCAACGTAGGACTCAGCCTGCTGGTCCTCCTGTTCACCGCGCTGGCGACGGCGCTTTAGGAGTCCCCGTTGTCCATCCGCCTCAGCTATGTCTTCGCCGTCATACTTTTTCTGATCGCCGCTGTCCTGCGCTTCGCCAGCCTGAATGAGCTTCCCCCGGGCTTGAGCGACGCCGAAATCGACGACGTGCGCATCGCCGAATCGGTGCGCAGCGGGCGTGTCGAAGTCTTCTACGATCTCGACGGCGTCGGGCGCGAGGGGTTGTACCAGTCCGCCCTGACTGGCATCACGGCAGTCGTAGGCAGCGGCGCTTTCGGCTTTCGCATCCTCTCGCTCTTCATCGGGTTGATCGGCTTGGCGCTGGTCTACGCCGTCGGCACGCGCCTGTGCGGACCCCTCGCCGGGATCGCCGCGATGGGGCTGCTCGCCGTCAACCTGAGCGCCATCCTGCTCTCGCGCACCGTCGCCCGCGAAGCCGTACTCATGGCGTGGACCGCCGCCATCATGCTGGCGCTCGCCCGCGCCTTCTTCATCTATGGCGAACGCCGAGGCGGCAAGTCGGACTCGCCGGCGTTCCTGGCGCTCGGCGTGCTGCTGGGCTTAGGCTTCTACATCCACCCCCTCAGCCTGGTGCTGACGATGTTCGCCATGACCTTTATCGTCTATCGGGTCCTGACGACTCGTCCCTTCCCGCGCCGCGCGCTCAGCTTCACCTGGTTCACGCTGGTGATCACTATCGTCCTGGCAATGCCCTATGTACTCTCGACCATACAACTGCCGGACCTCGCCGGGACGACGCGGTTGGCGGATGATTTCCCCGCCAGCCTCTCCAGGCTGATCGAAACACTGGCGGCGGGCATCAACGGGTTCCTGTTCGTGGGCGACCTCAACCCCGCGCACAATATGCCGGGACGCCCGCTCTTCGACCTGGTCAGCGGCGTGATCATGGCGGTCGGGCTGCTCACCGCTGCCGGGCGCATTCGCGAATCCGGCAATACGCTGCTGCTGCTGGCGCTCCTCTTCCTGGTCCCGGCGACGCTGCTGGCTCCTGCGTCGCCCAATTTCCTGATCACCTCGGCGCTGCTGCCGCCGCTGGCGATGCTCTTCGGGATGGGCGTCTCGACCATCTTCTACTCACTGCGCGGCTTGGGGCGGGCGGTGAGCGCGGTCGGCTTGGTGGCACTGTTCGGCTTCAACCTCGTCTGGGCGGGCGACGATCTGCTGGTGGAATGGGGCACGCTGCCAGAGACCCAGGTATCCTTCAACGCCCGGTTGGGCGCCCTCGCCCACTTCCTCAATCAAAGCGGAGTCGAGACGCCAGCGCTGCTCTGCGCCGAAGCACTTCAGCCGGCAGCGCCCGGCGCGCTGACGGATGCTCACAAGCTGGCGCTGATGATGCACCGCGCCGACGCCCCCTTACGCGCCGCCGACTGCAACGCCACATTCATCCTGATAAACGGCGGCGCGCCGCAGTACATCGTCATGGTCGATCCCGAAGGGCTGGCGAAGCTGAACCCCGAATTTCTGCCCTGGCTGGGATATGGACAGGTGATCGAAGGACCGGGCATCCCCCCTAACTCCATCGCGCGCATCGCCCCCGCCGAAGCTCTGGCGAACCGCATCGGAGCCTACACGACGACCACGCCGATCACCTTCGCGCCCGACGAACCCGCCGGTAACGCCGTCGCGCTGCCGCCGCTGCGGCTGGAAGGCAATCTCACCTTCCTGGGCTACGACCGGCGCTGGGCGGATGCACAATCGCCGGGCGATCTGCTGCTGGTCGTCACCTACTGGCGGGTTGATGGCATCCTCCCGCCCGATCTGGCATTTTTCACGCATGTGCAGGATGATCCAGGAGCGCGCCCGGTCGCGCAGCGCGACGGTATGGTCGCGCTGCCGGAAATGCTGGAACCTCGCGACGTACTCATCCAGGCGAGCTACGTCGATCTGCCCTTCTCGCTGCCCACCGGCGACTACAGCATCTCCGTTGGCGCCTATGAAAGCGCGGCGGGACGGCGTCTGGCGGCATTCATCGGCGACGAGGCGAGCGCCACACGGCTGTACGTCGGGGGTTTCACCATCCTGCGCTGACGCCGGGCTGCCAAGAGGACGAAACAACAGCGGCGGAATCCGCCGCCCGACCCTGCACCGCGCCACTGGCAAACCGCACCGATAACCGAAAAATAGTGAACGAGACGGCATGTTCGAAATTGTCTTTCTGGGTACTTCAGCTTCCGCGCCCTCGATCCACCGGGGGCTTACCGCGCAGGTGGTCATGGCGGGAGAACACCGCTTCCTGATCGACTGCGGCGAAGGCACGCAGCGGCAGATTCTGCGCAGCGGAATCGGCTTCAAGAAGCTCAACCACATCCTGCTGACGCACGGACACCTGGATCATATCCTGGGACTGGGCGGGCTGATCTCGACGTTCGCCCGATGGGAGAGCATCGACAACATCAACATCTACGGCGGACGCCCCACGCTCGACCGGGTACATGCGCTGTTGTTCGGCGTTGTGCTGCAATACGAACGTCTGCCGGTGGAAATCGCCATGCTGGAATTGCAGCCGGGGTTGATCTTCGAGGCGAAAGATTTCACCATCACCGCGGTGCCCGTCACGCACCGGGGCGCGGGCAATTTCGGTTTCATCTTTCAGGAGCGCGACCGCCGCCCATTCCTGGTAGAGCGCGCCCAGGCGTTGGGCGTGCCGGCGGGTCCTGAGCGACGGCGGCTGGTCGAGGGTGAGACGATCACGCTAGCGGACGGCAGGAAGATCACGCCGGAGATGGTGCTGGGCGAGACGGTGCGCGGCACGAAACTGGTACACATCGGGGACTGCGGACGGCTGGATAATCTGCGCGACGCCGCAGCCGATGCCGATGTGCTGGTCATCGAAGCTACTTTCCTGGACGACGAATTAGAGACCGCGCATCTCTACGGGCACATCACTGCCAGCCAGGCAGGACGCTTCGCCGCAGAGGCTGGCGTGAAGACGCTGATCCTCAATCACGTCTCCCGGCGCTACCGCGAATCCGACGTGATCGCCCAGGCGCGGGCGGCGTTCCCCGACAGCTTCGTCGCCCGCGACCTGGATCATTTCGTCATCCACAAAGGCAGACCCGTTGAGAAGATCGACCCGGCGGAAGTGCGCGCTCGCGCGCTGTCGGCGGAAGCCGAGGGGGTTTGCAAACTGCTCACCTCACCCCGTTTCGCTGCGCTCAACCGCCCCTCTCCAATTGGAGAGGGGCAGGAAACCTGACGGTTTCCGGGGTGAGGTTGTGTGAAAACCGGCTTTGCAGACACGCTCTCAGACGTCGGAAACCTCATCGAGCTTGCCATCGCGAATATCAAAAATGGTGTCACGCAGGCGATCCGGGCTGTTGAGTCCCTTGAAGATGATCTCCGCCTGATCAGTGCCGGCGGTCTCGGCGACGAAGTCGCCATAGCTGAGCATCGATCCCAGCGCCGATTTGTTGACGACGATATTGGAGATCTTCTCCAGGTCCACCGAGGTCTCGTTGCGGGTCAGCACGTTGCCGCGCACCTGCATCAGGCGGCGCGTGGTCAGTTCGATGCGATTATGCTTATGAACCAGCCAGTACCACAGCGACAGCGAGAGTATCGACTTCAGCCAGAAGCCGAGGCTGGCGCGGGTTCCATGCCAGGTGCCAATATGCTTTTCCGGTGCGTTCTTCATCGCGGCGCTCCTTGAATGTCTCGGAACATCCTCCGATTGTAACATGGGCTTTCAGTGTGCGCCGATGAAAGTTGCTTATCCGGCAGCGGACGTGCCTGCTATAATGCGGGCGCGGCAAAAAGGGAGAAAACCGAGTGTCAACGAATCAACAGCGTATCCAGGGCTGGCGCGGCATCCGCGCCCAACTCCCCTACATCCCCCGCGCGCTGAGGCTCGTCTACGACGCCTCGCATGGCATGATGATCGCCTGGGCGCTGCTGCTCCTGATCCAGAGTATCGTGCCGGTCCTGACCATCCTCTTCACCCGCGATACCATCAACAGCGTCGTGGCGCTGGTCGAAGCGGGCTGGGACCCGGCGCTGATGAATGCCACAGTCGGCGCGTTCATCCTGCTGGCGAGCGTGCAGATCGGCGGCGAAATCGTGGGCAGCATCATGACCTACGTTCGTCTCGTACAGTCCGAACGCATCCGTGAAACCGTTAGCCGCCAGATACAGGAGAAGTCGGTCTCCCTTGACCTGCGCTATTTCGAGGTGCAGGGTTTCTATGACCTGATTCACCGGGTGCGCCTGGACGCTCGCCTGCGCCCGCAAAGCCTGCTGGAAAACGTCGGGGCGACGGCGCGCACGCTGCTTTCGCTGGTGGGGATGATCGGGCTGCTGATCAGCTATTCGCCGCTGCTGCCGCTGGTGCTGCTGATCGGTGGCATCCCGGCGCTGTGGTCGATCACCCGCTTCAGCCGGAAACTCAGCCGGTTTCGGCTGGAAGCTTCGCCGCAGGAACGGCGCGCCGGCTACTACGACACACTGCTCACCGAGCGCATGTCGGCGCAGGAGATTCGGCTGTTCGGGCTGGCGCGTCACTATCTCGACAAGTACGCAGACGTGCGTGAGCATCTGCTCACCGCCCGTCTGCGCCTTTCCAAAAGCAAGATCCTCGCCGATTTCGTCGCCTCGATGATCGGCTTCGTGATGGTCGTCGGCGCGCTGGCGTGGATGGCAGCGCGCGCGCTGAGCGGTCTGGCGACGCTGGGCGACCTGGGAGCGTTCTATCAGATCTTCCGGCAGGGACAAGGGCTGTTCAACGGGCTGATGGCGAGCGCGGGCGAAATCTATAACAACATGCTCTTCCTCGAAGACCTGTTCACCTTTCTGGACCTGATCCCCGCCCTCCCTGAAGCCGAGGTGAGCGCGGGCGACAGCGCCCTCCCCCTGCTCAAGGCGATCGAGATACAGGATGTGTCGTTCTCGTATCCGGGCAGCACCCGTCAGGCGCTTCAGCGCTTCTCGCTGACCATCCCGGCGGGCAAGATCATCGCCATCGTTGGCGAAAACGGGCAGGGAAAAACCACGCTGATGAAGCTGTTGTGCCGGTTCTACGACCCAGACGCCGGTCGCATCCTGTGGGATGGCGTCGATCTGCGTGAGCTGCCGCTGGGTCCACTGCGCCGCTCCATCGCCATGCTCTTCCAGACGCCTCTCCACTACATGGAGACGGCGCGCCACAACATCACTGTCGGCGATCTCGCCGGCGACGGCGCGCAGGAGCGAATCGTCCAGGCGGCAGCGGCGGCGGCGGCGGACGCCGTCGTAGACCGTTTGCCACAGGGGTACGACACCCTCCTCGGCAAATACTTCGGCGGGGAAGAGTTGAGCGTAGGGCAGTGGCAGCGGCTGGCGCTCGCCCGCGCTTTCGTGCGCGACGCGCCGCTGATCATCCTCGATGAACCGACCAGCGCGATGGACTCCTGGGCAGAAAACGACTGGCTCGCCCGCGTGCGCGATCATGCTGCAGGGCGCACCATGATCATGATCACTCACCGCTTCACGACGGCGATGCTGGCGGACCGTATCTACCTGATGCGCAACAGTCACATCGTCGAAGAGGGGACGCACGGTGATCTGCTGCTGCGCAACGGCGTCTATGCCCAGTCCTGGCAAGAGCAGATGCGCCGCGCCGACGAGTCCCCGTCGGAAGCGGTGATATCTCCAGCGGCGCAGACCGACAGCCAGCCATCCTGATCCTCATGGGGAAACGATTTAGCGAATTCATGGTAAGCTGACAGGATGACGACACGACAGTTTCACCTCAGCGAAGAAGCGGTAGAGGCACTGAAGCAGGC
>JABWBO010000075.1 GCA_013360465.1 Anaerolineae bacterium | reverse complement strand
CAGCGTCCGACGCCAGCCGCCACTCGGTCAGCCCGCCGTCACGGCTGACGGTGAACAGCCTGCCGTCCGGCGCGAATCCCACGCCGCGCCCGTCGTCGTCCATCGCCAGCGTGAAGAGCAGCGCGCCCGTCGCCGCGTCCCACACGCGCACGCTGTCGTCGTAGCCCGCACTGAGCATCCACCGTCCATCCGGGCTGAAGGTCATGCCGGCAATGGTGTCGGTATGCCCGACGTAGCGGCGCACCTCGCCCCCACCCGGCAGCGCATATTCGACGATCTGCCCGTCCTGCGTGCCGATCAGCAGGCGCGTCCCATCGGCGCTGAAGACTGCGCTGTTGACGGCAGAGGCGACCAGCGCATCGAAGGTGATCAGGGTTTCGCCGGTCGCCGCGTCGAGCAGCGCCCCGCCGGCGATGCCGTCGACGGTGGCGCCGCCGATGAAGACCTGCGCCTCGTCCGGGCTGTACAGGCTGACGACGTAGACGCCCAGTCCCAGGTCATAGCGCTGCGTCATCTCGCCCGTCTCCAGGTCCAGCACGCCCGCGCGCGGGTCGGCTCCGTAGACCGAGACCAGGGCGCGGCGTCCATCGGAGTGCAGGTCGAGCGTCGGAATCAGAATCGCACCCAGATCATAGGTGCGCAGCGCCGCTCCGGCGTCGATATCCCACATGCGCAGCAGGCGATCCCATCCGGCGCTCAGGGCGATCAGCCTGCCATCGGCGTCGATCTGCGTCTCGATGTCGATGATGGCGTCGGCGTGCCCTTCCAGGTGGTGTTCCGGTTGGTCGGTCTCCAAATTCCACACCGCCAGCGCCGGATCATCCGCGCCGCCGCCGAGCAGCGCCCGCCGCCCGTCGGGCGAAAACGTCAGCGCCGCCGCGCCCGCGCCGTTGTTAAACAGGGTGTAGCGCGCCGCCTCGGCGCCGCTGCGCACGAACCAGCGCCGCGCGCTTCCATCCCGCGCGCCGGTGTACAGGCTCAACCCGTCGGGGCTGAAAGCAGCGTTTGTGAGCGGGTACAGCCCGCCGCCGCGAAAGATGCGCAGCCGCCGCCCGGAGCGTCCATCCCACAGTGAGGCGTTCCCGTTATTTTCGGCGGCGGCGACGGTATAGCCGTCCGGGCTGACGACGATCGTGTTCAGCGTGGAAGGGGTACGCCCGACATCGAAGCGCAGCATCTCCGCGCCCGTCTCGCGCATCAGGCGGAGGATCTGCCCGCTGTTGGTGGCGAGCAGGACGGTCGGCGCTGCGCCCGGTGCGTCGATACCGAAGCCCACCCCGACGACGGCGATATTCGGCTCGATCGGGTCCACGATGGGACCGTAGGTCATGATCCGTTCGCCAGAGGCGGCGTCCCAGAGGATGGCGGTGGCGTCGTCGGACCCGCTCAGCAGCAGCGCGCCGTCGGGCGAGAACGCCAGCGCCACCACATCGGTGCTGTGTCCTTCGAGTCCGCGCAGCTGCTTCAGGCTTTCGCCGTCGAAAATTTGCAGATTCTCGCCGCCGCGCGTCAGCCCGACGGCGACCTGGCTGCCATCCGGGCTGAAGGCGATGGACCCGACGAATCCGGCTGACGCCTGCGCCAGCGGCTGCCAGGCGTCAACATCCCACAGGGTCACCTTGCCGTCGGCGCTCCCGGTCACGGCGATGTTGGGGCGCGTCGGGTGGAAGGCGGCGGCGTTGATGGCGTTCACGTTAATCTGCACGCCCAGCCGTTCGACGGTAGTGCCGAAGGTCTCGCTGCGGATCAATTCCCCGGTCGCCGCATCCCACAGCGCCAGACCGCCCTCTGTGCCGCTGGTGAGCAGCCGGCGTCCGTCGTGGCTGACCGCCAGCCCGGCGACCCAACCCGTGTGCGCGCCGGCGAAGACCCGCGCTGCGCCGGGGGCATAGGCGGCATCGAACATCTGCCCCGTCACTTCCGGCGGAGGATCGACGACCGTCATAGCTTGCAGCGCCAGCGCCAGCTCGAGATCGTGATCGTCCGCCGCGCCCGCGCGCTCAGAGGCGACCGCCCACGCCAGCCCCTGCCATTCGACCGCGCGCCGCGCCGAAGTCGCCTCCGCCGCCACCGCTGTTGCGGCGCTGAAGGCGACCTCGGTCCCTCGCAGATCGGATTCCTGACGACGGTTTTCCGCCACGCCGAACAGCGCCGCCGCCACAATCGCCAGCCCGACGGTGATCGCCAGCGCCGTCGAAACGCCCGCCAGCAGCGTTCGCTGTCGGGTGGTGCTGGCGCGGCGGCTGGCGAGGATGTACTGCGTTTGCAGCGCGGTCGGCTTCGGTTCTTTGCCGCCGCTTTGCGCCAGCCAGCCTTCCGCCGTACTCAGCTCGCTCCCGCGCAGCAGATAGCTGGCATCGCGCGCCTTCGAGTCCCATTCGCGGGCGCGCACCAGCAGGCGGGTGTGCCCCTGCACGTAGTCGAGATCGGTATCGAGCGCCTCGATTAGCTGCTCGAAGACGGAGTCGAAATCGTCGTGTTCGCGGGCGTACAGCCAGTTGTGGCGGGCGAGCGCCTTGTTCATTGCTTCCGGCAGCGCCTCACGCCGGACGATGGGAATCAGCCGCTTGTTGTGCGTGACGGCATACTCGATCTCGCGATTGCAGATTTGCGACATCACCGAGTCGGGGCTGATGATGAAGAGGAAGTTATCGGCGGCGTCGATCCCCTTGGTGATTTCCTGCCACCAGTCGGCGGTGAGCGGGATTTCCTCCCAATCCACCCAGGCGGCGCGCTGCTGCTCGCTCAGGCGCTGGTACAGCCGGCGGACGAAATCCTGATCCTTACGCGAATAGGAGATGAATACGTCGGTCATAACGTCGCCTGTACGTCTCTTGGTGTCAAATGTGGTCCTTCGATTCTACATGAATCATCAAATGAGGATACCCGCCGGACGTACCGCCGGTTGCCGCCGCCGCCGCGCTCCATTAGAATACGTCCTCCGTTGCGCACTCTCAGCGGAGGATCGCCTCGCCCGTGCCAGCTTCGCGCAGCCAAGCGCTGCTTTTCGCCGTCAGCCTGTGGATCGTCTGGGCGTATGCCGCCCTCCACTTCAGCGTCCCTGAACTGCAAAACATCCTCTTCTACTCGACCGGCTACTTCGTCCTCCTGATCGGTTACGCCGCCGTCGCGGCGATCCTCACACTCCTGATCGCCCTACCGGCATTTCCCTGGGACGGCGTGCTGCGCCGGCTTGCAGAACGGCGGATGTGGGTCAGCGCTGCCGGGCTGCTGGTCGGCACGCTGGTCTGGCTGGCGCTGCCCTTCAAGGATCAGGCGAAGCTCTTCCCGACGGTCCTGATCCTGGGCGTGGTCTGGCAGGCGTGGCAGGGGCAGACGGTCCACCCGGTCTGGGCGCGCCGCGCGCTGTGGATCGCGCTGGCGCTCCTCGGTCTGGGGCTGGTCGTTCAGGTGGCGATGCTGCTCTACGCCCCGGAGATTCATACCCATGACGAAGGAGCCTATGCCCACATCGCACAGACCTATCTGCGCACTGGTATGCTCTCCGGCGACCTGTACGGCTACCCGCCGCGCCATTTCATCGGCTTCGGCTCCTGGCTGGTCGCCCTGGCGGCATGGCTGAAGACCTTCGGCTTCGGCTGGTTGAGTGCGCGCGGCTTTGCCTTTTTCGCCTCGCTGCTGGCGATCCCCCTGGTGGGGCTGGCGGCGCGCAAATGGTACGGCGGGCGTGCTGCCGTCTATGCGATGGTCTGCTTTGGACTGCTCGCCGGCTTCGTCGAGACGCACCGCGTTCGCCCGGATTCCGCCACCGTGCTGCTCGTGTCGGCGGCGCTGGCGGCGCTGTCCTACGCCCTGCACGAAGGCAGGGCGCGCTACTATGCACTGACCGGGTTTTTCGCGACGCTCGCCTTCGAGGCGCATCTGGTCACGCTCGCCCACTGGGGCGCTTATGTCGCGCTGTTGGGAATCGCCTGGGTGGTGGACATGATCCGGGGGCGCGCGCTGAGCTTCCCCTTCGGACTGTTCTGGTTTGGGGTCGGCGCGTTCATCCCGGCGCTGATCTTCGCGGCGTCGCATCTTCTGCCCGACCTGGGCAAGCCGTTCGCCATCCAGGTCGCGCCGCAGGGGCGGCAGGTCCTCGACATGTTCGCCAGGGAGATCGTCCGCTGGCGCGACTATCTCTCGACCTATCCGCTGGATGCGCTGATCATCCTGCTGGGGCTGCTGGCGGCGCTGCGCCGTCGGCGGTCGGCGGGCGCGCCCCTCCTGCTGCTGGGGCTGCTGATTCCGCTCTACGTCGTCGTCGCGCCGACGGTTTACCCGCAGTACACCCTGTACTTCCTGCCGCTCTTCGCGCTGATCGCCGGGCTGCTGCTGGCGCGCCTTCAGCCGATCCTGCCGCTGCTGCTGATCGCCTTTCTCGGTCTGCGGCTCGCCGGGGCGGCGGGCGGGGTGCTGACCTCCGTCCCGCCGGAGGCGCTGCTGCATCGCCCGGTTCCGCCGGTGGTCCGCTTCGTTTCGGAAAACTTCCCGCCCGGCAGCCGGGTGGCGATGAACATGTTCTACTACCTGTACTTCGACTCTGGAGATCGCTACGCCTACCTCAACCCCGGCATTCACCCGCCCACCATTGAGCGCATGGGCGGCGCGCCGGAAGATGAGGTCTGGGCATCGTTCGATCTCGACGCGGTCGTCTTCAACAGCCTCATGGACGAATGGACGCCCTGGCTGGAAGCGTATCTGAACGAGGCGGGCTTCGTCGCCTTTGAAGGCTATCAGGAAGCGTATCTGACGATCTATCTGCCGCCCGATTCGCCGCTGCTCACGCCGTAGGCGCGCGGCACACGCCCATTGACACGAAAGAGGCTGATAACCCATGTGGAACGGCAAGAAAGTCTCGGTAGCGCTGCCGACCTACAACGAAAAAGAGTCGATCCGCGCATGTATCGATCAGTTCTTTGCGACCGGAGTCGTCGATGAAGTGATCGTCTGCAACAACAACGCCACCCCTGGAACCTCGGAAGAGGTCGCCCAGACCCGCGCCGTCGAGGTCTTTGAGACCCGCCAGGGCTACGGCTGGTCGCTGCGCAAGGCGGTGTCCGAGGCGACCGGCGACATCATCGTGCTGTCTGAGCCGGACGGCTCATTCGTCCCGACCGACCTCTTCAAGCTGCTGTCCTACGCCTCCGATTTTGATGTGGTCTTCGGCAGCCGCACCAACTCGGCGCTGATCTGGAGCGGGGCGAATATGGGCTGGTTCCTTAAGTGGGGCAACTGGTTCGCCGCCAAGTATCTGGAATTCATGTTCAACACCGTCGCGCTGACCGACGTGGGCTGCACCATGCGCCTGCTTCACCGCAGGGACCTGGACCGCATCACGCCGCATTTCACGGTGGGCACTTCGCATTTTGGGCTGGAGATGATGCTGCTGGTCATTCAAAGCCGCGCCCGTTTCATCGAGATCCCCCTCAACTACAAGGAGCGCGTGGGGCAGAGCATGGTGACAGGCAGCTTCCGCAAGACCCTGGTCCTGGGGCTGCAAATGCTCTTCTTTATCACCTGGTCTCGCCTTCGCGCCGCGTTTGGGCGTGGACCCGTCTTCGCCGAACCGCGCTGAGTTAGGCTGTTCCAAGAAAATAATCGAGCAGTTGTAGGGGCGGAGCCGTATCTCCGCCCGCCGTTCACGGGCGAACACGTGGGTTCACCCCTGCAACCGCTGGCGCGTCTTTTGTCTGGAACAGCCTTAAGCCCCAGCGGTTGGGGTCAGCAGCAGGCTTGGATCGCGCACCGCGTCGAGCAGCGTTCGCGCCGCACCGAAGGCGCTCTGCGCCGCGCGCGCCGTCGCCAGCTTGCTCGGCAGTTCGCCCATCAGAGTACGCGAGTTGCAGGCGAAGCGGAAATCGACCCAGCCGTCGCGGATGGCGCTCAGCCCATTGTTCAGCAGGTCCACCGCGCGCGCCAGTTCGGTCGATGCCGCCAGCACGGCAGGATCGAGTTCAACATTTGCCGGGATTTCCGGGAGGGTTGGCACGTCGCAGCCGGCGGTCGTGCCGGTCGCGCCGACATCTTCCCAGTACTGCACCAGCAGCGTCGCTGCCCCGCGCGACCCGATCATGGCGTCTACGGCGTCGTAGAGCGGCGGCAGCACGGTGTTGGAGTCGAAGTTGGCGGCGGGCGCGGCAGTCGGGGCAGCTTGTCCGGCGCTCTCCGCAGTCGGCGCGCTGGTGGGCGCGGTCGTCGGCGGGAGGTCGGAGGGCGGCGCGGCGGTCGGAGGAACAGCCGTCGGCGGGATGCGGGTCGGCGGTGTGGTGTTGGCTTCGGCGGCGGTCAGCGCCAGTTCGACGCGCTCCAGCAGTCCGTCCTTCTCGAAGATCGGGATCAGCGTGCGGTAGATCTCGCTCGCCTGCTGTGCCCTTAAGCTCGCCGGGTCGCCGGCGCAGGCGGCGTCATAGGGTGTTCGCGCCTGGGCGATCAGGCTGTTGATCTGGTTGATGTCCGCCACGACGGCGCTGATGTCTCGGTAGGCGGCGGCGTCGCGCCGGTCCAGCATGTACGGCGGCATCGCGTTGAAGAAGGCGACGCAGCCGAGCGACTGCGCGCCCAGGACGTTCAGATATTCCGCTTGCAGCGTGTGTGTGTCGTCGGTGACGCGGGTGAAATAGCCGCGCACATCGCGCAGCAGCGCGGTGCGGTCGGTCCTGCCGCCCAGGATCGCACCCGCCAGATCGTTCTGGAAGAGGAAGAGGATGCCCATCAGCGCCAGCGAGAGGATCAGCGCCAGGATCAGCCGGAGCCGCGATGCGGTGGGGGCGCGTCTGCCGATCTGCCCTTCGACTTCGACGGCGCGCAGCAGCGCCTCGACCTTCGCCTGTTCACCCCTGCCCATCGCCAGATCGACGGCGCGGAACTGCCCCAGGGCATAACCGGCGGCGCGGCGCACTCCTGCGTTCTTATCATTCTTGTACAGATCGATCAGGGTTGCGACGGCATCGACATTCGCCGTTTCGCCCATGAAATAGACGGCGTCGCGACGTTTTCTTGCGTTTAGCGATGCCAGATCGCGCAGCGCTATCTCGGTTTGCGCCTGGAGTACACCCGGTTCTTCCGCCATGCTTCGCTCACCCGCCATACCAGTCGGTGGATCAAAACCACCCTAACTATAGTGCATCTCGCAGGATGGCGAAAGATTGTGCCCTCGCTCACTTAGGGTGAACACTGCAAAGTCAGCCAAGCCCTCTGAGTATCACAAAATGGTCCTATTGGTCTTATAATGGTTTTAATGAGGTTTGATAGCGTTAGCTGAGGCGCTTTTCATCCCAATCTATCTGTGTATTCGACTACCCGGAGACCCGACTATGCTGCCCGGCGAATTCAACATCGTCCTGGATCGCGACAGTGAAGAGCCGATCTATCGGCAGCTCATCCGCTTCATTCGCTCGCAGGTGGACAGCGGGGGGATGCCGGCGGGGACCCGCCTGCCCGCCAGCCGCGATCTGGCGCACCAGCTGGACATCAGCCGGATCAGCGTCGTCAACGCCTATGCCGAGCTGCGCGCCGAAGGCTATTTGAGCGCACATGCCGGACGCGGGACCTTCGTTGCCGGTGAACGCACGCCGCCGCCGGAGGTGAACGGGCACAACGGACGCCATAACCATCATTCGGCAGAGCTGCCGATCACGCCGGATCGGTCGATCCGCGAAATGATGCGCCTGGCGCGTAAGCCGGGCGTGATCAATTTCAGCACGGGCGCGCCGCCCATCGAATTCTTTCCAGTGCAGCACCTTCGCGACGCCATCAACACCATCCTGGACCGCGATTCTGGGCGGGCGCTCAGCTATGAAGTCGCCGAAGGCTACGGTCCGCTGCGCGCCTCGGTGCGCGACTACGTGAGCGCCCTGGGCATCCGATGCAGCGCCGAGCAGGTCATGATCACCGGCGGCACGCAGCAGGCAATCGATCTGGTGGTCCAGGCGATCTGCTGCGAAGGCGATCTGCTGGTGAGCGAAAGCCCAACCTATCTCGGCTTGATCGACATCGCCCGCACACGCCGGCTGAACATCCAGGGCGTGCCGATGGACGACGATGGCATCCGCCTGGACATCCTGGAGAACCTGATTCTGGAGAGCCGCCCCCGCCTGATCTACAGCATGCCGACCTTCCAGAATCCGACCGGCGGCGTCATGTCGCTGCACCGGCGGCGTCAGCTCTTGAACCTGGCGGGCGAATATGGTGTGCCCATCCTGGAAGACGGGGTTTACCATGAGTTCCGCTTCGAGGGTGAGGCGCTGCCGCCGCTGAAGGCGCTGGATGATTCGGGAATCGTCATACACGCCAGCGGCTTCACCAAGAATCTGCTGCCGGGGATGCGCATCGGCTACGTCATTGCCAACAATCACCATCACGAGCGGCTGGTGCGGGTCAAACAGGCGGCGGATATTTCCACGCCGGGGCTGAACCAGCGGGCGATCCACCTGCTGCTGGAACGCGGTGTGCTGGCGCAGCAGCTGGAGCGCAACAACCGCGAACTGCGCCGCCGCCGTGACGCCGCCCTGGACGCTGCCGCGCGCTGTCTGCCTTCGGGCGCACGCTGGACTGAGCCTTTGGGAGGATACTATCTGTGGGTGGAACTCCCGCGCAGCGGACCCACCGCCGCCGAACTGTACATCGCGGCGATTCAGACCGGCGTCGCCTACGCCATCGGCTCGGTATTCTTCCCGAACGGCGGCGGCGGGCATCAGCTGCGCATCAACTTCGGGGCGCAGAAACCGGCGGACATCGAAGAGGGATTCCGGCGGTTGGGGCACGCCTGGCGCGAACTGACCCGCGACTACGCCGACATCGAAAAGACGCCGCTCATGTGAGCTTCGGGCGAACACCAGGTAGAGTCCCGTTACAGGACCCCCGTAACGGGGGTCCTGTTCTTATTGCGCGCTCATCTTGATTTCACTGCCTGCTCAGCCAGCGGCGCGATAGTGATGAAGACAATCTGAACCGAACCTGGCAGGTGTAAAACAGTTCCTCCTGGATGGTACGCGGCGTAATGGTAGCGCCAGGTTCATGGGTTAGGGTGTTGGTGCATCACTGAAAAAGCCCTTCCCCACGAGAAGCCCGACATGCCCCCCTCATGTCGGGTTTCTTCATTTCTTCGCGCACCCTCTTTCCCCATCCTCTTTTCTGAGTTATGTTTCCCGGTCTGACGAAGGTTGCAGATTCAGGAAGCGCAGTATGGCGGGGAAATTTTACGACGAACTGGAACCGGGGCAGTTGATCAGACACGCGCTCGGCAAGACCATCACCGAAGCCGAACATATCCTCTTTTGCGCCATGACCATGAACCAGCAGCCGCTGCACATCAACGAAGATTTTGCTTCGCGCACCGAATACGGGCAGCGTCTCGTCAATGGTCTGCTGACCATGAGCCTGGTCGTCGGCATCAGCGTCGCCGATACCACCGAGGGCACGATCATCGCTAACCTGGGTTATGAGAATGTGCGGCATCCACACCCGGTCTTTCACGGCGATACGATCTACGCCGAGACGACGGTGGTCGCCAAGCGCGAGAGCAGGTCGCGCCCGAATGCCGGCATCGTCACGCTGACGCACGTCGGGCGCAACCAGCGCGGCGAGATCGTCGTCGAAGTGACCCGTTCGGCGCTGTTTCTGAAACGACCTGATCCTACGGCGGGGGATGGGTCAGATGCGGCATCGGACGGAACGAGCGCATCTTGACGCTGACCAGGCTCCGCTATCGCTATCCACGCCAGTTCTGGGTGCTGCTGGCTTGCCTCACCTTCAACCGTCTGGCATCCTCGCTGATCTGGCCCTTCATCACCCTGTTCATCCAGGAGCAGACCGGCGCGCCGCTCTCACAGGTGACGGCACTGCTGCCTGTTCAGTCGGTGGCGACGATCATCGGTATTTCCGGCGTGAGTGTGCTGTTCGACCGCTTCGGGCGCAAACCTCTGATGATCAGTGCGCTGATCCTCTTCTCCGCCTTGATGCTGGCGATGAGCGCTGCGCAATCGCTGGCGCTGTGGGCGGTGCTGATCGCCCTTTATGGCATTACGCAGCCGATGTTCATGATCGGGGCGAACGCCATCGTCGCCGACATCGTCGATGAACGCCATCGCGCCGGCGCGTTCGCCCTGATGCGGATGATGACCAACCTCTCGATTGCGCTGGGACCAGCCATCGGTGGGCAGTTCATCGCTCAGTCGCGGCTGTTCGCCTATTTCGGCATCATCGCCATCAATCTGCTGCTGCTGCCGCCCGTCATCCTGCTGTTGAAGGAAAGCCTGCCCTCGGCGGCGCGGACGCAGGCGCGCGAGGGCAGTTTCATGCGGGGCTATGGCGAAATTCTGGGCGACCGCCCGTTCATGCGCTTCATCGCCGTGCTGTCCCTGGTGGAGATCGCCATCGCGCTGGTCTTCAGCCTGCTCTCGGTCTATACCAAGACCTATTTTGGCATCGCCGAAAACCAGTTCGGCTGGCTGCTTTCGATCAACGCCGGCATGGTCGTGCTGCTCCAGTTCTCCGTCACCCGGCTGACCCGCCGTTTCCCGCCGCTGCGGGTGATGATGCTGGCTTCCGGCATCTACGTCGTGGCGCTGATCATGTTCGGTTTGGCAGCGGCGCTGCCAGCGTTTATGATCAGTATGGCGGTGCTGACCATCGGCGAACTGATGCTGGCTCCCACCGGGACGACGGTGGCGGCGTCGCTCGCTCCTGCCGACAAACGCGCGCGTTATATGGGCATGTATACGCTGACCTACAGCGTCGGCGCGGGGATCGGTCCGGCGGCAGGGGGTATCCTGGCGGATGCCATCGCCCCCTCGGCGATCTGGTTCGGCGGCGCGGCGGCAGCGGCAGCGGGCGCGCTGGGCTTTCTGTGGCTGTCGCGGTCGCCAGATTATGCGGCGCTGCAGGGCTCTGCGCAGGAAGGGCTGCCGCCGGCAGACGCAGAGTCCGCCGTCCAGGCGGACGTTCGACAGGAGTAGATCTTCGGCTCCGGCGGAGGGTGATTACCGGGGAAAGTCGGATCAAGAACGTGAAACATCTTAGGCTGTTCCAGACAAAAGACGCGCCAGCGGTTGCACGGGCGAACCCACGTGTTCGCCCGTGCAACCGCTGGCGGAGACACAGCTCCGCCCCTACAACTGCGCGATTATTTTCTTGGAACAGCCTTAAGCCCTTCAACCTCGTCCTGTTCGCTGCCTCAGCATAGGATCAGCGCTGAAATGTCCGCGCCCAAGCGCCTCATCTCCTTCTCTCGCCTGCTTCAGCGCTTCACTGCCGCGCCGAAATTCCCCGGCGATGAAGAGAAATCGCGCCTGGCGTTTCGCCTTGTGGTGGTAGCACTTGCCGGTATCCTCATCGCCATCGTCTATTCGGCGGTCTGGCTGCTCATCGTGCCGGACCAGCACTTTCGGCTGGTCTTCGCCCTGCCGCTGCTGATCATCTTCAGTCTGGTGATCATCCTGGTGAAGGTGGGCAGGGTGCAGCTCGCCGTCACCTCCCTGCTCACTGGAACCTGGCTGGTTATCGCTGCCATGGTCACGACCTCCGGCGGCACGCGGTCGCCGCTCTTCGCCCTGTTCATCCTTGCCGTGATGACCTCCGTGCTTCTGAGCGGCTGGCGCACTGCCGTGTTCTTCGGCGGCGCATCGATCCTGTTCGGCGCAGGGCTTGTTATCGCGAGCGACCGAATCCCCCTACCGACAGCCACAGCTTCCAGCGCCTGGCTGAGTCAGACGGCGATCCTGGCGTTCGTCATGCTCCAGGGCTATATCATCATCCGCGATATGCGGCGCTCGCTCGATCAGGCGCAGCGCGCGCTCGCCGAGCGCGATCAGACGGAGATGGCGCTGCGCGAGAGCGAAGCGCGTTTCCGTCTGATCTCCTCCGTGACCTCAGACTATACCTTCTCGACCGGGCTGGGTATCGATGAGAGCATGCAGTATCTCCTGCTGACCGGCGCATTCGAGACGATCACCGGGTATACACCGGAGGAGTTTTACGCGCGCGGAGGATGGCGCGCTCTCCTCCATCCCGATGATCTGGCGCAGGATGAGCGCGACCTGGAGGTGCTGCGCGAAAATAAACGTGTTGTCTCGGAAATTCGTATCATCCGGAAGGATGGCGAAATTCGCTGGGTGCGCGTTTATGCGCAGCCGGCATGGGATGAGGCTGGCAGCCGCCTGGTGCGGGTGGACGGCGGCGTGCAGGACATCACCGAGGCGAAGCGCCTGGAAGCGGAACTCCGAAATTACACCATCGAGCTTGAGCGTCTGGTCGATGAACGGACGAAGGCGCTGCGCCGTGCCAAAGAGCAGTTGGAGATGGTCCTGAACAACGCTTCAAACGCCCTGGCATTCGCCGATTCTGCCGGCGATGTCCTGATCGCCAATCCAGCTTTCCGCGCCGCCTTTGATGAACGTGGCTCGCGCTATCTCGAATTCGTCCTGTGGTCCCTTTCCACAGAAGACGAGATCACGCTGGTCTGCGACGCCATGCTCAAAGTCATCTATGATGGCGAGCGCCACCGGCTTGAGACGCGGCTGAGATCGCCGGAAGGCGTGGAGCGCGATGTCGAGCTGACCCTCATCCCGCTGACCGTCGCCGAGGATACCAGGCGCAATGGCGTCCTGCTGAGCGGGCACGACATCACCGAACTGAAGGAGATGCAGCGCTTCCGCAGCCGCCTGGTGGCGGATGTGGTCCACGACCTGGCGGCTCCGATTCAAGGGCTGAGTACCCGTCTCTACCTGCTCAAGCAGCGCCCGGAGCAGATCGCCGAACATGTGCGGGCGCTGGATAACCAGCTCAAGCATCTGCGCAATCTGCTCGACGACCTGCGCACTATGTCCGATCTGGATCGCGGTCAGATGGCGCTGAAGCTCGCGCCATGCCATATCAACGACCTCGTTCAACGTGTCTACGACACCTATTCGCCGGTGGCGGCGGATAAACACCTGACTTTCGGTCTGAATCTGGGCGCGAACCTGCCGGCGGTGCAGCTTGACGAGCGGCAGATCGAACGGGCGCTGGTCAATCTGGTCTCGAACGCCGTCTACTACACCGGCGAAAGCCGGTGGATCGGGGTGGAGACCGCCGCAGAATCCAGCATGTTGGTCGTGCGCGTGGCAGATCAGGGAATCGGCATCAGTGCCGCCGACCTGCCGCGAGTCTTCGACCGCTTCTTTCGCACCTCCGAGGGGCGCAGTTTTCGCGCCGGCGGGTCGGGGCTGGGGCTGGCGATCACCAGAGAGATCATCGAAATGCACGGCGGTTCGGTCGGCGTGAGCAGCGAAGTCGGACGCGGCAGCGTCTTCACCATCCGGCTGCCGCTGGACGCACAAACCAGGGGTCCGTGAACGACGGTGGAAGGGATCAGGCGATGCTGCGGGTAGGAATCTTGGGGACCGGTTCGATGGGTTCGACACATGCGGTGGGGTGGGGGGCGACGCCGGTGGCGCTGGCGGGCTTCTTCTCGCTCGACGCGCCGCGCGCCGCGTCGCTGACGGCGCAGCATGGCGGGCGGGTGTACGATTCGATGGAGGCGCTGATCGCCGATGTCGATGTCGTCGATATCTGCACGCCGACTCACCTGCATCACCCGCTGATCCTGGCGTGCGCGGCGGCGGGCAAAGCCGTCATCTGTGAGAAGCCGCTGGCGCGCACCGCCGCCCAGGGCTTGGAGGCGGTCGAAGCCTGTGAGCGGGCGGGCGTGCCGCTGCTGGTGGCGCACGTCGTGCGCTTCTTCCCGGAATATGCGGCGGCGAAGCAGATCGTCGATTCCGGCGAGATCGGTCAGGTGGCTGTCGTGCGCCTGACCCGCGCCAGCTACCAGCCGAAGCCCGCCCCCGACGCCAACTGGTTCCTGGACCCGACGAAATCGGGCGGGATGATGCTCGACCTGATGATTCACGATTTCGACTATGCGCGCTGGGTGGCGGGCGAGGTGATCAGCGTGTATGCGCGCGGCGTGCGGGCGAAACGCCCTGATGCGCCGGAGGACTACGCCCTCGCCATCCTGCGTCATGCGGATGGGGCGATCTCCAACATCGAGGGCGGCTGGGCGTACCCGCCGCCGATGTTCCGCACGGCGCTGGAGATCGCCGGGTCCGGCGGCTTGATCGAGCATCCGGCGGGGGTTTCGCAGCCGCTCGCCTTCTATCCTAAGCGGAAACCGGGCGATAATGCGCCGGAGGTCGGTCTGCCGGGCAGTCCGCTGCACGAGTCGCCGTACACCGCCGAGATCCGCCATTTCTACGACGTGCTGACGAAAGGCGTGACGCCGCGTGTGACGGCGCGCGATGGGCTGGCGGCGCTGCGCATCGGGCTGGCGGCGATCCGCTCGGCGGAGACGGGACAGCAAGTGCGCGTCGAGGATATTCAATAGGACTGAACATGACCCCCAATGTCGTGATCATCGGTGCTGGCTTCGGCGGTTTGTATGCGGCGCGCAGTCTGGCGAACAAGCCGGTCAGTGTGCTTATCATCGACCGCCATAACCATCACACGTTCACCCCGCTGCTTTATCAGGTCGCGACCTGTGGTCTCGATCCGGGCGAAATCGCGTACCCGCTTCGTGGTATTTTCCGCCATGACGCCAACATCCATTTCCAGATGGGCGAAGTGGTGGAGATCAATGCCGCCGAGCGCTTTGTCCTCGTTCAGACGGACAGCCATGTGCAGCGGAATCCCTACGACTATCTGATCATCGCGGCGGGGAGCGTGACTAACTACTTCGGCATCGACACGCTCGCCCGGTTTGCGTTCGGACTGAAGACCCTGAGCGAGGCAGTGATTCTGCGCAACCATATCCTGAAGCTGTTTGAAAGAGCGACATGGATCGAGGATGCTGACCACAGACAGGCGCTGACCACCTTTGTCGTCGCCGGCGGCGGACCGACCGGCTTGGAAACAGCGGGCGCGCTGTATGAGCTTTGCAATCACGTGCTGCAAAAAGAATATCCCGAACTTGGCGATATCCGCCCGCACGTCATCCTTGTTGAAGCCGCTCATGATCTCCTCGCGCCGTTTCCGAAAGATCTGCGCGAGGCAGCGCGCCGCCAGCTTGAATCGCTCGGCGTCAAGGCGCTGTTAGGCAGATCGATAGTGGGCTGCAATGCTTCCGAGGTGCATCTCAGCGACGGTCAGGTCATTGAGGCGCATACGCTGGTGTGGGCGGCTGGCGTGCGAGCGTCGCCGCTGGCAGCCTTCCTTGGCGTCACTCTGAAACAGGGCGGACGCGTTCCGGTTCAGCCAACCCTGGAAGCTGTGGGGGTAGATCGCGTCTTTGTCGTCGGCGACATGGCTTTCCTGGAAGACCCTCAGGGCAAGCCTTATCCGGGACTAATCCCTGTCGCCAAACAGCAGGGTATGCTCGCCGCTCAGAATATCCTGCGCCGCGAAGCCGGAGATACGCCGCGCGCCTTCCGCTATCACGATCGGGGGACGATGGCGACGATTGGGCGCAGCCGGGCAGTAGCCTGGATTTATGGGCGCATACCGCTCAGCGGTTATACCGCCTGGCTGGGATGGCTTTTCCTGCATCTGGTGACGCTCATGGGCTTCCGCAACCGTCTGAGCGTGTTCGTGAACTGGGTCTGGAACTATCTGACCTTTGACCACGCGGTGCGCATCATCCTTGAACCGCAGTCGTCTTCCCGGATCGGCGAGGCTGATGCGTCATCGGGCGAAGACGGGCGACAGAAGACGGTGCAGACCGATGTCAGGAGCGGCAGCTAGCAAGCGGCAGCGCGAAACCTGCACGGGCGATTAAGAATATATGCTTTACGTTTGGCGTTCTCTCGCCGAGAATAGGGCTGTCCGAGCTGCGCATCAGACCCAGAGCGCTGAGGACAGTTTCATACAATGCGCAGATTTCACCGATAAGGAGATGATCCGTGACTCAACTTGATGTGCGCACCATCCCCCCCCGTGAACGGCACCCGAAGATCTTCAATCTCTTCGACAGCCTTCAGCCGGGCGAGGCGTTCGAGCTTATCAACGATCATGCGCCGACCCCCCTGTACTATCAATTCCTGCATGAGCGTGCCGACCTCTTCGCCTGGGAATATGTGGAAGAAGGTCCAGAAGTCTGGCGGGTGCGCATCAGCCGCGTGTAAGCGCCGCTGATGATGCGGCGGGGGCGATTGGCGCTGCGCGATCAGGAGGTCAGCGGCTGCCAGAGTTCGATGCGGTGTCCTTCCGGGTCGTGCAGATAGAACAACCGCCCCCCCCATTTTTGCCGGATAGGGGTGACGGCTACCCCCTGCTGTTTGAAGGTTTCATGGGCGGAATCAATATCGCTGACCTGACAGGATAGGGTGATGCCGTGTCCTTCTGCGCTCTGGATGGTGGCGCGCTGGGTATTCGCCACGCTGAGATAGGCGTGATCGGTGAGGCGAAACTCCACAAACCAGTCGTTTTGGAAGGCGATCGGAAGCTGCAAGATGTCCCGATAGAATTCGACGGTCTCAGCCCAGCGGCGGCAGTAGAGGATCGTGTTGGCGCGTTTCAGCATCATGGGAGGGACCTCGATGTCGGATACATACCGGAACAGGTTATGACCGCGCGCCTGCGGTGTAAAGACCCGAATCTCGGTATGGACAGGGTGCTGCAAGCTGTTGAAAGAAACACCCCCGGTCTGGATGTGCTGCGCTGTGCCGATGCCGGGATGGTGAACTCCCACGCAGAAACGAGGCGGCGAGATGCGAATCGGAATCCTGAGTTTTGCCCACCTGCACGCCGAATCCTATGCGGCGCTCCTCCAACAGATGCCGGAGGTCGAGTTCATCGGCATCGCCGACGACAACCTTGAACGCGGTCGGCACTTCGCCGAGATGTTCGGCGTGCGGCTGTACCCCGACGCCCCCGCGCTGATCGCCGATGCGCCGGACGCCGTGATCGTCACCTCGGAAAATGCGCGGCATCTGCCGCTGGTGCGGCTGGCGGCAGGGGCGGGGGTGCATGTGCTGTGCGAAAAGCCGCTGGCGACCACCGTCGAAGATGCGCGGGAGATCGTGCGCCTGTGCCGGGCAGCCGGCGTGACGCTGATGACCGCCTTTCCTATGCGCTTCAACGCCCCGGCGATGGAGGTCAAGCGGCAGATCGAGACCGGTGCGCTCGGCGCGATCTACGGAGTCAATTCGACCAATCAGGGACAGCTGCCGGAGCTGCACCAGCGCGAGTCACCGGCGTTTCTGAAGCGCGACTGGTTTGTTGACCCGGTGCTGGCGGGCGGCGGCGCGGTGGCGGACCATGTTGTGCATCTGACCGACCTGCTGCGCTGGTTCCTGGGGCGCGAGGTGGTCGAAGTCTACGCGGCGACCAACCGCATCCTGCACGGGGAGCGCGTGCAGGTCGAGACGGGCGGGCTGGTCATGCTGACCTTCGCCGATGGGACCTTCGCCAGCATCGATTGCAGTTGGAGCAAGCCGGCGGGGTATCCGACCTGGGGCGGGCTGGCGCTGGAGATCGTCGCCGAGGGCGGGCTGGTGACGATGGATGCTTTCCGGCAGGTGATGACCGTCACCAGCGCTGACGCCGGACGACCGCGCTGCGCCTATTGGGGGTCGGATGCCGACGGGGCGATGCTGACGGAGTTCGCGGCGGCGGTGCGCGAACGGCGCGACCCGGCGGTGACGGGAGAAGACGGCTTGCGGGCGGTCGAGGTGGTAGCGGCGGCGTATGAATCGGCGGCGCGCGGGGAGCCGGTGTGGCTAGGTTGAAAGGGCTACCACCTAGAGCTTGAGTGCAACTCTAAGGCATGTCGCTTTTGCTGCGCCGTCAAAACCAGGAAAAAGGTGATGATGGTCAATTCCCATTAAATCCAAATCACTGATCGCCAGTCTTGCTTCACGCCTGGGCACGATAACACGTGTGAGCGCTGGTTCTGAGCCTATGCAGGCAGCATGGAATTCTTCCAGAGAGCCAAAAGGAGTTCGCGACAGGGTGAATCGCCCTTGTTGATTGATGAGTCGTTGATTTCCCGTCAATTCAGGGGTTTCAATCGAGACGCCGCTAGATCCGTTCCAAATATGACTTGCCGCATCAAGTATCCATACCGCGATATTTCCACGAATTTCTCCTCGTGACAATGCCTCGGAAAACGCGAAAAACGCAGCAATGTATGGGCTCTCGGTCCAATCCAGCAGTCGGGTAGGCACTCCGTGGTGCTGTGCTAGCGCTGTGAGCTTCGGTTCCGTCCATTTCCCGATATTTTCCCCGGCGATCTCCATCTGGTGTTTGAACTCCGTCAACAGCAATTCAGCAGTCTCGCTTTTCTTTGCTGGATCGATGTGTTCGAATTCTCTGTCAAATGTCGGTTTCAGGTTCCATGATGAGTCTCGATGACCACGAAAGAGAAATCGCCCACGTTTCAGAAAACCATTCTCTAGGCAGTGCTGTACTATGTAGTTTTTGAACGCGGACCACGAGTTACACTGCGTTTCCCTGATGTCCATTTCTATTGACCTGCTTGGTTAACCTTTCGGGGGGGTGTGCCCAACCGCCTTTATTGCCAAAGAATCAATCAGGATCGGGTGAAAGACGTATTCTTCTCTTTCTACAGGTAGGCGGAATTCGTCAAGAAAATCAGCCGAGAAAAATATCTCTTGACCCGTTTCTGTGCGACGGTCACGATAACCAATGAGGCGATATTGCCAGAGTGCGGTGAAAACGTGTTCGGGCAGATAATCAGTTGAGTTCAGTGTCGAACGAGTTACCTCATCCAGTTCCTTCCACTCAAATCGATCCTTACCGATCTTGCGGATGATTTGTTGAATCAAATCCGATATTCGAGAACCGTAGACACTCTTTGGCCCCAAGTAGTTGGATTCGTACCCCTTTTGAATTGCACTAGTCGGCATTGTACTCGAAGCTATCTGGGTTGCGCACATTTCTATCTGCTCGTCTCCAAAAGCCTTCGCTTCTTGAGATACTATTGTCCGAATTTGCTCTTGGGATAGCTCGCGACCGGTCGCTTTGCAGGATAAAGTGGTTTGAGCCAACTTGTTCCCGATAAGGACAATATCTCGCGGAGAATGCCTGGTGTGACGAACAATATAGTCAATGAGGTCTTCTGTGATATCCCTGCCATTGTTTCGTATTGTTTGCATGCCAAGCCACCTTTCTATTGAGGTGGCGTTTGATTTCCGCGGTGACATCAAATAAGCTTCGTCTAACCTGTCAATTTTGCTGGTTAGCAGGTGACGAATTGACGCGCGCCCCCAATCCAAAATCTTGATATGTGGTTCGCCCCGATACCTTGTTTGGTGCTCACCTCTGAACACCGCAGCCATCACCTGATCTCTTATCGTGATAACGACGTGTAGACGCCCCCCTAGGCGAGCGTCTCTAACAAGCTGCATGACTCTATAGAACAAACCAAGCTGCGCTTGCATCCATTGTATGGGCGCGTTCTCATAGCGTTCATCAACGGAATCCAGGAAAAAGTAAACCGGCGGTAGGGTGGAGATTTGCTGTCCGAGCCAATACTCCAATTGCGGCCAGCGAGGATGATTGAAGAAACGCCTGAAAGCGATATCGGAGTGATGATTGACGATAAAGTGCTTTGCCAGATCATAAGGTGACACAGGTGTCTGAAATGGTAAGAACTCGACCACCAACCCGGAGATACCGTCAATTGCCGTTCCTTCCAGCCTTGAACGCAGTTTGTTGTCAAACAGCACATGTGTTGCTAGACTGCTTACAATTGCGCAATACCAAAGCTCCATCCACATCTCGACAACAAGGCTCGCATGAAACCTGTCACAAAATGTGAGTACATTCGCCGTAGTTGGGCTTTCAATTTCCCAATCGGTGGTATGTACCGCTTCGTTTCTGGTTGCAGTATCAGCCATTCTTCGAAGGTATACAGTTTTTCCACTGCCCTTTGCGCCCACAATAACACGGGTTGAGAGATCATTGGGCCTAAGCGCTACTCCGGCGCCAAATTTGGCGGCGTCAAATTCCACAAATACATCCAAGATTTGGTCAAAATTCAGCTTTGAACCATCAGGATCGCCAAAGGGGAACTGTGTCATTCTCGGTTGCATGGGGTTGATCTCCATTTGCCCTACTTAGCCCTGACCTGTTCTGTGGGAGGCATTCTTCAATCCCAGATAGCGTGCAGCAGTTGGGTGAAAAACATACCTGCTAGAATCGTAAGCAAAACCGTCTGGTGGGAGTAAGGTGTACCCCATTGTCAAGACAGCAAAATGACGTTTTTATCAGTGGGTCGCTCTCCTTTCTTGAAATAGACGGATGCGGGGGTTTGGTAGTCGAG
>JABWBO010000206.1 GCA_013360465.1 Anaerolineae bacterium | reverse complement strand
CAGCCACAGCGCCGGGCGCGCCTTCTGCGCGCTGGGCGAGCAGGCGATGCTCGGCGCGGACCTGGAGCGCATCGTCCCGCGCGCGCCGGGATTCGCCGCCGATTACTTCACCACCGCCGAGCGCGCTCTGACGGCGGCAGCCGACGCGGCGCACCGTGATCTGATGACCACCGCCATCTGGTGCGGCAAGGAAGCCGCGCTGAAGGCGCTCGGTCTGGGGCTGACGGTGGATACGCGGACGGTCGCCTGCCTGGGAGCAGTTCCGACCGCCGACGCCTGGACGCGCTTCACGATTGCGCTGGAGGAATCCATCCCGATTCCAGGGAGCGGAGCGGCTCCGGCGCTGCTCGGCTGGTGGCGCAGGCTCGATGACTTTGTACTCACGCTGGCTGCCGACCGGGCAGTCGCACCGACATAAAGGACGAACCCGACAATGGTCAGGACGTTTCGCGATTACCTGGAAGACCTTCGCCAGCGCAAAGAGACGGCGCGGGGCACGGAAAAAGAGGTCGAAACTCAGCACAAGAAGCGCCGCCTGACGGCGCGCGAGCGGATCGAGGCGCTGTTCGATCCCGGCACGTTCGAAGAGATCGACTCGCTGGTGCTGCCGCGCTACGACTCGTATCTGGGCGGCAAGGGGTCGCGCCTGGGTGACGGCGTCGTCACCGGCTACGGGCTGATCAACAACCGCCACGCCGTGGTCGCGGCGCAGGATGCCAACGTCATGGGCGGGTCGCTCGGCGAGATGCACGCCAATAAGATCGTCAAGGCGATGCGCATGGCGCTGGAATATGGCTGTCCGTTCATCGCCCTGAACGATTCTGGCGGCGCGCGCATTCAGGAAGGGGTGGACAGCCTGGGCGGTTATGCCCGCATTTTCGACGCCAACTGCGAAGCGTCCGGCGTCATCCCGCAGATTTCGGTCATCATGGGACCGTGCGCGGGCGGCGCGGTCTATTCGCCGGCGCTGACCGACTTCGTCTTCATGACCGAGAACAGCTACATGTTCATCACCGGTCCTGATGTGGTCAAGGCGGTCATGCAGGAGGACATCAGCCTGGAAGACCTGGGCGGCGGGCGGGTACACAGCCAGGCGAGCGGCGTCTGTCACTTCCTTTCGACCGACGACCGCGAATGTTTGAACCAGGTGCGCGCCCTGCTCAGCTATCTGCCGTCGAACAACCAGGACGATCCGCCTTACGTCCCGCCGCGCGACGATGCCGACCGGCGCTGCCCAGAGCTGGAGCAGCTGGTCCCGACCGAGCCGTACAAGCCCTATGACGTGCGCACGGTCATCGGCAGCATCGTTGATGAAGGGCGCTTCCTGGAAGTGCATCAGCTGTGGGCGGAAAACATGGTGGTCGGTTTCGCCCGGCTCAACGGCTACGTCGTCGGCATCGTCGCCAACCAGCCGATGGTCCTGGCAGGCTGCATCGACATCCACGCCTCGATCAAAGCCTCGCACTTTATCCGCATCTGCGACGCCTACAACATCCCGATCATCACCCTCCAGGATGTGCCGGGCTTCCTACCGGGCAAAGACCAGGAATATGGCGGCATCATCCGCAACGGCGCGCGCATGATCTACGCCTACAGCGAGGCGACCGTGCCCAAGCTGATGGTGATCCTGCGCAAGAGCTATGGCGGCGCGTACTGCGTGATGAGCAGCAAGGGGCTGCGCGGCGATCTGCTCTTCGCCTGGCCCAACGCCGAGATCGCCGTCATGGGCGCGGAAGGGGCGGTCAACATCCTCTTCCGGGGCGACCTGAAGGCGGCGGAAGACCCGGCAGCGCGCCGCAAGGAACTGGTGGAAGACTACGAGCGCAAGTTCAACAACCCGTACGTCGCCGCCTCGCGCGGGCTGATCGACGAGGTGATCGAGCCGCGCGATACCCGCCGCGTGCTGATTCGCGCCCTGGAACTCACGCTCTCCAAGCGCGAGACCCACGTCCCGAAGAAGCACGGCATTTCGCCCGTGTAGCCGCCGCAGGGAGGATGCAGCATGTTCAAGAAAATGTTGATCGCCAATCGCGGCGAAATCGCCGTCCGGGTGATCCAGACCTGCCGCGAAATGGGGATCGCGACGGCGGCGCTCTATGCCCCGCAGGAGGCGCGCTCGCTGCACGTCGCCTATGCCGACGAGGCGATCCCGTTCAGCGGCAGTTTTTCCGACCCGGCGGCGATCCTGGCGGCGGCGCAGGCGTGCGGCGCGGACGCCATCCATCCGGGCTACGGTTTCCTGGCGGAGGAGTCCGACTTCATCCGCGTCTGCACGGCGGCGGGGATCGCCTTCATCGGTCCCTCGGCGGACCTGCTCGACCGGGTGCATGATAAGGTGGAGACGCTGGCGTTCGTCCGGGCGAACGGTTTTCGCACCGTCGAGTCGCTGCGTCCGGCGTTCGACGAGGACGCCGAAAGCATCGCCGAAAGCGCCGCGCAGCTCGGCTATCCGGTGGTGGTCAAGTCGTGCTACGGCGGGCGCGGACCGGGCGAACGGCTGGCGCGCGACCCGGAGCGGCTGCGCGAGGCGGTGCGCTCCGCCCTGGCGGAAAGCCGCGCCGTCTTCGGCAAAGAGGCGATCTATCTGGAGAAAGCCATCCTGCCGGCGAACCAGGTCGGCGTGCAAATCCTTGCCGACCGGCACGGGAATCTGATCCATCTGGGCGACCGCGAAGGATCGCTTCAGCACAACAACGGCAAGCTGATCGAGGAAGCGCCCGCCCCCTGTCTTTCGCCGGAAGGGCGCGCCGAACTGCTGGACTCGGCATTGGCGCTGGCGCGCCTGCTGGGGCTGGAAAACGCGGCGACGCTGGAATTCCTGATCGATGACGCCGGACGCTTCTATTTCACCGAGGTCAAGGCGCGCATCCAGACCGAGCACGCCCTGACCGAGATGATCACCGGCGTGGACCTGGTGCGCGAACAGATTCGCATCGCCGCCGGAGACCCCCTGTCGCTCCGGCAGGCGGAGGTGCGCTTCAGGGGGCACGCCGTCATGTGCCGCATCCACGCCCAGGACCCGCTGAACCGCATGCGTTCCAGCCCCGGTCAGCTTCAGGAGGTGCGGCTGCCCGTCGGGGCAGGGCTGCGGGTGGATACCTACGTGCAGTCGGGCTGCAACGTGCCGGGGACCTATGCCTCGCTGGTCGCCAAACTGACCGCCTGGGGCGGCAGCCGCGAACAGGCGGTGGCGCGTCTGGGCCGGGCGCTGGAAGACCTGACGCTCACCGGCGTTCCGACGAACATCCCGTTCCTGCAATCGCTGCTGCGCGATGAAGCCTTCGCCGTCGGCAGGTACAGCATCGAGACCGGCTATCGCCACCACGCCGACATCCCGGAAGACGACGCCTATTTGCAGGCGGTGGCGGTGGCGGCGGCGCTGCTCTACGCCGGGCGCGGTCAGCCGGCAGGGGCAGTCGTCCCGGATCGTCTGCAGAGCGGCTGGCATCGCAGCAGCCGGCGGCTGCCTCAGTGATCGCGACCACGTGGAAGGTTGAATGATGGCGAAACTCAGCGTCACCCTTGAAGGACGCAGCTATACCGTCGAAGTGCCGCCGCTCCAGGCGGATGTGACCGCCTTCACGGTCCTGGTGGACGGGCAGCCGGTACAGGTCACGGTGGACAGGCTCGACGGCGCGCAGGCGCTCGACTTTCTGACGGTCGATGGGCGTCCCTACCGGATCGATTCCGACCGCGACCTGCGCTGGATCAGCACTCAGCGTGGGCTGCACCCGGTCGAACTGCGCGATCTGGAGGCGATCACCACCCGACCGGCGACCGGCGACGGTCGGGTCAAAGCGCCGATCCCCGGCTTGATCGCCAGCATCGCCGTCGCCGTCGGTCAGCCGGTGGAGGTCGGTCAGCCGCTGCTGATCCTGGAGGCGATGAAGATGCAGAACGAGCTGCGGGCGCCGCTTTCGGGCACGGTGCGCTCGCTGCACGTCGAAGTCGGGCAGGTGGTGGCGCGGGCGCAGGTGCTGGCGGAAATCGAAGCCTGAGGGGCTATCCGGCAGCCTATTAACCCGACAGACATTTTCTCGGCATGATCACCGGCGGGCGAACGCCTGACATTCGTCGGTTTCCGTCAGCCCGCCTCGGCGTTAAGCTGTTGAAAGGAATGACCGTTCATTCTGCTTT
>JABWBO010000074.1 GCA_013360465.1 Anaerolineae bacterium | reverse complement strand
CTGAAGATCACGCGGATCGGGCAGTTCTCGAAGATCAACCGCGCCTTCCCCTCCAAAAAGACGCTCATCTGTTGATGGAGCAGTAACTCGACAAGACTTACGTCCGTTTAATCTGAGCGACGTCGCGCGCGCGTTTGAGAACCGTTCTCTCCCCAAATTTGTTCGTCCTGAAGCCGATCCCGATGACGGGGAGTCGGCTTCTTCGCGTTCGGGAGGTACCCAATGAAACAGGAGAAATCGTCGATTTACGTAGTTGAGGCGCTCCCCGACCAAGTGGGCTGGCACGTCAGACGATGGCAGCAGCCTTCCGCACTGCTCCCGCTCGGCTTGATTTTGCACACGGTTAGTACCGAAGCGGGAGACGTGGAGCTGCACATGCCGTATGGTGCATCCCGTGACCGGGATGTGCTGCTGTGGGCGTTTGCAGAGGTCAAGTGGCTGCACCCACCGCCGACCGATCTCGCAACGCTGGACACGCTCCCGCTGACAGACCAGCTTCGGCTGACGCTCGATTTGGCACTGGAATACATCCAGCTTGCTGAGAATGGACGCGGACACAATGATCGTTCACGCTACCTTGCCCGCTGTCTGCGACAAGTTGCCAGCATCACCCCTAACCCAGTTGGTTCTACAGCCGAGTCCGACGAGCGTTTGTCAGGGACATCGGTTGTTGTCGATTCAGGAGATCAAGATGAGTAAGCGGCGAAACACCCTCGTTCCGATCGCGCCGAGCGGCGTGACTACTATCGGGCTGGACATCGGCTATGGCGTCGTCAAAGCCGTGACCAGCGAAGCGGTCATCACCTTTCCATCGGTCGCGGGGCACGCCCGTGAGATCAAGTTCCAGCAGGCGGAGATCGCGCAGCGGCATCCCGGCGATCAAATCAGCGACGACGAAGGCATGTGGTTCGTGGGCGATCTGGCACTGGCGCAGCTTCCACCTGGTGAACTGCTCCGCTTACGGGGACGCACTGCCAACGAAGCGACGATGGGCAATGCCTTCCGACTGCGGCTGGCAAAGGTCGCCATCGGGAAATTGTTCAACGGGGCGCAGAACCGCGATGCTGTTCATATCCGAATTGCTACGGGTTTGCCGTGTGATCACATGCGCGATGCCGCCGAACTCAAGAAGTCGCTGTTAGGAACGCATCTTGTCCAGACGGACTCGGCGGAGGTGATTGCCAATGTCACCGAGGTCATGGTCATGCCGCAGCCGTATGGGACGATTTATTCGCGCACGCTTACCCCGGCGGGTGATCTCAATCCCGCGCATACCTTCATGCGCACGGGCGTATGTGATGTCGGCACATACACGGTGGATGTCGCACTGGATGACGACGGCGAGTACATCGACTCCGAGAGTGGAAGCGTGGAGAGCGGCGTGTTCACCGCGCAGGAGCGCATCGCGGAATCACTCGAACGGGACTACCGCCAGAAGATGCCCTACAAGATCGTCGAAGACGTGCTGCGGACGGGACGTTTCCGTGCAAGCGGCGATTTGGTCGATTACAGTGCCGAGGTCGAGGAAGCACTCGCACCGCTGCGGAGCGCTACGTTGAACCTGCTCAGTGAGAAGTGGAAAGCCGGGACTACGGTCGATGTGGTCTATCTGTCGGGCGGTGGAGCGGAGTTGGTGCTACGTGAGGTGATGTCCGCCTATCCGCAGACGCAGCTCGTCAAGCAGGCGCAGATCGCCAACGCACAGGGCTACTTGAACTATGCCCGGTTCGCGGAGACGGCACGATGAGCGGGTTTTACCCGTTAGACCAGCAGTTTGACGGCGGTAAAACCGGAAAACGAGAGAGCATGAGTAGGAAGCGACCACCCAAGCGAGAACACAAGCTGATCGCGTTCAAAGCCTTCTTCGACACCGACCGCGATATTTTGGAGTGGTGGGAGGGAATGCAGGATGGCGAGCGCAGCGAAGTGATCCGTGAACTGCTGCGTGGGTACGTGAGGGGACTGTCTTTATATGAGGCACGTCGTCCGAAAGTGTCCGTCGATGGAAACGTCGTGCTGCAAGTCCTAGACGACACGGCGTGGATACGCGGGGCGTTGAACGACATGCCCGCCTATCTGGAAGGGCTGCTCGGTCGAATCAGTATCTATACGCCACCTCCAATGCAGCCTGAATCGAGCGCAGCGCTGTCCAAAGACAATCTTTCTAACGATGCGCTGGCGCGACGGAAGGCAAAGATGGGGAAAGTTGGATGGTGAGATCGTTCGCCATGCAGCAGCAAAAGCTGTCCGACGCCGTCCGCAGTGCGGGGCTTGTCCGCTGGGCGGCGTCGGCGTTCCGGTTCGAGGCGGGGGCGCGCTCGCTTGTCGTCGTCCAATGTTTGGACGCGACCCCTGTGCCTCTCCCGGAACACAGCCAGCTAAAACGCTGGCTGCTCAATCGCCGCAGGGCTTCGGTGCAGCGCCTCGCGGCGGCAGCACCGGTTCGGCGGTGCAGAGCACCCGCCGAACGAGTAGACGGTACACATACCGTCTACTCGCACCACCCCACGCCAATTTCGCGGGGCAAAACGCACCGGTTCGTTTGCGAACCGAAACAGGAGAAACGATGAACCATCGAGAGGTGATCAAGCAGGTCGCACGGCGCTTTCCCGACCTGACGCAGCAGCAGATTGCAGAAGTGTTGGAGGTACTCGTCGAGGTGTGGAGCGGGGCGCTAACGCAGTCCAACGACGTGGTGATCCGCGACTTCGGTAGGCTAGCGGTCGAAGTCCAGCAGATGAAGAACAGCGGCGCGATCCGGGCGCAGATGGGCAGCAGCGCACCCGAACGAATGACGCGCCTGTATTTCCGATTCTACCCGGTTGGCAGTCTGCGCTGTCGTATTGCACACGACTTGAAGGAGCGTGCATGAAGAACAGAGACAAGAACAAAATCCGCTTCACGGTCGGGTTTACACCCGATCAGGCGAGCAAGCTGGACGAACTCAACCGAACCCGAAATCGGAAAGGGGAGATGACCAATCGCGCCGCGCTCGTGCGCGAGGCGGTCGGGTTCTACCTTCAGCACCAGCCCGATCTGGTCGGGTCACGCAAGGCCATTGCCAAAGACCTCGAAGGCAAGATCGATGCGCTCGACGCGAAGGTCGAAGACCTGCGGGTGCAGTTTGCGGCATTTGTTGAGAGCGTGACCCGCCGCCGGACGAGAGGCTAACGGATGGATCGCAAGCAGATGTGCGTCGCCAACGTGCAGTACAAAAAGCCGACCGCGAACGAGGCGAAGCGCGCCAAAGGACTGCTGCGTTATCTGACCTACCGCGAGAGTCGCGACGAAGGGGCACACTACGCCGCCGGACGGGAGCGTTGGGAGGATCACGGCATGGGCGGGTTGGTTACGGAGATTGCGGCGCGCTGCGAAGCATTGCAGAGCCAGCATGTGCTGCTGTTCAGCCTCGTCTACAACGTCAATCCCGACCTGATCGCCATGGTCGCGCCCGAACGCCGGGAGCAGTTTGTCCGCGAACTGACGGTGCAAACGACCGAGGCGTTCTTCGAGCAGCGCGGCATCGACGGCGGACTCGAATACTCATTTGTTACGCATCATCGCCAGACCGATGATCCGCAGTCACCGGGTCGGCATGATCCGCACACCCATGTCGTGCTGCCCGGCACGTACTACGACGACGGCTTAGGCGAGCGCGTGCCGCTGTATTTCAACCGGAACAAGCAGGTTGATCATATCGCCATGCTGCACAATCTGACCGAGCAGCAGGTCGCTGATCAGATGGATCGCTATGTCGGTTCTGATTGGGAGCGACGTTACGACGATCTCGAAGCTGCCCGCGCCATGCAGTTAGCAATCACTGAGCAGCCTGCTCACGGTGCGGTTGAGATGGACGACGGGACGATCAATTTCTGGGTAGGCGCACGGCGCACCGACGAGCAGTCGAGTGCGGCGGGTTACTACTGGACCGTTGCGGATGGTGACATGGAGTTTCGCCCGTTGATCAGCGGATTGAGGCACGACGAAGCGGAACTATTGGCAAGACTCTTGCACAACGAGATCAGCGGCGATTTCGCGGCGCTGCGCCAGCTTGCCGACGGTATCACCGAAATGAGCGGCGCGGAGCGGGAAGTCTTCTTTGCTGACGTGCGGCGGTTGGATTTCTCGCCGCCAGAGTGGGAACCAGACTTGGACATCAATATCGACTTTTAGCCGACATGCACACAAGGGAATGGAGCGCTCTGGTCGCCAAACGAGTGCGCTTCAAACCCCTGTGTGATATCCGAAGGAATGAACATGAGTATTGCACAAACTGACGCCTCCGGCAACCAACCGGAGTGGCGTGATTTTCTCCGCGCCTTGTACAGTAGCGCGCCGGATGACCTGTACTTTGAACTGCGCTGCATCCACCCGACGACCGGGGATGCTCGCTCATTTTGGAGCAAAGTCGGGGACAAGCACACGCTGACCAACGCCCTCAATCGCGCAACAGCCTTGAACCGCGAGAGCGGCTACGGGTTGTATTTCGCGCCGTGCTTGCGTTCACAGAAGCAGGGCAAAGCGGAAGCGGCGGCGCTGCTCCCCGCGCTGTGGGTCGATCTCGACTGCGACGACGATTCCGCGCGCCGAGCGGGAGCAATGGCGAAACTGCACGCTTTCAACCCGTTACCCTCCGCGATCATCGACAGCGGCGGCGGACTGCACGCCTACTGGTTGCTCAACGAATCCACCTCCCTTATAGATGAAGCAGCCCGAAAACAAGCAGCAGGCATGCTGCGCGGACTGTTCAGCGCGCTCGGCGGCGATCCGCAGTATGTCAAGTCGGTTGCATCTGTAATGAGACTCGCTGGAAGCATAAACACTAAACCTGAAAGAGGCGGAGTAGTGGTAACACTGGTCGAACTGCACCCGGATCGCCGCTATCCGATGAGTGATTTCGGATGGTTGGAAAGTCAGCCGCAGGTCGAAGGGATCGGCAGCCTGAATGTTGTCACGCTCAACGGGAACAGGCAGCACCCGCTACCCAAGCGCACCGAGGGCTATCTCGTATCAGGCGCGACGGAGGGCAGTCGCAACACCGAACTGTTCCAAGCGGCGTGCCAACTCCGCGATGCGGGCTATTCTGAATCTGACGCGGAAGCGCAGCTTGTCGCGCGCTATGTTGCTGATGGGTGCAGCGAAAAGGAGGCATTGGCAACGATCCGCAGTGCCTACAGCCGTCCGCCGCGTGATCCCATTCCGAGTCCGCGTGATCAGGTGGAGCAGCTCGTGAATCGCTACAGTCGGCGCGACGAGCAGGGAACACGCCCGATGGTAGACGAAATCCGTGAGGCTGTAAAAGCCTGTGCGACACTCGATCCGCTGGCTTGGGCGGAAACGCGCCAGCAGCTGCGCGCCATCGCCGGGGATACCTTTCGCGTGCAAGACCTGAATCAGATGTACCAGCAGGCGCGCCGGGAAGCAAATCGCAGCCAAATGACAGAGTCGCTGTCGGCTGGCGGGCGTTATCTGGAAACCGAAACAGGCATCGTCTACGAGAAGATGACCGAGCGCGGGTTAGTCCGGCAGCCCGTCACCGACTGGACAGGGCGCATCATCGAGTGGATCACGCGCGTCGATGATGACGGGCAGGAAGAACACGTCATGCGCACGCAGGTGCAGCATCCGATGCACACGACCACGCTCGACATCCCTGGGGAATTGTTCGGTGATAGCAATGGTTTTGGGCGCTTCATCACGGGGCGCGCGAGCGGCATTTTCACCGTGTATCCGGCGATGCACCGCCATTTACCCCACGCCATTCAGAGCCTATCGGGGACGATTCCCCGCAAGACGACCTATCGCTTTCTCGGTTGGGCGGAGCATGAGGGCAAGCGTACTTTCCTCACGCCGGGGACAAGCATCAGCGCAGCAGGCGCGCTGCCCGAACCGCCCGAAGTCGAACTCGAAAACCGGCTGAGCGGGTATGGCTTGGTTGATGCCTCATGGGAAGACAGCCTCACCGCCTTCAACGCGGCGGTCGCCGTGTTTCCGCCGCACATGGCGAGTGCGCTAACCGCTTTCTCGCTGCTCCCGCTTGTGCAGCGATTTTTCCCACCCGCCGCCATGCGTCCGGCGCTGCATCTGGTCGGCACGACCGGCAGCGGCAAAAGCGAGATCGCCGCGCTGATGACCAGTTTCTACGGACAGTTCACTCGTGACACGCCGCCTGCCCAATGGGGCGACACCGTCAACACCGTCGAAGTTTTGGGCTACGCACTCGCAGACGCGCTGTTCTGGGTCGATGACTGGAAGCCGTGCTACTCGGATGAAAAGACCTTCACACGGTTCTTGCACGCCTATTCGCGTGGGATGGGGCGCGGTCGGCTGACCAAAGACTCGAAGGTGCGGCAGGATCGCCCCTGTCGCGGGCTGCTGCTCTCTACCGGCGAAACGACCATCGAGGGCGAAGCCTCCATCCTCGCCCGCATGCTGGTTCTGGAAATCCCGCCATGGGAGAAGCGTGATCCGGGTGGCAAGCGGTTGGCACTGGCGGATGCTCATCGTTCGGCGCTGCCCGGTTTCACCGCGCATTTTGCCCGCTGGATCGCCGCGCAGGTCGAAGCGGGAACGCTGCAAAGTCACCTTGCACGCGAGTATGAATTGAGCGTCAAAGGCTACCGCGACAAGCTGACCGCGCAGCTCGGCAGGCAGGCGAACACCGGGCGCGTGATTGGGAATTGGGCGACGCTGATCACCGTCTATCGGCTGCTGCGCCAGTTCTTGGAGGAACGTGACGGAGACGATGGGCTGCCCGCATGGCAAGACAGCATCGTGCAGACGGCGAAAGCGGTACAGGAAGAGCGTGCCGGGCAGGTGTTCATCGATACGTTAGGGCAGCTTCTCGCCAGCGGTGACGTGCGCCTCGTCGATCTTGATAGCGAAGACGAAGTGAAACCCGGCACGCCGATTATCGGCTATCAGGATCGGCGCTTCATCTATCTGCTGCCGGAAATCTCGCTACGGGAAGTCAAGCCTACGCAGTCGCTCAACTTCACCACCAAATCGATTGGGGATCAGCTCCGTGAAGATGGTTGGTTGATCCCGAACACTACTGACGGACGCTTGACGATCCAGAAGCGGTTACGGGGAAACAGGACGTGGGTCTGGTGCTTAAAACGTCAGATGCTTGGTGATGACACCGATGACAGCGGTGACGCAGATGCGCATGAAAAACATCGAGTCGCTATCAAAGCATGATTCTTGATCTGATGACTCCGGTGACAGTGATGACATCTCTCCATGCGGGGTGTCATCGCTGTCACCATGTCACCACATTCGATAAGGCATTTCGCCACAATTTTGAAAAACAACCCCCACCCCCAAAATTGCTCATGAGTCGATGATCTGCAACTGATGACAGCGGTGACACGGGTGACGCTTTTGGTACTGTATATTTGACCATTTCGGATTTTGCTGAGAAACAAGGCTGTCAGTTTTCGTCCCTTAATCTGGCAACTGAAAACTTATGAAAAGAAAAAGCTTTGGTGGGATTTGTTACTTATATCACAATTCGCTTCATCAAAATAACAGTTTTGATTAGGGATTGGACGGGTAACGACAAGCAAGACAATTTTCACTGGGTTTTAGCAGTTTTTAGCAAGCCTTAGACAACGGTTCCAGATTAAAATGGTCTTTTGGTAAACAATACTGCCAGCGTCAACGTTGTTTGTTATTTCACGAGCAAAGCTTTCAGCAGTCATAAACGCACAAGGATAGATCGATGTTTCGGCACATTATCTTGTTTCTTTTCCTATCGCTTATCCTGTTTGCACCGTCTATAACTTCAAGTGCACAACCCACTGTGCCCTACTTTGAGCAGGGTACATGCTCGATTGACACGTTTGGATATAACGCCGAATGCGGACACCTAATTGTCTATGAAAATCGACTGGATGAAACCAGCCCAACAATTCGACTTCAGGTTGTGATTCTCAAAAGCAGCAGTGATACCCCGCTTCCTGATCCAGTAGTTTACCTTGAAGGTGGTCCCGGAGGAAGCATCGCGCTAGGCGGCGCATCGTTAGGCAGGTTATTTCTCGACGCGCGCGATTTCATTTTGATGGAACAGCGGGGGAATCGCCTATCGCAGCCGTGGCTGGATTGCCCTGAATATGATGCGACTGTGCTTGAAACTCTGACGATGGTAACGGAAGACGAACTTGACTTGCTGGCAGCGGCAGCCAGTGACTGTCGTGACCGTTTTCAGGCACAAAATATTGACTTATCGCAGTATCACAGCGCCGCCGCTGCCGCCGACTTTGAAGATTTGCGCCGCGTACTGGGTATAGAACAGTGGAATTTGTACGGCATTTCGTATGGCACCCGCCTCGCTTTGACTATGCTGCGCGATTACTCGGATGGAATTCGCAGTCTGATGCTCGATTCGGTTTATCCACCTGTGATTGATACCTACACCGACATCCCTCAGCTATATGTCCAGGCACGAGAACGGTTGTTTGCAGCCTGTGAGATGGACGAAGAATGTGATAGCGCCTATCCAAATCTGGAGCAGCGTCTTGAACAGGCTGTGGAGCAGATGAACGGTCATCCAGTTGAGGTTGCTATTCCCGGATACCAACTCAGCATCACAGGCGATGATTTGTCGGGTTTTCTCTATATTGCCATGTACGATATAGAAAGCAGTCGTCTGCTGCCACTCTTGATTACGCAGCTTGCCGACAATAATTACGCGCTGCTTGCGCCACTGCTGGAAAATCTGACCTACTACCTCCATGCCGTGACCGACGGCAAATACTGGTCGGTAGAGTGTCACGAAGAGTATCCCTTCAATTCGCCTGAAGGCATCGATTACCAACAGCTTCCGCTTCAGTATCATTACGATCTGGCTGTATGTCCGGTGTGGGAAGCAGGCGTCGCGGATGCTGTAGCAGATGAGGCAGTTGTCAGCAGCGTACCTGTACTTCTGATGACGGGTGAATTTGACTCGTCAACGCCGCCGCAGTGGGCAAGGATCGCTTCGCAAACATTGGAAAACAGCCTGCTGGTGGAGTTTCCGAATCGGGCGCATACCGTTTCTGTCACCCCTTGTGGACAGCAGATCATCACCGATTTCATCCGAGATCCATTCAGCGACATCGATACGGCATGTGTGCAGACCGCGCCACCCATTGATTTCTTCGTGCCAGCAGACTGGGTGATTACCACCGCCAACTATCAACTGTATTCCACGCTGACCACCTCGACGACACTCGGATTAGTCTTCGTCATTGCTCTGGGCTTATTTCTGGTTGAAATACTCATGCTCCCCTTACAGATTGTTCGGAGTTTATTGAAGCGATCCGATCCTCAGCCCACTGCCGCTTATATTCTGCGTTTTGGGTTGTCAGGGTTGGCAATTGCCGCACTGGTGTTTGTCGTTGGGCTGGCATCGGTACTGCTGCCGATGTTCCGGTCAGCTCCAACGCAGCTCGTCATCGGAATTCCTCGCGCATCAGCGTCCCTGTTGATTTTGCCGCCGCTGATCGTTCTCGTCGGTGTTGTCCTGCTGCCACTGCTGGTGCTGATGTGGAAGCGATGTTGGTGGTCAACACTCATTCGGGTTCACATCACCGCGGTAGCCATAGCCGCTTTCGTGTTTAGCTGGACAATGGCGCAAGCTGGGTATCTTGATCCGTGGTTTTAGCAGGTCTTTGATACCGGTTTCCTCTTAAAATAGATGAGGAGCAAACTGAATCCTGGAGGGTGTCTGTTTGCAGGCAAAAACAACAACTGAACCTTTTGGCTACCGATTGCGTACAGTCATCCTGCTTGTTCCCTTTGCGCCGTCTTTTGGCTGTTTTGGATTCGCAATTCGAACGGGACTCGCTGGAGGCAATGCAGCAGCTATCGAACGCGATCTGATTTTAGGCGGATTGTTCAGTTTCATTATTGCTGTAGTTACCGCAGTCGCATATCTGTTCACCGGCAGACACAGGCAGTGGCACATCAACTGGCGCACAATTTTGTTTACCGTGTATCTAACGGCAATGATCACAGCATTTTATTATGCGGTTGTTGATGCAGAGATGCTGCGGTGGCTTGTCCCGATGGCTGCCGACGAAATCGTCATAAACACAACGCGGCGGGCAGCCCTCGGTGTGCTGGATGGCTGTGGATATGGGCTTGCACTTGGGATATTCATCTCGCTTTTTGACCCGCGTGCCACCCGGTTCACTCGTTCGGGAATCATCCGTTATGGCATCGTGTATATGGTGTTTCATATGGGAAATGTACTCATTGTGTTTCTCAATTTCTCCACTGAGTTTGGTGATCGTTATTCCGGTTTGTTGGTGATTCTGTTCATTTTTGCAATGCGGATTGGCATCAATTGGTGGGATAAACGGCACCCAGAAGTTTCATGATGTTAGGAGGATTTTGATGTTTGAACAGCGACTTGCCGAATTGCAGTCTACAGATGCAGAGATTCGCAAAAAGGCAGTGAAGTGGCTAGAGAGAAGGGAAACTGACGAACGCGCTTTTCAACCGCTGCTGAGTATGCTCAATGACCCGAATGCTGAGGTACGTGAGGCTGCTGTTACAGCGTTAGCTCAAAAATATAAGAGTTTCCCCATTTGCGAACCGCTGCTCGCGCGATTGGATGATGAAGCTCCCGAAGTTGTTCATCAAACCCTTTGGTCATTTCGCAGTTTTAAGGCTACTTGTGCTGTAGAGCGATTGATCCACTTTGTCCAGACGCATAAACCTCCCGCAGATCAGACACCGGATCTCTGGAAAACAGCAATTGAGGCACTGGAAAACATTGGGACTGAGCAGGCATTAACGGTTGTCAGGGACGCGAAAGAACACGAGATTCCTGACCTTATCAACCGCCACATTGCCAATTTAAGTTCGCCTGACCCGGAAACGCAGTGTTACGCTATTGATCAATTGGTCAAAATGAAAGTTGAAGCAGCGATTGAACCTATCCTGCGACTGCTCAAAGACCCGAACGCATCTGTGCGTCTGCGGGTCGTCAGCAAAATAGCCGATTTACTTTCAAATCTGGAACCGCTGTTTCCAGTGTTCTGGGACTCGGATGACAGGGTTGTAAAGGCAGCCGTTCATCCCCTCAGAAATAAGCGGGATACCCGCGCCATTCCTGAGTTGATTGGGCTGCTCAAAACACGCAAACGATCATACCCACCATCGTTTGAATCAGATCGGGGTATATGGGAAACAATAATTTTTGCCCTGAAAACCTTCGGAACTCCAGAAGCATTAGCAGCGGTTGCCGCAGCTGAGGAACAAAACCCTCTGCCAACAACCCAGCAACTCCTTGCGGCTGTGGTTTCGGATGGCGATGCTGATACACGGGCAGCAATTATTAGATATTTAGGCTCACAGAATGATCTCAATCAGCTTCTTGTGCTGCTCCATGATCCTGATGCACGCCTCAGAATGGCAGCACTGATGGCACTGCATTTCTCTGAGTTCCGTGTCGCACGTGTTTTTGAACACCTCCAGCCTTTTTTAAATGATCCCGATGGAAATTTCAAAGAACAGGCAATCCTATGGCTGTGTAATCTGAGAGAACCACGAACAGTCGTGCCACTGGCAAGTGCATTGTCAAATTATCTGCCACACATCGGCTATGGTTTTGATATGTGGGGAACGATCATAGATGCGCTGTTTGAGATCGGTACTCCTGAGGCATACACCGCAATTATTGAGAATGCCGCTCAACTCCTACAACACGATGATGATAGATTCAAGGCAAGTGCTATTTATACGCTCGGCAGGACAAAGGATGCACGGTCAATCATTTTATTACAGGGTGTCCTTGCCAAGTATAGCCCATCACCAGAGGCAGATCTTGACCTCTGGCAAATCACTATTAATCAACTGGAGAGGATGGGTACGTCTGAGGCAGCGGCATTGGTTGAAGCAGCCAAACGCCAGTATGGGAAATAATTATGGCTAAAGACTTTCAAGCCCAGATCAACAGGCAATTGTATTCAGACTCGCGGCGCAGCTCGAAGGCAGCAACACGAAAATATGGGGCAAAAGCTGGTGTGCTTTCAAATGGAGTACTACTTCGAGGAAATCAGATCCCACAAATTATCTGGTGACACTACGAGGCGAGAATGCGACAGACCGCTGATGCGCTGCGTTTTCCCAGTCCCGCCGCGCTGCTGAAGAAGCTGGCTTTTACTCGTGGTGGAACAACGCTACTGCATTCGGTTCAACAGCAGGTGTTCGTGTGGGATGTCGAGAATGCCCGCCTGCGCGGGGTAGCTGACGGGGAGTTATTTGGAATTGCCGACGATGGAAAAACCTTCATCACCCGCCTTATGGATCAGACTTGGGTGAAGCGCGACATTGCAGCCCGTTCGGGCGAAGGGCGACAAACTTTTCTGACAGACCCAATCCCTGAACTGCAATTTGCTCTGTGGGATGCTGTGCTGTGTGAACCGTTGAACTTCGCCAGCATATCACCGGATACCTATCCGCTGCATCAGCGGTTTCATGGGATGGCAGACCGCTACCGGCATATCATTCGGTTGGACGATGTCTTTGGACTTGTACCTTCAAGGACGCTTGATCTCCAATCTGTAATCCATGAAGATGCCATTCTGGAAAACTGGCTGATCGCTCCTGATGACCAGCAGCTTGCCGTTATCTACTATGTGAGCGGCGGCGGTTTCGACTGGAACGGCGGAGTCTGTGTGCGGCTGGACGATGGGCAAGAAGCCTATCATTTTGACGGCGGTAGAGACGGTTTCCCATCATACATTTGCTTCTCGCGTGAACATCACTGGTTGATGAGTCCATATGGGTCAACCCTGAATATCTATGATCTCACCACTGGCAACCGAACACGAATAACCGAACTGCCCTCCAGGTTCAGTGTCGTTTGCGCTCACCCTGTTGAGATGCTGCTGGCAGAGACCCGCTTCGACAGCAGCATGAGCCTGAGGGATATGGAACAGCCAAACAGTCCTGTGCGACGGATCAAACTGGCATCGCAAGCGCTTGAGGTCGAATTTCACCCGGACGGTGAAAGACTCGCCGTCGCGTTGAAAAGCGGTGACATCGAGATGCGAAAAGTGAAAACGGGGCGACTGGCAGGCAAACTGCAACTTGATACCCCAAAGAATATGCCATAAAAATGGGAGGTGATGATGGGACAAACAACTGATACCCTGCGATTTAGTGGCGATGGCAGCATCCTGTTTCATGGTGGATACAACTCAGTTCGTGTCTGGCACAACTACCAGTTTGTAGCGGAATGTCCCGGCAGGCTGGTGGGTATTGCCCGCGAGGGTCAGAATTTTCTCACCTATGATAAAGTGAGCAAATCATTCAGCGCGTGGCAGAGTGATACAGGAACACAAATTGCTGTATCAACGCTCAACCCCGCAGACTATGCCGCTAATCAGCGCTACCTGATCGAGGCAAACCGGCTTACCCTGACCTTTCACGACGCACTTAGGCTTGAGTCGTCTCGAACGCAAATAATGAGTCAGTCAGAATATGGGGTTTGTGATAACTGGGCGCTGTCTCCCGACGGGCGGTTGCTGGCGATTGCCTTTATTATGGACGTTGGAGGACACGATGCCGCGTGGGGTGAGTGTTTTGAACGGAATAAGGAAGGAACGTATAAGAAAAAGTTCGAATTCGACGTAAATCGCTTCGTTTATACGCCTCTGGTGGCATTTTGTGACCCATATCCGCTGCTGGCTGTTTCTACTCCCTCTGCCATTTCCCTGATCCTGACCAACGGCAAGCCTATACGTCGGTTTCAGGGTGGTGGAAAGTTCGTCCTGATTAGCCCAATCAAAGAGGACGTAGTTCTGTTGGGGCATGGTTGGAAGACATGGCGATTGTACAAAGGTGAACAGAAACAAGATGTCGAGGAAGCACAGGAAATTCTGGCAGGTACGTTTCACCCGCAGGGAGATCAGATTGCCATTTTGCTGAAAGATCACAGTATCCGCATCTATGACGTTGCGACGCTGACGCTGGTGGATGAGATGCGCGGCACGGAAGGATAGGTTGTTATGAAACGCATCAGCAAACTGGACAAGACAACCGTCGGGCAACTGGCGCTGGGGAACATTTCCGGTATGATGCATCTCTATCGCCTGTAACTCGGACTGCATCGTGTAACAAGGCGACTCTGACTCATGAATGCTTACTGTGAACACGATATGATTATTTTGACCGCTCCTTTGCCTGCGATAGATGCCGTCGATACTCCGGCGTCGCCTTTGAATGCCATCTGGTATGGCAATATTCCCCACCGTATGAGTCTGCCACGATTGGGACATGTGTTTATTGTTTGTCCATTGGGAGAAACTATCGTTGCCTGCGCTGATACGGTGATAGACAGTAGCCATTACCTGTTTCTCACAAACGCAGCCCTCGATCAGCCATACAGACTCGATCATTTACAACGTGATGACAGTGATGCCCGACTCTTGCTGCTGATGCTCAGTCCAGCATTCATCGCCGAGATGGCAGAATTCCTGAGTATCCCCTTTGATATGACGCATCTACTCCACGCTGTATCGCTGCCACAGGGGGATGCTATCTCCCATCTGCTGCGTCTCATGACAGGTACGCTTCATGACTCCGAGCAGACAGAAGAGTTGTTTATGGAGGTTGTCGGGCAAATTCTGCGCCTGCTGAGGCTGCGCCATCAGACGTTAATCAATCTGGCACATCACAAAGCGGCTACTGTCAACGACCTTATTCCCTGCCTTTTGCAGGCACGCCAGTATATCGAAGCCCATTATCTCGAAAACCTCCAAACAGAGACAGTCGCACGGCGGGCAGCGCTGTCCGAATATCACTTTGCTCGACTGTTCAAAACGGCGTTCGACATTACCGTGCATCAATATGTGCTGCGCCTGCGCCTGAACCGGGCGCGTCACCTGCTAGGATTGTCCGAGATGAGCATCACAGACATCGCCCTTAGCATCGGCTACAGCAGCCTGAGTGCTTTCATTCACGCTTTTCGACGTTACTGCGGTGTCACCCCTTCGGGATACCGCGCTCAGTTCCATTAACTGCCTGAAATCAGCAGGATTTCGCAAGCCGGCATGCTCATGACTCCTTATAATGAGAATAGATGTTCATCAGACGAGGAGGCTGTGAAATGCCAAGCATTCAGGCGCAGAATGTGAACCATCCCGACTATCAGGAAAATCTGAATTCGGAAAAGTACAACTGGATTCGGGAGGCGATGTTGGCTTCCCTACCCGACTGGAACAGCAATGAGAGCATGGATTTCCCACAGTTGGAAGGCAGAGTCCATGCGTATCTACAAGAGAAAAAGGTGCCGCGTGAACTATTCCCAAAGCCGGGTTCGGTACGCTGGTATACCAAAGCTGTGCAGCTTGATCTGGAAGCGAAAGGCGAAATTGAACGCCTGCCGGATCAATCCCCTATCCGTCTACGTCGGGGAAATGTCTGAGGTAATTAAGCGGTGCGCCCCCCAGTACACCGCCCGAAGACCGGTCAACAATACTCAGTAAAGGAGTTATGACGGTTTGGGGAAATCCTGATGTCTGACAGACAAAATTTAGATCGCATTGCTCAGATTGAAACCTTTGCGCGTCAGCACATGGAGGGCGGCGAGGTTGGACACGATTTCAAACATGTTGACCGGGTGCGTCATCATGCTTTGTATATTGCACAGCACACTAGTTATGACGACCTCGATAGAGTCCAGGCTGCGGCTCTACTCCACGATGTAGCCTTGAAGTACGTCAAGAAACGTAGTGATCACGGTGAAGTTGGTTCTCAGATGACTGAGAAATTTCTGACTGAGAACCAGTTGTTTACTTCCGAGGAGGTCGCGGAAATTGTTCATGCGATCCGCTGGCATGACTCCGTCAAACGAGATCCGGGACGTTTGTTAGCCATACTCCGTGATGCCGATATGCTGGAAATTTTCGGTGCAGTTGGTCTTATACGAGCTTTTACATCCAAAGCCATGTTACCTGAGTATGATGCAGCCATGCTGCCGGCTGAAACATGGGGGCTATCTGCTGAGGGTTTTACACAGCGTTTTGCCAGCGGCGCAGGTATTGGAGCCACGATCATGGATCAGGTTAGCTTCCAGATAAGCTGTTTTGAAAACCTCAACACCGAAATTGCCCGGCAAATCGCCCGTCCACTTGTTGACTACATGCGGGGATTTGCTACTCAGTTGGTCAAGGAAATTACCCAGCATAGCGAATTATATGTTCCTTGAGCAATTGACAAACATCAGGAAGGCGCGACCGACGCTATCTTCTGCCAATTTTCAACCCACCATCGCGTCACCAGCGTATGTGAGTTGTATCGCACAAGAGTGGTTTAAGCACAGCCACGCTGTGACATCGGCATTGAGACCGCCTTATGCTGAGGAATGTCTATGTTGAGTCCGCCGATTGTCAGGTTGTGTGTCCGTTTTTACCCTTGCGGGTGGGTTGTCTGGAATCTTTGCGTACACTTTTTTGTTATACGCGGAGATAGATCAATGCGGTGAGTATGGACAATAAATTCTCTGACTTTCTTGATCGGGAAAACATCGATATATACCTGAACGCCATGACCGAACAGCAGCAACTGGCATTTCGTCGTTGGGCAATTGGTGTTGCTTTGAAGCGGGTAGACCAGTTTCACCAAATGGAATTTGCCCTTGTCCAAAAACTACTCCCTCCCGGATCAGATCAGATTCTGGCTATACCTCACAACGCTCATAACAATGCCGTCGAGGCGGTTCGCCGCTGGCTGGAAACACCCAATCAGGAAACACGGGCGCTTGTCTCCCGGCTTGTCGAAAGTGATGGAATTGGTCAGGCTTTATGGGCGGTCATGCTGGCGATTGGGGCGGATGACATCGAGCAAATTACTGGATCCTTGACACGCGCTTTTGGCTGGTCGGTCAAAGAGGGCGGAGACGCAGCGGTTGCGGGTTATGTGATGTATCGGGCAATGGTGCGAGTAGCGAAAATCATTGTTTCTGACAAAACTGAGGGTAACACTCATGGCTAATCGAGATATTCTAAATCTTTGCTGGTCACCCGATTCGAGCGAACTTTTCGTCTCAACAAACGGGCATGGTACTTGGATATATCGTCCTAAAGATATGGATAACACTCCTAAACGTTTCGATGAAGATGTAGAAGCCATGACCTTTAGCACAGATAGTCGTCATCTGTTTTTCACAACCATTGATGGAGATCTGCACATCTGGGGAACACAGCCCTATCGCCCAATCCTCCGTGTGCCTCTGCCTGGTGAAGGGAAATGGCTCAAGCTGTTTGCATCCCCCGACCCGAATCATGTGCTGGTCTGGAGGGGGGCATATAACTTGGACAACATTCTGAACACGACAAAAATATGGCTCTATCATGTGTTAACCGGGGAGCTTCTGTTCAGCCCAGACCATGATGAGGTGATACACCCCATCCTGAACGCCGATGGTCGTAAACTCTTCTACATGGACTTCACATCTACCGAGTATATCTGGGACATAGCTACAGGTTCTCAGATAGCAAAATGGGAATCGAACTGGCTACACAATATCCCTGAACAAAGTGTGCTCGAATGTCGCTGGCATGAGGAGCAGATTGTCGGTTATTTCAGCAGGTATGACTGGGAGAAACACCAACGTGTATATCGCACTGCTCTCTGGAATTCTACAACCGACGAAGAACAACTCTTTGATTTTGACGACCTGACAACTCTCTTTGAATCTTTCAAGTGGGCACCTGACAAAATCCGTGTGGATACTGAAATCGAACACGATGCCGACGATGACGTATTTGAGGTAATTCACGTTCAAATCTGGAATCCAGATCGGAAACGTATTCGACATTTTTATGTGGAATTTGACAAGGATGAGTACCCACCATTGGCACTCAGCCCAGACGGTATGGTATTGGCATCGGCATCCACGCAGCCCGCCTGCATTGTCCTGAACGATGTGCTGACTGGCGGTTTTAGAATCATCAAGCTGGAAATCTGATCGTTTACCGGGAGAAGCAGTCTGATCTATTCAACATGGATGGTGCAAACAATGGAAAATGAATTTGATCGAGTCATCGAAAAACTCAATGTGTTGCGGCAAAACAATAAAGTCGAGTTTCATCCAGTTGCTGAAGAAATCATAACGAGTTTCGAGAAGCGTTGGAAGAGCATCCTGCCAGAGGATTATCGGCGGCTTTTGCTGACAGCAGGGTATTTCAAGCTGCCAAATGATGGATATTCGCTGCTGCTGTCGCTCGACAAAGCGTTTGAAGACCTGCTTGAATACTTCACTGATGTCCCTGTTCCCGACGATTTGTTTTCTGCGCCATTTCCGTTTACGACAGTGTGGGCAGGGAAAGATGATTTTACCGATGAAACTGATTATCTGGAACATACACGCCAGAAAATAGCAACGATGCGCGGAGCGCTGCCACTGTGTTCCGGTGGCTGCACGACTCGCTATATCCTGATCGTATCCGGTCCTGAGCGTGGTAACGTCTGGTGGGATGATCGTTGGGATGGTTTTACAGTTGCGCCTGAACCCTTCACCTCTCAGTGGAGCGATGAACATGAGCGTGCTGTCCCTGTCGAACCGAGCATCCGTATCAATTTCCGTTCGTGGATTGAAGAGTATGTTGATCACTGGCTGGCTTCATAGCCCAGTATAGATGTAGAAAGAGCTACTGTATGCTCACTCTAAAATTAGTCGCGCAGATTAAAGGGAAACCAGACTCTATGGGACTTTCTGATGATGGGCACTGGCTGGTGATGACATACGGCGATGAGTGGCATTTGATTGATGCCTTCACCGGACAAGAAATCGGCAGAGTACCCGATTTCTCCGGGTTTATTTCCCCTGATGGCAGATCATTCGCACTGTTGAAGAACGGTACTTTGAAGGTAACTCGCCTCGATGGATCACAGATAGAGAAGACATATCCGTATCCAACAGGGAAGTATCCCGGCAGTATGGTCTGTTTCACGGCAGACAGCCAGCGGTTGTGGGTAACACTCTGGGATGAACACGGTGCAGGTAAACTGGCGCTGTTGGATGCAGGAACACTGGAAGAGATCGACTCCGTACCTGTGCCCGTGGCGGAAGGAGATGATGAGATCACATGGGTAAATCCGGAGATGAGTCTCCATATGCCTACCGATACGCTGGCGCTTCAGCACGTGTACAGCGATTTCCGGGGTTTGTTAGGGGTATTCTTTTTCAATCATCAAGAGAAGCAAATCAAACAACTCCCTGTGTACATTGCGCCAGATAGTGCCCTGTCGTTTATGAGTGAAACGGCGTTTTCAGCGAGTGGGCAGCTTTTTGCAGGTATCGTAGGCGGCAGAGAGGTATGGGTCTGGCAAATGAATAACATGGATCATGATGAACTTTTGAATGTTTGTGACATCGATAATGATGAGGAAAACGATCGAGCGTACTGGATACGTGGAGGGGACAGACTCGCGGGGTTAACTTTTCTCAGCGAACAATTAATTGTTCTGGTTGAAAGAAAATCACGTTACGAACTGCGTGTCGTAGATATCATAAATGACAGCGTAGTGTCTCGTTATCAACTGCCACACGATTTTACCCTCATGGATTATTCGCTGCGCGTGCAAACCCTGGTGGATAATTCGCTGCGTGGACAAACGCTGGTGGGCATACAGGGTGATGATGTGGTCATTTACCGACTGAGTGTAGCAAAGGAAACAATATGACGACTCCTAAACTATTTCCGATTCAAGAGCATCCGTATCGTAGTATATATCCTGGCAGGAGCAAAGAAGGGCATCCCCTCATTGGTTTTACGCGCTATGACTATATCGTTATTGCCCGTTTTGCAACTAATGGCGAACTTCAGGGTGCTGAGGTTGTAGACTGGACACGCCCTAAAGTTCAACGGGAAGACGAGAGCCCTGATGCATTTATCAAAGCTAGAGAACAAGAGTTTGAATTAACACGGGCACACCTTCGTACACTGGGATTTGCTTCTCTGGAAACGGTATCCGTTCAAAAGTTCTGGCTACCAGGTACCGACTTCATTGGTATCACCCAGTATCCGGTACATCTTGCCCCTTTCCTCGAACCTCACGAGAGCGAGTACGAAGATATTGATCCAATTTCCCTGGACGATTTTGAGCGTGATGAGCTACGTGAACAATTGCGGGAGTGGCGCGAGCGTGGAGATTTTGTCCTCTATTATGGCAATGATTACTGGTGCGATCCTGATGGAGAAATTAACAGCAGTTAAACGAACCGGATTGATAGCGTTCACCCCACCAGGTAGAAAGTTTCTTTAGATGCTAAAGCTAGAGCAGATCACGCAAATCAACGGTA
>JABWBO010000073.1 GCA_013360465.1 Anaerolineae bacterium | reverse complement strand
GTGCGTCTGCGTCGGCGCGTCGGTGGGCAGATCGGTCGGCAGGGCGGCGATCTGGGTGGGTATGGCGGTCGCCGCCGGCGGAACCGGCTCCGTTGAGATGGCGGTCGCCGCCGCCAGGGTCGCCGAGGGCAGCGCCGCCAGAGTCGGCAGGGTGGGAGGCGCGGCGTCGGTACACGCCGCGAACAGGAGCAGGAGCGGGAAGATCAGGCGCAGGGTCTTCATGCCCGCCATTATGGCACGAATTCGGCAAACGCGCCCCTCACCTCCTCACCTCGGGCGGTGCGTCTGCCGGCTGGAATTCGATCCTGTGTCCTGCGGGATCGTGGAAGTAGAGGTATAGTCATCCCGAATCTGTCGGGATAGCCTGATACCCCATCAGAACAGACAGTCTGGTTCATATGAAAAATATCGAAGCCTATCTTGAACAGCTAAAACCACTTCACAATCATATCTGCCCACGCCAGATACTCGGCGTTCGGATGGGGTGGTTGGCAGCTGAGGTCTTTCATCTGGATTTACCCCAAACACAGAAGCGATTGTTTACATTCGTCGAGACCGACGGCTGCTTTGCCGATGGTGTCTCGGTGGCGACAGGCTGCCGGCTGGGGCGGCGCACCCTGCGATTGATGGACTACGGTAAGGTCGCTGCCACCTTTGTCGATACGCGGACGAACGCGGCGATCCGCGTCTGTCCGCATCGTAGAACGCGAGAGCGGGCAGGTGAGTATGCCCCTCACGAGCCAAGCCGCTGGCATATGATGTTGAAAGCGTACCAAATCATGCCCGATGATGAACTGCTGTGTATGCAGCCGGTGGAACTCACCGTCTCAATGCGGGCGATCATCAGCCAGCCGAACCGCCGCGTGATCTGTTCCCATTGTGGTGAAGAGATCATCAACGAGCGAGAGCTGATTCGCGATGGGCAGGTCTTCTGCCAGGCGTGCTGCGATTCCGCTTACTACCGCACCTGAACGGGCGATCAGGCTGCCTGGACGACATGGATTTTGCTTTGCGTTTTTTTTCACATGCGCTTGCCGAAATCCGTCCTAGATGTTACGCTCTTGTCAGTAGTGTACCCATCGCCAGAGATCGAACAGTGTAAACGAGACTGAGCTTATGCCCAAAGAGGTCACACGAGCGCTCGCATGGAGTTTGGCGATCACATTGGGGTTGGCTGTACTCATCGTCTTGGGATCGCGCAACCTGGCTCATTTTGACGCAGCGCTGGTCGCCTATACCGCATCAACCCTCTTTGCTACCTTCGGCATCGTCTATCGCTATACCATGTGGTTGCAGCGCCCGCCGACGGCGATGTATTGGCGGCGCGGCTGGCAAACGTTTCTTCAGCCGCGCCGCCTGCCCAGGAATCTGCTGAACTGGGCGCCCCTCATTGTCGAGAATATCCTTGTCCACCGTTTCATCTTTCGTCGCAGTCGGCTGCGAGGAGTCACCCACCTCCTGTTGTTATGGGGCGGCATCATCGGTATTGGCATCACCTTTCCCCTGGTGTTCGGCTGGCTGCATTTCGAGATTGTCCCCGGCGATCTCCACATGTACCAGTCCTATGTCTTCGGTTTCCCCACCTTCACTTTCGATGTGGAGTCCCTGATCGCGTTCCTGATATTTCATGGGCTGGTCTGGTCGGCGCTCCTGATCATGGCTGGGACGATGCTGGCAATGCGCCGCCGTATGCGCGAAGAGGGGGCGGCAGCCTTGCAGCATTTTGCGGAAGACTTCCTGCCGCTGATCATTTTGTTCTCCACCGCGCTGACCGGTATCATGCTGACTGTCAGTCATTCGTGGCTGCGAGGATACGCCTACGACTTCATCGCCATCCTGCACGCCATAACGATCATCGGAGCCTTCATCTATCTGCCGTTTGGAAAATTCTTCCACATTTTTCAGCGTCCCGCGCAAATCGGGGTGAAGTACTATAAACGCGTGGGTGAAGAAGGTGAGGCGGCGTGCTGCCGCCGCTGTGGCGCACCTTTCTCTTCGCGCCTGCATATCGAAGACCTTATCCAGACGGAAAAAGCGCTGGGCTATCACTACGAGATGCCTGACAGCCCAGTAGAACACTATCAATGGATTTGCCCCCCCTGCCGCCGCGCGATGTTCACGCTGGCGCAGGGGGCAGTCTGGCGGGAGCATCGGGGCGGCAGCCGCCGCACGACAGCCGGATACAAACCGGCGACGCCGAAATATGCCAATCCCGCTGTAGGTGAAGGTCCGCTGGGCAAAGAAGATGCCGAAAACTTTCACGCATGACCCGGAAGTGCTGCCACGAGCAGCGAGCAGATGGAAAGATGACGTATGAGCAGGTTACCCAAGAGCGCAGCCGAAATTCGAGAGCAGTTTGGACCGACTCTCGCCTACACCAGCGGCATGCGTTTAGATACCGGTGTTGAACCAGATAAGATCGTGAAGACACACTGCTGCTTTTGTGGGCAGCAGTGCGGGATTCAGCTGAAGGTCTACGATAATCAGGTAGTCGGCTTTGAACCCTGGTACGAGTTCCCGTTCAACAAAGGCAAATTATGTCCAAAAGGCGTCAAACGTTATCTGCAGGGCAGCCATCCAGATCGGCTCTTGCACGCCATGCAGCAGGATTCATCATCTCCCGGCGGCTTCAGACCAGTCGCCTATGGCGCTGCCATTCAACGGGCTGCCGCGGAAATTGAGCGCATTCAAACCACTTATGGACCCGACGCCTTTGCGCTGCTGAGCGGCGCCAGCCTGACCACCGAGAAAACCTATCTGATGGGCAAATTCGCCCATATGTGCCTGCGAACCGCCAACATCGACTACAACGGACGCCTGTGTATGGTCAGCGCGGGGGCGGGCAACAAAAAGGCGTTCGGCGTGGACCGTGCCGCAAACCCCTGGAGCGACATTATCGGCACGGATGTCGTTTGGATCAGCGGGGCAAATATCGCGGAATGCGCGCCCATCACTACCGATTATGTGTGGCAGGCGCGCGAACAAGGCGCGAAAATCATCGTCGTAGACCCGCGCATCACGCCTATCGCTCGCACCTGTGATTTATTTATGCCCATCAAGCCAGGGCGAGATGTCCTCCTGTTCAACGGCATCCTGCATCTGATGATTGAGAATGACTGGCTGGATCACGACTTCATCGAGCAGCATACAACCGGTTTTGATGCGGCGGCTGCCAGTGTGAAGGACTGGACACCCGCGAAAACGGCACAGGCAACCGGCATCGCCGAGCGTGCCATCCAGCAGGCTGCCGAATGGTGGGGCACGGCGACGAAGAGCTTTCTGATGCACGCGCGGGGTATTGAGCATCACAGCCACGGGGTGCAGAATGTGCTGAGCGCCATCAACATTGTGCTGGCTTCTGGTCGGATCGGTCGCCCGCAGTGCGGCTATGCCACGATCACCGGGCAGGCAAATGGTCAGGGCGGGCGTGAACATGGGCAAAAATGCGATCAACTGCCCGGCGCGCGCGACTTGGCAAGCCCGGAGCATCGCGCTCATGTCGCCGGAGTCTGGGGGATGAACCCCGATGACCTGCCCATGCCCGGCGTCGATGCTTACGAGATTTTCCGCAAGATTGACCGGGGCGAGATCAAAGGCTTGCTGAGCATCTGCTTTAACCCGCTGGTTTCGCTGCCCGATAACGGGTTTGTGCGGGCGCAGCTGGAGAAGCTGGAGTTCTATACCGCGATTGACTTCTTCCTCAACGAGACGGCGCGCTATGCCGATATCGTGCTGCCTGGCTCACTTCACGAAGAGGATGAAGGCACCGTCACGCAGGTTGAAGGGCGGGTCATCAAGATCAACAAAGCGGTCGATTCACCGGGGGATGCCCGTGAGGATTGGCGAATCATTCAGGATATCGCTCGGGCGTTGGGACGTGAGCGGGGTTTCACCTTCCAGGAACCGCGCGAAATCTTTGATGAGCTGAGGCGTGCCTCGGCGGGGGGGATTGCGGATTATTCCGGGATCACTTATGAGAAGATCGAAGCGCAGGATGGCATTTTCTGGCCCTGCCCGTCAGACGATCACCCCGGTACACCGCGTTTGTTTGAACCCGGATCATGGAATCCTGTGGCAAGGGGCGCGGGTCCGTTTTACTTCCCAGATGGCAAAGCGCGGTTTAACGTCGCGGTCTACACCTCGCCCGCAGAGGACCCGGATGATGAATATCCGCTGTTTCTGACGACCGGTCGGGTTGTCAGCCACTTTTTGAGCGGCTCACAGACGCGGCGCATCGGACCCCTGGTCGATCAATATCCCGAACCACGCATCGAAATGCATCCGTCGCTGGCGGAGAAGATGGGCATCAACGATGGCGATTGGGTCACTGCGGAATCGCGCCGGGGCAGCGTGATCCTGAAGGCGAGCATCGTCCGCACCATCCGTCCGGATACGATCTTCATCCCGTATCACTGGGCAGATCGCCAAAGCGTCAATCAGCTCACCATCTCCGCCCAGGACCCCATTTCAAAAATCCCGGAATATAAGGTCTGTGCGGTCAGGATTCGTAAGGAAGACACTGATACTGCCGCAGGAGCTGTGGACGGATGACGGCGACAGGCGTGCCTGCAGAGCATCCCAGGAATGCGTATCGTCTGGCACGGCTGATCCGTGACGCCTGTATCAGCGCTGCATCTGCCCATTTTGAGAATGCCCGCGTGGATGGTCTATGCTGCGAAGGGGCGTGGGAAGCTGCGGTGGGCGCAATGCGAGCCGTGGATGTAGAGCAAATCATCAATCAGTGGGAAGATATCGGGGAATAAAATCGTCATGCCCAAGCCAGCAGAGTACGAATTCTTCGTGGACAGCAGCCGATGCATCGGCTGCCAGGCTTGTTTACAGGCTTGTGCGGAATGCGATACCCACAAAGGCATTTCCCTGATACAGCTCGACTTTATTGACCGTTCTGTATCCACTCAGACGGCGCCCGTCGTGTGTATGCACTGCAATTCGCCCACCTGTGCGGAAGTCTGCCCTGCCGATGCCATCAAGCGCACGGAAGATGGCATCGTCCAGACTGCGCTGAAGCCCCGCTGCATCGCCTGCAATAACTGTGTGCTGGCGTGCCCCTTCGGCGTGCCGAAGATGAACACCGGCATGAACATGATGATGAAATGCAACATGTGCTATGACCGGACATCCGTTGGGCTGAAACCGATGTGTGCTTCAGTATGCCCCAGCCAGGCTTTGTACTATGGGACCCGCGAGGAGATCGAGGCGCTGCGTCCTCGCTCGCGACCCGTGAATTCATTCCAGTTTGGACGGCAGATCATCACAACGAAAGTCAACATGATGGTTCCGCTTGAGGAACCGCTGAACTTCGTCAAGATGGCGCGCGCGATGTACGATGCCCCGCCCGCCCAGGATATGACCGATGATCCACTGCTGGCGAACATGTATACGGAGTAAGCAGCACCCATGACTGACGACCTGACCTTATCGAATCCTGAACGTAACCCGGCAACCCCTGATGGGCGAAGCGGCGAAGATCAACCACGGTGGAGACAGGACTTCCCGATTGATCTTTCTCAGTACGACTACATCTCAAGGCGGGATTTCATCAAATTCCTGATCCTGGTCAGCGGCGCGTTCACCGCCGGTCAGTTCTTTCTGGTGCTTCAATCCTTGTCGCGCTCTGCGGAGCAGCTCCCCACATTGGAGGTCGCCGATATTGACGACATCCCAATTGGCGGAACATATGTCTTTGAATATCCGCCAGGAAGCCCATCGCGCATCCTGGTGCGCCTCTCTGACGACCGCTTTGTCGCCTATGAGCAGCAGTGTACCCATCTGCTGTGTCCGGTGATACCCGAACCGGAAAATAACGTCATTCACTGCCCCTGCCATGAAGGCTATTTCGATCTGGAAAGCGGACGCCCGATTGCCGGACCGCCTAACCGCCCCTTGGCGCGTGTGGTGTTAGAGATACGTGACGGCAAGATTTTCGCTACGGATATCGAGCGGAGAACCGTATGATCAGGCGTCCTCAACGGAGAAGATCGCATTTTTCGCGGTCGCAGCGGACGACGATTGTCACCGCCATCCTGTGTTTTGTGGGGCTGGTTACCGTGCTGCAATTGTGGCTGTTCGTTGCATCGATGAACGCCTTCATGGGGGGCGATGAGCAGATCCTGCTGCCTGCCGCGCTGGTGAGTTTGGCTTGTCTTGGCTTGAATTTCGGTTTATTGTTCTACACGTATGAACTCAGCAAGTGAATCGGCGGTCAAACCGGCGAGCGGCGTCGCCAACCTGTTTCCGGGCTATTTTGCGCTGGTCATGGCGACCGGCATCGTCTCTATTGCCTCATTTCTGACAGGCGTGCCCGCCGCTGCCTGGGGACTGCTGGTCATCAACATTGCGGCTTATATTGTCCTGTGGCTGCTGCTGCTGATTCGCATCTGGCGCTACCCGCAGCAGGTGATCGCCGACCTCACGAATCATGGTCGCAGCGCCGGTTTCTTCACGGTAGTGGCAGGGACCTGTGTATTAGGCAGCCAGTTTGTCGTCATCGCCCATCAATACACCATCGCCGCTGGTTTATGGCTGCTGGGGCTGCTGCTGTGGGTCTTCATCACCTATGCCTTCTTCACGGTTGTCACGACAGCACGAGTCAAGCCTTCCCTGGAAATTGGGCTGAACGGCAGCTGGCTGATTAGCGTCGTCGCTGCGCAGTCCGTCTCAGTGCTGACGACGCTGCTTGTCGGCGCAGCAGGGGATGAGCAGCCGATCCTGCTGTTCGCCGCGCTGTGCCTGTATCTGCTCGGCGGAATGCTTTATATCCCGCTCATCACGCTCATCCTCTATCGGTTTACCTTTTTTCCGCTCATCAAAGAAAATCTGACCCCCCCTTATTGGATCAACATGGGCGCAGTGGCGATCACGACTCTGGCTGGGGCGTCGCTGATCCTCAATGCCGAGTACTGGTCACTGCTGACGGAAATACTGCCCTTCCTCAAGGGCTTCACGTTGTTTTTCTGGGCGACAGCGACCTGGTGGATTCCTCTCCTGCTGCTGCTGGGCATATGGAGGCATCTCATTCAACGCTTCCCCTTACGCTACGATCCGCAATACTGGGGGATGGTCTTTCCCCTGGGCATGTATACCACCTGCACAATCAGACTTTCACAAGCGCTGGAACTGCCATTCCTGATGACCATTGCGCAGGTTTTCATCTTTGCCGCCTGGGCAGCCTGGACTGTAGTCTTCATCGCCATGCTCCGTCATACGCTGAGGTCCTTGAGCGTTCCTACAGGATAGAGATCGCCCGGTTCACCGACCAGAATCGAAAATGGAGGGATGGATGCCCCAGGAATTCATCGAAATTCGCGGCGCGCGCGAGAACAACCTCAAGAATGTCTCTCTGCGCATCCCCAAGCGCAAGATCACCATCTTCACGGGCGTTTCCGGCTCCGGCAAATCCTCCATCGTCTTCGACACCCTCGCCACCGAGGCGCAGCGCCTGCTCTATGAGAATTTCAGCATGTTCGTGCGCACCTTTCTGCCGCGTTATTCCCAGCCGGATGCCGATTCGATTGAAAATCTGAGCATGGCGGTGGTCGTCGATCAGAAACGGTTAGGGGGCGGCGCACATTCGACTCTGGGTACGATCACCGACATTTACACCGTACTTCGGCTGCTGTTCTCGCGCGTGGGGCAGCCGCACATCGGCAATTACAACCTGTTCTCGTTCAACGATCCCAACGGCATGTGCCCCGAATGCAGCGGCGTCGGGCGCAAGATCGGCGTGGACCTGGATCGCTTCCTGGACCCGTCGAAGTCGCTGAACGAGGGGGCGATCCTCTTCGGCGATTATGCGGTCGGCAGCTGGGACTGGAGTATCTGCACGCAGTCGGGGCTGTTCGACAACGACAAGAAGCTGACGGATTACAGCGGCGAGGAGATGCGGCTCCTGCTGTACAGCGAACCGTACAAGGTGAAGACCGAAGTCGCCGGCAAACCGTTCAACCTGACGTTTGAAGGCGTGGTCAGCAAGTTCACCCGCAAGTTCATCACCCGCGATGTCTCCGGCATGTCGGAGCGCACCCAGAAAGCCGTCGCCCCGTTCATCACGATGGCTCCCTGTCCGCTGTGTCACGGCGCACGGCTGAGCCAGGCGGCGCTGAGCAGCCGGATCGACGGGCTGAATATCGCCGAGATGGCGGCGATGGAAGTGGACGAGCTGATCGCGGTCATCCGGCAGATCGACGACCCGGTCGCTGCGCCGATGGTGGCGACGCTGACCGAGCGCCTGCAGCACTTGATCGACATCGGGCTGGAATACCTGAGCCTGAACCGCGAGACGGACACCCTTTCCGGCGGCGAATCGCAGCGCGTGAAGATGGTCAAGCACCTGAGCGGCAGCCTGATGGATGTGATGTACATCTTCGATGAGCCGAGCGTCGGCTTGCACCCCCGTGATGTCCACCGGATGAACGCGCTGCTGCAAAAGCTGCGCGACAAGGGCAACACGGTGATCGTGGTCGAACATGACCCGGATGTGATCCGTGCCGCTGATCACGTGGTCGATGTCGGTCCGCTGGCGGGCAGCGGCGGCGGACAGATCGTCTACGAGGGGAGCTTCGCCGGGCTGCTGGACTCGGAGACGATCACCGGGCGGCACATGAAGCGGACGCTGAGCATCAAGGACAGTTTCCGCGCGCCGAAAGGAGCGCTGACGATCAGCAGTGCCCGGCTGAACAACCTGCAGAACGTCACCGTCGCTATTCCCAAAGGGGTGCTGACGGTGGTGACGGGCGTGGCGGGGTCGGGGAAGAGTTCGCTGATCAACCACGTCTTTCTGCGCCAGCACCCCGACGCCATCGTGATCGATCAAACCCCGGTCGGCGTCTCCAGCCGCTCCAACCCGGCGACCTACACCGGGATCATGGACGACGTTCGCAAAGCCTTCGCCAGCACCAACAAGGTCAGCCCGTCGCTGTTCAGCTTTAACTCCAAGGGGGCGTGCGAGAACTGCCAGGGGCTGGGCGTGGTCTACACCAACGTGGCGTTTCTGGACGAAGTGAAGACCCCCTGCGAGGTCTGCGGTGGGAAGCGCTTCAAGGAGGAGGTCCTCGCCTATACGCTGGACGGCAGATCGATCAGCGATGTCCTGGCGATGCGCGTCGACGAAGCCCTCGCCTTCTTCAGCGTGAAGGAGATCGTCAAGCGGCTGCAAGCCATGAGCGATGTCGGGCTGGGCTACCTCGGACTGGGGCAGCCGCTCAGCACGCTTTCGGGCGGGGAGTGCCAGCGCATCAAGCTCGCCAGCGAGCTGCACAAGAAGGGCAGCGTCTACGTCCTGGACGAGCCGACGACCGGGCTGCATATGTCGGATATCGCGCATCTGGTGGCGATCCTCAATCGCCTGGTCGATGCCGGCAACACGGTGATCGTCATCGAACACAACCTGGAGGTGATCCGCAGCGCCGACTGGATCATCGACATGGGACCGGAAGGCGGGCACAAGGGCGGGCGCGTCATCTTCGAAGGGACGCCGAGACAGCTCCTGAGCGCCGACCACTCGCTGACCAGCCGCTATTTGCGGTAGCAGCGGCGCGCCTCCGCCCCTTCAGCGCGGGATGACCGGCAGGACGATGTGCGACGGTCGCGCCGCGTCATGCCAGATCGTTTGCAGCGCCGGGCGCAGCACCGTGTCTTCGCCGAGCGGCAGACCGCTGTTAGCGTTGCGGTCGAAGCGCGGGAAGTTGCTGCTGGAGATCTCGACGCGAATCTGATGCCCGGCTTTGAAGACGTTGCAGGTCGCCGCCAGGTCGATGACGTACTCGCAGACCTCGCCGGGGGTGACGAATTCGGCGCGTTCGAGCGAGCGGCGGTGGCGGGCGCGGACGATGCCGTCGGTCAGGTTGCGGGCGAAGCCGCATGGACCCACGTCCACCAGTTTGGCGGTGAAATCGGTGTCCGGCGCGCTGGTCGCCGCCCACAGGTGAACTTCCAGCGGTCCGGTCACTTCCAGGTCATGGGCGAGCGGCGGCGTTGAATAGACCAGCACGTCGGGGCGGGCTTCGATGGCGCGCTGATCGTATGCGCCGGAGGGCAGCGCCGCCTCGCCGCAGCAGAGCGCGCCGCCCCGCGTTGGGACGGGGTTGCGCGGATCGTAGACGAAGGTATCGACCGCTTCGTCGGAGGGCGCTTCGGGCGAGAGCGCGCCGTCGCCGTTCAGTGTGTTGGCGCGCCCGCCGCTGTGCAGATAGTAGCAGGCAGCCTGCGCGCGGGCGAGGGGCCACTCCTGCTCGCTGCGCCACTGATTGTCGCCCATGACGAACAGGCGAACCGGCGGCTCATCCATGACCCCGTTCGGCGTCCCCTTCAGCCAATGGTCGAACCAGCGCAGCTGCATCTCTTCCGGCAGGACCATCAACCCGCTGCTCTGGATGCCGAAATCGACCTCGCCGGCTACCGACTCGAAATTGTCATGCGTCCAGGGACCGACGATCAGCTTTTGCTGCGCGTTGCCGGCAGCGCGGATTCGGGCATAGTCGGAGAGGGTGTCGGCGATGAAGATGTCGTACCAACCGCCGATATGGAAGATCGGCAGGGTCAGCGCCTCGTGAGGGCAGCGCAGCGCCTCCCAGTAGGCGTCATAGGTCGGGTGCGCCAGGATCGCGCCAACGTGATCGGCGACTCCGCCGTGCCCGATCAGCGGCAGGTCTTTCAGCGGCAGATTTTCGAACGTGGTATGGCGCGCCATGCCATCCCAGGCGGCGATCCAGGCGGCGACCAGCGCGCTCTTCTCTGGGGCTTCCGGCAGGCGGACGATGCTGTGAAGCGCCTGGGCGATTAGCCCCCAGCTGACCATCGTGCCGAGCGTAGGCGCGCCGTTCTTGAACGCTGTGCCGAAGGGGTCGCAAAACGTGACCGCCGGGATGAGGGTCTTCAGCGACGGCGGACGCATGACGGCGGCGGCGAGCTGAGTATAGCCGGTGTAGGATGCGCCGAACATGCCGACGCGCCCATTCGCCCAGGGCTGGTGCGCCGCCCACTCGACGGCGTCGCAGCCGTCCTGCATCTCGTGGACGAAGGGTGCGCCGTCGCCTTCCGATGCCCAGCGCCCGCGCGTATCCTGGATGACGACGGCGTAGCCGCGCTCGGCTGCCAGCAGGGCAAACGGCAGCTTCGACGCCCCGAAGCGCTTGTTGTAGGGGATGCGTTCCAGCAGCACCGGGACCGGCTCCGGCGTGTTGGGGCGGTAGATGTCGGCGCGCAGGACGACGCCGTCGCGCGTCGTCATCTCGACATCGCGTTCGACCAACATCGAGGTGTAGGGCATGGGGGGGCAGCCTTTCGCTTCATGATGCGCAGCGGCATGGAGCGTAACGCCGAATGCCGTTGGCGTCCAGAGCCGCCGGTTTCCGGCACGAAAGAAATGGCGCATAGGGTCTGTCAGCGGTTGTATCATCAACCTGCAGAGCGTAAGCGGTCTCGCGGTGGACCGACCTCGACTTCTGGCTTATGATCGTGCCATGAGGAGAGGAAATCCATGAGAGTGATTCGCGCCCTGTTCGCTTCTCTGGCAGGCTGTATCGCCCTGCTGGCTCTGGTCTTCGCTGGACATGCCGAGGAACGGCACACGCTGGTCGTCTTCGCCGCCGCCTCGCTGACCGACGCTTTTGAGGAGATCGCCGCCGCCTTCACTGCTGCCCATCCCGGCGTCGAGGTGCTGTTCAGCTTCGGGGGGTCGTCCGAACTGGCGGCGCAGATCAGCGAGGGCGCGCCCGCCGATGTCTTCGCCAGCGCCAATGCCCGCCAGATGCAGGCGGCGGTCGATGCCGGACGAATCGCGATGGAACCGCAGACCTTCGCCCACAACCGGCTGGTGCTGATCGTCCCCGTCGACAACCCCGCCGGGATCACCTCGCTGGACGATCTGGCGAACGACGGCGTGGCGTTGGTCGCGGCGGCTGCGGGCGTCCCGGTGCGCGACTACACCGACTCGCTGCTGGAAAGGCTCGCCGCCGATCCTGCTTATGGCGAAGCCTATCGGGCTGCTGTCCTGAGCCATATCGTCTCGGAAGAGAACAACGCCCGGCAGGTCGCGGCGAAAGTCGCCCTGGGCGAGGCGGACGCCGGCATCGTCTACCAGAGCGATATCACCCCTGATCTTCGGGAAGAGGTGATCGCCATCACCATCCCGGATGCGCTGAACACCCTCGCCAGCTATCCCATCGCCGCGATCAGCGATTCCGAGACTCCCGAACTGGCAGCGGCGTTCGTCGATTACGTCCTTTCCGATGCCGGACAGGAGGCGCTGGCGCGCTGGAATTTCATCCCGGTTCGCGCCCTGGACCCTGAGGCGACGCCGGAAGCCGACTGCGCGCCGGTCGAGTCGGAACCGGTCTGCGCGCCGCCGGCTGTCGGCGAGGGCGAGGGCGGCGGGATCGGCATCGGCGCGCCGATCCTCGGCGGATAAACCTGACTCGCAGACATGCCTGAACCTCGACGGGCGGATCGCCCGAAAGCGCGCTCTGTCTCGCCCCTCAGCCGGATCGTCACGCTGTTGGGTGGGGTCGGGCTGCTCTTCCTGACCCTGCCCATCGCCGCGCTGCTCCTTCGGGCGCTCGCTGATGCGCCGCTCATCGGCGTGTCGGGCGCGCCTATCGCCGATGCCTTGATGCTGAGCGCCTTCACCACCGCCGCCGCTGCCGGCGTGACGATCCTCTTCGGCACGCCGCTGGCATACCTCTTCGCCCGCCGGCAGTTCCGCTTCAAACATCTGCTGAACGTGCTGATCGAGCTGCCCATCGTCCTGCCGCCGGCGGTGGCGGGCTTGGCGCTGCTGATCACCTTCGGCAGGCGCGGCTTGCTCGGACCGGCGCTCGAGGTGCTGGATATCACCCTGCCGTTTTCGACCGCCGCCGTCGTCATGGCGCAGGCGTTCGTCGCCGCGCCCTTCTACGTGCGCGCGGCGCAGATCGGGTTTCGCGGCGTCCCGCGCGAGACCGAAGAAGCGGCGCGGGTCGATGGCGCGGGGGGATGGCGGCTGTTCCTGTCGATCACCCTGCCGCTGTCGCGGCGGGCGCTGGCGGCGGGGTTGATCCTGAGCTGGGCGCGGGCGCTCGGCGAGTTCGGCGCGACGATCCTCTTTGCCGGCAGCCTTCAGGGGCGCACCCAGACCATGCCGCTGCTCATCTACAACGTGATCGAGCGCGACCTCGACGCCGCCCTCTGGACGGGACTGATCCTGATCGCGCTGGCGCTGGTCGCCCTGCTCGTCGCCCAGCGGCTCAGCGGCGATTCTGCGGATGCCGACGAGACGCGCGGCGAAAGCACAGCATGAGCGGGTCGAAATTCGACTTTCGGACTCTGCCTCGCCGCGATTCTGTCCTATCCTGTAATCGTCAACCGACTACGAACAGCGAGAACCGATCATGAGCATCATTCGAGCGCAGTACGACGCCGTCATCGACGCACCGCCGGAGGCGATCTACGCCATCCTGCGCGATTATCAGGGGGGACATGCCGCCATCCTGCCGAAGCCCTATTTCGCCGACCTGAAAATCCTCAAGGGCGGCGTGGGCGCGGGGACGGAAACCCTGCTGACGATGAAGGTCAACGGGCGGACGATGACCTACCGCCAGCGGATCACTGAGCCGCAGCCGGGGCGGGTCATTCAGGAGACGGAGATCAATACGGGGCAGTGGTCGCGCTTCACGTTGGAACCGCTCGATGGCGGGCGGCGCACCCGCGTGACGATCAGCGCCGAGCAGCCCGCGAGTCCGGGGGTGATGGGGCTGCTGGAACGGCTGTTCGCGCCCGGCGTACAGTGGAAAATCTTCAGCGAGGAACTGGCGCTGCTGGCGGAGTACATCAAGACGAAAGCGTGAACGAGGGTCAGGGGTGAATGGTGTGCCAGGGGTTGAGGACTGCGCATGACGGTTTTGAGCAGTCCTCAGCCCTTTCGCCTCAATCTTTTTCTCTCGCGCTTGGCTCACTCTGGCGAATTCATACGCCGTCGTCGCTTTCCCAGTCTTCGACCTTTAGTCCGGCGATCCGCCCGAATTCACGGGTGTTATGTGTCACCAGCGTGAGATCATGAGCCACAGCAATAGCAGCAATCAGAAGATCATTGGGACCAATAGGCATCCCCAGTTTCGCCAGATCTGCACGAATTTGAGCGGCATATACATGTGCCACATCGTCAAAAGCCAGAGAGACAAATCGGTTAAGAAATGTCTCTTGCTGTTCTAGGGTCTTTTCAACGAAGTCACTGCGCAAAGCGCCGTAGCGAAGTTCGAGTTTGACCACACTGCACACGCAGATGTCGTCTTCGGAGAGCTTATTGAGTCGGTCATAGACTGCCGGCGAACGCCCGTTGAGATAGCGAATGCACGTATTTGTGTCAAGCAGGTACTTCATTCGAGCGGCTCGCGTTCCTCGTATTCACCCTGATCCCATCGCTGGATAGGGGTGTCTTTCAGCGAACCGTACGTGGACCGCAGAAACTCGTGCCAGTCACTCGTCGCGGGCTGAACGATCTGCTCCTCTTCCAGCGACCGCAGTACATGTTTGACCAGCTTCCACTTCTCCACCGCCGGCAGATGCTCCGCTTGCCGAAGCAGTTCGTCTAGGGTCACCATCGGCGCGCCTCCTTGCCCGGTGTAACAGTGAGACATGTATTCACGCCCACATCATAGCACGATCAGCATGGCTCAACGGCGACCAGATGGATGACGCTGAGACCGGGGAGTGCGCTATCCCTCGATGAGCGCCCGCGCCTGGGCGGCGGCTTCGGCACGCGGCGCGCTGATCTCCGCGCCGTCGCGCAATCGCTTGAACTTGACCACCCCCGCCGCGATCTCGTCGGCGCCGAGCAGCGCCACGACCGGCACGCCCTTCTTGTCGGCATACGCCATCTGCTTGCCGACGTTCTTGTCCTGCATGTACAGTTCAGTGCGCACCCCGCCGGCGCGCAGTTCCGCCGCCAGCGCCGTCGAAGCCGCGCGCGTCGTCTCGTCGAAGACGGCGACGAACACCTCGACGACCGTGCCGCCGATCCCCGGCGGGTAGAGGTTGAGGATGTCCATCACGTCGATGATGCGCTCGATCCCCAGCGCCGTCCCGGTGGTCGGCAGGCTTTCGCCCCGGAACAGCCCGACCAGATCGTCGTAGCGCCCGCCGCCGGTCACGCTGCCCAGGTTCGGTTCGTTGATCAGCGTCTCGAAGATCGGTCCGGTGTAGTAGCCCAACCCGCGCACCATCGTCTGATCGAACTCGCGGTACTCCGCCGGGACGCCCATCGTGTCGAGGTGGGTGGTCAGTTCGCGCAGCTCGCGGATGGCGACCTGCGCCTCCGGCAGGCTGCCCATCACGTCCTCCACGAAATCCAACCGGTCGGCAGGGGCGACCTGGGCGGCGACCAGCGTCATGACCCGTTCGGTCACGTCGGTGGGCAGCCCGCGCTGGATCAGCTCTTCGCGCACGCCGTCCACGCCGATCTTGTCGAACTTATCGACGCTGCGGTAGAGATTCGCCAGCGCCTCGCCTTCGACCCCGGCGTACTTGCCGATGGCGGTCAGCAGCTTGCGATTGTTGATCTTGACCGTGAACTGCGGGATGCCGAGCCGGCGCAGCACGGTGGTGATGAGCGCGACGATTTCGGCGTCGGCGTTCATGCCCGCCGCGCCCACGATATCGGCATCGCACTGGTAGAACTCGCGGTAGCGCCCGCGCTGCGGGCGTTCCGCGCGCCAGACCGGCGATAGCTGGTAGCGGCGGAAGGGTAGGCTGATCTCATTCTGATACTGCGCCACGACGCGCGCCAGCGGCACGGTCAGGTCATAGCGCAGGGCGAGTTCTTCCTTGCCGCCGGGGTGCTGAGCGTTGAAGATCAGCTTTTCGGCGTCCTCGCCATACTTGCCCATCAGCGTCTCGTGCAGTTCCAGCACCGGGGTTTGCAGCGGTTCGAACCCGAACAGATGGAAGACCTCGCGCACAATGGAGAAGACGTACTCGCGCTTGATCATGTCGGCGGGCAGGAAGTCGCGCATCCCTTTCGGGAGCCGGGGCTGAATCTTCGGCTGTGGCATGGGCTGAATCCTTGTGACAGGGTATGAGAATCACGGGACTTGCGAGGGCGATTCTACCACAGGGTCGGGGGCGGTCATTTCCTGGCGGGTGATGATGCCCCGTGATCCGAACTCACCCTTCGCGAGCGTTTCCAGGGCGCTCAGCACCTTTGGCGGCAGCGGTCTCAAGCAGACGCACCGCCTGTTCGCGCGTAACATCAGCATCCTGCGAGATAAGCGTCGGCAGCATGAGGTTCCCTCAGTAGACTCGGCGTCGAGCCTCGCATCAAGAAGCATCCAGCACCGTGAGCGGATCGATCCTCACCGGCGCAGCCGCTTCCCTCACCAGGCTCAGGACAAGATCATGCGCCTGCGGCGTGTAGAAGGTCTCACCGCACTGGCTGCACACCAACGCCGGGACATGCTCGATCAGATACCAGCGTCCATGATACGCCTGCACCCGTGAAACCAGCCTGGCTTCCAGATGCCCTTTACAGTACAAGCACTCATTCATGCTCGTTTTCTCGTTTTCCAGTCCTCTTCCTCCCTCAATTCATCATAGCACCGTTCAGCGCGTCGTGAGCGTCACCTCGACCGGCTCCATGCGCGCCGCTGATGCGCGAATCATCCAACCGGATTCAATTGCTATCGTCACTTTCCCAGTCCTCGATCCTCAACCCGGCGATCCTTCCGAACTCACGAATATTGTGTGTCACCAGGGTCAGATTGTGAGCCAGCGCGATGGCGGCAATCATAAGGTCATTTGCGCCGATTGGCATTCCTGCGAATTCCAGCGCAGCACGGATTCGCGCATAGTGTTCGGCGGCATCGTCGTCGAAGGGCAGTGAGGCGAAGCGTTCGGCAAAGGCGCGCTGTTTCGTCATCGTTGTGTCGGGCGTCTGACTCTTCAGAGCGCCCAGATATAACTCACCCTTGACCACCGAACACACCGCAATATCGTTCTCTCTGACAGCTTGGAAGTGTGCGATGACCCCCGGCGAGCGTCGATTGAGGTAGCGGACGCAGGTGTTTGTGTCCAGGAGATATTTCATTCGAGCGACTCGCGTTCTTCCAGCGGCGGCTGGGGCGGACGCTCGATAGGAGTATCGGCGAGACTCCCGGCGGTTCGCTCAAGAAACTCATGCCAGTCCATACGTCGGAAAGCCTCAACTTCCAGATTCTGACGCAGCCCTGCGCTGAGGTGCTCAATCAGACGGGCTTTCTCCGCCAGTGGCAGTTGATCTGCCAGTTCGACCACCGACTGATAATCAATCATGATGTACCCCGCGCAGCTTTTGGGCAGAGGGGAGCGCTTCGCTCCCCAATTCATCATAGCACCGTTCAGCGTGTCGTGAGCGTCACCTCGACCGGCTCCATACGCGCCGCCGACGCCCGAATCGTCAGCGTCCCCGGCGTCCTGCCCGCGCGCACGTAGAGCGCCGCCTGCCCGCCGATCAGCGCGAAGGGATTGTCGCCGACCAGCTCGCCCGGTCCCTCCAGCGTGAAGCTGACGATAGCGTTGTAGTAGTGCAGCCGGTTGCCGTAGTTGTCCACCACCTTGAAGACCAGCCGGGTCATGTCCGCGCCGTCGGCGTGCAGCTCCGTGTCGTCCGGTTGGACCACCAGCGCGCCGGGAATGCCGTTGGCGCGGATGCGCTGCTCGATCACCGCCTGACCGCCGATCGTGCCGACCACGCGCAGGTCGCCGTACTGATTCATCAAGCCCTCTTCCAGCCGCAGCCCGCACTGGCTGAACTTGAAGGGCGCGTGCGGCAGGTGCGGGAACTCGTCGCGCGCCGGCGACGCCCGCTGGATCAGCTCGTCGCCCACGTACAGCGCGACCTCTTCGCAGTTGGAGCAGACGTAGAGCGGTTCGAAGCCGCCGCCGCTGCGGTCGCCCGCCGCCCAGCTGGTCAGCGCGTGCAGCACGGGACGCACCGCCGGGTCGATCTGCGATTCGTAGACGTAGGCGGCATACTTGGGCAGGCGGAACATGTCGGTCACGCCGTGATAGCACACCCGGTCGCCGCTGCCGAATTCGCGGTGGGTGTTGTAGTCGAAGAAGCACCAGCCGATGGCTCCGGCGATGGTCGGATGTCCCATCTGCTTGTCCTGGATGCGCGCGTGGAACAGCGCATGGGCGATCTGCCGCTCTTCCTGGTCGCTGGTCTTGGTGGAGAAGCGATGCCCGCAGAACTCGGTGATCAGATGCGGCAGGTGGACCGGATCGACCACCGTGTCGGAAAAGTCGTTGTAGGTGAACACGTCTTCGAGGAACTGGCTGTCCTGGAAGTAGCGCACGCCGCCCGTCTGACGGGTGGGGTCGAGCTTGTGAGCCAGGGCGTTGGTGGCGGTGTAGAGCGCTTCGTTATCCCACGATTCGTTGATGCGCACGCCCCACAGGATGATCGCCGGGTGGTTGCGGTCGCGCTCGATCATCACGCGCACGTCGCGCATGGTCAGCGCCTGCCAGTCGGAGTCGCCGATGAACTGCCAGCCGGGGATCTCCTCGAAGACCAGCAGCCCGATCTCATCGCAGCGGTTCAGGAAGTGCGGCGACTGCGGATAATGCGAGGTGCGCACGATGTTGACGCCCAGCTCCTGCTTGAGGATGTCGGCATCTTTGCGCTGGAGGCGCGCCGGAGCCGCCGCCCCGATGTAGGGATAGGTCTGGTGGCGGTTCAAGCCCATCAGCTTGAGGCGGCGACCGTTCAGATAGAAGCCGTCCTTCTTGAAGACCGCCTCGCGGAAGCCGATGCGCGTCGATACGTCATCGCGCTTCGCCGCGCCGTCATAGAGCGCCGCCTCGACGGTATAGAGCGCCGGCGCGTTCACATCCCATAGGGCGATGTCGGGCAGCGCGCCGAAATCCAGCGTGACGCGGCGCTCGCCGCCGCGCGAAGGCAGCGCGTCCAGGCTGGCGTCGGCGATGGTGACGCCGGAGGGGTCTTTGAGGACGGCGCTGACGCTGTGCGCATCTTCCAGTGCGCCTTCCAGGTAGACATCGACCGCCAGCGCCGGCTTGCTCAGCACGTCGCGGGGGCGGGCGAAGAGGCGCGCGATGTGCGTCGGCTCGACGAAGCGCAGCGTCACGTCGCGGTAGATGCCGCCGAAGGTCAGGTAATCGACCAGATGCCCGTTCGGCGGGATGTCCGGGCGCTCGCTGGAATCCAGCCGGACCTGGAGTACGTTCTCGCCGTCGCGCAGATGATCGGTCAGGTCGAAGGAGAAGGGCACATAGCCGCCGTCGTGGTCGCCCAGCGTCATGCCGTTGCAGACGACGGTGCTGGCGGTCATCGCCCCGTCGAAATCGACGAAGACCCGCCGCCCGGCGCGCGCTTCGGGCAGGGTGAAGCGCTTGCGATAGGTCGAGACGAACTGATATTCCAGATTGTCGAAGTTGCGCAGCGGCAGGATGAGGTTGCTGTGCGGCAGCGTGACCGCTTCGAAGCCGTCGTCGGGCGCGCTGTAGGCAAGCTCACGCGGCGCGTACAGCCAACCGTCGTTGAAGTTGAAGAGGGAGCGCATGGGTTGTCTCCTGGCTCGTAGAGTGGACGCCTTATGTCGGGGATTGTGACGCACAGCAGCGGTCTTCTGCAAGGGACATGGAGGACCGCAGCCGCCAGAGGGACGACCTCATCTCGCCGCATGTCGGAGATGAGGTCGCGGCGGGCGCTGCGGTCAGGATGCCGCCGGCTCCTGACCGAGGGCGCGCAGGGCGGCGTACAGCGCCAGCAGCGGGTCGGGCGTCATGCCGTCCTGTGTGCTGAGGGTCTTGCTGCCGTACTGCGTCTCGACGGTGACGGTGTACTGGAAGAGATCGGCGGCGCGCCCCGCGCTGGTGAAGATGCCTTCGATGGTCAGGAAGTCCATCGCCGTCAGCATGGCGGCGATCGGTTCGATTGCTTCCGCGCCGACCCGGCTTTCGACGCCGTCGCGGATCAGCCGTCCGTCGCCATACAACACGATGCTCAGCGGCGTGCCGGTGATCCCGCCCTGCTGGTAGTAGCTGACGAGCCGAAGCGTGTAGGCGGCGCGCGGGGTCGCGCCCGGAGTCTCGACAGTGCTGGCATTGACCAGCGTCCCCGGCAGCGCCTGGACCAGCGTCTCGGCGATCCCGGTCGGCAGCAGCGGCGTCGCCTGTCCCTGGAGGATGGGCGTCTGGGTCGGTTCGGCGGTGGGCGACTCCGGCGTGGCGGTCGGAGTTGGCTCGCCGGCGCAGGCGGCGAGGAGCAGGACAAGGCTGATGAGGCTCACGAGACCTGGTAGAAGACGACGCATACACGTTCTCCATCTCGGACGCGCTCATGCGCGTCCCTGACGTTTGGCTCTTTGTGGAAAGAAGAAATGACTTTCGGTAGAAATGAAGGTCCGAAGCCGCATTTCAAGAAAGTCATTTCCCATGAAAACA
>JABWBO010000205.1 GCA_013360465.1 Anaerolineae bacterium | reverse complement strand
CTGGCGCTTTACAACCATCGATGCGCGCAGCAAACTCGCTCGGCTCTATCCCAAGCTAATCTCGGATACTCTCTAAATACTATCCGATCTGACCACTAGAGCGTGTTATGAACTTCATCGCATTTCATTTCGCCTCACCCTGCTGGCTGCGCAAGCTATCCCTCGTAAACGGGGAGAGGGACAAAACTCCCGCGCAAATCTCCCCTTCTACCCGCTTGCGTGGGAGAAGGGGGCAAAGTCCATAACAGCCTCTAGGACTGGACCCGCGTTCCGCTACCCAAAACACGGGAGGCGCTCGAAGCATCGGCGGCGCTGGGGCGGCAGGTTGCCGCGCTGCTCGATGTCGAAACCTCTGTCTCCGGTGTCACACAGGGTGATCCGCGTCCCGAACTGCGCTCGATTGGAGTGCTGGCGACGATCAACGGCGGCGCGCCGGACTTCACGATCAACGTGAATTGGGGTTATTTCGATGCAGGCCGTGCGGTCATGCCCGGTCGCGGTCGCAGTGTCGGGGCGGACGGGCTAATCGACGTGTACCTGAACGCATCAACCTACTGGAAAGGCATCCCGATTGCCGTTTGGGAGTACACGCTCGGCGGGTATCAGGTACTCAAGAAGTGGTTGAGCTACCGCGAAACTGCCGTTCTCGGTCGCCCGCTCAAGGCAGAGGAAGCGCGGGAGTTCATGCACATCGCCCGCCGCATCGCCGCGCTGCTGGCGCTCAATGAGGCGCTGGATACGAATTACCGAGCGGTCACGGCGAACTAAATTCGGTGTTCATGCCAGATGGGAACGGCATTGAAGCGACCCGTATCATTGTTTCTACACATTCTGTCTGGATTGACCGAGAATGACCGAGATTCTGATAGTTGACGATGAAGAATCGATCCGAAACGTGGTGAAAGCCTATCTCGAAGCAGATGGATTCACGGTTCATACGGCTGAAGATGGCTCACAGGCTCTAGCGCTCTCTCGCCGCTATCATCCTCAGTTGGTGGTGCTCGACATTATGCTGCCCGGCATTGATGGCTTTGAGGTACTGCAACAGATGCGCCGCGAATCAGGCGTGTATGTGCTTCTGCTCACCGCGCGATCAGAGGAAGTGGATCGGGTTGTAGGACTGACCATCGGTGCGGACGATTACGTAACCAAGCCATTTAGCCCGCGCGAATTGGTGGCGCGTATCAAAGCAATTTTACGACGAGATCGTGATACTGTCGGTGAAGAAGCCATGCTGGTGTTTAATGATCTCCGTATCGACACCAACCGGTTTGAAGTTTGGCGTGGAGATTACCTGATTGATCTTACCGTCTCAGAGTTCAAAATCCTTGCGGTGCTGGCGCGCTCGGCGGGGGTCGTGTTCAGCCGGGATCGACTCATCGAAAAAGTCTGGGGATATGACTCATTTCTCGATCTGCACAGTGTCGATGTGTATATCCGCCGCATTCGTCAAAAATTGGAAGTTGACCCTGCCAATCCACACTTCATCCTCACGGTTCGCGGGGTGGGTTACAAGTTTGGGGAGACACGGCTATGAAGCTGGGTTCTAAACTGCTGCTTTCGCATCTTGCGGTTGCTTTGATCAGTATTTCGCTTGCAGGACTGTTGGCAGTGGTTATCACAGCAGGTTCACTGAATCTCGTCTTGTTGTTCTCCCTCGATCTGGAGCGCAGCTCTCAACTGCACTTTGCTACTCAGCCGGATGAAGCGCCTCCGACAGAACCAGCCATCGAAGTGATCATCGGTGCCATCGTGATTGGCGGGATCATCGCAAGTGCTGTTGCGGCGGCGATCAGCCTGCTCATCAGCCGGAGAATCGTGCGCCCGGTGCGCGCCGTTGCCAAGGTCAGCCGCTACATCGCCAAGGGGCATTATGCCAGTCGGGTGGAGGTCAACAGCACTGATGAACTAGGCGAACTGGCTGTTAGTTTCAACCAGATGGCAGCAGCACTGGCGAACACCGAAACGACACGGCGGCAGCTTCTCGCTGACATCAGTCATGAGCTGAAAACTCCACTCGCCAGCATCAAGGCGTATATGGAAGGGTTTCAGGACGGCGTAATTGCTCCGACCAAAGAGCATTTCTATCAGGTGCATCGAGAGGCAGACCGCTTGCAGCGGCTTGTGAATGATCTGCAAGAGCTATCGCTTGTGGCGGAAGGTGCAGTGAAGATCAATCCAACCGTGTGTCTTGCTGCGCCAATTGTCGAATCCGTCGTGGAGCGCTTGCAGCCCCAATTTGAAGTCAAAGGGATCTCACTGACAACCGAGATTTCGCCGAACCTGCCTGCTGTCTGTGTCGATCGTGAACGCATTGAGCAGGTGTTGATAAATCTCCTCGGCAATGGGTTGCAATACACTCCGGTGGGCGGGCGAGTCGTGGCAAAGATCGACCGGCACAACGATTCCCTGCGCTTTGTCGTGCAGGATACCGGGATCGGCATTGCTCCTGACAATCGGGAGTGGGTTTTTCAGCGATTTTTCCGCGTGGATAAATCGCGAGCGCGCAGCAGAGGCGGCAGCGGAATTGGGCTGACTATCGCACGGTATCTGGTCGAGGCGCATCACGGACGCATCTGGGTGGAAAGCCCCGGTGAAAACCAAGGCAGCACCTTCTACTTCACCGTTCCCATCGCTTGATTGTCATCAAATTGCAACTTTCTCGAAATCAGTCTGAAACCTAAGCCTGTCATCCTCAGAAAGATACTTCATTTACCCTCACTGAGGAGGTACAAGCTGTGAAACACCTCTTTCCTATCGGGCTGTTGGTGGCACTTGGCATAATCGGCGTGATTCTTCTCTTCACGGTCAGCAGAACCCTTAGCGCGCAAACCACGACAACAATGAATCGCGGTCAACTGCAAGAGGCTATCGCGCAAGCGGAAACCGCTTTCAACGCTGCCCCGGAGAATCTCGATCAACGAGTTGCGCTGGCAACCCTACACTATCAATCAGGTCACTTTGAAACCGCCCATGACCTGATTGAGCCGGTATATAACACGTCCCTCGCAGCGACCGAATTGATGGTCAAACTGGAATATCTGTTTGGTCATTATGATCGGGCGGAGGCGATCACTCGCCAAGCGATGACAGACAATCCGCTGAATATCGAAATCCAGCTCGCCGGTCAAATGATGCTTACCAACATCTACTATCACACGAACCGCTTTGCCCAGATTCAGGACTCGATCAACCTGATCCAGCAGATTCGTGCGGCGGGTGGTCAGCTTGACCTGCGCGGCGTCGAAGAGTGGTTGACATGGTTAAGTTCGTTCAGCGACTCGCCGTATTCGGTCAATTGGGGCACTGTCGAACAAACGGTACTGCCTTTTCTAGCAACCGACCCGCTGCCTGTGGTCACGGTCGAGGTCAACGGCATAGCAATCAACGCGATCATCGATACGGGCGGGGCAGCCTTCATCCTCGACACAGCGCTTGCCGCATCACTGGGGTTGGAGATCAGCGCCTCTATGCCCCAAACGTATGGTGGAGGGCTTCAGGCTGACACCGGGCTAACCCGGATCGACTCGCTGACGCTGGGTGATATCACACTCCACAACGTGCCGGTCATGACCTTGGGGGTGACGGAAGCGACGAACGGTCTTCAATATGGCTACCCCATTCAGGCGATTGTATCGACCAATGTGCTGGAGCAGTTCCTTGCGACCATCGACTATCCTTCTGGACGCCTGATCTTGCGTCCAAAGACCGATGCTGCGTTGGACGCCGTTCAACAGCAGAACGCGGGAAGTGTTGTCACAGAAGTGCCGTTTTATCTGGCTGACGTGCATCAGATGATGGTCAAAGGGACGCTGAACACGGAACAGGACATGACCTTCTTTGTCGATTCGGGGCTTGCTCACGCAGCGGCAATAAGCGCACCCATTCAAACGCTGGAATATCTCGGTATTCCTATACCAGAGACGGTTCTCGATGAGGCGAACCGGGGCGGTGGTGGCGCGTTCCCATCCGGCAGTTTCTCAGTTGATGTACTAGGAATAGGCTCACTGCAACAGGAAAATGTGCTAGGGGAATATGGAGCCATGACCCCTGAAACCTACTGGGCAAATGACTTCATCCAAGATGGGCTAATTTCGCACAACTTCCTGAGACGCTATGCTTGGACGATTGATTTTACCAATCGTGTCATGATTTTCGCCGAGTCTCCTAGTGGTCAGATCGGATAGATTTTAGGAAAATGGTTGTACTCGTGAGCAGAAGGAGTATAGCCATGATCGAATTGAGCGAAGACGAACGAAAGCGGG
>JABWBO010000008.1 GCA_013360465.1 Anaerolineae bacterium | reverse complement strand
TTAGGAGAGCGTTTGATGGTTGGCTCATAATTCTTCCCTCAACATCTCCTATTCTACCCCACTTTCAACCCCTCCCCGACTTGTGGGTAATGCATAGCCAATTGGAGAGGGGCGGTTGAGCGCAGCGAAACGGGGTGAGGTGAGCAGTTTGCAAACAGTCTCTAAAAGACAGTGAAGCGCAGCCCTTAACGATGAGATAAAGTAGAGGCGATACCTTTGTAATGTTTGCTTTTGCGAAACTTTGCGTCTGTCTTTGACCGGGGGAGAACATCCTATCATGGCGACTGCCGGCGTTCCCATGAACGCGCCTGATCCTGCCACTTATCAGCGCCGCGTTCGCGCCTGGACGCTCTATGACTGGGCGAACAGCGCCTTTGCCACCACCATCCTCGCCGCCGTGCTGCCCGTCTATTTCAGCCAGGTCGCCGGCGCAACACTTCCCAACGAGGCGACCGCCACCGCCTACTGGAGCCTGAACCTCAGCATTTCGCTGTTCGTCACCGCCATCCTCGCGCCCATCCTGGGGACGATCAGCGATGTGTCGCGCGGGAAGAAGAAGTTCCTCGCCTTCTTCACCGGCGCGGGGGTGATCGCCACCGGGCTGTTGGTCCTGGTGGGCACGGGCGACTGGGTGCTGGCGTCGATCCTGTTCGTGCTGGGGCGAATCGGTTTCGTGGCGGCGTACACCTTCTACGATGCGCTGCTGCCGCACGTCGCCAAGCCGGAAGACCGCGATAACGTGTCGGCGCGCGGCTACGCGATGGGCTACCTGGGCGGCGGCTTGCTGCTGGCGATCAACGTGGTCATGATCTTCGTCCTGCCGGATACCTGGGGACCGCGCCTGTCCTTTCTGAGCGTGGCGGTCTGGTGGGCGGTATTCAGCATTCCGATCTTCCGCCAGGTCCCGGAACCCGCCTCGGCGATCGGACATCTTCAGCCGGGGCAGACGGTGATCGGCGAGAGCTTCAAGCGGCTGATCGCCACCTTCCGCGATATGCGCCATTACCGCGAGCTGTTCAAGTACCTGATCGCCTTCCTGATCTACAACGATGCCATCGGCACGATCATCGGCGTGGCGACGATCTACGGCGCGGAACTCGGTTTCGGCTCGGTGGAACTGATCCTGGCGCTGCTGCTGGTGCAGTTCGCCGGCATCCCCTTCAGCCTGATCTTTGGACGCCTGCCCAGCCGGGAGACGCCGCGCCGCCCGCTCTATCTGGCATTCATCGTCTTCAACCTGTTCGCCCTGCCGCTGGTCGGAATCGGACTGCGCGCCGCCCTGCCCGGCGATATCTCCGGCGATGAACCGCCTCCGTATGAAGCGACGGCGACAGCGGTTGGACAGGGGACCTACCTCGTCACCGACCAGTCGGACGCCGCGCCGCTGGCGTTCAGCGGCGAGTGGGCGCAGGAGACGATCAGCGCCGACCTGACCGGCACGGAAAATCAGAAGGTCTATGCCCTGAGCGGCGCGCCGGAGGATGCCGTTCAGATCGTCTTCAACGGTCAGGCGGTCGAGCTGACCTACGCCGCCCGCCCCGACGGCGGCATGGCGCGTCTGGAACTGGATGGTCAGCCCTATATCGAGGAAGACGAGCGCGCGCCGCTCACGCTCGACACCTACAGCGCCACCGTCCGCTATGGCGCGACGGTCGCGATCACCGCCGCCGAACCCGGCGAACATGTCGTGCGGCTGATCAATGCCGGCGAACAGAACGCCGAGAGCGGCGGGACGGTCCTGGCGATTGCCCAGGCGCGGGTGCTGGAACCCGTCCGCAAGAACAGCCTGCCGATCATCCTCGGCTTGCTCCTGGCGGTGCAGGCGGTCGGGGCACTGTTCGCCTTCACGGTCGGGCAGCGGCTGTTCGCCGGGCTGGCGAACACCCTCGACACCCGCCGCGCCATCCTGCTGGCGCTGGTCGTCTACGCCGTGATCGCCACCTGGGGCTATTTCGTCAATTCCACCGTCGAGTTCTGGTTCCTGGCGTGGATGGTCGCCATCGTGCAGGGCGGCAGTCAGGCGTTGAGCCGCAGCCTGTACGCCAGCATGTCGCCCGCCGCCAAGAGCGGCGAGTTCTTCGGTCTGTACGGCATCATGGAGCGCTTCTCGTCGATCCTGGGTCCGCTGCTGTTCGCCCTGGCGGTAGCGGCGTTCGGCAGCAGCCGACCGGCGATCATCAGCCTGATCGCCTTCTTCATCGTCGGCGGCTACCTGCTGACGCGGGTGAACATCGAAGAGGGGCAGCGCCTCGCCCGCGAAGAGGATGCTGCCCTGCTGGGCGGTGCTTCGGGCTAACGTCGCCTTCGGGGGGCGGCACATCAGAGGTTGCCCCCCGTGTGATCCTCGCTTTGGCTGGTTGCGCCATCGACCGAAAGCGCTATAATGAGGTTTGTAATCTCGTAGCGGTATCTCGATCCTCTGCGTGGAGTTTTCAGTGGGGAGCCAAACTCATGAATCGTAGATTTATCCTTTTCGCCATCCTCATCCTTGTGGCGGCGCTGGGCGTCTGGACGGCGTTCGCCGGTTCGGCATCCGTGTCCGGCACGCTTGACGGCACCGAGCCGAAGATGCCGGTCGTCTTCATCAATTCGCCCAACTGCACCTCGCAGGGCGCAACGATGGTGGGCTACCACGCCTACCCGTTCACCGTCGATGCCGATGGGGTCTACACGCTCGATCTGGCAGTCGCCAGCGGCAACCTGTCGCTTTATCTGATGAACGCCAGCTTCGACCCGGCAGCCGCCTTCCCGTACTGCCTCTCCGGCGACAACGCCGACCCGATCAGCATCAGCTTCGCCCTGACGGCGAACACCACTTACTACGCCGTGCCGATCGACGATACCTTCGGTCAGGGTGGCGGCAGCTACACGCTGACCATCAGCGGACCGGGCAATGTCTTCATCGCCGGAGCTGCTTCGGCGAGCTGCCCGAACCCGCTGCCGCCCGGTTCGATGGTCTATGAGCTGCCGGCGGGCGCTCCGGCGTTCTATGCCGCCGACCTCGCCACCCAGACGGACTTCAACATCCCGGCGGGGCACTGGTACATCAGCGAATTCAGCGGCGACTTTGCCCATCTGTGGATCGCCTGCGAGGCGGATATGGTGTGGGTCCCGGCGAACGCCGTCCTGCGTTAAACGCCAGCCTTCGAAGAGGCTTTAGCTGAACTTGTCGTCACACAGCGGGGAGATCGCTCTCCCCGCTGTTGTTTCTATGGACCAGCGCAGAGCAGGGCGCATCCAGCAACTCCGCCGGGGCATCCTGCGTATTCTCTATCAGCGAGTCGGCAGGAGGCGTGCGCTGTGAGACGTGAAGCTGAAAAGCCCAAGAAATATGAAGACCTGCTGATGGCGGCGCTCGACTTCGACGACGCCGATCTGACAGCCAACATGGAGGGTGACTGGAGCGAACGGCAGATCGCAAGGATGCGCGCCCGCCGTCGGCTGCTGGCTTTCGGCGCGCTCCTGCTGCTCGTCTCCGCTCCGCTGTTCATGTTCCTGTTCAGCGCTATCGGCGGAAGCGTCGGGCTGGTCCTGACCGTGCTGACGGGGTTGATCCTCATCGCCGGACTGATGGCGGCGGTGTACAGCGCCAGCCAGGTCGCGCGCGATCTTCGGGGCCCGGTCGCCGAGGTGGAAGGGCGGGTTGCCCTCGATACCCGCGCCAAGAACAACAAGACGATCTACTACGTGAAACTGGGGCGGGTGCGTTTCAGCGTCAAGAAGGAAGAATTCCTGACCTTCAAGAACCGCGACCCCTACCGTCTGTACTACGCGCCGGGTCAGAAGACGATCCTCTCGGCAGAATGGCTGCGCGGCGACGCCGGATCGGCAGACGAACGCTCGGAGGATTGGGGCGCGGGAAGCTCCGAGCTGGAACTGGCTGCCGGCGAGTCTGCCGATGAAGCGAACGCGCGCCTGACGGACGACGGCGAGCTGCGCTTGCGCGGCACGACGGCGGCTTCATAGAGGATTCGTCGCGCCATCGATCTGAAGATAGTCCCCGCTCCAGAAGTTCCAGCTTTGGACTTCGCCGCGCTTGTTCGTTTTCCGTGCCTGCCGCAATGCCTGACGAATTGTGCTGAAATCAGGACACCAGTCACTTGTAGATAGGACATATCTCCTGTTATTCTGAGGGGAGTCTCAATGCCCTATGAAAGGAGGTGAACATTAGGGGACTGGCGGTCAACTTCTGCTTTGTACCTGCGTAAGGAGCGCGCAAAAATGAACAGAGGTAGGCACTGCTCTTTATTGGTACTTTGCATCTTCTTCGTGGCGGCTCTGAGTTATCCCGCCTGGTCACAGGAGGGGTTTCCCGCGCCTGTAGAGTCGCTGACTCAACATGCTGGAAGCTGGCAGGAGGCGATCACGGAACTCGAATCGCTTCGGATGATCCCTGAGGGAGGCGAACTCATCTTTTCTGAGGACAGAGCGTTTTTCGAAGGTCAGGGGAGCTATTTCACAAGCCTGGCGAGTGGTCGACCTCATGCAAACATCGTCATGGCTGGCGAACTCAGCTTCACTACCAGCAGCTCGCGCGAAGTGGAAGAATGCTCGCTGCTGTCACGGGTGGTGATGCATCCCACCGAAAACTCCGCAATTCAGTGGCTCGACGTTGGTTTTGATAGTGATTATTTCGGTTTCGTCTTTGATCGTTACGGCGAACGCAGCACTGACTACAACAGCACGATATTCGCTCGCCGCGTCGATCTGGACCAGCCTCATCACCTGCTTTATCTCGCTGTTCATGATCGCCTCGTCGTTTACATGGATGGCGAACTGGTCCTTGATGATTTTACTATCGATGAGCGCAGCGGCACATTTGGCGTTGGACTCATCGCCAGCGGTCCCGGTGCGCGGTGCGAAGGCAGAAATATCTGGGCATATGAAGTCCCCATTGTTGAGCCGGGCGTCTGCGAGATCACGTCCGACGGGTCAGTGAACCGGCGCTCAGGACCAGGAACCAGCTTCGAGTGGGCGGGGACGCTTTCCAGCGATACGGTGACCCGCGCGGTGGCTCAGGCGGTCAGCGATGATAACTTCACCTGGTGGCAGCTTGAAGACGGCACGTGGGTGCGCGAGGATGTCGTCAACGCGCGCGGCGACTGCCAGGGCTTGCCGCTGCCAGGCGAGTCCGCGCAGGACAACCCTGAAGCTCAGCCTACGGATATTCCTGCGGAAGCGACCGCCGTCGCTGAGGAGACGAACCCGCCCGAAGCCGGCGAAGGCGCTTCGCTCGCCGAACATATCGAGGCGCTGAGCGGCGAGAATCTCAACTGCACCGTCCGCACGGAACAAGAGCAGTTTGCATCGGTGCGCGTAGGACCCGGGAGTAACCGCACCGCCATCCTGTTCCTGCCCGCCGCCCGCGACTTCCGCGTACTGGGTCAGGCGGCTGCCAGCGCGGACGATGGCGCGCTGTGGTGGAAACTCGACAAAGAGGCGGTGTCCTCGCGCACGAGCGCCGCTGAACTCTGGGTGGCGCAGGATCAGGTCACTGTCACAGGGGAAGACTGCGAACTTGTCCCCTATGTCGAACCGCCGCCGATCATCGAGATCGTGGCTGCCGTACGTGTGCTGCCGCGCGAAGGGCTGTGGACGTACAATCCGGGCACAGTCAGCGTGGAATGCCCGGCGGGATACTCTGTGTTCGAGAGCAGCGAACCGTCGTTCACCGTCGAAGTACGGGTCGCCGGCGACGGCAGCAGGCTCGAAATCTTTGGGGTGACGCTGACGCGCGTGGAAACCGGCATCTACCAGGGGCAGTGGTCCGATGTCGTGGATGGCTTGCCCCTGACGCTGAATGTGACGGTGCGCGTGGCGGCGCAGGATCGGCTGGTGCTGGAAGGCGTTGCCAACTACGACGGCTGCACCATCGTCGAACGTTCGGAAATCACCGGTTGAGCAGAATGGGCGGAGGCGCTGCTGCGCCTCCGCCTCAGTCTTTCAAAATGCAGCTCATTCGCCCCTATCCGGGAACACGTTCACTTCCAGCCACACCGTCACTTCATCCCCATCATCCAGCCGCTCGGCTTTTCGAACGGCTGCTTTGATGGGCACGATGTACAGGTCATCTTTGGGGAACAAGGAGGTTTTCCAGCGCGTGCCGCCGACCTGAACGACCACCGGGATCACGCCCCAGCCATAGGTCACGGCGGAAGAGATCGCCTTCAGATCGCGGCTGTACTCCTCTGGAATGGTCACGAAGTACCAGGGGGCAGGTCCGCGCCAGAACCAGATCGTGCCGTCAAACTCGAAGTTCATGGAAGTTCCTCGGCTGTTTTCATTAGTAGTTTCATCATGGATTCGGCGCAGACGCGCAGCAGGGCATCCCTACAGCCGTTCTGAGTCGCAGCGAATATGTGCCCGATGCTGGTGAAGGAATACGATTCTCCACTATAATAATAACTGTCATACCAACGTCGCACCAGATAATCCTTGGGCGAAATCACGGCGACATCTGCCCGTCTTGCGCCGTGTCCTTCCGCGATAATCATGGGTTCAGGCAGTGTCTATTTTTAAGTGATGGGACTGTTGATCATGACACAAGCGAGCCGCTCTCCGCTGCGTTTCACCTGCATCCTGCTGCTCACCGCCGTCCTGGCGCTGGTTCCCAGCCAGACACCGGCTCACGCCGCCGGCTATGTTGTCAGCACGCTGTCCGATTCCGGCGCCGGCTCGCTGCGTCAGGCGATCATCGACGCGAACGCCAGCGCCGCCGACGACACGATCACCTTCAGCGTGAGCGGAACGATCACCCTGCTCACCGCGCTGCCCAGTCTCGCCAATAACGGGACGCTGAGCATCGACGGTGGGGAGTTGATCACGATCACCCGCAGCTCAGCCATCGGCACGCCGAAGTTTCGCATCTTCGCCGTCGCCTCCGGCGCATCCGCCGCGCTGAGCGGGCTGACAATGACCAACGGTAACTCGACCGGAAACGGCGGCGGCGTCCTGAACGAGGGCATACTGACGGTCACCAACAGCACGATCAGCGGCAACACGACGAGCCTGGCTGGCGGCGGTATCCTGACCAGCGGCGCACTGACGATCACCGGCAGCACGATCAGCGGCAATAGCGCGGCGGGGGTGGGCGGCGGATTGACGGTTAACCCAGCCGGTTCCGCCACCGTGATCAACAGCACCTTCAGCGGCAACCATTCCCCACAGGGCGGTGGTGCCATCTGGAATTATGTGACGCTCACGGTGATCAACAGCACGATCAGCGGCAATACAGCCGGCAACCGGGCTGGGGGCATCTACCATAATTCGGGGACGACCACGTTACAGAATACGATCATCGCCAACAGCGCGCTCATGAACTGCCAGCGCAGCAGCGGTACGGTCAACGCACAGAACACGCTGATCGAGGACGCGCTGACCTGCGTCAACGGGACGAATACCGACAATCTGACGGGCGATCCAAAGCTCGGTTCGCTGGCTAACAACGGCGGTTCTACGCTCACCTTTGCCACTCAGACGGACAGCCCCGCCATCAACGCGGGCAGCAATGCCCTGGTTCCCGCCGGCGTCACCACCGACCAGCGCGGCGCCCGGCGCATCGTCGGCGCATCCGTCGATATCGGCGCCTATGAACAGACCTGTTTCATGACGTTTCCATTCACCGTGCCGGCGTCGGACACGAACAGCCTGCTCGACGCCATCGCCTGCGCCAACAGCACCGCTTCCGATGAAACGATCAACCTGACGGACAGCACCTACACGCTGACGACAGCCTACGCCGGCAGCAGCGGACTCCCACCGATCGTCAACAACGGCAGCCTGACGATCAACGGCGGCGGCGCGACGATCACTCGCAGCGCGGCGGGCGGCACGCCGGACTTCCGCATCATGACGGTCGATGTGGGCGCGACGATGCTGATGACCAGCCTGACGATCAGCAACGGCTACGCGAACGGCGGATCGGGCATTCGCAGCAGCGGCACGCTGACGATTCAGGACAGCACCATCGCCAATAATTCGAGCGACTTCACCAGCAATACTGTAGGCGGCATCTGGAACCTGGGAACCCTGACTCTGACTCGCGTGGTCGTTGACGGCAATGGCGGCGAAGTTGGCGGACTGCGCAACAACGGAACCGCCGCCATTGCCTACAGCACCTTCAGCAACAATACGGCGGCTGACGGCGGCGGTATCGCTAACTTCCTGTTTGCCGCGCTGACCCTGGATAACAGCACCATCACGGACAACGCGGCGACCAACGGCGGCGGCATCGCCAACTGGTTCTCCGCCGTGATGACCATCACCAACAGCACGATCAGCGGCAATTCCAGCGTCATCACGGGCGATCTCCACAATGAAGACAGCGGCGTCCTGACGGTCAACAACAGCACTGTCAACGGTGGACTCTCGACCTTCAATGCCACAACGAATCTGAACAACACGATAGTCGCCGGCGGGCTCTTTCCGCTCGGCGCATCCTGCTTCCGATCCACAGGTACGGTCAGCGCGCAGTACAGCCTCTTCGAACTTGGCGGAACGACATGCGTGAACGGCGCAAGCGTCGGCAACGTGAGCGGCGACCCGCTGCTTAGCCCCCTGGCTGACAACGGCGGCACGACGCTGACTCACGCCCTCTTGACCGGCAGTCCCGCCATCGATGCAGGCAGCAGCGCGCTGCTGCCTATCGGCGTGATCACCGACCAGCGCGGTGCGTTCTTCCCGCGCATCGTCAGCCCCAGCGTTGACATCGGCGCGGTCGAATCCTGCCCAACTTTCCCGCATACCGTCCCCGCGGGCGACTCGACCGATCTCATCTTCAGCATCGAGTGCGCCAACCTGAGTCCCACCGACGATGTGATCAATCTCACGCCCAGCGCCTATACGCTGAACGCCGTCCACAATCTCGATCCGGTTGGTCCCGGCGCGTCCGGTTTGCCGCAGATTCTTCCGGGGACCGGAATGCTGACCATCAACGGCGGCGGCGCGGCGATCACCCGCGACGGCGCAGCGCCCGATTTCCGGCACTTCGTCATCGTCAGCGGCGCCAGTCTGACGCTCAACGACCTGATCCTCACCAACGGCCGCGCCGACAACGGCGGGTCCGTTGTCAGCGGCGGAACGCTGGCGCTGAACCGGGTGACGGTGACGGGGAATACGGCGACGGGAGTCAGCGGCGGCGACAACGGCGACGGCGGCGGTCTGATCGCGCTCGGCGGCACGGTAACGGTCACCGACAGCACCTTCAGCGGCAACGCCGCGCTGGATGATGGCGGCGCGATCTACAACTATCTTGCCAGCACTGCCATCACGGGCAGCACTCTGAGCGACAACGCGGCGACCAGCGACAACGGCGGCGCGATCAACAACGTGGACTCCGTGCTGGTGATCGTCAACAGCACGATCACCGCCAACAGCGCCGGCGCGTCTGGCGGGGGTGTGCGCAACACCGGAATCGGCTCGGTCACGCTCACTCACGTCACGCTCAGCGGGAATGCGGCGGCGCAGGGCGGGGCGGTCGCCAACACCGGTGGGACAACGCATTTGAAGAACAGCATCCTCGCCGACAGCGGCGGATGTTTCCGCTCAGCAGGGATCATTCACGCGCAGAACTCACTCATCGAGGACGGGTTGGTGTGCGTCAACGGAACGAACACCGCAAACGTGACCGGCGATCCGAATCTGGCGCTGCTGGCGAGCAACGGAGGACCCACGCTCACCCATGCCCTCTTAGCCGGCAGTATCGCCATAAACGCCGGAGACAACAGCCTTATCCCGGTCGGTGTCACCACCGATCAGCGTGGGACGGGGTTCCCTCGCATCCTGGGCGGCATGGTCGATATGGGCGCGTTCGAGACCGATTACGCCGAATTGTCCGTACAGTTGAGTCTCCAGGGACGCCCAGCCGCGCCTAACGCCCGGTGGGTCACGACGGTGCATTTCGCTCTGTATCCGACAGGCGAACCGATGCCGGTTTATGCGGACGATTTCATCTCGGACAGCAGCGGACAGTTCACCGTGCCAAACCTGACCACCGGCATCTATGACATTGTGATCAAAGGGACGCACACGCTGTCCCGGCGAATCAACGGGGTGGTCCTCAACGCAGGAGGGAACAACATCTCGCCGGCGGTATTGCTGGAGGGTGATGCCAACGACAGCAACATCATCAACATCAGCGACTTCTCCATCCTTGCGGCGAGCTTTGGGCTGAGTCAGCCCCACCCGAACTTCAACGCCGGCGCCGATTTCAACCAGGATGGGATCGTGAACATCGCAGATTTCTCCCTGCTGGCGAGCAATTTCAGCCAGTCCGGGGAGTAAGGATCTGTTGGCTAGATCAGCGCATTCTCAGCGAACACGTCCTCGGCTTAGCCAGTCACCGGACGCGCATTCGCACGCATCTACAGCCCTGTTCTGAATCGTAGGGACGCCCCAACGGCGGGCGTCTCCTCTGTGCCTGATCGCTTATCGACTTTCGCCAAGCCGACCTGGAGCGAATCCTATCTCCCAGGGTTATACTGCTTGAAAAAGTGGGGCGTTTTTTCGAATGGCTTCGACCTACAGAAACGCAGCGCCGACCATTGGTGTTCTGGCAGGATGGCAGTTCTATCGGACGGCGACGAACCTGAGCTACCTCGCGCCCATCTTTCGTGGAATCGCCCACGCAGCTAGAAGTCTGCGATGCAGCGTCATGCTGGGGTGTGGCATGGGTCCTTCCGCCAGCCCTGCCGATCCCCTGCGTCCCGCATGGCCCGGATTCGCTCCCGATCAAGATTTCGTGCCCATCGGACCCTGGAACACGGATGGGCTGATCGTCGCCGTCCCGCTGCATTCTCGGTCACGATCCGACTATATCCGCGAAGTTATCGCATCCGGGCATCCGGTCCTGTTTGTGGGATCGGGGGAAGAAGGTCCAACGATCTCGGCGAACAACCGGCACGGCGTCCTTGAGGCGATCCAGCACCTCGTCGAACACGGTCACCGCCGAATCGCCTTCATCGCCGGCACAATGGAGGATATGCGCGGAGACAGCGGAGAACGCCTGCGCGCGTATCAGGATGGTCTGGAAATCTTCAACCTTGATCGCAGCCAGAATCGGGTGGCATACGGTCGGCACGTCTACGACGGCGGGTATCTGGCGATGCAGCAGCTTCTCGATTCGGGGGCTGACCTCTCTGCGGTGGTCGCCAGCAATGACGAGTCGGCTCTTGGGGCAATGCGGGCGCTCCAGGATGCCGGGCGGCGCATCCCGGACGACGTGGCGGTGATCGGGTTCGACAACCGCCTTGAGGGAAGCGTATACGAACCCGGTTTGACCAGCGTCCATGTTCCGCTGTTTGACATCGGCTATCGCGCGGTCGATCTGCTGCTGCATTCCATCGAGCGAACGGTCAGACTGCCGAACCTGATGCAGGTCAACGCCCACCTCGTGATTCGTGAGTCCTGCGGCTGCAGCGGCGGAAGAAAGCAGGGTGGCGCCTCAGAACTTGCCGAGGACGCGCTCAACACTGCCACGCTGGCGGGGAGGATGGCGTCGGCGGTTCTCGATCAGGCACACGGCATCACCGAAGAAGAGGGGCTGAAGCTCTGTCAGCGGTTGGTCGATACGTTCGCCGCGTGCATCAGGATCGGCGACAGCGCAGTATTCAGGGAAACTCTCGCCGAAGTCCTTGATCACACCGAAGCCCAGGAGGATGATTCGCATATCTGGCAGGACGCTGTTTCCCTCATGAGTGACGGATTCGGCAGCAGGACTGCGACTGATCCCACCTCGGCGCTGCGGGTGCGTGACTTCCTGAGCGAAGCGCGGCTGAGGATTAGCGCGCAGATGCGGCGGCAGCACCGTCAGTACGTTGTGGATGAGCGGCGCATATCGAGCCGCCTCAGCCTGCTGACGGCGAGGCTGCTCACCGCGCTTGACGAGACAGAAATCTTCGCGATATTGGCGAGTCACCTGCCCCATATGGATGTTCACACCGCGCTCGTTGGGCTGTTTGAAGCCGGCAGCGATGCTCCCGACACGTGGATGGTCGGGATCGATCTGCTCAACCCGCAGCGTTCGCGGGTGCGCTTCCAGCGACAGGAGTTTCCACCTCCCAGCCTTATCGCGCCTGACGAACCATTCATCCTGACTCTGATCCCTCTGTCTGACCAATCTGGGCAAATCGGCGTCATGGTGTTTGACGCCCAGCACGTCGATCTCTACGGTTCGGTCGTTCAGCAGGTTGGCGGGGCGCTGAACACGGCACGCCTGTATCGTGATGCGACTGAGGGGCGGCGGCTGGCAGAAGAGGCGAATCAGATGAAGGATCGCTTCCTGTCGACCATCAGCCACGAACTGAGGACGCCCCTGAACCTCATCGTTGGACTGAGCGAGATGGTCCTCCGTGACAGCGACGAAAGTGATCTGACGCTGCCCGATCCACTCCTGAAGGATATCGAACGGATACATGCTTATTCGCAGCACCTCGGTGGGCTGATCGGCGATGTGATTGATCTGGCTACCAGCAGCGCCGGGCAGCTTCGCCTGAACAACGAATACGTCGATCTGGGGCGCGCTCTACGGATCATCGCCGAGACTGGCGGTCAGATGGCTGCCGACAAGGGGCTGGCATGGGAAACGAACCTGTCGGAAACCGGACCCTGGGTATGGGGCGATGCCACCCGACTGCGACAGGTGGCGCTTAATCTGATCAGCAATGCCATCAAGTTCACCTCGCAGGGGAGCATCAGCTTTCGAGTGGACCACGATGATCAGGTTGTCACCATATCGGTGCGCGACACCGGCATGGGCATTTCCCTGAATGAACAGCAGGTCATCTTTGACGAGTTCCAGCAATCCAACCGCAGTGTTGCGCGCGGCTATGGCGGTCTGGGGTTGGGGCTGGCTATCAGTAAGCGGCTGGTCGAGATGCACGGAGGGAGCATCGCGGTCCATTCTACGGGCGAAGACGGCGCGGGTTCCACCTTCTCGTTCGCGCTGCCGATGGCGCGACGTCCTGCCGAACCGATACCAGGCGACAGCGACTCTTTGCCCACGAAGCCGTGCATCGTCCTGCTGAACAGTCACAGCGCTGCCAGCGGAGAACTGTACGCGCTGCTTCAGAAGCTTTCATACGATGTCCGCACCGTGATCGTCGAGGCTGGCACGGATTGGCGGTCAGATGTGGTCCGTCAACACCCCGACGCAGTTATCGTGGATGTCAGCGTGGATACGGCGTTCGGATGGAATACTCTGAAAGAACTGAAGGGGGTCCGCAATCTGGCTGGCATTCCGGTGTTCTTCTTCGGCGCCTCGTCCAGCGACGGCGCGCTCCTGGAACTGGATTACATCACCAAGCCAATCGAGATATCCGAACTGACCAGGGCGCTTGACAATCAATGGCTGCTTCCCGATACCGAGCGCCGCAATCGGACAGTCCTCGTGGTCGATGACGAACCGAGTACGCTGGAAATGCACGCCCGGATTGTCCAGTCACATGCGTCTTCCAATCGGGTCCTGAAAGCCCGCAACGGCAGGGAGGCGCTGGACATCCTGCATCGTGAAATCGTCGATCTGATTCTGCTTGACTTGCAGATGCCGGAGATGGATGGTTTTCAAGTATTGGAAGCCATGCGCCAGATGGAAAGCGTGAGCAGCATCCCGGTCATTGTAGTGACCGGCAAGGTGCTGACCGAACACGACATGAGCCGCCTGAACGAAGGGATTGCGGCGGTCCTCGGCAAGGGGCTGTTCAGCATTGAGGAAACTATCTCTCACATCACGTCTGCCCTTGAACACAAGCGCAAGCTGAGTGAGGAATCGCGGCGTCTCATCCGAATGGCGATGGGGTACATCCATCAGAACTTCACAGAATCGCTGTCGCGCGGCGACATTGCGCGGCATGTCGGCATCTCGGAAGACCATCTGACCTTCTGTTTCCGTAAAGAACTGGGCACTACACCCGTAACCTATCTTCAACGCTATCGAATCAATCAGGCAAAAAACCTCCTGAGAGACAGCCAGCAGACCGTCAGCGATATCGCGCAGAATGTCGGTTTTTCGGATAGCAGCTACTTCAGCCGCATCTTCCACCGCGAGACCGGCATTTCTCCCGACACGTTCCGGCGTCTCTGAACGCTGCTTCATCCCTCAATCCCCTCAATCCCTGTCACCGCTGCTTTCCACCCTCGCCCGCGATCAGACGCTTGCGGCACTGCGCACGCGCCATGAATCATCCAGATTCGGCACGCTTTTGTACATGTCGGGTACAGGCGCGGTCGATAGACTCGAATTGAGGTTAGAAGCGCCTCCCAATGCGTACCAAAAGAAGCATCGTAAGGAGAAAAGATGATGAGAAAGACGGTTTTGACCCCATTGGTCGCACTGCTGCTGCTGAGCGCTGCGCTCATGCAGCCTGCTGCGGCACAGACCACCACCCTTCGGGTTCTGGTCCACCAGAATCCCCCTATGGTGGCATTCATGGAGATGTTCAACCAGCAGTTCCAGGAAAGGCACCCCGAAATCGTCATCGATATGTCGGTGGTGAACGCCAATGATCTCAGCACTGTCACCCAGACCCGCCTGAGCGCCAACGACATTGATGTCATCGACATCTTCGGCTTCTCCAATGCTGTTCAGCCGTATATGGCGAATGTCGATGCGCCCAACTGGCAGCAGTTGATCGACGCCGGGCTGCTGATGGACCTGAGCGATCAGGATTTCATCAACAACTACGACACGGCGACTATTGCCGACGCCGGAAGCTATAACGGCGGCGTGTACGCCATCAACCTGGGGCGCGTCTCCTACAGCGGTATCTTCTACAACATGGACCTGTTCGAAGAATTCAGCCTCGCCGTCCCAACCACCTGGGGCGAGTTGGTCACGGCGTGCGAAACCTTCAACGCCAATGGAATCCCCTGTATGACCGCCGGCGGCAAAGATGGCTGGCCGATCTTCGTGGGCGCTTACGGCTTGACCGGCGCGATCTACCCGGATCAGGCGGCGCTGGTAGAGGGCTTGTGGACGGGCACGATCAAGTGGAACGACGAGAAGTCGATGGAAATGTGGCATAAGATGCAGGTCTACGCGCGCGACATGATCGAATCGGGCGCGAGCGGCGTCGCCGGCGATGCTGCCCCCGGACGCTTTGCCTCCGGCGCGGTGGCGATGTTCCCCGGCGGAACCTGGTATGCTCCAGCCATCGAAGCCTCCGAACCGGATTTCGAATGGGGCTACATCCCGTTCCCCGGCTCCGACAATGCTGAAGACAACCAGTACCTGTTTGGCAAGTACGATCAGGGTTGGGCAGTCGCCGCCAATACTCCGAATGCGGATGCAGCCCTGCTGTATCTGGCAGAGTTTTCTGACCCGGAGAACTATCAGGCGTTCGTCAACGCGGTCGGTTTCATCCCCACACAGCCTACCGCACAGCTCAGCACCCGCATCGGCGAGCAGGTCGCTCCCTACCTGGCGAACTTCCGTGTCGGCTATGAGCAGTACTGGGTCGCACCTCGCGGCGTCGGGCAGTACGCCGCCCCGTGGGCGTCCTTCTTCCAGCCTTTCGGCACTTTCGATGACCCGCAGACTCTCGCCGACACGGTTCAGGCAGATCTGCAGTCCGGCCTCGACGCCATCGGCGGCTAGTGATACCGCTGGTTCTGAACTTCCCTCGCGACCTGCGAGGGAAGTTCATTCATTTGAACACTAGAATAGCGAGGTGGGCTGATTATGTATCACTTTGGCCGCGGTCGCACTCGCTGGGTGCCGTACTTGCTGCTGCTCCCCGGGTTGCTCGCTTATTTCATCATCGGCGTAGGTCCGTCCCTGGCTACCACCGTCTTCTCGTTTACCGATGCCTCCGGGCTGCCCAACGCTCCGGTGAGCTGGGTGGGAGTAGACAATTACCATGAGTTTCTCTTTCTGGGGCAGGCGGCGCGCGATAATCTGAGCGCCGTCGGGCGAACCCTTGCCTTCAGCTTCTTCGTCACGACGATTCAGTTCGTGCTTGGCTTGGTCGTCGCCATCATCCTCAACCAGAAGCTGCGCGGCAGGAACTTCTTCCGCACGCTCTACTTCATGCCGGTCATCCTGGGCGCGGTCATTCAGGGGTTGATCTGGACGCTCTTCCTGTACCCGCTGGGAGGTCCGCTGGCGCAGATACTTGGGACCTTTGGCTTGCGCTCCGAGTTCCTGGGGGGACCGCCGACGGAAGCGTTCGCCTGGGTCATCGTCGTGCAAATCTGGGCGAACATGGGCGTCACGATGATCATCTTCCTCGCCGGGCTTCAGACCATCTCTGAGGAATATTACGAAGCCGCCCGCATCGATGGCGCAAACGCCTGGCAGGTCTTTGCCAACGTCACCTGGCCCCTGCTGACGCCGAGCGTGAACACCAATCTGCTGCTGAATATCATCGGCAGCCTGCAGGCATGGCAGTTGTTCCTGGTCTTGATCGGCTATCGCAACGGGACGCAGGTACTCGGCTATCTGATCTACGCGACGGGCTTCGGGCAGACCTCCGGCAGCGTGACCTCCAGCTTCCGACAGGGCTACGCCGCTGCTGCCTCGATTGTGATGTTTGTGATGGTGCTGATCATCGGGCTGACGGTGCAGTATTTCCTGCGTCGGCGGGAAGAGAGGCTGGTAGGATGAGCACGGTCGCCAATTCCACGTTACACCCACGCCGGAATGTCGTTTGGGGCAAGATCGGGTCGTATGTGTTCCTGTTCGTACTTGCCGCGATCTACCTGGGTCCTCTGCTGATGCTCGTCAACACCTCCCTGAAGACGACGCGAACCTTCAACCGCAACGCGACAGCGCCGGCGGTCGAGATGAACTTCGGCAACTTCGCCGAAGCCTGGGAGAAGGCGAATTTTCCCCAGTATCTTTTGAATTCTGCGTTGTACGCAACTACAGCGACCGCGATCTTCGTCGTGACCTCGATCTTCGTCGCCTTTCCCATCGCGCGGGGCTACGTGCGCTACGCCGGATTATTGTTCACGCTCTACGTGATCGCGCTGTTCCTACCGCCAGCATTGATCCCTCAATTTCAGCTCATCCTGCGCCTGGGGCTGTACAATAACCCTGTCGGATACATCCTGTTGTTCATCGTGAACCCCATCGGCATGGTGATTCTGGTGAATTACATGAAGACGATTCCCAGGGAGCTGGATGAAGCGGCGGCGCTCGACGGATGCGGCTATTTTCGCTTCGTATGGTCGATTGTGATCCCGCTGATCCGTCCCGCCATCGCCACCGTCGTTGTCCTGCACGCGATCGGTATCTGGAACGAGATCATCCTGCCGACGATCTACCTGACCAACAAGGATTACTACCCCATCACGCGCGGGTTGATCGTCTTCCAGGGCGTCTACGGCAGCAACTGGCCCCTGCTGGCAGCGGCGGTGCTGATGCTCACGCTGCCGATGGTCATCCTGTTCCTGGTCTTGCAGCGCTATATCGTCTCTGGTTTGACGGCTGGTGCGGTCAAGGGGTAGCGCTGCGCAATGGCGTGCCATGCCTTGAATATCACAAATGACTTGAGAGGAATCTGATGCGAATGAGATTTGCCCGGCTGATGACGCTGGCGCTTGCCGCCCTTGGCTTGACGATGACCCTCCCCGCCGCTGCCCAGGAGCCGTCTGGCGCGGAAGCGACACCTGAAGCGGCAGACGCAGCGATTGATGTGCCTGAAGGCTGGTCGCTGGTCTGGCACGATGAATTTGACGGCGATGCTATCGATGAAAGTAGCTGGACCTATGACCTGGGCGCCGGCGGGTGGGGCAATGGGGAAGCACAGCACTACACCAACCGCCCCGAAAATGCCCGCATCGAGGACGGTATGCTGGTGATCGAAGCGAGGCAGGAGCGCTACATGGGGTCCTATTACACCTCCGCTCGCCTGAAAACAGAAGGGCTGCGCGAATTCCAGTATGGTCGCATTGAAGCGCGCGTCCGCGTGCCCGCTGGACGTGGACTTTGGCCCGCCTTCTGGATGCTGGGGTCGAATATCCGTGAAGTGGGCTGGCCCGACTGCGGCGAGATCGACATCATGGAGTATATTGGCAGGGAACCCGACCTCATCCTGGGCACGATTCATGGTCCCGGCTACTCCGGCGCGCTGGGTCTCAGCAAGTGGAACCGGCAGGAGTACGATATTGCCGACGATTTTCACACCTACGCCATCGAGTGGGACGAAAATCAGATCACCTGGTTCTACGACGGAGACGAGTACAGCACGTATACCCGCGCCGATGTTGGCGAACGTGACTGGCCCTTTGATCAGCCTTTTTTCATCATCCTGAACCTGGCGCTTGGCGGACAGTTCCCAGGTCCCATCGGATTGGATGTGGTCTTTCCAACGCAGTATGTGGTGGACTACGTGCGTGTGTTCCAGTCCGCATCAACCTGACCAGCGCATCACGGAGACGGACCTCATGGAGAACCGAAATAGAGATGGCGTCATCCAGACCCTCTTCCTAGGGGATACACCTCTGAAGCGAAATGAGGACTCAGTTCGTGGCAGCTTCGTCACGCTGATGGGCGAGCCATTCTACAGGATTGAGAACTATGACCGGCTGGAACCATTCTTCATGAGTTTGGTCAGCAGTTCCGATCACTGGCTTTTCATCGCCTCCACGGGAGGTCTCTCGGCGGGGAGGGGCAGCGCCGACCATGCCCTTTTCCCCTACTACACCGAAGATAAGCTGACAGAGAACAGCGAAAACACGGGCAGCAAGGCGGTCCTGTGGGTCACACGTTCGAACCGCACACATCTGTGGGAACCGTTCTCCAACCAGCAGCGCGGCGTCTATTCGATCCGGCGCAGTCTCTACAAGAATGTGACCGGCACAGCGCTCGTCTTTGAAGAGGCGAACCTGGACCTGGGACTCGCCTATCGCTATGCCTGGCGAACCAGTGCGCGCTTCGGGTTCATCAAGACGACCTGGCTCAGGAATCTTGCAGACTCCTCCTGCCAAGTGGTGCTGGTCGATGGCTTGCAGAACCTCCTGCCTGCCAATGTCGCGACCGAGACTCAAGGCGCATTGAGCTGCCTTCTCGACGCCTACAAGCGCAGTGAGCTGGAACCGGCATCCGGGCTGGGCATCTTCGCCCTGAACGCGATACTCACCGATCTCGCCGAACCCAAAGAGTCGCTTCTGGCGACCACCGTCGCGCAGATAGGACTGGAGCCGAGCGGCGTTCTGCTCTCATCGACGCAGCTCGACCGGTTCCGCGCTGGATGCAGCGTCGTCACCGAGACGGAGGTGCGCGGGCGGCGCGGCGCCTATTTCGTTCACGTCCCGCTCGATCTCGCGCCGGTAGAAGAGCGCGGCTGGCATCTGATCGCCGATGTGGACCAGGACAGCGCCGCCGTCGCCGAGAAACTGCGCCGGCTTCAGGGCGACCACGCTGCGCTGGCGAAGGCGATTGAAGAGGATATCGCCGCCAATGCGTCCGCCCTGTGGGCGATTGTCGCGAGCGCCGATGGCGTGCAGAGTTCAAATGGCGCGCTGTATCCTGCGCATCACTTCGCCAACGTGCTGTTCAACGTGATGCGCGGCGGCGTATTCGCCGACCAGTACTCGATTCGTGCTGCCGATTTTGTGGATTTCGTTTCGTCTCGCAACCGGGCGGTGCTGCAAGCCCACTCAGCATTCTTCAGTGCGCTGCCAGATCAAATGGATGTCTCTGAGCTTCAGACGCGGGCGGGAGCTTCTGGTTCAGCCGATCTTGTACGCCTGAGCTTCAGCTTCCTGCCGCTGATCTTCAGCCGACGGCATGGCGATCCCAGCCGTCCCTGGAACCGCTTTTCGATAGACATCAAGAAAGCGGATGGCACGGCAAAGCTGGGCTACGAAGGCAACTGGCGCGACATCTTCCAGAACTGGGAAGTTCTCGCGTATTCCTATCCCGAATTTGTTGAGAGCATGATCGCCACGTTCCTGAACGCGACGACCGCCGATGGCTACAACCCCTACCGGATCACCTATCGCGGAATCGACTGGGAGACTCCCGAACCCGATAACCCCTGGGCGAACATCGGTTACTGGAGCGACCACCAGATCATCTACCTGCAGAAGCTGATGGAAATCAGCGCCAGGGTACACCCCGGCAGACTGCAAGGCTATTTGACCGAGCGCCGGTTCAGCTATGCCAATGTCCCTTATCGGATCAAGCCGTACAGCGATCTTCTACGCGATCCTTACAACACCATCGTGTTTGACTGGGATCTGGAACGCCAGATCGCTGATCATCAGAGGAGGCTTGGCAGCGACGCCAAGCTGCTTTTCGCCCCTTCGGGTCAGGTCCTTGTCGTATCCCTCGCGGAGAAGCTGCTGACCCTGCTGCTCGCCAAGCTGGCTAATTTCGTGCCCGAAGGCGGCATCTGGATGAATACGCAGCGCCCGGAGTGGAACGATGCGAACAATGCGCTGGTCGGCAAGGGATTATCGGTCGTGACCCTGTGCTACCTCCGGCGTTATATCCTGTTCTACCGGCATCTGCTCAGCGCCAGCGGACTCGACGCCGTGCCGCTCAGTCGGGAAGTTCAGGGATATTTCCGGGCGGTTGCGGAAGTTCTGCGCAGCTTCCAGGGCGCGCTTGACAGCCCTATTGACGATCATCAGCGCCGGCGCATCATGGATGCGCTGGGCGAAGCCGGCAGCGCCTATCGCTGGAACGTGTACCATACGGGCTTCGCCGGAGAGGTCGAGAACGCCCCTGTCATGGACATGGTCGCCTTCCTGGACCTGACTCGGCGCTACGTGGAACACACCCTGCGCGCCAACAGGCGCAGCGACAACCTGTACCACGCCTACAATGTCCTGCATATCGGCGACGAGAGCGCCTCTGTCGGTCATCTGTACGAGATGCTTGAGGGGCAGGTTGCCATCCTCTCATCAGGACTGCTCACCGGCGAGGAGTCGGTGAACCTGCTGGAGAGCCTGCGAGAAAGCGCGCTCTACCAACCGGAGCAGCACAGCTACATCCTCTATCCGGAACGGAATCTGCCCGGCTTCCTGGAGAAGAACCGCCTCAGCCGGGAGCAAATCGCCGGTGTGCGGATTCTTGAAATGCTGGTTGAAGCGCAAGAACCCACGATCATCACCCGTGACTTCAACGGCGTCTATCACTTCAGCGGGCAACTTCACAATTTTCGGGATGTTCAGCGGGCGCTGGACGCGCTCAGCGCACACCCCCAGTATGCCGGACTCGTCGCCCAGGAAACCGAGAAAATCCGCGCCCTGTTTGAGTCGACGTTTCATCACGCCGAATTCACGGGGCGGTCAGGGACTTTCTTCGCCTACGAGGGCTTGGGCAGCATCTACTGGCATATGGTGGCAAAACTCCTGCTTGCGGTGCAGGAAACGGCTCTCAGGCTCAAGGACGATGGAATTGTCACGCGGCTCCTGGAACGATATGCCGACATAAGGCAGGGGCTGGGGTTCAACAAGCAGCCCGATTCATTTGGAGCGTTTCCTACAGATCCATACTCCCATACGCCCAAAGGGCGCGGGGCAAAGCAGCCTGGCATGACCGGTCTGGTCAAAGAGGAAATCCTGACTCGATTTGGCGAAGTCGGCTGGTTTATCCAGGATGGTGCACTGGTGTTCGACCCGCTGCTGATTGACCGGCAGGAGTTACTCGATGAGCCTTCGGTATTGAGCTGTCTGGATATCGCCGGTCGGAGACAGGACCTCGACCTGGCACCGGGTTGTCTAGCCTACACCATCTGCCAGACGCCCGTCGTGATCGAGGTATCGAACGCAGAAGGTGTTGCGGTGTACTTCGCAGACGGGCGTGTGCAGCAGCTTGATGGGCATGTGTTGGATGGGGCGCTCAGCAGGCACATCTTTGCGCGTGACGGACAGATCAGCCGCCTGACGGTGCGTGTTCGGCTCGGCGGATGATGGGCTGCTTGCTTGAATTGTCGGCGCTTCTCGTCAGCCGCGCGAACCAACGCTGTGTTGTAGAATAGGATGTGAAACCGCTTTCTACCCACGCAACGCTGGTACTCTCAGGAAGGCTATGGGCGACAAGGTTACGATTTACGATATTGCACGGGAGGCTGAGGTCTCCGTCTCGACGGTGTCGCGCATCCTCACAGGCAGTGCGCCGGTCAATCCGGAAACCAAGCAGAAGGTGGATGCTGTCCTGCAAAAGTATAACTTCCGACCGAACCGGGCGGCGCGCAACCTCTCCTACCAGCGTTCGACGATGATTGGCGTCATCCTGCCCGACATCACCAACCCGTTTTTCTCGACATTGTTCGCCGAAATGCAGCGCCACGCCATCGCCAAGGACTACTCACTGCTGCTGTTCAACGCCATGAACAGCCTCGCGCTGGAATCCGAGGGGCTGGCTTATCTCGCGCGCCATCAGGTGGATGGGCTGATCTTCATGGGAGGACGGGTCAATGAAGTCGAACCGTCTCCCGCGTATCAGATGGAGATCGCCGAAATCTCCGCCAGGGTGCCGACGATCATCGTCAACGGCGAAATGCCAGGCGTCGACGCGGTCATCGTTTCTACCAGCGAGCAGTCGGGAATCGCTCAGGTCGTCGATTACCTGTCAGGGTTGGGGCACACACGGATCGGTTTCCTCGGCGGCAGCAGTCACATCACGGTGACGCGCAATCGACAGCAGTCGTTTTGCGCGGCGATGTCGCGCCTGGCGCTGCCGGTCGAGGAGCAGTGGTTGATCACCGACGGTTTTTCGATTGAAAGCGGCGAAAAGACTCTGGAGATGCTGCTCCGGTTGGAGAAACTGCCGACCGCGATCATCGCTATCAACGATCTGGTCGCACTCGGCATCCTGAAAGCGGCGCGGCGGCATCATATCGATATCCCTCGTCAGCTCTCCCTGGTCGGCTTTGACGACATATATCTAGCTTCTGTTTCGACTCCGGAACTGACCAGTGTCAGCCACAACTACGAGTACTTCGGGCGTACCATCGTCGAGACAATCATCAGTCGGATTAAAGGCGGTGACACGCCGAGTTCCATCCTGCTCGATATGCAGCTCGTGATACGCGACTCCTGTCAGCCGCCAGAGTCCCGATAGCCTTTTTGGGCAGCAATTCCACCAGCGGATGACCCGGTGGGCTGCCCCGTACGGCGTCAGAGGCAGGGGCTTACCGTCGGCTAACCCTGCCCGTTGAAAAGATACGAGACCCTGCTTCAGCCATCTCCCCAGAAACAGCGAACTGCCGGCGTCGGTCGGCAATCCGAGTCATTGACGTGAAATCCGATTCATGCTACTCTCATGAAAGCGGTTTCGAAACCGCTTTCAGAACCGGATACTCGTTCAGGCGAGAGGAAAATACAATGCGTTTACGAATGTTGGCACTTTTGACGATCGGTCTTCTCCTTTTTTCCATCGGCATGGTCGCGGCTCAGGAACCGGTGACGCTGCGCCTGAGCGTATGGGGCAGCCTCAGCGATCAGGAAGCCTATCAGGCGCGCATCGATCTGGCGGAGCAGCAGTTCCCTGATATCACGGTCGAGCTGCTCTACACTCCCGATGACTACGACCAGCGCATTCAGACGATGATGGCTGGCGGCGATGCCCCGGACATCGTACAGCTTGCGGAGGCGATTCACGGCTATTCGAGCCGCGGGCAGCTGCTTCCGCTCGACGAGATGATTGCATCCGCCGGGCTGGATATGGCAGCGCGCTTCGGCACCAATCACCTTCAGTACCAGTATGAGGGCAGCCAGTATGCCCTGCCGGATCGCGGCGGCGCAATGATCGTCTACTACAACACGGATATGTTCGACTCCGCCGGACTGGAATATCCGAACGCCGGCTGGACATGGGAGAATTTCCTCGCGGCGGCTCAAGCGCTAACAGTACGCGAGGGTGACGCGGTGACGCAGTATGGCTTCGCAGCAGGCGGCTGGTGGCCCTGGTGGATGAGCTTCATCTATCAGAACGGCGGCGCGGTGCTTGATGAGAGCGGCGCGCCGGCTTTCAACAGCGCGGAAGCTGCCGAGGCGCTCCAGTTCTACAACGATCTGGTCTATACCTACGAGGTTGCGCCATCGCCGGAAGACTACGCCAATCTGGGCACCAACAGCCCCGATCCCCTGTTTGCCCAGGGCAAAGTGGCGATGATTATGACGGGCTTCTGGAATATCGCGTCGCTGCGCGACGTGCCCGACCTGAATTGGGACATCGCGCCGGTGTGGGGCAATGCCGCGCGCGGCACGGTCGCGTTCGGCAGCGGCTTGGCGATCACCAGTTCGAGCGCTCACCCTGAGGAAGCCTTCCAAATCATCGGTTTCCTCACCGATGAGGCGGCGCAGACGGTGATCGTGGAGCGCGGTCAGGATGCGCCGGCGAATGTGGCAGTGCTGAACAGCGCCCTGTTCCTGAGCGGCGAAACCTTCGCCAACCGCGACATCTACATGGAAGCTTTTGGCGAATCGGCTGATGCGATCATCGCCCTTCCGCTGATCCCACAGTGGAACGAAATGCAGTCGGTGATGAGCGCGACGCTTGACGAATATTTCCTCAATGCCATCGACACCCAGACAGCCGTCGAGCAGCTTCAGGCTGATCTGGAGGACCTGCTCCAGTAGTTTCCTCGGACTCTTCGTTCGACCGTTCGACCGGGAGAGGGTGGGCGACCGCTCTCTCCCGATAGCAGAAGCACGAGAAGATGAAACTATTGATGTGGTTCTTGCTGATCCCTCTTCTGGCTTTTTCAGGCAACGGACAGGCACAAAACGTGATCACCATCAGCGTGGATACGGCGGACAGCCGCCAGACCCTCGATGGATTCGGCGCATCCGGGGCGTGGTGGGCGCAGGCGGTGGGGAGCTGGAGCGATGAGAACCGCCAGCGAATCGTCGACCTGCTGTTCAACCCGACGACCGGAATTGGTCTTACGATATTTCGCTACAATATTGGCGGCGGAGAGCAGAATCTTGTCGATCCCTGGCGAATGACGGAGACGTTCGAGATCGGACCGAGGCAGTATGACTGGTCGCGCGACGCCAATGCCATGCGGGTTCTTCGTGCGGCGCGCGACGCCGGCGTGACCGAGGTCGTCGTCTTCGCCAACAGCCCGCCCGGACGCCTGACGATCAGCGGACGCGCCGCCGGGAACCCCGGCGGCAGCTCGAATTTGACGCCGGACAACTTCGATGACTTCGCACAGTATCTCGTGGACATCACCCGCCATCTGATCGAAGACGAGCATATCCCGGTGCGCTGGATCAGCCCGATCAATGAGCCGCAGTGGGATTGGCAGCCTTCGAAAGGACAGGAGGGAGCACACTACACCACCGATGAGATCAAAGGCGTGCTGCTGGCGCTCCAGAGCGCCATCGATGAGTCCGACCTCGACGTTCGCATCTCGGCGATAGAAGCGGGTGAGTGGAGCAGCGCCTCGATGTATGCGCGCGTCCTGTTTGAGGAACCGCAGCTGGCGCAGACGCTCGATCATTTTGCCGTGCATTCCTACTGGTCCTCCGTATCTGAAAAGCAGACCTTTGCCAGGTTCATGGCGCGGCACTATCCGCATGTTCCGCTGTGGATGTCGGAATGGACGGAGATGCAGGAAGGGCGGGATTACGGCATGGATTCGGCGCTGGTCATGGCGAACGTCATCCATGATGATCTGACCATGGGCGAGGTGACATCATGGCAGTACTGGATCGCCGTCTCGAAGTACAATTTTCGCGACGGGCTGATCTACACCCGCGAATACGGTGAGCGCATTGAACCCACCAAGCGCCTGTGGGCGATGGGGAATTACAGCCGTTTCGTGCGTCCCGGCGCCGTGCGCCTGGCGGCGGCTAGCGATCACGATGCGGTGCGGGCGACTGCCTTTCAGATTCCCGGCACGGAGGCGATGACGCTGGTGGTGATCAACAACAGCCGTGATCCTCAGACCATTGCCCTGGAGGGTATCACTGCCGACGGGCAAACGATCAGCCTCTACAGCACTTCCGAGGAGAACGATCTGGCGCGCGTGTACAGCGGCGCAGCCCGGCAGACCTACATCTTGGAAGCCTCCAGCGTGACCACTATCGTGTTCGAAAGCGAGTCGGGAGCATGACTCTATGGCTGTTTCTCAGGCAGGGTTGAAGCAGGCGCGCCTCGTCACCCGGACCAGGGGACGGCTCAATGCGAGCCGGCGCGAGGCGCTGTGGTTCTATCTGATCATCTCGCCGTGGTTAGTGGGCTTGCTCCTTCTGCTAGCCGGACCAATGCTGTATTCGATCTATCTGAGTTTCACCGACTGGAATCTGTTCAACGCGCCGGAATGGGTGGGCTTTGACAACTACATCCGCCTGTTCACGCGCGATCGCACCTTTGGCTATGCGCTCGGCAACACCTTCTATTACACTTTTTTGTACGTGCCGCTCAATATCGTGCTGTCGCTCGGCATCGCCTATCTGCTGAACAAGCGACTTCCAGGGATTCGCCTTTTTCGTACCGTCATCTACCTGCCTTATGTGGTTCCGGTGGTGGCGACGACGATGGTGTTTCGCTGGGTCTTCGCGCCGGATAACGGCTTGCTGAACAGCTTCCTTGCGCTGTTGGGCATTGACGGTCCGGCATGGCTGCTCACTCCGGAGTGGGTCAAGATTGCGCTGGTGATCATGTCGCTGTGGGGGGTCGGCAGCAGCGTCGTGTTCCTGCTGGCGGGGATGCAGGGCATTCCTGCCGAACTCTATGAAGCGGCGGCTATCGACGGCGCATCGGAGCGGCAGCACTTCTTTGGCATCACGCTGCCCATGCTCAGCCCGGTCATCTTCTTCAACATGATCATGAGCATCATCGCCAGCTTGCAGACCTTCACCCAGGTCTACATCCTGAATGCCGAGCCGAACACGCCCGGCAATGCCATTGTGATGATCATCCCCTACCTGTTCGATAATGCCTTCCGCTTCAACAAGATGGGTTATGCCTCGGCGATTGCCTGGGTGCTGTTCGTGATCATCTTCGCCTTTACGCTGCTGGTCATCCGTTCGTCCTCCGCCTGGGTATTCTACGAGAACGAGATGAAACGATGAACCGCCGCATCGGAACTGCCGAAAAATTCTCGACCTACCTGATCCTGGCGTTCCTCTCGATTGCCATGATCGCGCCGTTCCTGCTGATGCTGTCCATCTCGCTGACCAGTGATACGTCGACGGTGCAGATGGATTTTCATCTCATTCCGCAGGAATTTCAGTTCGACAACTATGTTCGCGTGTTCACCACGCCAAACATCGACCTGGGACGGCATATTCTGAACAGCCTGATTATCGTCGTGGGGTCGATCACCGGGCAGGTGCTGGTGAGTTCGTTCGTGGCTTTTGGTTTCGCCCGATTCAATGCTCCGGGCAAGAATGCGCTGTTCCTGATTCTGCTCGGAACGATGATGATCCCTGGCGCGGTCACGCTGATCCCACAGTTCGCGCTGTACCGGGCGTTGGGCTGGCTGGGGACGTTCGCGCCGCTGATCGTCCCCAACTTCTTCGGCGGGGCGTTCAACATCTTTCTCATTCGCCAGTTCATCGTGCGTCTGCCTACCGAGCTGGACGAAGCGGCCAAGATCGATGGTGTTGGTCCTGTGGGAATCTTCTGGTACATCATTTTCCCGCTGATTCGTCCCATCGCCGTCGCCGTAGCGATCCTGACCTTCCAGTTCAACTGGTCGTGGTTCCTTGAACCGCTGCTGTATCTGCAAGATGCCGAGCTGATGCCGCTGGCGGTCGCCGCGCGCACGCTGAGCGCGACAACCAGCGCCGGCGCGACGCCCATGTGGAATCTGGTGATGGTCGCTTCCATGCTGCTGACGGTCCCGATGCTGCTGGTGTTCTTCTTCGGTCAGAAATACGTGTTTGAAGCGAATCTTTCCGGGGGCAGCGCCTCTATCAAGTAGGGATAGAAGTCGATGACGCAAAACGATGATCCGGCGGAATTCATACTGCCGGGACTTCTGTATGGTGGGGACTACAACCCCGATCAGTGGGCGGAGGAAGTCTGGCTGGAAGATGTCCGGCTGATGCAGGCTGCCGGCGTCAACTGCGTATCGCTGGCGATCTTCAGCTGGGCGAAGCTCGAACCGCAGCCGGGGCAGTACGATTTTGGATGGCTGGATCGGGTGATCGATCTGCTTCACGCGCATGGCATTCGCATCTTCCTGGCAACCGCGACCGCATCGCCGCCGCCCTGGTTCTCACGCCAGTACCCGGAAAGCCTGCCCGTCGACGGGAACGGCTTGCGCTACAAGCAAGGCTCACGCCAGCACTACTGCCCGAACAGTGAGTCCTACCGTGAAGGGGCGGCACGGCTGGCTGGGAGGATGGCGCAGCGCTACGGCAGCCATCCCGCCGTGCTGATGTGGCACGTCAACAACGAGTATGCCTGTCATGTCTATGAATGCTACTGTGACCGCTGCCGTGATACTTTCCGCGGCTGGCTGCAAGCGCGCTACACCACGCTTGACGCGCTCAACGACGCCTGGGGCACGGACTTCTGGAGCCAGCGTTATGGGCAGTGGGCAGAGATCGCGCTGCCGAACCGCACCCTGACATTCGTCAATCCCAGCCAGATGCTCGACTACCGCCGCTTCATGAACGCCTCGATCCTCGCCTTGTTTCGCGGCGAGATCGAGGCAATTCGCGGGGCAGGTGCGGTTCAGCCGCTGTTCACCAACATGGTCTATGGCATCCGCTGGCTGGACCAGTTCGAATGGGCGCGGTACGCCGATTACACTGCTCTCGACAGCTACCCCGATCCGTCGCTGGGCGAGCAGGCGTGGCAGACTGTTGCCTTCGCTTATGATGTCATGCGTTCAGCCAAGCGCGGCAAGCCGTTCCTGCTGCTGGAACAGGCAACCACCCAGGTCAACTGGCGGACGATCAACCAACTGAAGCCGCCCGGCATGATGCGCACACTGAGCTATCAGGCGTTGGCTCGCGGCGCGGACAGCGTGATGTTCTTCCAGTGGCGTCAGTCAAAAGCCGGCGCGGAGAAGTTCCATTCGGCAATGGTTCCGCACGGCGGTGCCGACGGCAGCCGTATCTTCGCCGAAGTATCGCAGCTTGGGGCTGAGATCAAGCGCTTGAGCGCGCTGCTGGACACCCGTGTTCCGGCGGAGGTCGGTCTGTTATACAGCTTTGAGAACGTGTGGGCACTGGAGATCGATTCCAAGCCCGCGCACATTGAGGCACAAGAGGCGATCCTGCCGTGGCACGATGCGCTGGTGACCGCCAGCCTGCCGGTTGATATTGTCCACCCGGATATGGACTTTTCCGGCTATCGCGTGCTGATCGCGCCTCTGCTGTACCAGCTGACGGCAGATCAGGCTGATCGTCTGCGCCGGTTCGTACAGAGCGGCGGCACGCTGGTGATGAGCTACTTCAGCGGCATTGCCGATGAACGCGATCACCTGTGCCAGGGCGGTTACCCGGCGTTTTTACGGGAGGTCCTGGGACTGCGGGTCGATGAGTGGCAGCCGCTGCTTCCTGGTCAAACGGCGCGGTTTCAGGACTGCGGCGGTCGGCTGGCAGACGCCCTCCACTGGGTCGATCTGCTGCACCTGGACGGCGCTGAGTTGCTCGCCCATTATCAGGGCGGGTTCATCGACGGACGCCCCGCCATTACGCGCCATCGCTTTGGAGCGGGACATGCTTTCTATGTGGGGACGCGCCCGGAAGCGGCTTATCTACGCGACCTGCTGGTGGGGATCTGCGTGGATAACGGAATTCATCGGCTGCTTGGGGCAGCGCCCGGCGTAGAAGCATCGCTGCGGGTCGGGGATGGCGAGCGGTATCTGTTCATCATCAACCACCTGCAGACCACCCAGTCGGTGGATCTGCTCGGCAAGCGGGGGATCGACCTGATCACGCAGACGCAAATCGGCGACCGGCTGCTGCTCGAACCGTATGGCGTGCGGCTTGTTCGATTGCAGTTCTAGATCGCTGCGTGGCAGCGCTGAGTCCCCAGCCGCCGCGCTTGCCCTCTGAGCAGATGCGGTACATCAGTATCTCCGAGCAGGCGGTCACCCATGCTGAGTCGGATGCAGTTCGACGTTCGACAGCTCAGGGCTGCGTTTTCATCGAATACGAAGCAGCCGTCTGCCGGTCGTTCTGGTCTGCGTATAAATGGCACTGAACGAGTGCCTCGTCTACACGAATATCCGCAGGCGCGACGCTCTTACAGATGTCCATGACATCAGGGCATCGACCTGCAAAGCGACACCCTTGTCGCAAATACTCTTCCTGCTCCAGCTCAGCGAGGGTGACGGTTGTGGTCCACCGCTGTCTTGGGTCAGCCTGAGGGATGGAATCGCGCAGAAGCTTCGAGTACGGGTGCTTAGGCTTCATCAGCACCTGATCCACGCTGCCCATTTCGACGATTTTGCCACGGAACATGATGGCGATCCGGTCGCTGACGTAGTAGGCGGTAGCCAGGTCATGGGTGATATAGAGGATGCTTACCCCCAACTCATCTCTGAGCTGCTTGAACAGGTTGACAATCGACATACGCAGAGAAGCATCGACCATTGATACCGGCTCATCCGCGATAATCACCTTGGGATCCGTGACAAGCGCCCTGGCGATAGAAATGCGCTGGAGCTGCCCACCGGAGAATTCACTCGGATAACGTCCGGCGATTTCCTGATAGGTCAGACCGACCAACCGCAGCTTTTTATCGATCCGGGCGGTGGCTTCCTGCTTTGATTGCGCCAATCGGAAGTTCTGCACCGTTTCGTGGAAATACGAGTCGACTCGCCGCATCGGGTTGAATGTGCTGAACGGGTCCTGGAAAATCGCCTGAACGCTCTCGGTAAGCCAGGGTTTTTCGTTACGAGTCTGCACTTTACCGTTATGACGGATTTCGCCGGATGTCGCTTCTTCGAACCCCAGGATCAACTTTGCAGTGGTCGTTTTCCCGCAGCCGCTTTCCCCCGCCAGTGTGAAGACTTCCGCCTCATTGATGTCGAAGCTGATATGGTCCACTGCCGTGAACACGGTTCTGTCGATGATATTGCCCTGGGAGTAGCGTTTGGTGAGTTTTGAAACCTCGAGCAGCCTAACCATCTTGTCCTCCAACCAGCCAGCATGCGACTTTATGGTCATCATTCAGACGAGTGAGGTCCGGCATCTGCTGGCGGCAGATGTCCCTGGCATGTGGGCAGCGGGGATGGAAAGGGCATCCCTTGGGCACATCTGCCAAGGAAGGAGGGCTGCCGGGAACACTGTCGCGCATACTCTTGTCGCCGAACTTTGGCAGCGAATTGATCAAGAATTGCGTGTATGGATGGGACGGATTGGCAAAGATTTGCTCCGTCGTCCCTTCCTCAACGATCTTTCCCGCGTACATGATGCCAATTCGATCGGCGATGTTGGCATGGACACCCATATCATGGGTGACCATGATGATCGTGTTTTTTAGTGACCTCTGGATTTCTTTCAACATCTGTATCACGCCGCGCTGCACCACCACATCCAGCGCCGTGGTTGGCTCATCGCCGATCATGATGCGTGGGTTAAGCACAGAAGCCAGCGCGATGGTCACGCGCTGACGCATCCCTCCGGAGAGCTGGTGTGGATAGGTATCCAGGACATTTCTCGGTAAACCCAGTTCCAAAACTCGCCTGTGAGCGAGTTCAAAGACCTGTTCACGATTCTTTCCGCTGACGTGGCTTCCGATGAAGTCTTGAAATGTCCCTCTGATCCTTTGCACCGGGTTGAACACGCTCATCGAACCTTGCGGAATATAGGAGATGTACTCCATGCGCAGCCTGCGCTTTTCGTCCGCGCTCATTCCGGTGACATCCACTTCGGCATCGTTGATGCGATAGTAGAGCTTGCCCTCAATGAGGCGCAGAGGGGGGGCGATTTCGTTGAAAAGCGTTTTCAACAGCGTCGTTTTCCCACAGCCGCTTTCACCTGCAATGCCATAGATTTCGTTTTCGTAGACCTGCAGGTTCACTTCGTTGACGGCTTTGACGATCTTCTGAGCGCCCTGCATTTCCAGGACGTAGAACGCCTGCAGGTTCTGTGTGCGTAGTATGGTTTGCTGTTTCTCTGCCATGACTGCCACTCTTACGTTCCAACTCGTTGGATGCGGGTACGAGGATCGAGGTATTCGCTGACGCTCACCGACATCCAGTAGAGCGCAATGAACACGAACAGGGATAGGAGGACTGGCGTCAGGATCCACCACCAGCGCCCCAACAGAATTGACTGGTAGAAGAGCGCCCAGTTCAGCATGGTTCCAAGGGTGGGAATGTTGAGGTTGACCAGTCCGAGGATTGCCAGCGTTATTTCCAGCCCAATCGCCCACGACATATTGTTGATCAATGTCGAGAAGACCAGGGGCGTGGTGAAGGGCATATATTCTTTTAACACCAGTTTTATTGTCCCCGTACCGGAGAGAATCGCTGTTTTGGTGAATTCTCGCTCCCGCAAGCTTAAGACCATAGATCGAATCAGCCGCGCGTCCCACGCCCACCCGAATGCCGCCAGCATCAGACCAAGCGTCACCAATGTCATGTTTTGCCGAACCAGGAGAGCCAGCATGACAAATATCAGGAAGAGTGGGATGACCAACAGACTGTCACCCACAAACATCAGGACTCGATCGACCGATCCGCCCTTGTATCCGGCAACCATACCCACCAGGATGGCGATTGCCCTGGAAACCAGCCCCGAGATGAGGGAAATGACCAGGGAATTGCGCACGGCGAAGGTGGCTTGCCAGAAGATGTCCTGCCCATTCGAATCGGTTCCCAGGAGATAAGTTCCAGAAGGTCTCATATCACGCGGGACAACGTTCCACAGCGTCGGGTCATAGGGCGAGAAGAAGGACAACAAAGCCATCATCAGGATGATCGTCAGGACGACAAAGCTGAAGGTGAAACGAAAATCCTTGAATAGATCTCTGAGGAGTCTCATGAAACTGGTTTCCCTAAACGTACCGAACCCGTGGGTCAAACAAGGGATATGCCAGATCGACGATCAGGATCGCCGTCGTGATGCCGACAATCGACAGAATGGTGATTCCCATGATCAGGTTGTAATCCCCATTGAGGATAGCTCGATAGAGCAGCATCCCTAGCCCTGGATAGCCAAAAACAATCTCTGTGATCAGTGCGCCGCTGAAGATTTGCCCAAACGAAAGCGCCAGCCCTGTGATTTGCGGCAGCATGGCGTTGCGAATGATGTACTTACGCACGATGCGGTCTTCGGTGACACCGCCGAGCTTGGCGTATTGAACGAAACTTTCGGCATTGACGTTCTGGACCAGCAGTTTCATCGTCTGGAATGTGACGGTTCCTCCCAGGACGATCAGCGAGGCGGCGGGCAGGAATGAATGCCAGAGGACATTCCTGATGTAGTCCCAGGTGAAACTGGGAAGCGCTCCCAGCGATGCACCCCCTGTGATCGGGAACCAGCGCACGAGGTATGCAAAAATCAGCAGCAGGGCAAATGCGAAGATGTAGTAGGGCAGCGGGCGAATCACCATGGCGACCGCATCCATAGCCCGTGACCAACGCCTGCGCGTGTAGTAACCTGCTATCCCACCAACCATATTTCCGATAATCCAGGTGATGGCGGTTGTACTCAGAAGAAGTCCCAGTGTCCAGGGCAGCGCGTTGCCGATGAGCTGGTTTACCGGCGCTGGAAACTGGAAGAACGAGACGCCGAAATCACCATTGACCAGCCTGCTCCAGAAAGCACCATACTGATCAAGCCACGAGCCTTCCAGACCATACATCTCGGTCAGATCGCTGATGATGCCGTCCATAGCGCCGGGTTCCAGGTTGGCTCCGCGCGCCCTCATCTCACCGATCATCCTCATGACGGGATCATTTGGGGTGAGTCTGGGGATGAAAAAGACAACAGTGATGCCGACCCATATGACCAGAAAGTAGGCGATCAAACGGGGAATGAGGTATCGCTTCACGAATATCACGGCTTTGCCCCAGTAAATCTAGATGTTTGTCAAAAGATACCACGAACGCGGTCAGAAAATGCTCCCTGGGCGGAAAAAACCCGCCCAGGGAGCCATATGACAGTTCGAGGCAGACCTGTTCCCTAGGCGCCGGTGGGCCTCAGGAATGGCGTCATGTACTTGAAGTTCGGCCAATGGGTGTATGGCGCGTTGTAGGGATTTTCGCTGCCGGGCCAATTGGTCCAGTAGGTTTCGTCCCAGCCAACAAAGCCAATGTAGCCGTAAGTGGGGATGCCGGGCATGTTCTTGACCGCTTCTTGCAGACCTTCGATGCCGATGGCGATAACCTGTTCGGTGTCAAACGGATTCGTCTCACGCAGACGCTTGATGATGTCGTCCATCTCCGGGCTGGACCAGCGCGAGTAGATGCCTTGTGTGCGCTCGCCAACCGGGCGGATGTATTCCGAGTTCCATCGGTCGAGCGTGCGGTACAGGTCGGGTCCCGCGCCCCAGGGTTCCTGAGCCGGCCACGCGCCGCTCACGTCGAAGTCACCGACCGCGCCCAGACCGTCCATGTTCTCGGTGTTGTACACCGACGCATCGATGCCGAACTTCTTCCACTGCTGTACAGCGGCGGCGGCGTTACGGGCATCGTGGTTCGACAGAACTGTCCCGGCAAGGAAGCTGATCGTCCAGGGCGTGCCATCGGGCAGCAGCCACATATTGTTCCCGTCGCGGGTGAAGCCGTTCTTCAGGAGCAGCTTCTCGGCGATTTCAGGGGCATACTTGTACCATCCCAAGCCAAATGACTGCGCAATGAACGATTCGTCCTCTGGGAAGGCATAGCCGCGGCTGCGGGCTGTGTCTGCAACCCGCTGTGGTGCTGTCGGATCATATGGAGCAAACGTTTCGCCATCGCCGACCTCGATCGTGAAGGCTTTCAGCCAGTCCTGCATCGGCTCGATGTAGTCGGCAGGATACGGTCCGAGGTGTGGGATATGCACCGGGCTTAACGTCCCCGAAGAATCGACCGCGATGCTGGTGTACTCCGCGATATCGATCGCCAGGGTGAGCGCCCAGCGGACATCGACGTTGTCGAACGGCGCTTTGGCGGTATTGAAGAGGATGCCCGTAATGGCGGGGTCGTTGTTGACCACGAACGGGAAGGTGGGCTGGTAGGCGCGGGAGGAAGTCGACTGCGCCAGCAGCGCCTTGAGTCCATCCGCAGAGAGTTCGGCGACATCCAACTGGTGCGTGAGCTGCGCCAGGATCTGCGCGCCTTCATCCGCAAAATACTGGAAGATGATGTATCGGGGCTGAGGCTCGCCATACAGGATGCCCGTCGGGCTTTTGTCCCAGTCCGCGCGTTTTTCCCATGCTGTCCAGCTACCCTGAGGATCGAAGCTGTGCAGCTTATAGGGTCCACAGCCAACATAGGGATTGAAGGTGAACAGCGTCGGGTCTTCCTGCTGCTCGAAGATGTGCTTCGGGAAAATGCGGGTGCAGCCCCAGCGATCAAGGAAGGTGGTGTGGAATCGCGAGTTTGCCTGCTTCAAATCAAACTGGACGGTGTATTCGTCGACCGCCGTCACCGTTTCGACATTATCGACAAAGAAGTTGTGGGCATTGAAGTTGTCCCACTGCATGATCGTTTCCACCGTGTAGACCACATCAGCAGCGGTGAACGGTTCGCCGTCCGACCAGGTTACGCCCTGACGCAGCGTGACCGTGAGGCTCGTGAAGTCGTCGTTATAGGTTGGTTCCGCGTCCGCACTGCCGTTGACGATGTTGCCGGTGGCAAAGTCGACCGTCCAGAGCGGCTCGTCGGCAAGGTTCTGAATGCCGCGATCCTGCCATTTCCAGCCAACCCAGTGGTTGAAGTTATCGGGAGTTCCGACTCGTCCGGTGAGAATTCTGGCGATCAGCGTTTCGCTGCGGGGGAAAGTGCCTGGTAGAGCCGTATCCTGCGCGGCGGTGAAATCTGCCGCGAGGAGCATACCTGTGGGTCCAAGCACGAACGTGCCTGTGCCGACAGCAAGGAACTTCATAAAATCGCGGCGACTGAATTCGTGTGCCATCTTATCCTCCGTGTATTCTGGAAGGTTACATAACGGACCAGCTAATCGTGCTTCAGCGTGAAAGGTCTTAATTCGTTGGCAATACGCTGCCTCCTGTCTCCGTGAATGGGCTTCTGCGTTCACCACGCTGCAATTTGGGTGGTGTGCACGAATCGCGTACAACGAGGTGCGTCGCCAGGGTAATGCGCTGCGGCGGACGGCTGCGATCCTCGATGCGCTCCAAGAGCATCTCTGCGGCGGCTTGCCCCATCTGTTCGAGCGGCTGACGAACCGTGGTTAGTTTGGGGTAGACGAGAGATGTCTGAGGGACATCATCAAAACCAACAATCGAGATGTCGTCAGGAATACTGAAGCCGTGTTCACGTGCAGCATCCATCGCGCCAAATGCCGAGATATCGTTTGATGCAAAGACAGCCGTTGGTGGAGGATCGACGTTGGACAAGACATGCTTGGTCGCTTCGTAGCCGCCTTGCTGCTGGTAATCGCCATCAAGGATCAGTTTTTTGCTGCTGGGAATGCCGCACTCTGCCAAAGCTGCTTTGTAGCCTCGCAACCGTTCTGCTGCACTATGCACTTTGAGCGCGCCCGCAATAAAAGCTATCCGGGTGTGCCCCAACTTGCAGAGGTAGCGAGTCGCTTCGTAAGCCCCTTGATAGTTCGTTGCCTCGACAACACCGCTGTTTCCGGTGGGATCCGCCTGATCAATGAGTACATACGGGAAATCACGCTCGCGCAAAGCAGCGAGATAGGTCGATGTGAACTGCGGCGCAATCAGCAATAGACCTTCTGTTATTCCGTTCGTAATGGCGTTTACGTAGTACGTTTCCTTGCTCGGCTGACGGTGGCTTGTATACAGAACCAGGTCACAGTTTGCGCTCGACAGCGCCTTATCGATGCCCTGGGTGATCGTGCCTACATAGCCATTGTCAAGGTTTGGCACGAGAAGCCCGATGATTCGAGACCGCCCACCGGCAAGACTGCGCGCGGGCAGGCTGGCAACATAGCCGAGCTGCTCTACCGCTTCCATCACGCGGCTGCGCGTGCCGTCTTTTACGAACTCGTACCCACTCAATACGCGCGATACGGTAGCGCTCGACAGACCTGAAGCGCGGGCTACATCTTTGATCGTGGCACGATGTTTCTTTTTTGAGTCACTGTTCGCGCTGCGCATCAAATTGTAAACGCTTTCAATTCACTGCCCAAAAAAGGCGGACACATCCGCCGCACCGTTACTTCTTTGACCTGGCTTTTGGTCATCTATTCGATGAAGAGGATTATAGTGACAGTTTTTGAGTCGCGCAAAAAATCCTATCGGGATGGGCGCACTAGGATTCGAACCTAGAACCTACCAGTTATGAGCCGGCTGCTCTGCCGTTGAGCTATGCGCCCGGATGAGGGAAACAGATGAGGAAGGAGCGGGTAATCGGATTTGAACCGATGCTAAGACCTTGGAAGGGTCGTGTGCTGCCGCTACACCATACCCGCAGACGGCATTGATTGTACCATGACTCTGGCACAGTCGGGGTGGCCGGATTTGAACCGGCGACCTCTTCGTCCCAAACGAAGCGCGCTGCCAGCTGCGCCACACCCCGCGTTCATCAGCCATTATAGCAGCACCCTCGCGCGCCCGTAAACCGCTACTTCCTGCGCCGGGGCGGCGGCTCCGGCGTCTTGAAGACGTTGAGCCACTGTTCGACCTCCGCCGGCGACACACGCGGATTGGCGGCGCTGCCCGCGTCCTCCACTTCAGGCGTCTTGCCGGGAGCGGGCGGCGGCGTCTTCGCGCCTACCGCCGTGCCGTGCAGCAGCGGGGCAAATTCGACGCTGCGCAGCGTGCGCACCTTGCGCGCTTGCGCCGCTGCCAGCACCTCGCGGTCATTCGACACGACCGTCCACTGTCGCGGATCGCGCAGCGCCTGGATGCGCTCGCGCATGATGCGGTCGGCGTTGGTCCCCGGCGAGGCGAAGATGACTTCCACCGGCGCGGTCGAAAGCTTGGACCAGCCGCCGGGCAGACCGGCGTCGAAGACGACCACGCATTTCTTGCGGGTCCGCGCGCAGAAGCCCATCAGCTTCTGCACCAGCTTCGCCTCGTCGTTGGGATCGTCCAGGCGCAGGTCGGGAAGCTGCCCGATCAGATTATGACCATCGATGAGAAAGCCCATAGGCGTCGATCTCTAGAACAAAAGTGCAAAACGCAGTATAATTGTAGCATCGGAGCGCCCTTCTGCTCCAGCCGTGCGCGCGTCACGACCAGGATGATCCCGAAATGCAGCTTCGCCTCACCCCACCGCCACCTTACGACTTTACCCATTCGACGGCGGCAGCACGATTTCTCTACGCCGCTGCGCGGCACATGCCGGATGGAACGCTGCGGCGGCTGGTGCGGGTCGGCGAGAGGCTGGCGCTGCTGGAATGCCGCGACATCGGGCAGATCGAGTCGCCGATCATCGCGGCGCGGGTGCTGGCGGCGGAGGGTGAAATCGACCCGGCGCTGCTGGAGGAGAAAGCGCGGGCGGTGATCAACGCCCGTGTCGATCTACACGCCTTCTACCAGGCTCATGACGACCCGCCGCTGCGGCAGACCACCGTTCGGCTGCGCGGACTGCGCGCGCTCGGCGCTGATACGCTCTTCGAGGCGCTGGCGCTGACCATGATCGAGCAGCAGATCACCCTGAAGATGGCGCAGACGGCAGAGCGCTGGCTGATGTCCTGGGCGGGAGGCTGGCTGGACTATGAGGGAGAGCGCTACTACACCTTTCCAACCCCGGAGCGGTTGGCGAACGCGACGGTGGACGACCTTGCGCCGATGAAGATCACGCGGGTGCGGATGAGACGCCTGATCGCCCTGGCGCAGCAGATCACGACGGCGGGTGGATCGTTCGAGGCGCTGCGCCAGGAGGATGCCGAGACGCTCTACCCCCGCCTGCGGGTGATCGGCGGGGTTGGTCACTGGACGGCGGCGTGGGCGATGATCCGGGGGATCGGGCACTATGCCTATTTGGGGAACGCCGATGTCGCGCTGCGGGCGGCGGTGAATCACTACTATTTCGGGTTGCCGGGGCGCATCGACCGCGACAGGATGGACGCCATCTTCGCGCGTTATGGCGAGTACGGCGGGCTGGCGGCATTTTACGTGTTGATGCGCTGGGCATTCGAGCGGTATTCCACGAGCCTGTAGGCGGGAGGAGAAAAATGGCGAAGGAAGTCCTGTTGAAGACGAAGGCGCAGTTAGAGGCGGCGCTGCCGATGCCGCCCCACGAGATCGACCTCAACTTCAAATTCATGTTCGGCGGCATGGGCGCGTTCGCCAGGGGCAGGATGTTCGCCGCCCTGCTGGGCGAGGACGTGGCGTTCAAGCTGCCGCCGGATCAGGTCGAGGACGCTGTACGGGAAGGCGGTGTGCATTGGGTGTACGATGACAAAGGCAAGTCGATGACGATGAACACCTACATGATCATGCCGCACGACATCATCGCCGACCCGGAGAAGTGCGGCTACTGGATGCAGCTCGCCATCGAGTTCGCCATCGTGCAGCCGGCAAAGCTGTCACGCCCTCGCAAGAAAGCAAAATAAGTCACCGCTTTCGTCTTGCAGATCCAACATGAATTGTCGGGGCGAGCCGCCGGCTCGCCTACCGTCGGCTACACTTCCATCCAGATGTGCAGCAGGTGATCGGTGCGGCGCAGCGTTCGTCCGCCGAGATCGCCGGTTCCGGCGGGCTGCGCGTCGATGGGGATGAGACGCAGGCGGATGCTGTCCTGTCCTGGACGACCGGCGGTACGCCAGGCGTCAAGCATGTCATGCAGCGTCAGATAGGTATCGGCAGCGCCGAAGTAACGCACGCGCGGCGGATCGCTTAACTGGACGAAGCAGGCGCTCCCCGGAGCCAGCAGCGCGAATCCGCTGCCTTCGAGTCCGTAAGCGCTGCCTTCGCTGCGATAGCCGGTGAGATGAATATCCATCGGGCGATGCAGCGCCAGCCAGGGCAGAAAATTCCGCCACAGCTCGGTCCACTGCGGCGGTGTGTCAATGTAGCCCTCTTCCGCGTCATGGCTCAACAGGTGGGCGGCGGCGGCGGAGTCCATCGCGGCGTCGGTTTCCAGGAACAGTCCGCCGGGGACCGGGAGCGAAAGCGCCTGAGCCAAGCCGGCGCTTGATTGATGTGGGACTCGCTGACGCTGCATCCAGACGAACAGGCAGACCCGGTTTTCATCGCTGAGCAGCGTGCCGTCGCGCTGTGCCACGAACGCCCCGCTCAACTGGAAGCCCTCGACGAACACCGGCGCGACCAGCCTGCCTCCTGGACGAAGCTGGCGCAGCCAGGTGCGGGGGATATCCCAGACGGCGGCGGTCGCCAGGATGCGATCATAGGCGGCGCGGGGCGCGTAGCCTTGTAAGCCATCGCCCTGCACGATATTGACCGATGTCATAGCGGCGCGCTGTAAATTCGCCTGAGCGATCTCCGCCACCTCTGGATCGACCTCGACGCTGGTCACGTGCCCCTGGTCGCCCACGATGTGCTGTATGATGGCGGCGCTGTACCCGCTTCCTGCGCCGATCTCCAGCACGTTGTCGCCAGAGCGAAGCTGCAGCTGCTGCAGCATCATGGCGACGCAGGTGGGCTGGCTGGCGGAACTGGTCACCGTGCCATCCATCGCTCGTTTGAGGGGGAAGGCGGAGTCACTGTAGACCATCTCTGGCGATAGGTCCGGCAGAAAATGGGCGCGCGGCACGCTCAGCAGCGCCGCCTCGACCTCAGGATCGATGCGACCCAGCCGCGCTTTCACCGACTGCACGAGCCGCTCCGGAGTAGGCGGCGAGGAAGGTCGGGGCATGGTCGGGGTCGCGGAGTCGTTCATTGTTCACTCACCCATGAGGTTTGTACCAGGCTCGGCGCTTCTTGAGCGAAACGCCTGCTTCGGCGTCGCTTCGGCGGGTGGTGCGTACGCGCCCGCGCGCATCGATATGGACCTGTCCGGCGCGCTGCAAACGGGCGAATTCGTCCGGCGTGATCACCGGCGCAGGTTCGCCGCCAAGCCGCTCCAGCCGCTCGCCGTAGCGCTCGTCCGGTCCGTCCTGGTCGTCAAGCGCCCCGGATGGGGGTGTCGATGCCGCAGGTGCGGACGCTGCCGGCACAGACGCCTTCGGCGTCGTCTGGGGCGCTTCGGGTTCCTCGGATACGGGCGTCGTTGGGGATTGATCGCTCATCGTTATCTGACCTCTAGGATTCCTGAACAGCGCCGGTTCCACCCTGCGCCGACAGCAGCTCATCAAGGGAAAGATCGGCGTCTGCTTCTTCGAGTCCGCAGACCATACAGCCCGGGCTGCGGTCGATGGCGAACCATTCCGCCGCATAAGGGAGCGTTAGTTCGCCGGGCACGATCTCCATCGCCGTGTTCGCCATCACCACTGTGTTGCCTGGCAGGGGGCGATGAACGGCGGTCCCGCGCAGCAGTTCGTTCAGCGCCATATCCGCCTGGGCAGAAGCGACGCGCACGACATGAAGCCACAACCCCGGCTCCGCTTCCAGCGTGCCCGCTTTTCCGATCATACCATAATCGAGTTCGGCGTCATCGTCTCCCGGCGCAGCCCCGGCGCGCAGTTCTTCCGCCCAGCAGGCATAGCACGGTCCATCGTAGGGATGGATGATGACGACATCGCCGCCTTCGCCGCGCTCATAGACTCCGGCGTAGACGGCGGTCAGCCGCGATTCCAGGCAGCGCTGGTTGATGCGATATTTGGCGTTTTCGTTATCGACGGCGACGATCAGCAGGTCCAGCCCGGCGAAGGCTTCCGGATGATCTTCGAATTTGCCGGGGAAGACGGCGATGTCGGTGTCTACGACGCGCGCCCGGATCAGATCGGCAACCGCCTCCGCCTTATTCCAACCGAGGTAGCGCCGGTCGGCGGCGTGACGCGGGATGTTGGTTTCTTCCAGCACGTCCGGGTCGATCAGGGCGAAGTGTTTGACGCCGCTCATCGCCAGGCTGACGGCGACGAAGCTGCCCCCGGAACCCAAGCCGATCACGCCGACGCGCCGCGTCGCCAAGCGCGCCAGATTCTCCGATCCGATCAGGCGTTCCACGCGATCCCAGGTCATGACGCCGCCTCCTGCTGCGAGATTTCGCCGGACGGCGCTGTACCGGCGTCCGATGAAGCAGGTGCTGGCGCAGCCTTCGGCGGTTCGGCGTTGGGCGCTGGCGCATCCTGTGTCGATGGCTCCGACGGCGGGTTCGGCGGCTCTGGTTGGGGATCGACTGCGTGGATCAGGCTGATCAAGCCTTCCTCCGGGTTGAAGAGGGCGGCTTCCTGGGGTGGGACCGACTGCTCCCAGGCTTCCGCGAAGACATCGTAAAGATCGTCATCCTCGCCCATGTGGATGAAGGGAGCGATGCGCACGGTCGGCGGGTGCGCCGGATAATCATAGGGGGTGACCAGGATCAGCAGGTTGTCGGAGCCGAGGCGCGCCGTCAGCAGGCAGACCTCCAGCGGCAGCGCCCCGTCCGTATCCCAGAGCGTGAGCGATACGAAATAGCCCGCATCCTCGATCTTGCGCACCTCGGAAGCGAAGCGTTTTTCGTCGAGCAGATGCCAGGGATAGGGCGCCAGCGACGGGATCTGATCATTTGGAGACTCAACCGGCGCGATGGGCAGGAAGACCTGACTCTGCGCATCGATATACCAAAAATCGACGCGCAGCGCGGCGCCTTCGCTGAGCGGCGCGGTCAGGTAGTTCCCCCCGGCGGCGGCGCTGGAAGGATGCCCCAGCGTGACGATAGGGGCGAGCAGGAAGTTCATACCGTTGCTCTCATCATCGATCCAGTCCAGGGCGGTGAACAGATCGCCTTCGCTCGGCTGGATCATAAAGCCCGGCTGTTTGTGCCAGTCGCCCAGGTAGCGCAGCGGCGCATCGAACTGCTTGCGATCTCCCGTCAGGCTCAGGCGGTGGGTACGCCAGTTCTCTTGCAGCCACCAGATCAGCTCGTCCTGAAGCTCGTCGCCCTGCTGGAAGGTGTGGTAAAGACGCAGTGCGCTGTCGTCCGGCGCGATGGTGTCGAGGACGTAGATCGTCGTCGCGCCGCCGCTCTCTTCGTCGGGGATGATCAATCCGACCAGCGCCTCGCCGGTCTCGTCTTCCAGGTGACTCTGCGCGGCGGCGATCATCCGCGCGATCACCCGCCGGGCTACGACCAGATTAGGGACGACGGCGTCGCTGCGGCGTCCCAGCAGTTTGAGTTTCATGTCTGCGCCTCACTCATCACTGGCGGGGCGGCGGCGCGGCGGGAGCGGCGTATTAGGATCAACCCGCTCCTCGATGCCGGGCCACCCGCCCGTATCTCTCCAGGTGTAGTAGGCATACAACCACTGGACCGCCCATGCGCAGACCGTCACCGCCGTCGATCCGCTCGGATTCCAGCCGTAGCGCTCGCCATCCTTGGGGTTGAAGAGGCACAGCTGACCGTCTTCATACTGGTGCTTTTCGCTGTAAATCTTCGGCTGGAGTACGTAGGCTTCGGCGGGACGATTGGGATAATCGTCGGGGTAAAGGATTTTCAGCGCATGTTCCGGGCGGTACTTCTTCCATTTGACGTTCACCAGATTGAGCGTCACTTCGCCCACCCAAAACAGCGGTTCCCTGGGATCGTCGGGCACTTGAAGCCGAAAGGTGCTGCCGAAAGCGGCGCGCATCGCCTCGTATTCGAGTCGCAGTCGCTTCGAGACGTTGGAACGTGTTCCCCACCAGGGAGGCATGGAGTCTTGTCCTTCATCACAATATCGCTCGTCGTCGATATTGTAACATGGGCTGTATGCTTCATGGCTGTATACGCAGCGAGCGAGCCGAAGTTGCACTCAGTCCGCATGAAAACTGAATTTAACCCCGTGCAATTTAGTTTGACCTCACGCAGATACTGAGTGTTTCCCTGTTTTAATCGGTCCCCGCCCGACTGCGAAATCCCGATATTTACCACAAGCGTAGAAATGGACCGGCGTTTCATTTCACAATAGCATCTATTCAGCGCTGAATGCGCCGATCATCGTCCCTAGCTCATCTTCAGGAGATACCGATGCGGAAGACCTTCCGCCTGTTCACCCTACTGGTATTTTTCGGCTCAATCGCCGCTTCCTTACTCGCCGCCGCGCAAGATGCCTCGCCGCTCGTCGTCTACAGCGGGCGCAGCGAAGGCTTGATCGCTCCAATCCTTGAACAGTTCAGCGCCGAGACGGGAATCCCGGTCGAAGTGCGCTATGGCGGAACCGCCGAAATGGCGGCGACGCTTTTGGAAGAAGGGGCGAACAGCCCTGCCGATGTCTTCATCGCTCAGGACGCCGGGGCGCTCGGCGCCCTGGCGCAGGCGGGGCTGCTGGCTTCGCTCAAGCCGGAGACCGTCGCGCTGGTCCCGGCGGCATTCGCTTCGCCCGATAACGTCTGGGTAGGGCTGTCCGGGCGCGCCCGCGTGCTGGTTTACAACACCGAGGTCCTCGGCGAAGATCAGCTCCCGGCGTCGATCACCGACCTTGTCGATCCGGCTTGGGCGAGGCGCGTCGGTTGGGCACCGACCAATGCCTCGCTGCAAGCGCACGTGACGGCGCTGCGGGTCCTGCTGGGCGAAGACGCCGCCCGCGCCTGGCTGGAGGCGATGGTCGCCAACGGGACGCAGAGCTATGACAACAACCGCGCTGTCGTCCAGGCGGTCATCGACGGCGAGATCGAGGTCGGGCTGGTCAATCATTACTACCTGTTCGGCTTCCTGGCGGAAGACCCGGATGTGCCCGCTGCCAACTACTTCTTCCCCGATGGCGATGTCGGATCGCTGATCAATATCGCCGGGGCGGGTGTGCTGGCGACCAGCGATCAGGCAGACGCCGCCGAGTCGCTGATCGTCTGGCTGCTGGGCGAGTCGGCGCAGACCTATTTCGCCGAACAGACCTACGAATATCCGATGATCGACGGCGTGGCGATAGACGCGCGGCTGACCCCGCTCGACGAGATTCAGTCGCCGGAGATCGATCTGACCGACCTGAGCGACCTGGAAGCGACGCTCGAACTCCTCTCGGAGACAGGCGCGCTGCCGTAAGAGCTTATGCCCGCATGTCTGTAGGGGCGAGCCGCCGGCTCGCCCCTTGTCGTTCAGGATGATGATCAGGATGAAGGCGGAACCCATGCAGCTCACGCGCAGCATTTTCGGGTCCGGCAGCGACGCACGGTGGCTGACGGCGCTCCGCGCGCCGATGCGCCGTGTCCGGCGGCGGTCACGCACGATGAGCATCCTGACGCTCATCGCCGCGCTCACCGTCGCCGTGACCCTGCTGCCGATTGCTTATCTGGCGGTGCGGGCGCTCGGCAGCGGCAGCGAAGGGCTGGCATACGCCCTCAGCCCGCGCACTCTGGCGGTCGTCGGTAACAGCATCGCCCTGGCGGCGGCGGTGGCGATCAGCGCCGCGCTGGTCGGCGTCCCCTTTGCCTGGCTGACCACCCGCACGACGCTGCCGCTGCGCCGCTTCTGGCTGGTGGCGGGGTCGCTGCCGATGGTCATCCCGTCCTACATCGGCGCGATGATCTTCATCGCGGCGTTCGGTCCGCGCGGCTTGGCGGCGGACCTGCTGGCTCCGCTGGGCGTCGAAAAACTGCCGCCGATCTACGGTTTCGTCGGCGCGTGGCTGTCGATCACGCTCTTCACCTATCCCTTCGTCGCTCTGCCGGTGCGCGCAGCGCTCCTCAACACCGACCCGGCGCAGGAAGAAGCCGCCCGCAGCCTGGGGCTTCGACGGCGAGCGGTCTTCTGGCAGGTGACGCTGCCGCAGCTTCGCCCGGCGCTGGCGGCGGGGATGCTGCTCAGCGCCCTCTACGCTCTGAGCGACTTTGGCGCGGTGGCGCTGATGCGCTTCGACGCCTTCACCCGCGTCATCTACACGCAGTACACCAGCTCGTTCGACCGCGAGCGGGCGGCGGTGCTGGCGCTGATGCTGGTGGCGGTCACGGTCGCTATCCTGGTGCTGGAGCGGCGCGTCAGCCGGCGGGGCGGCGGCAATTATCGCGCCGGGACCGGCTGCGCCCGTCGATCTGTGCCGATCCGGTTGGGCGTCTGGGCGATCCCTGCGCTGCTCTTCTGCGTTCTGCTGGTGGGCGTCGGCGTGGCGCTCCCGGTGGGGCTGCTGGGGAGCTGGCTGCTGCGCGGCGCGGCGGTGGGCGCGGAGCTGTCGCCGGTGGTCACCCCGACCCTCAATTCGCTCAGCGCCAGCCTGCTTTCGGCGCTGGCGTCGGCGCTGTTGGCGATTCCGCCGGCATATCTGGCGCTCCGGTCGCGGTCGCGCTTCCGCCAGTGGCTCGGCTCTGCCGCCTATCTCGGCAACGCGCTGCCGGGGCTGGTGGTGGCGCTGGCGTTCGTCTTTTTCGCCTCCAATTTCCTGCCCAGCCTGTACCAGACTATGCCGATCCTCATCCTCGGCTACTGCACCCGCTTCCTGCCGCTGAGTATCGGCGCGACGCGCAGCGCCCTGACTCAGATTAACCCCCGGCTGGAAGACGCCGGGCGCGGGCTGGGGCTGCGGCGCTGGCAGGTGATCCTGCGCATCACCGCGCCGCTGGCGCGCGCCGGCATCACCAGCGGCGCGGCGCTGGTCTTCCTGAGCGCCATGAAGGAGCTGCCGACCACCCTGCTCCTGGCTCCAACCGGCTTCGAGACGCTGCCTGCCGACATTTGGACGGCGACCAGCGAGGCGCGCTTCGCCCAGATTGCCGCGCCTGCCCTGTTCCTGGTGGTGGTGGCGGCGTTATCATTGATGGTCATGCTCTGGCAAGAGAGACAGACCGCCGACCGACTTTGACCTTCTCGACTGATTCCAGCGCCCTGATTTGCAGCGCGCTGACCAAGACGTTCGCCGATACCCCGGTGCTGCGCGGAGTCGATCTCGCCGTGCCCCCCGGCGCAGTCGTCGCGCTGCTGGGACCGAGCGGCTGCGGCAAGACGACGACGCTCCGGCTGATCGCCGGCTTCGACTTCCCGGATTCCGGCGATATCGTCATCAACGGACGCCATGTCGCCGGCACGGGTGTGCAGATCGCCGCTGAAAACCGCCGGGTTGGCATGGTCTTTCAGGAATACGCCCTCTTTCCGCATCGTTCGGTGCTGGATAACGTCGCCTTCGGCTTGGGCGGAAGTGCCCGTGACCGGCGCGCCCAGGCGGCGGCGCTGCTGGAGCGCATTGGTCTGGCGGGTGTTGGCGACCGGATGCCGCATGGACTGAGCGGCGGTCAGCAGCAGCGCGTGGCGCTGGCGCGCGCGCTCGCCCCCAAGCCGGAACTCCTGCTGCTCGATGAGCCGTTCTCTAACCTCGACGCCGGACTGCGCGCCCAGGTGCGTTCAGAAGTGCGCACCATCCTGAGCCGCGCCGGCATCACGTCGATCTTCGTCACCCACGACCAGGAAGAGGCGCTGAGTTTCGCCGACAACGTCGCCGTCATGCTGGAGGGGCGGGTGGCGCAGTTCGGCTCGCCTTCGACGATCTACCGCACGCCCGTCAGCCGGGAAGTGGCGGCGTTCGTCGGCGAAGCCAATTTTCTGCCGGGCGAGGCGCGCGGCGATGTTGTGTACTGCGCACTGGGGGCGCTGCGGCTGGGCGCGCCGCTGAACGGCGCGGTCGATGTGCTGATCCGCCCGGAGATGATCGACCTGCACCCGCAGGAAGACGGCGCGGCGGTCGTCTTGTGGCGGGAATACTACGGCTATACGCAGCGCGTCGGGCTGAGGCTGGCAGGCGGCGCAGCCCTGACGGCGCGCGTCGGCGCGCGTTGGGAAGGGGCGGTCGGGGACACGGTCGCCGTCACGATCTCGGGAGCCGTCTGCGCTTTTCCGCGTCGTTGAACCCCACTTGTCGATTCACATCTCACTTTTGAACACTTTTTGACCCGTTCAACGTATAGCAGATCATCAGCACAAAACAGCGCAGCCCGCCCCATTTGAGACCCTTCAAGCAGGGGGCTTGACACCAGACTGAAGTCGTCATAAAATTCAGTCAACCATTTGAACTAATTGAAATGTTCGGATGGAATGAAAAGTTCGGATGCGCTCAAATAGCAGCATGAGGAGTATCGGCGCGATGAACCAGTGGTCCTTTGCCAGCAACAAGCTTTACCAGGAAGAAATGCTCCGCCGTGCGCAGACCGAGCGGATCGCCAGCAGCGTCTCCCCCGAACCATCGGGGGGTCTGCCGCACGCTGTCGCTGCCTGGGTGGGCGAACGCCTCATTCAGGTCGGCGAACGCCTGACCGCCTCCGCACGCGCGTCGATGCAGACCGACGGCGGCGACTACCTCCTTGCCGAATGCGCCCGTTAGGCTGGCGAACGTGTGAGCGTTGACCTGTCCTACCCTGGTCGAACGCCTTCGCGCCGACGCCGCCTGCTGTTCATGCCCGCCGGGTTTCGCCGCCCGGCGGGCTTTTATTTTGTATTTTGCGGCTTCGCTTGCGCTGCCGGGTCGAGTGGACTAGAATATTGAAATTGATTCAAGCATTGTAAAACGCGCCTGGACCTGACGCGGCGCAAATCTCATCTGACCCAAGACCGGCAGCCAATCTTATGACTCTACCCGACGCCAAGCAGATCATCCGTGAACTTCCCGACGCACATGAAATCGAGACGCTGGAAGCGCTGAAGGTCTTTTCCGACCCGCTGCGCCAGCGCATCCTGGAGACGCTCTTTGAAAGCGCCAGGACCGTCAAGCAGATCGCCGCTGAACTCGACATCGCCCCAACCAAGCTGTACTACCACATCAATCTGATGGAGGAACACGGCTTGATCCGCGTGGTCGATACGCGTATCGTCTCCGGGATCATCGAAAAGCAGTATGACGCCGCCGCCGCCGGTTTTCGCATCAAGCGCTCGCTGCTCGCCCCCGGACAGGGGGAAGAGGACGGCGGGTTGGATACGGTGATCGACGCCCTGATCGATCCGATGCGCGCCGATCTGAGTAAGAGCATCGCCTCCGGTTTGATCGATCTGGCGGAAGCGCCGGAGCAGAACCGGCGGCTGAAGATCGCCCGGTCGGCGTGGCGTATGCTCCCGGAACGCGCCGACGAGTTCTACGAACGACTCAGCGCTCTGATGAATGAATTCATCGACTGTGACAGCGACGACCCTGAACTGGAAGACGACCCGCGCGCCAGCAACTACGGCATGGTGCTGTTCTTCTACCCCACGACCTCGGCGCGACCGCACAAGCGGCGCAAGAAAGAGGATGATCCCGGCGCGTGAGCGCTGCGGATGCGCGATTCAGGATCGCCGGCGGATGATGGTCGTCATCTGCGGCGAAGGCAGCCAGACGGTGAAGGTTGATCCGGCGTTTTCGCCATCGCTGTAGGCGCTGAGCGTCCCGCCGTGCGCGGTGACGATCTCCTGCACGATAGCGAGACCCAAACCGGTGCCGCGCTGGGGTCCGCGCGCCTTATCCACCTGATAAAAACGCTCGAAGATGCGCGAGAGTTCGGTCGCCGGGATACCCTGACCGTCATCCTTGATCGTCAGCAGCACGCCGCTCTTCTCAACGCGCGTGCCGACCCAGACATGCCCCCCCGCCGGTGTGTACTTGATGGCATTGCCGATCAGATTGGTCACCACCTGCACCAGCCGGTCGCCATCCCCGGCGACCTCCGGCATGGGCGGGCAGTTCACGCTCAGGGTGACTTTCTTTTCGCGGGCGACAACCGCCAGCCGCTGCGCCACGCCGTCGGTGAGCTGTCCCAGATCGATAGCCGTCCACTTCATCGACAGCCGCCCGGCTTGGATGCGCGCCAGATCGGTCAGTTCGACGACCATGCGGTTGAGCCGCTCGGCTTCGTCGTGGATGATCTTCGCCGCCTTCACCGGGTCAAGCGCCGCGCCGTCGATGATCGCCTGAGAATACCCCTGAATCGAGGTTAGCGGCGTCTTGAGATCGTGCGAGACGTTCGCCAGGAAGTCCTTCTGCGCCTGCTGGGCGCTCTGGACGTTGGCGCTCATCTGGTTGAACGCCTCGGCGACTGCCTGTACCTCGCGCGGTCCCTTCACCGGCACATGCTGAGCGAAGCGCCCCTGTGCGACCTCGCTGGCGGCGGTGGCGACCGTCTGCAAGGGCTGGGCGATGCTGCGGGCGATGAAGCCGGCGACGACGACGGCGATGACCACGCCCACCAGCGCGCCCTGCGCCAGCAGCGGGAACAGCTCTGCGCCGAACTCGGTGAGCGCGTCCTGGAGCGTCTGCTGGGGGCGAAGGTCGGCGAAGACCAGGGCGAAGGTATCGGCGCTGAAGATTGCCTGTTCGCGCAGCCCTTCGACTCCGACGAACACCCACTGCTGACCATCCTGCGGGTCGGTAAAGTTGCCGGTGATGGCGTCGATGTTGGTGAACAGGTAGCGGGTCAGGGCTGCCGGGAAGCGGTAGGAACTCATCTCGCTGACGAAACTTGCGCCGAGGGCAAAACCGGCAGCACTGTCATAGCGGACGGTGCGCTCGTTCATATTGACCAGCAGCAGGCGCACCCCGCGCGCCGCCGCCACCTGGCTGAGCGTCTGGGAGAGGCGGTTGAAATCCTCCTGGGTGGGGCGGATCAGGTCGAAGCCAGACTGTACGATCACCTCCCGCAGGTTGACGCTGACCGCGACCGTCGCCAGCCGTTGAAGCGTCGGCTCGGTCGGTGCGGCGCGGGTGTTGAAGATGAAGAGCAGCGCGAAGCTGATCACCGCCAGCGTGACGAACAGGACGAGCAGGTAGGAAAGGAACAGGCGCGCTCGCAGGCGCTGAAACATGATCATCAATTCTTATTCGGCGTCCAGGCGGTAGCCGACCCCCCAGACCGTCTCTATCATGGGGCGCATCCCCTTGAGCTTGTTGCGCAGGTGGGCGATGTGGACATCGACGGTGCGCGTCTCGCCGGCGAAATCGTAGCCCCAGACCACATCCAGCAGCTTCTCGCGGGTGAAGACGATGCCCTTGTTGCTGGCGAGGGTGTAGAGCAGGTCGAATTCCTTCATGCGCAGGTCGATCTGCCTGTCATCCACCAGGACGATGCGTCGTTCCGGGTAGATGGTCAGGTTGTGCAGGCTGACGCTGTTCTCGCTGCTGACGGCGGCAGGCGGGCGGTTGGCGCGCCGTAGGATCGCCCGGACGCGGGCGACCAGCTCGCGCGGGTTGAAGGGTTTGGTCAGGTAATCATCGGCGCCAAGTTCCAACCCGACGATGCGGTCGATATCTTCGCTGCGCGCCGTCAGCATGATGATCGGCACTTCCGATTCAGCGCGCACCCGGCGGCAGACTTCCCAACCGTCCATTTCGGGCAGCATCAGATCGAGTACGACCAGGCTGGGCGTCTCGTCGAGGATGCGACGCAGCGCCGTCCTGCCATCGGTGGCGCTGGTGACGGCGTAGCCCTCCTGTTCCAGATAGAGGCGCGCCAGATCGATGATGTGTTGTTCGTCATCGACGATCATGATTGTGTCGGTCATGGAGAGGAGTCCTTACTGGTTCGATTCATCGGTCAAGCCGTTGTGACGGGTCAGGGATGCCAGTGCATATGCATCAGGGTGCGCTGCGGCGTGAACCCATACTGCTTCAGCAGGGCATTGATGACATCATCGTCGGCGGGATGTTCCAGGGTCAGGTTGGCCCGCAGTCGATAGCGCGCAGTCGCCAACCGCAGCAGCGCTTCCCCATAAAGGGCGCTGGTATCGGGATCGCACAGCAGGGTCAGTTGGGTGCTGCTGCTGGTGAAGCCGCTTTCGATCCACAGCGAAGCGCGAATCTGCCCGGAGTCCTGCCCCTCGCCCCGGATGATCAGCCGTTCCAGGGAGCGCAGACTGAAGAGGTCGCTGATCCGGCTGAGCAGGCTTTGCCGGAACAGGCTCGGCAGGGTGGGGCGCAGCCAGCCAACGCCGCCGGCAGCATCGGGGCGCGCTCGCAGCGCCAGCGCATATTCAGCGCGCCATTCCCCGGCGCGCCGCCGGGTGATGGTGACAGGCGGAGACTCATCCCCGTACGGCATAGCGCGCGCAGCGGCGCTGCGCCGCCAGTGCGTGAAGCGTCCGTCGGCGATGAACCCCAGGCGCTCATAGAGGTGCAGGGCGACCGGATTTGGATCGACTACCTGAAGGATAGCGGTGGGGTGTGGGGTCTGACTGCGGGCGCGAATCGCCCCCAGGCACGATTCCATCAGGGCACGGGCGATCCTGCGTCCGCGAAATTCAGGGTGGACGGCGACGTTGGCGATGATCCAGGTGCGGGGCGCGCCCCGCGGCAGGTGGGCGGGATAGATCGAGGCATTGCCGACGATCTGCCCATCTTCGACCCAGACGTAGCCCAAGCCGATGCCTTCTGCCATCTCGTTCAAGCCCATGACCAGGCTGCGGGCGATGCCCATGCTGCCGAGGGCGCGCATTTCGCGGATGGCGGCGCGCCCGCTGCTGTCCATCGTATCGGCAAACGCCAGCTCGATCAGATCGGCAAGCGCCCCCAGATCGGTTCGCAGATTGACCGGGCGTGGTCCTGACCTCCGTCCCGATGCCGCCTTGTCGTTCACACTGAGACTGATCACTATCGCCTGCCGTCGTCCAAGCCCGTCCCGGTTTTTCAGGAACGCGCAGCACCCTGCCTGTCATCATGATGTAGAAATGTTTCATTTCGATTATAGCTCACGATGATTGCCGCAGAGCCATTCGTGAAGAATTCCGAAAAGCTTTTGATTTGTGTGCCAAAACGTATAGTACAATGGTCATGTCCGTGTGCGGTCATTATTCAGGTTTTTCCACATGGTCATTCACAGTCGGTCTTATTTGGAGGGCTTATGGTTCCGTCGAAGCTTCGTGATCAGCTTCGACGCTCCTTGGCGCGCGTCACCACGGCGGTGCGTCAGGAGCTCGAAGGTCAGGGATTGGTCGAATATGCACTGATCCTCAGCCTTGTAGTCCTCGTGGCGTTCGTCGTGATATTCTGGTTGGGACCCTGGGTGGGCAACGTCTTTTCCAACGTCGTCAATAACCTTTGAGTTCCCTACGACGTACAACACAAGAAAGACCCTACCGTTGTCAGCGGTAGGGTCTTTCGTTTAGACTTGGCTTTCTGGATACACACGCGACGGTCAGTGCCTCCTGATTCGTCCAGGAGAGAGAGACAGTATGTCACGCAGTAGTTACGGCTATGTCGGAAGGCGATCCGGCGGCGCTGCCTGGCAGTGGGTGATCATCGGGCTGGTGCTGGGTTTCGGCTGCTCGGTGATTCTGGTCCTCGGCGCGCTGGCGCTGGGATTCCTGAACGTAGACAGCAATGCCCTCGCCAACCTGCCTTCGCCGACGCCGCAGATCGTCATCATCACTGCGACGCCCGCGCCGGTGACTCCTTCGCCGACGGCTGAAGCCGCGCCGGCAACCCCCACCACACAGATCATCCTGGAAGTGCAGCCGCCGACGGCGACGCCGACCATCGATCCCACTTTCCTCACCCTTCAAGCGACGATTCCGCCGACGCCGCTGGGCGTGACCGGAGCCAACACCACCGGGGCAAATTCGCAGGGCGGCGCGCTCCCGGCAGCCGGCAGCATGGATGCCGTGCGGGCGACTGCCAGTGAAACGGTGCTGATCGAAGGCGGCACGTTCACGATGGGCACCAACGTCACGGAAGTGGCGCAGGCAGTCCGCGAATGTCTGGCTGGTTACGGCGGCGAGGCGGGCAACTGCCAGCCGGAATATGGCGAGGATTCCGCGCCGGAACATCAGGTGACGGTGAGCGCCTTCCGCATGGATCGTACCGAGGTGAGCTACGCGCAGTATCTCGCCTTCCTCAACACCCTGGGTCCGGGGTCGCATCGCAACGGCTGCGGCGGCTTCGCCTGCTTGCAGACGCGCAACGACTCCGAGACCAGCAATATTCAGTTCGACAGCCAGACCTACAGCGTCCTGTTCGCCATCAACGATTACCCGGTGACCAATGTGACCTGGTATGGCGCGAACGCTTACTGCCAGGCAATCGGACGCCGTCTGCCGACCGAAGCCGAATGGGAACGCGCGGCGCGCGGCGGCGACGGACGCATTTTCCCATGGGGCAACACCTGGGATTCGCTGCTCGCCAGCACCCGACGCCCTGCGTCTGGCGAGGCGGAAAAGAAGCCGGTCTTCGACTTCACCGCCGGAGCCAGCCCCTACGGCGTACTCAACATGGCGGGCAACGTCGCGGAGTGGGTGAGCGACTGGTACGACGCGCGCTTCTATGGGCGGGCGGAGGCGACCAGCCCCGACACGACCGGACCGCTTTCCGGCACGACCAAGGTGGTGCGCGGCGGCTCGTGGGACAGCGTGCCGTTCTTCGCGCGCACCGTCCACCGCCAGGATCGCGACCCGCTTCAGCCGACGGCATGGATCGGCTTCCGCTGCGTCGAGGATCTCGGGACGGCTGCCAATGCCGGCTCCAGCCCGCTGGCGGCGGCGCAGACCTTCAGCCAGAGCGATCTGCTGCTGCCTCAGACGCCGGGCGCGACCGCCGTCGATGAGGAATTCCAGGGCAGCGCGCCCACCCTGCCGCCGCAGCCGCCGGTCGCTGCGCCGGTCAACCCGACGCTCGCGCCGACGCTCGCCCCCGGCTGAGCGCTCTTTCGATGCCGCACGCTGACGCCCCGGACCTGTGCCGGGGCGTCTTCATTTACGGTCGGCACCGCGCGCCGCCAACCTGTTCAGATGAACATCTGCCCGCGCAGACCAGTAGAAGTAGTGCGGTCCGCAAACATGTGCGCAGCAAGCCCATCAGCGTATTGAAGGAAGAAGATCATGACTTTGCGAAAGATCGGTCTGGGATTGGCGGTCCTGCTGATCATCGGTGGGGCATCGGCGACCCTGGGGCAGGAAGCGACCTCCGAGGCGACCCCAGAAGCAGCGCCAGAGACGACCGGCGCCGTATCGGAAGCGACGCCAGAGGCGACCGAAGCGCCGCCGCCGCCCGGCGCAATGCGCGATTTTCCCGGTCCCGGAACCTTCACGGTGACGGTGATGCAGGGAGAAGTCGAACGGAACTACGGCGTCTATATCCCGGAAGGCTATGCTGACGCCGCCGCGCCTGTTCCGCTGCTGATCGTGCTGCATGCCGCCAACGGCTCTGGCGTGCTGGCTGAGGCGCACACCGGGTTCACCGATCTGGCGGACGAATTCGGCTTCGTCGTCGCCTACCCGGATGGAATCAACGGCTTCTGGAACGACGGACGCCCGCTCGATTCGCGTGTCAACCTCGATATCTCCGATTCAGCATACATCGCCGGGGTGATCACCTTTCTGTCCAGCCGGCTCAGCATCGACCGGGCGCGAGTCTTCGCCGCCGGCTATTCGATGGGCGGCATGATGGCGCTGCGGGCGGGCTGTGAGCTAAACGGGATGATCGCCGGCGTCGCCTCCGTCGCTTCGACCATGCCGCAGTATGCGACCCCGTTCTGTCAGGACAGCGCGCCGCTTTCGGTGCTGTTCATGATCGGCACCGACGACCGGGCGATCCCCTGGTCCGGCTTATCGCGGCAGGGCGACGGCTATCTGAGCGCCGCTGAAAGCCTGATCTACTGGGGAGAACACAACGCCTGCACCGACGACGCCCCGCCAGAAGCGCAGCCGGACGCCGCCCCGGAAGACGGCACGCTGGTCATTCTGAACCGGCACACCGCCTGCGCCGATGAGACGGCGGTGCTGCTGTACGGCATCCTCTTCGGCGGGCACACCTGGCCCGGCAGACCGAACCCGATCGGCATCGACTCTGGGGTGGTCAGCGGCGAATTCGACGGGTCGCGCGTGATCTGGGAATTCTTCAGCGGCATCGGTGGGGATTGACTGCGGACTTAGGCTTTTCCAGACAAAAGACGCGCCAGCGGTTGCAGGGGCGAACGCCCGTGTTCGCCCGTGAACGGCGGGCGGAGACACAACTCCGCCCCTACAACTGCTCGATTATTCTCTTGGAACAGCCTTGTTTGGTAGGCAGGTGTAGGGGAGACCCGCCGGGTCTCCTGCTCGTGGATTTCTTTCGAGCTTCTACTTCAGCGGCGTATCCGACAAGTTACTCCACCCCTCTCCCGCGCGTGAGCGCGGGAGAGGGGCAGGGGTGAGGGCCTAGCTCGCTTCGGTCGCCTCTGGTGTCGCTTCCGGGGTTGCCTCCGCTTCAGCCGCCGACTCCGCAGTGGCTTCTGCTGCCGCCTCGACGGTGGCTTCCGCCGTCGCTTCGACCGGCGCGGCGACGGTCGGCACGACCGTCGGAGTCACCTCAACGTTCGCCAGCGGGATCGGCTGGACGGTCACGAAGGTGTTCATCACCCGCGCCAGATCGCGGTAGATGTCGATCTGCGCGGCGTCGGTAACGTCCAGCGCCGGCGCTTCGGCGGTCGCTTCCGCCGCCGTCTCGGCTGCCGCGTCGGGGGCGATGGCGTTCAGGTCGATGTTCGCCGCCGGGAAGCGCAGATCGGCGACGTGCAGCGCGCCGTCCGTTCCATTCAGCAGGACCGCCAGACCGCTCTGCCCTTCACCATCGACGGTGCTGAAGGTGTAGGCGACAGCGAAACCGGGGACGCCGCCGTGTTCGACCGCGTTCACGCTGGAGACGGTCAGCCCGGCGCGCAGCGACTCGGCGAAAGCGCGGGCGGCGTCTTCATCATTGACCGTTGTGCCGGCGGCATTCGTCAGACGCAGCTGAACGCCGTTGCTGCTGGCGATGCTGGTCGGACCGCCCAGGGCGCTGTCGGTGACCTGCCATTCTGAAGGATAGCGGATGACGGTGTTGGCGGCGCTGTCGTAATGCGCCGTCCAGTCCAGCGGCGTCCCCTGGAAGAAGGTATTGGGCGTGAACGATGCGGCGAAGCCATCCAGCAGGTAGCGCAGCATCTCGGTGGCGTTTTCCGGGGCGAGTACGCGCACCACGTAAATCCAGCGTCCATCCGTCCAGACGTACTGACGGGCGACGTACTGCTGGCGGGTGAGGGTGATGTTGAAGTCAATCTGCAGGCGCTGCGTCGCCGGGTCAAAGACGCGGTTGGCTTCTTCCCACTGATTGAAGCGCGCCCAGCTGGCGTTGATCACCTCGCGGGTGAAGCGCCCCGACAGTTCTTCCGGCTGGATCGCTCCGCCGGCATCCTCGACGTAGCTGTCCACGACCGCCAGCGCTTCGTTGTTGACCAGGTTGACCTGGGCGATGGTCGCCCCCTTGTTCGGCTCGCTCGCCTCCCAGCCGTCCGGCTGTCCGATGCTGAAGATGCCGGTCGGGTGCAGATACACCTTATCGAAGGTGATCTCCGTCAGGTTGGAGGGGGGCGGTGGAAACGTCGGGATCGGTGCTTCGGTCGGGGGGGTGGTCTCGGTGGTGGTGGTCTGATTCTGCGTGAAGATCGGGATAATCGCGCCGGCGATCAGCACGATAGCCATGAAGATGCCGAGGGCGATGCTCGCGCGTCTGGCGCTGTTACTGGTCATATTGAGGAAGCTCCGAGAATGAAAAAAGCTGTACCGGGCAAAACTCGGCAGATCATACTGCAAAAGAGACGGGATGTTAAGCCGATGATGCGTCGCGGCGATTTGGAGTAAAATCGGCGCTGCACCGTTGAGAAAAGACTGACGGGATGTCGCCCATGGATGTCATCGAGTCGCAGATTGATCCGCAGGACGAGCGCTTTCAGACGAACGCCGCGCATCATCGGGCGCTGGCGGCGGAACTGCGCGCGCGGCTGGCGCTCGTCCGGGCGGGCGGCGGGGAACAGTATCAGCAGCGCCACCGGGAACAGGGCAAGCTGTTCGTCCGCGACCGCATCGACCGGCTGATCGACTCCGGCTCGCCTTTTCTGGAGATCGCCCCGCTCGCCGCCTGGGACCTGTACGACGGCGAAGCGCCCGCCGCCGGCATCGTCGCCGGAATCGGGCGGGTGAGCGGCGTCGAATGCCTGATCGTCGCCAACGACGCGACAGTCAAGGGCGGCACGTATTTCCCGCTGACGGTCAAGAAACACCTGCGCGCGCAGCAGATCGCGCTGGAAAACCGCCTGCCCTGCATCTACCTGGTGGACAGCGGCGGGGCGTTCCTGCCCATGCAGGACGAAGTCTTCCCGGACGCCGACGACTTCGGGCGCATCTTCTACAACCAGGCGCAGATGAGCGCCGCCGGCATCCCGCAGATCAGCGCCGTGATGGGAAGCTGCACGGCGGGCGGCGCTTACGTCCCGGCGATGTCCGACGAGACGGTGATCGTCAGCAAGACGGGGACCATCTTCCTGGGCGGTCCACCGCTGGTGAAGGCGGCTACCGGCGAAGAGGTGACGGCGGAAGAGCTGGGCGGGGCGTTTGTGCATACGCACCGCTCCGGCGTGGCGGATCACTTCGCCGAGGATGACGATCACGCTCTGGGCATCGTCCGGCAGATCGCCGCCACCCTCAACCACCGCAAGCTAGTGACGCTCGATCTCGCTGCGCCAGAGGAGCCGCTCTACCCCGCCGAAGAACTCTACGGCATCCTGCCGACCACTTTCCGCGAGTCCTACGACGTGCGCGAGGTGATCGCCCGCCTGGTCGATGGCAGCCGGCTGCGCGAATTCAAAGCCGATTACGGCGTCACGCTGGTGACCGGCTTCGCCCGCATCGCCGGGATGCCGGTGGGGATCATCGGCAACAACGGCGTCCTCTTCAGCGAATCGGCGCTGAAAGGGGCGCACTTCGTCGAACTCTGCACGGCGCGGGGCATTCCGCTGTTGTTTTTGCAGAACATCACCGGCTTCATGGTCGGCAAAGCCTACGAGACGAGCGGCATCGCCAAAGACGGCGCGAAGATGGTCCACGCTGTCGCCAACGCCCGCGTCCCCAAGCTGACGCTGATCGTCGGCGGAAGCTTCGGCGCGGGCAATTACGGCATGTGTGGGCGCGCCTATGCGCCGCGCTTCTTATGGATGTGGCCCAACGCGCGCATCAGCGTCATGGGCGGGGAACAGGCGGCGAACGTGCTGCTGACCATCAAGCGCGATCAATTGGCGCGCCAGGGCAAGCCGGACCTGCCGTCGGAGGAGCAGACGGCGTTCAAAGCGCCGATCCTGGAGAAGTATGAGCGCGAGGGCAGCCCTTACTATTCGACCGGGCGGCTGTGGGATGATGGTATTCTGGACCCCATCGAGACGCGCCGCGTCCTGGCGCTGGCGCTGAGCGCCTGCCTGAATGCGCCGATTCCGCCGAGCCAGTACGGCGTGTTCAGGATGTAGCGGAGGGGTCCGCCGCGCGCCGAAGTGAGCGCGCTGCCGGTGCTTCTATTTCTCGATCTTCAGCAGACGGCGCAGCGGACCCGGCACGCGCTTCTGGCTTTCTTTAGACAGCACCAGCGTCATGCCCAGGCTGATCAGCGTGTTGGTCAGCAGGAAGAACAGCCCTTCTTCCAGGGGCAGCTTGCCGCCCAGATCGACGTTGACCGTCTTTTCCGGGTTGATCGTCCAGGTCCCGGAGTCAATCGCCAGCGAGTCCGAGATGCCCAGGTAGAGCGTCGAGGGGATGATGCCGAGCGCCACCAGACGGCGGTGCTGCCACAGGATGTCGCCGCCGAAGGCGACCTGGAAGATGATCGGCAGCAGCGCCCAGGACAGCACCAGGCTCAGGTACGTCCGCGACTTGGGACCCCGGAACAGGTTCCACACCGCGCCGAGCCAGATCGCCCCTAGCGCCGCCGCCATGCCCAGGCGGAAGCGCAGCGGGTTGACCGGCGGGCGCTCGTCGTGCGGCAGGTGGTTCGCCAGGAACAGCATCCACGCCCCGGTCAGCAGCGTTTGCAGCACGAAGAAGGTGTATTCTTCGATCGGCACATAGCCGAGTACCAGCCCGGTGACCAGTTTGCGGTCGTACCACCACACTTTGGACGCCACCAGGTAGTTGTCCCAGGGGGTGGTGTAGGCGACGGCGACGGCGACGTGCCCCGCCAGCGCCGCCAGCGGCGGGATGCCCTGGAGCGCTTCCGGCATTTTTTTGCCGCGCCGCGCCCCACGCCACAGGATGAAGGTCAGCGCCGCCAGCGGGATGATCACGAAGCGGGCGAGGAATCCGAAATAGCGCATCAGAGGGGACCTGTTTACAGATTAGCGGTCGGTGTAGTGGTCGCGGGTTTGCAGGAACAGCGCGCGCTTCACGCCGGAAAGCGTGTAATCGAAGCCGCAGCGCTTGAAAAAAGCATCCTGAGAGGTGATCGCCATCACTTCGAAGATGTGGTGTTCGTGGGCGCGGGCGACGCAGGCTTCGACCAGCATGCTGCCGACGCCCAAGCCCTGGGCTTCCGGCGCGACGGCGACGCTGCGCAGTTCCGCCAGCTTGGGCGAGTAGATTTCCAGCGCCGCGCAGCCGACCAGCCTGCCTTCGTCGGTGACGGCGACGAAGAAGCCGGGCAGCAGTTCGATCATCTCGTCGAGCGTGCGCGCCAGCAGGATGCCCTCATCGACGTAATGGCGGATCAGCTCGACCATCGCCGGGATGTCCGCCTCGACGGCGCCGCGCACGGTGATATGGGGTTTGGGGATTTTCTCGTGTTTTTTGCTCATCAGGATGTCGGGGTGGATAAGCGTCGCCATATCAGGAAGGGACCAATCTGCGAGTCGCGCACATAGTTGAATTCCAGCCAGTTACGCAGTTCAGTATACCCCAGAAGCAGCGTATGTGAATCCTCCTGGCTCCCTGTGACCCAAGGCATGTAATCAGCCTCTAATACGAGCGCGTAAGGCGGCAGGGCTGCCCACAGGATTTCGACGGTCTGGTCGCGCCATTCCGGCGGATACCAGTCGGCGATCAGCGGGAACTGGAAGATGAACCGGACGGCGGGGTTCAGCCCGCTCAGGAAATAGATTTCCGGGCGGAAGCCCCAGATGAACAGTGAATCGCCGGGGGCGACCCGTTCGCGCAGGAACTGCGCCATCAGCGTCGATTCATGGGCGTAAACGTCGCCGGCGACGAACCCTTCATCATAGGCGATGCGGTCGATCTGCCCGGTCAGATAGGGCAGCGCTTTGCCCCAGACTTCGAGCGTCGGCACGAGCAGCAGGACCAGCCCGACGGCGGCAGTCAGCAGGGCTTTGCGGCGCTGGACGACAGCGGAGAGCAGCCCCAGAAACCAGTCGAAGACGAACGCCGCGAAGAGGACCAGCGGCGGGAACATCGGCAGCCAGTGATAATCATAGCCCTTGAGCTGAACGATCATGATGGCGAACCCGGCGACCAGCCAGATCAGCAGCGCCGTCCAGGGGTCGCGCCGCCGCCCGCCCGCCCGCCGCCGCCGCAGATAGCTCGCCGCCGCGATTCCCGCCAGCAGCCACAGTCCCGACCAGTGGATCAGCCGCGAGCCGATGCCGACCAGCAGCAGGTTGCCGTTTTCCGCCGCGCCCAGCGCGGTGTAGCGGCTGGTGACGACCGCGCTTTCCCACAGGGCGTCCCATGCGCCGATAGACGCCATGACCAGGATGCCGCCGCCGCCGATCAGCAGCCCGCCCAGGGCGAAAGCTGCGCCATCGCGCGGACGAACCCGCTTGGCAGTTGCCCAGTAGGCGGCGATGACCGGCAGGAGGAACAGGGCGAACGGGTACTTGAACCACACCGCACCGGCGGTCAGCGCGCCGGCGGCGAATGCCCAGGGCGCCGACCGGTTCGACGGCGCATCGCCGGCGGCGAAGGCGCAGACCGCCGCCCAGGTCATGGGCAGCAGGGCGATCCCGTCGTTCTGGGTGAGCGTCCAGAAGGTTTCGGTGAAGTAGAACACGCCGAACAACAGCGCTGCCCACAGCCCGACGCCGGCGCTCGCCGCGCGCCGCCCGATCAGGAAGAGGGCGAGCGCGATAGGCGGGTAGAGCAGCAGGTCGATCAGGCGGAGCGCCTCGCTGCTGCGTCCGAAGACCGCCATCGCCCCGGCGAAGACGTAGAAGACCGCCGGCGGTTTGGGATTCCACAGATCGACGTAGGGGATTCTGCCGTCCAGGATGCCGCGCCCGATGGTGGCGAATTCGCCCTGATCGCGCCCCAGGGGATAGGTGATCACCGGCAGGGCTGCCAGCAGCACCGCCGCCACAACGATAACCAGCATCCCGTAGGGGCGAGCCACCGGATCGCCCCTACGGACCTCTGCGGATTGGCTGGCGGCAGCCATCACAGCCACCCGACGATGCGCGCCATCAGGAAGGCGATTCCCAGCGACAGGAGCAGGAACACCCAGGCGATCAGCCGCCCGCTGTCCTGCGCACCGGTGATCTCGCTCTGCTGTACTGTCACCTGACCGAGCAGATCGACGTAGAAATCGACATTGACCCGCCCGCGCGTCAGCCGCGCCATGAAGTCATGCCCGGTGACGAGCTGCCAACCGCTGTCCTCGTCGCGCCAGTGCCCACCCAGGCGTTCGGCAATCGCCGCTTCCAGGATGGCGCGGGCTTGTTCGCCGGAGATCGGCTCAACAGTTTCGCGGGTCTCGCTCATGAGGCTTCATCACTCGCCGGACGATGGTGCGGCAATTAAACCATGCCGCCCGCGCCGCGCCAATGATCGATTATCCCGGTTCGCCGCGCATCGAGCGCAGCGCGCCGGCGGCGACCACCCCGAAGAAGATCACGACGGCTGCGGCGTTCAGCAGCGACGCCCACATCCTGCCGTCGAATGCGCCGGCGAGATCGCTGATCTCGCGCAGCAGGACGGCGGCGTGCAGCAGGATCAGCGGCAGGTAGAACAGGCTGCTGTAGGCGATATGCCGCCCGGTCAGCGCCGGGAAGATCAGCGGGGCGTGCCCGAAGACCATCGACAGGACGAACCCGGCGGCGACGGCGTGCAGGAAGGCGTCGTACTGAAGCCCGGCGTAGACCGCGCCGAAGGCTATCGCCAGGATGCCGCTTACGCCGAGCCAGACGTAGCCGATCAGCAGGCACAGGGCGATGTAGCGCGCCAGCCCGGTCTGTCGGGCGTTTCTTCGAGCAAGGTCGAAGCGGATCAGCCAGAGCGCCAGGAGCAGCGCGCCCAACCCGGAAAGCCGCACGCCGAGTCCCAGATCGATCAGCGCCAGCAGGACGCCGCCGATGTAGACCGCTGCCGCCGCCATGAGCAGCTGCTCGGTGCGCCGGCTGTGGCGCAGCACGCGCGACAGTTCGATTCGCTCGCCTACGATAGTCAGGACGATGAAGCCCAGCCAGGGATGAATGGCGACGTAGATCGGCTGTCCCGCTGCCCAGGCGAGGTTGCCCACCAGCCACAGGACGGCTCCCAGTCCCATCATGACGGTATAGAGCGACCAGTAGCGGCGCACGGTGATGGTACGCAGGTAGACCGCCCCCAGGCAGGCGCTCCCCGCCAGCAGCAGCAGCTTCGCCGCCGGTTCCGCGCCGACCAGCAGCAGGACGACGCCGCCCGCTGCCGAGAAGAACGGCGCGAGGAATGCCCAGTGGCGCGGCGAACGCATCAGCGCCGCGATGGCGACGGCGCGCTCCAAGGAGATCAGCGCGCCAAACACGCCGCCGATCATCAGCGGACCGTGCATACCGACCAGCGTCGGACGGATTTCCGGCAGCGCCCACCCGGCGCGCTGAAGCGCCGCCCATCCGGCAGCCGCCAGCATGAGCAAGACCCCGGCAAACAGCGGATAGCGCAGCATCGAAACGCGCATGGGGACGGTCTCCTAGGATTCTTTCAGGGCGGCGGTCTTCGGCAGCAGGATCAGCAGCATCTTCAGGGATGTCGTGGCGAATACGCTGTGAGTCAGGCGCGGCTCCATGCGAATCCACGCGCCCGCCTTCAGGTCGAACTTCTCGTCACCCAGCCCGATCACCGCCTCACCGTCGAGGATGTGGATGATCGCCGTCGATGCGGCGCTGTGATCGGTGAGCGCCTGCCCGGCGGCGAATGAGAACAGCGTGACGTTGAGCTGATCGTCTTTGGTCAGGGTGCGGCTGATGATGCTTTCCTGAGGCGGCTCGACGGTCAGATCGAGCAGATCGGGGAAGAGCAGATAGGGTGATGCGGCAGATGAGGACATGAACTTGTTCACCTCCAGTTTATGGTGGAATCCTATACACGTCTTGAGTGTATCCGCTCGGCGCCGGATCGGGGGTGCGGCAGATCAGCGCGCGGCATAAGTGCGCAGCGCGCGGTCGGTCGCCGCGATCATGGCGGCGAAGTCGAAGCGCTCCATGCCGATTGAGGCGTTCGCCGTCAGCGACTCGCGCTTTCCCGGCTGAAGCGCTTCGGTCAGCGCTGCCGCCAGCGCCTCGACATCGACGTAGGGCGCGAGCAAACCATTGACGCCGTGCTGGACGACTTCGGGGTTGCCGCCCTTGTCGCTGGCGATCACCGGCGTGCCGACGGCGAGGCTTTCCAGCAGGGTGTGCGACAGCCCTTCGTAGCCGGAATACAGCACGAGGTAGTCGGCGGCGCGCATCAGCAGGGGCATACGCTCGCGGTTGACCCGCCCCAGGAAATGGACCCGCTCGACGAGATCTGCTGCTGCGACTTTGAGGGAGTCCAGCAGAGGACCCTCCCCGGCGACCACCAGATGGGCGTCTTTCACCCGTCGCAGCGCCGTGATCAGATGATCGACCCCCTTCCACGCCACCAGCCGCCCGACGGTCAGGAAGATCGGTGCATCCAGCGGCAGTTCGAAGGCGGCGCGGGCGTCGCGCGGGCTGCTAGACGGGGCGCGGCGGTCTTCCGGCGGCAGGGCGTTGTAGATCACCTGGATTTTCGCCGGGTCCACGCCCCAGCCGACGACCATCCGCTTCAGGTACTCGCTGGGCACGATCACCCCGTCGAGTGCCGACGCCTCACGCGCTCGCGCCGCCCGGTCGGCTGCTGCCGCAGCGGGCAGCGCCGCCCGCTGGTATTCGTCTACGTCCAGCGCCGCCGCGACCCAGCCCTTGCGGATGGCGCGCTCCCAACCCTGGTCGCCGACGATCTTGACCACGCGCGGCGCGCGGCGGTCGCCGAGCAGCGGCAGCCCCAGCGTGTGCAGATACACGACATCCGCCCACTTCAGCAGCGGGCGGGCGGCGCGGGCATAGTCGAACCAGCGCAGCGGCAGCGCCCGGCGCGGGATGCGCTGGATGGGGTACGGGTACGCTTCGACCGGGCGGTCATCGCTGTAGCTGACGACCGAGACCTGCCAGTCGCGCGCCTGAAGTTCCGGCAGCAGGCGGTGCAGATAGGTCGCCGGTCCGCCCGGTTCCGGGTGGATGATGCCGCTGGCGATGAAGAGACGCAGGGCGTCGCGCATGGCGTCAGCCGGTCCGCCGCGTCAGAGATTGAAGCGGATATGCACGATGTCGCCGTCTTTGACGATGTAGTCCTTGCCCTCCAGGCGGAATTTGCCCGCCGTCTTGAGCGCGACTTCGCTGCCGGCGGCGATCAGGTCGCTGTACGCCATGACTTCGGCGCGGATGAAGCCTTTTTGCAGGTCGCTGTGGATGACCCCGGCGGCTTCCGGCGCGGTCGCCCCGATGCGCACATCCCAGGCGCGCACCTCGTCTTCGCCGACGGTGAAGAACGACTGGATGTTGAGCAGCTCGTAGGACAGGCGGATGACTTTGGCGGCGCTCAGTTCGGTGATGCCGTACTCCGCCATGAAGATCTCCGCGTCTTCCGGCTCCAGCTGGCTGAGTTCCGCCTCGATGCGCCCCTGAAGGGTGACGATCCGGCTCAGGCGGTGGTCATAGCTCAGCGCCGCATCGCCGGAAGCCTCATCGGCGTTCAGCACGATCAGCGCGGGCTTCAGCGTCAGGAAGCCGAAGCCGCGCAGAGGCTTGATCTCTTCTTCGGTCAGGTCCAGGTCGCGCAGCGGACGGTCGGCTTCAAGATGCGCCTTCATCCGTTCCAGCAGGTCTTTTTCGGCGCTCAGCACCGGGTCGCCGGCTTTGCCCTTGCGCTTGAGATCGACATCCAGGCGTTCCAGCCGTCCCTCGATGGCGACCAGGTCGGTGAGGATGAACTCGCTGTCCAGGATGGCGACATCGCGCGCCGCATCGACGCTGTCATAGGGATGCGGTACGCCTTCATCCTTGAAGGTGCGCACGACGTGCAGGAAGCCGTCGAGCTGAGCGAGCTGGTTGCGGAACTGACCGCCCAAGCCGCCCTCGCCGATGCCCTTGTCCAGCCCGCCGATGTCCACGTAGGTCACCTGGGTGTAGGTGGTCTTCTTGGGTTTGTACATCGCCTTGAGCTTGTCCACGCGGACATCCGGCACGTTGACGACGGCGGTGTGAACTTCGAACTGTCCGCTGGTCGCCGCGCCGGTGGGCAGGCTGCCCCGCGTCAGAGCGTTGAAGATGGTGGTTTTGCCGCTGTTGGGTAAGCCGATGATGCCGAGTTTCATACGCGCCCATGCCTGTCAGATAACGGTCACAATGCGCGAAAGTATAGTGGACGACTGCCGCCGCATGTAGGGACAAGAAATCGGCGCGTGACAAACCGCCGGTGGGCGAATTGATCAGCCTTTGGTCGCCCCGCCGGTCAGCCCGCTGATGTAGTAGCGCTGCAGCAGCAGGAAGATGAAGATACAGGGCGCAATCGTCACGATCAGCCCGGCTTGCAGCGCGCCCCAGTCGATGGAGCCGTAGTAGCCGCTGCGCACACTGGTCAGCAGGATGGGCAGGGTGAAGCTGGTCTCTTTGGTCATGAAGATCAGCGCGGCGAGGAACTCGTTCCAGGAATTGAGGAAGGCGTAAATGCCGACGGTGATGATCCCCGGTCGCACGATGTTGAGCATGACGCGGTAGAGCATACTGAGCGAGCTGCACCCGTCGAGGAGCGCCGCCTCTTCGATCTCGCGCGGGACGGCATCGAACGAATTACGCATGATGAAGACGCCGAAGGGCAGCTGGAAGGTGATGTAGACCAGCGCCAGCCCGAACAGCGTATTTTGCAGCTTCAGCCCGGTCAGGATCAGAAAGAGCGGGATGAGGATCGACTGAAACGGGATCATCAGCGTCATCAGGATCATGACGAAGAGGAGTCCCTTGCCCCGGAACTGGAAGCGCGAGAAGCCATAGCCCGCCAGAGTGCTGAGGAGGGTCGCGCCGATCACCGTCATGACCGCCGTGCCGGCGCTGTTGCCGACATAGTTCCAAACGCCGCGCCCATATTCGTTGAGCTTGACGAAGTTGCCCAGGTCCAGGCGCGACGGCAGGAAAGTGGGCGGCACTGCCGAAGCTTCCGGCGGCGGCTTGACGGAGCTGATCGCCGTCCAGACGATGGGGAAGAGGAACAGCGCCGCCAGTGCGGTGCAGACGACGTAAAAGGCGATCCGCCCTGGGCGGTTCCTGCCCCGGCTGTGCGCGGTGGAAGGTGCTGAAACTGCGGAAACAGAGGTCGTCATGCCATGCTCCTTCAATAACTCGTCTCGTCGCGCAGCAGGCGCAGCTGAATGATGCTCAGGATGACCAGGATGACCAGCAGCACGATGGAGAGCGACGCGCCGTAGCCGAGCTTGAAGTTGGTGAAGGAGTTCTTGTAGATCCAGTAGACCACCGAGATCGTCGAATTCTGCGGACCGCCGGCGGTCATGATGAAGAACTGGTCGAAACCGAGGTAGGAGCCGATCACCGATAGGATCAGCGCCAGGGCGAAGGTGCGGCGCAGCAGCGGCATCATGATGTAGCGCAGACGCCCCCAGTAGTTGGCGCCATCGACCTTGGCGGCTTCGTACAGTTCGGCGGGGATCGCCTGCATACCGGTCATGAGCAGGATCATGGTGAAACCGACCGTCTTCCAGACCACCGACATGATGATCGCCGTCATGGCATAGCTGGAATCGGCGAGCCAGATGATCGGGCGGTCCATCAAGCCCAAGCCGGTCAGGATGGCGTTGATCACGCCGACCCGGTCATGCAGTAACCAGACCCAGAGCAGGCTGCTGGACCCCAGCCCGATGACCACCGGCAGGAAGTAGACGGTGCGGTAGATGCCGACGCCGGGCAGCGGCAGCGAGACCAGCAGCGCCAGCACGAACGCCAGGATGAAGATCACCGGCGTGATCAGCAGGGTGTAGCGGGTGGTGAACCACAGGCTGTTCCAGAACTGCCGGTCGCTGAGCAGAGCGCTGTAGTTATCCAGCCCGATGAACTCGTGATCGCCCAGCAGGGGCCAGTCGTGCAGCGACATGTAGACGGTGAAGATCAGCGGGAGGATGAAGAAGACGACGGTGAAGGAGACCGCCGGCAGGACGAAGAACAGCCCGGCGCTGCGTCTGCCGATGCTGCCGCCGCGTTCAGTGCGGCGTTCGCTGATTTGAAGATTGACCGTACTCACGTCAGCATCACTTTCTGACTTGAAGGAAGACGTTTTTGATCCTCACCCCGGACCCTTCTCCCGCTGATGCGGGAGAAGGGCGCGAGAAAAGGATACCGTCGTACGGACGCGCTGCGGCTACCCGCCCAGGATGGCGGCGAATCCCGCCTGACCGTTGGCAATCGCGCCGTCGACATCGCCCTGGAAGATGGCGGTCTGAATCATCGCCAACCAGGGACCATTAGCATCGTTGAACAGCTGGTTGTAGACGAAGCTGTACGGCGTCCTGCCCAGGTTCATGGCTTCGGCGTTGGTGATCAGGCGCGGGTCCTCGCGCGAGAACTCGTTATCGACCAGGTCGGCGCGCAGAGGGAGCTGTCCCCGCGCGGCGAACATCTGAAGCTGGATTTCGTCGGAAAGCACCCAGGAGATGAACTCGAAGGCTTCCGCCGCGTGCTGCGAACTGGAGGTGATGGCGATAGAGTCGCCGCCGGCGAACGACGAGATGCCGCCTTCCTGACCGGGCAGGAAGGTCAGCCCGAAGTCGATTTCGGGGTGATCATTCTTGAGAATGGCAATCGAGAAGGCTCCGGAACCCACCATGCCGATCTTGCCCGTGGTGAAAGCGCCGAAGAAGTCGGTGCCGGTGTCCGCCTGCGCGCTCGGAGGGATGAGACCCTCGTCCCACATGCGCTTGTAGAATTCCAGCGCCGCGCGCACTTCGGGGGTATCGACGGTGGCGCTCAAGCCGTCCTCGGTCAGCACGTCGCCGCCGCTCGCCCAGATCAGCGGCAGGAAGGTGAAGGCGTTGCAGCCCGCGCACGCCCCGCTGAAGTAGAAGCCGTAGTTGTCATCGCCCAGGGCGGTGATGGCTTTGGCGGCTTCGTAAATCTCTTCCCAGGTCGTCGGAGGCGCTTCGGGATCGAGTCCCGCCGCTTCGAACAGCCCCTTGTTGTACAGCAGCACCGAGCCTTCGGCGGCGAAGGGGACGGCATAGCGTCCGCCGTCATATTCGCCGAGGTGAACGTGCGAGGCGCTGAGCTGGTCGGCGAAGGGCAGCGCGTCGATGAAGGAGCCGATCTCGACCAGGTTGCCCGCCTGGGCGAACTGCGGCACGTAGATCAGGTCGATGGGCAGCAGATCGGGCGCTTCACCGCCCGCCGAGGCGACGCCGACGCGGGTGACGAAATCTGCCGCCGGGATGATCGTCAGTTCGATCTGGTTGGGGTGATCGGCATTCCACATGTCCACCAGCTCGCGCAGGAAGTCCTGGTTGCTGTCGCGCGACCACATTTGCAGGGTTACCGCATCCTGCGCCGTCATGACCGAGACCCCGCTGACGACCAGCATCAGCAGGACGACGAACAGAACCGCACCTTTTTTCATCGTGAACAACTCCTATTGTAAAACCGCGAGTCTATCGTCAGCGGCGGAGCAGCGCGAAAACTGCCCGACACCGGGATGACCAGATTACCCAACCGCCGCCCTGCAGGCGGCGATCACCTCGTCGACGTAGCGCGTCATCGTATCGTCGGCGATACCCACCGAGGCGATATGCCCTGGCGTGACCGGTCCGGCGACCCGGTAGGTGAAACCACGCTCGTGAACGCCGGTGCTGACGGGACCCGGCGCGCCTTCCGCCAGATGCCCCAGCGCCCGCCCATAACGGGCGAGAATCTGCGGATACTTGAAGTGCCGGTCTACCCCCAACCAGCTCTGATTGACCGGCAGCACCGCCAGCAGCGCGTCGAACCAGCCTTCGCCGGCGACCAGCAGCCCCGGATGGCGCTCGTGCAGGGCGGCGATCAGCTTCTGATAGCCCTCGTACAGGTTATGCCGGGGGTCGTTGAACCAACACGCCGAGGTGTCCAGGAAGACGCCGCTGACGCCGTAATCGCGGACGATGCCGCTGACCTGTTCCATTAAATGCTGGCGAAAGGTCGGTTCGCCGGGGTTCAGGAAGACCTGATCATCCTCGCCGAAGCGGTCGGTATCCCAGTCCGGGAAGTTGACCAGCGTCAGATAGCTGTTGGTGCGGCTGCGGAACGCCGAACGCTCGTAATCGGGATAGACCTGAACGTTCGCGCCGTGCATACCGAACATTGGCATCAGCTTCACTTCCAGGCGGTCGGCTTCGGCGACCAGACGGCGGAAGGCGGCGTCTCCGCCGAGCGCCTCGCCCGGACGATAGTGCGGGTAGGCGTAGTAGTAGCGCCCTTCGAAGCCCGGCAGGTAAGCGAGGATGTTCCGACCGGGCACGTGCTGCGTGAGGGTCCGCAGCGTCTGCGCCATCTGGTCGAAGGTGTTGAAGACGTAGCCGGTCCAGTGCTGCCCGTGCAGATTCAGCACCAGCCTGATGTCGCGCATCCAATCGGGCACATCCGGGCGTGTTTCCCAGGGCTGCAAGCCGTAGGCATCTTGCACGAAGGCGAGGTGAGCCGCGAAATCGGCATCGACATCCGCCAGACGGTCGGTGACGCGCAGACGCATCTCGCAGGTGGCGATGCTGCCGTCCCAGCGGCGGGCGTCCTCCTCGAAGATCAGTTCCAGCACCGGCTGACCGTCGGCATAGGGCGGCAGATGGGTATACAGCCGTTTGGCGCGCACCTCACGGTCGCGGAAGCTCACGCAGATCAGCGGCGACCCGTCCTGCTCGCCGGCGCACGCCCAGGGCGTCAGCCATTCGCGCCAGGGATAGTTCCAGCGCACGGGCGTGGTCAGCGTAGGGATGGCGGTCCGCGCGGCGGTGCTGGTCGGCTGCCACCAGCCCTGTTCGAAGGCGCTGATCGGCAGCCCCCACAGCATCAGCTTGACCGCCTTGATCGGTTCGGCGTGGCGCGCCTGAATCCGCCACAGATAGGCGTCGCCGTCGCGGCTAATGTGGACGATCACCTCGCCGGGGCTGCGCTGCTGCTGCCCTGCCCAGCTCAGACCGCCCGCCGCCAGGGTCATGCCGCCGTCCGTCAGCGAAACCTGCGCCGGGTCCAGCTGATACAGGTTGCGGGTGGTGAAGACCTGCACCCCCCAGCGGACGCCGGGCATATCCGGCAGGTCGTATAACGGGTCGCGCGGGTCATAGCTCAAATCGTAGATTTCCAAGTGTCTTCGCTCCTTCGCTGGCGTTCAGGCGCGGCTTGCGCCGCAGGACTGTCTGACGACGAGTTCACAGGGGACGCGGTGGAGTTCCGCTGCCGATCCCCCCTCGCGGATGTCGCGCAGCAGCAGGTCGCCCGCCAACCGTCCCATCTGCACCAGAGGCAGGGCGACGGTGGTCAAAGGCGGGCGCTGATGGACGGCGAAGCTGCGGTTGTCGAAACCGATCAGCGCGACATCCTGCGGCACGCGCACGCCCAGGTCATGCAGCGCGCCCAGCGCCCCGACGGCGATGCTGTCGCTCATGCAGAAGAGGGCATCGGGCGGGGCGGGCAGGCTCATCAGATCGCGAGCGGCGGCGTAACCGCTGCTTTCATACCACTTGCCGGCGCGCACCAGCGCTGCATCGAAGGACACGCCGGCGCGGGCGAGCGCATCCTGCACGCCTTCGAGCCGGCGGCGGGTGGCTTCGTAGTGTGCGGGTCCGTTGATGACGGCGATGCGCCGCCGCCCCAATCCCGCCAGATGCGCCGCGCCCAGCACCGCGCCGCCGAAATCGTCCGGCACGACGCAGCGCACGGCGGCTTCGTCGGTGTACTGGTAGAGGTAGACCACCGGGATACCGCCGAGCGGCAGGGCGGGCGCGCCCCGCTGGCGCACACGGTAGCCGCTGAGCAGGATGACGCCGTCCACTTTCTTGTCGATCAACACCTCCAGATGGGCGCGTTCGCGGGCGACATCGCCATAGCTGTTGCACAAAAAGACGCTGAACCCCTGGGCGCTGGCCACTTCTTCGACGCCGCGCATCATCGACATGGTGAACACGCCTTCCAGATCGTCGGTGATCAGCCCCAGCGTGGCGGTGCGGCTCATCTTCAGGCTGCGGGCGATGCTGTTGGGGCGGAAATTGAGTTTGTCGGCGGCGGCGCGGACGGTCTGGCGGGTTTCTTCACTGACGTACGGCGCGTTGTTCATCACCTTGGAGACGGTGGCGGGCGACACCCCGGCGAGGCGCGCGACATCGCGGATGGTGACGGATGCGCTGGATGGAGAGGCTTTGTCTTTGGGCGGCAAGATGGCGACCGCTTTCGAACTAAACTTTATACCAAAGCATAGTAAACCGATTTATGATCAGTATAGCCAGCAAATTGAGGCGTGTCAACAAGCTTCATCGCCCGTTTCAGAAAACGGTTTCGGAAGTCTTCAGGGGGCGTGTGGAACGGTGAGCGACCCCGCCGTTCATCTTCGGAGGTGAACGGCGGGGGGAAGGGTTTCCGTTACGGGCAGCCGCCCTTGTCCAGGAAGTATTCCAGGCTGACGGCGTTGTCGTTGGGGTTGCTTTCCGCGATCAGGTTCTCCTGATCGATGGTCAGGGTGATGCGGTGCATCTCGTTGTACCACGTGCTGATGGTCAGCGGCATATCGACGCGAACGGTCTGCCCCGGTTGAAGGACCGGAAAACCGCCGATGGTGCTGTCCTGTTGCGAGCCGTCGGCGGCGCGCACGTCGTTCAGCGTGACCGTGCCGCTGGCGCTCGTCGGCTCTGTGCCCAGGTTCGCCACATCCAGCCCGACGACGAACGTCTGGGCGCACACCGGCGCGGCGGGGTTGAGCACGACGATGCCGGCGACCAGGTTCGCGCCGGAAGCGGGCATGCCGGTCGGCAGGACGGGCGTCGCTGTCGCCGGGCGCGGCGTCGGACGCGGCGGACCGGATTCGCGCGGGAGCGCGCTGGTGTCGCCGCTGACTGCCGCCAGCTGCGCGAAAACCCAGCCTTCGCTGCCGCCGTAGCGCACCTTGTACCAATCGCCGCCCGTGCTGATGGCGAGGATTTCGGCAGTCTGTCCGGCGGCATACGCGCCGATAGGCGGGTCGAACTCCAGACCGGGACCCCGGCGGACGTTGACCCCCTGGCTGAAGCCGGCGATGGGGGTGGTCGCGGCAACGGCGGGCTGTTCCGTCGGCGCGGCGGTGGTCGGCTGTGCTGTAGGCAGCGCGGTCGGCGGCGCGCCCTGCCCGCCGA
>JABWBO010000204.1 GCA_013360465.1 Anaerolineae bacterium | reverse complement strand
CCGCCGCCGCCAGCGCCGCCGCCGCCGGACAGTTCGCCGTGCAGTTCAGGCTGACCGCGCCGATCACCGTATCGCTCTGAAAGTAGGCGTTCGAAGAATCGACCGCCACGTCGGTGACGCCCGCCGGCAGCAGATCGACCGCGCTCCCCAGCGGGTTCGCGCCGCAGCCGGAAAGCAGACAGCGCACATCTGCGGCATACACGCTGCCGGCACTGCGGAACAAGAGCTGCGCGTTCCCCGGTCGCCATGCCAGCGGCAGGATGGGCGCGGCGCGTCCGCTGTCGAGCAGGGCGCTCTCGCCGGTCCGGGCGTTGACCACCGCCAGCACGGCGTTGCCCTGGCTGCCCCAGTATGCCACCAGCGGCGACGAGTCGCTCCACAAAGCGACGCCGCCGCTGCTGTCCGCCGCCAGCGGCAGCGCCAGCGCGCCGCCCGTTTGCAGATCAGTCAGTCCGTAGCCGCCGCCCTGACCGTGAAAGGCGTATCGTCTGTCGGGCGAAACGCTGATCAGCGGCGCGCTGACCTGGGCGAATTCCGCCGCCGACTGGCTGGCAGCATCCGCCGCGCGCAGCGAGACCACGCCGCCGGCTTCGACGCCGATCAGCAGGGTGCGTCCGTCGCTCGCCCAGGCGAACCCGAAAGGCTGCGCCAGGGTCTCGCCCGGATTCGTGGCGATCCAGCGGTAGCCGCCATCGCCGCTGCTCACGACCACCTGCCCGGCGCTGTTGAGAAACGCGACCAGCTCCCCGCTCCCCTGCGCCGACGTCGGGATCGCCCACAGCGCCGCGACGAAGATCAAGAGGGCGAGGACTTGGGTTGGTTTTCGCATCGTTTTGTCATTCATGCTTGCCATCCTTCTGCCCCTTGCCCTATTGTATGCGAAGACCGCAGGCGGAAACGCCCAAAAATCCGGGGGGATATGCCCCCGCTTCAGCGCCAGCCTTTGGCGTACATCTGCTTGATCTTCGCTTCGATCTGCTCGGCGTCGCCACGCGCATCGGCAGCGCCGGAATAGAGATAGGTTTCGTACTCTTCCAGCGCCTCGCGGTAGAGCTGGCGGTTTTCCAGGATTTCCGCCTTGATGCGGTGCAGGTCGTGCGCGTCGGGGTGCAGCTTGAGCGCCATGTTGTAGTCGTTGATCGCCATTTCCAGCCGTCCCCACTCGTGATAGACCCTGGCGCGCTGTACGTACAGATCGAAGTCGTCATCGTCCCTGTTCAGCTCTATCGCCCGCGACAGATCGCGAATCGCCGCCTCGCGGTCGTCCAGCTTCAGGAAGAGTTTGGCGCGCTGAAGGTAAAGCAGCCGGTCATGCGGCTCCAGCCGCACCGCCGCGTTGAGCGCCTTGACGGCGTTTTCCAGGTCGCCGGCGGCATAGTAGGCGCGCGCCCGGCAGCGATGCACCTCCAGCACATCCGCGCCCTTCTTGAGGACTTTCTCGAACAGCACCAGCGCCGGTTTGTACTGTTTCTGATCGTAGAGCGCCACCGCCCGTTGATAGTCGGGGTCGGCGGCGATCCCCTGTTCCGAGCGCAGGACGGCGTCCAGCTTGGCGCCGCGCCGTCCCTTAATGCTCAGGACAATCGGAGCCAGCCCGATCATCAGCGCCAGCCAGCCGAAGCCGGCGTACAGCCCGATCTGCACCGCGCCCAGGGGGTAGAATGCCGCCACCTGGGGGTTGGTCGGGTCATACCAGATTTTCTGTCGGCTGCCGACCAGTCGGCGGGCGACATCGTCCGCCTCGGCAGGGGTGGCGATGCGTTTGTACTGCCCGGTGAAGGTGTAGGATTGTCCTGCGACGGTGTAATCGGCGGTGGCGATGACTTCAACCGGTCCGGCGAGCGCTGCCAGGATCAGGTTCAGATAGACGTTGACGGTGTAGCTTCTGACGGTCGCCGTCGTCGTCGGATACTGGAAATCGGGCTGGAGCTTGCGCCCCTCCAGCGCCGCCAGCACCAGCAGCACGACGGCGATCACCAGGGCGATGGCGGAAATCGGGCTGAAGCCGGAGCGCCGCGCGGCGGGCTTCGCGGAACGGGGATCGGTTGCGGTCACGATCTTCTCTCGTCCTCTCGATGAAGCGGCGGGTCGAGACAGCGTATTGGAGACCTCGGCGTTATCGACTCCGTAACTATGGCGCAGATCGCGGTGGATGGCAATAAATCACGGCGAAACGGCGAAAGAACCCATCCGAAAATCTTCGCGATGCTGGCGCGCGGTTCAGACCTGCTCCGCCGACAGCAGAATCGGCAGCTGCGGGAAATCCACATAGTAGACTCGATAGCGCACGCCGGTCTGGAAATGGCTCAGGGATGCCGGGCTGCTCAGCCGGAAAAGCTTGACCGTCCTGCGCCCCTGCCGCAGGATCAGCTCGTAGCGCATATAGCGCATCCCGCGCGCATACGCCGCCTGGGAAATCGTCTCTGCGACTCCCTCCGCCCGGCTGACCTTCGGGCGGCTCAGTCGCCGGCTGAACCAGGCGCTCAGGGCGACGCTCACGCCGAGGAGCGCCAGCATCACCAGGGCGGCTCCCAGCAAGATCGGACCCTGATGCGCCATGAAGATGTCGAACGGTTCGGACTGCTGGGTGAATTCGATGATGCCGCCGACGACCAGGATCGCCGCGAAGAAGACGAGGAACCCGCGCCCGACCAGGACGGCGTCGCGCGCACGCTGTTCCCCCGCCGCACGCAGGAGTTCCACCTGCCTGGGGGTGAAGCCTCCCGCGCGGTTCGCCGCCACATCCTCGGCGGTGAACGCCACGTCAGGCACATAGGGGGATGTGTAGTCGTACATGGTCGCTTCTTTTCTCCCGTCGTGGTCCAGCTTATGGGAGAATGTCGAATCGGGCAATTTGCGGCTCTGCGGTGAATAAGCCCCTCTCCCGCGCCGGCGCAGGAGAGGGGCGGGAACTCTGGCTACTTCTCAATCGGCACGCCGACCGAGTTGCCCCATTCCGTCCACGAGCCGTCGTAGTTGCGCACGTTGGAATAACCGAGCAGATAGGTCAGCACGAACCAGGTATGGCTGCTGCGCTCGCCGATGCGGCAGTAAGCGATGATCTCGTCGTCCGCCTTCAAGCCTTTTTCGCCCTCGTAGATGGCGCGCAGGTCTTCGCCGCTCTTGAACGTGCCATCGTCCGGGTTCGCCGCCCGCGCCCAGGGGACGCTCTTCGCGCCGGGGATGTGCCCGCCGCGCAGCGCGCCTTCGTTGGGGTAGTCGGGCATGTGCAGGCGCTCGCCAGTATATTCGGCTGGGCTGCGGACATCGACCAGCGGCTTGCCGGCGTTGACGTGCGCCAGCACCTCGTCGCGGAAGGCGCGAATCCTGCTGTCGTCGCGCTCCGGCGCGCGGTAAGCAGTCGCCGGGTAGGTCGGCACGTCACGGACCAGCGGGCGTCCCTCTTTTTCCCACTTCAGCCGCCCGCCGTTGACCAGCCTGGCGTTCTTGTGACCGAACAGCTGGAACACCCAGAAAGCATACGCCGCCCACCAGTTGTTCTTATCGCCATAGAAGATCAGCGTCGTCTCGGGGGTGATGCCGATGCTCGACGCCAGTTTCTCGAAGCCTTCGCGGGTGATGTAGTCGCGCCGCAGCTGATCGTTCAGGTCGGTCGTCCAGTCCACCTGCACCGCGCCGAGGACGTGACCGGACGGGTAGAGGAGCGGGTCCTCGTTGGATTCGATGATGCGGATCGACGGGTCGTTCAGATGTTCCGCCAGCCATTCGGTGCTGACCAGTGCTTCCGGGTGGGCGTATCCCTGATTGCTCATGGCAGGTGCGTTCTCCTTCTCTGGAAACAAAAAGCCCCGGCTGCGAGAGCCAGGGCTTTCATCCGCACAGGGAGGGCGTCCCCCTCAATGGCGCGTACCCAGGCTGTCGCCGGCGTGTTCTTCGACGCAACACATTGAACAACACAGCATGGCGACAGCGGACACGGAGCGCATGAGCGAGCGCCGTCCTTGTGGATGAGTTGACGGGATTTTATCTGACGAACGACATCATAAAAGGGGCAGCGCATTTTGTCAAATAGATGAGCGATGAGGGGTGCATTTCAGATTGTTGGGGATACGGGCGAACAACGCCCGCGTTGTCCCTACAAAATGTGGACGATGCCTGCATCGTCCGTTGAAGCACCCAAAATATTGAAATGCACCCAGCGATGAGCGATGCGAAGAGGCGCTCCTGGCAGCGCCGTGCCCTCACCCCTCGCCCCTGGTTCTCAGAGCGTGCCTGCAAAGCCGGTTTTCACACAACCTCACCCCGGAAACCTGACGGTTTCCTGCCCCTCTCCAATTGGAGAGGGGCGGTTGAGCGCAGCGAAACGGGGTG
>JABWBO010000203.1 GCA_013360465.1 Anaerolineae bacterium | reverse complement strand
CGGGCAGCGCGAACAGGTCCGCCGCCGCCAGCGCTTCCAGGCGTTCCCGGTCGTCCAGATAGCCGGTCAGGACGACGCGCGCGTCGCCGGCGATCAACGGCTGCACCGCCGCCAGCGCGCCGTCGTCAGGTCCCGCCAGGATCAGCCGCGCCGCCGGCAGGTTCGCCGCCAGGAAGGCGCGGGTCAGCGTTTCGACCCCCTTGCGGGGGTGCAGCCGTCCGAGGAACAGGCAGATCGGCGCGTCGCCCAGACCGTAGCGGGCGCGAAATGCGCTGTCGTCGGGCAGCGCCGCGAACGTTTCCAGATCGACGCCGTTGGGGATGGTCAAAAAGTGCGGTGTATGCCCCAGCGCGAAGCGCGACCATGCCGCGCGTGCGTCGTCGGTCTCCGCCTGGGCAAGCCCGACGACGGCGGCGAAACGGCGCGCCATCGCCGGCGAAAGCAGGGTATCCCACAGCGCTTTCAGACTGCCCCGCCCCGTCTCCAGGGTGAGCGTGCCGTGCGGCGAAAGGACCAGCGGCAGGTTCAGCCGGCGCGCCGAGGGCGTCACCAGCAGATTTTCCAGCGTGCGGAACTCGTGGCAGTGGACGACATCGACCTCGCCGAGCAGGCGTCCCGCCCACCGCCCCATGCCGAGCGGCGTGGAGAGGTTGAAGCGCCCGCGCGCCCGCACCGACAGATTCGGCGTGCGCACCACCCGCACGCCGCCGCGCGTCTCTTCCGGCGGCGCTTCCAGACGGGCGTTCTGCGATCCGGCGTCGGTGGTCAGGACAAGGACATCATGCCCGGCGCGGGCGAGCGCCAGCGTCAGCCCTTCGACAGCGCGCGTCACGCCGCCGAAGGCATAGGCGGGGGCATAGTAGGGGGTGACGTGCAGGACGCGCACCGCTCACCCCGGCGGCTGAAACGTCTGCACGCGAAATTCGGTGTCGATCACGCGCGGCTGGTCCGGGTCGATGCCGTGTTCCGCCATATATGCCTGCACCGCCGTCAAGCCGCTTTGCAGATCTTCTTCGGACATCGACCAGCAGTGCGAATAGACGCGCCCGCGCAGGTCTTCCAGAAAGCGCGCCGGCGCACGCTCCAGGCGATATGGATGATGGTCTTCGCCTTGCAGCCGCCACCCGTGCGCCGGGAGCATCTTCTGGCGCTCCTCGAAGGGGATGCCCGGCGTCGTGCCCGCCGACTGCGTCGCCGTGTTCCAGACCTGGTTGAGGACATCCTCGGTGTGGCGTGTGTTCCAGCCGTGCGCCAGCACGCCGCCCGGCTTGAGTACGCGGGCGGCTTCGGCAAAGGCTTCCGCGTATGCCGGGATCAGATGGAAGATATGCACGGCGATCACCGCATCGAAAGCGGCGTCGGCGAAAGGCAGGCGGGTGGCGTCGGCGAGCAGCGGATAGACCCGTTCGCCATCCCGCTTTTCGACCAGACGGTCAATCATCGGCTGCGCCAGATCGACGCCGTAGTAAGCGCGCACATAAGGGGCGAGCGGCAGGGCGACGCGCCCGGTCCCGATGCCGATCTCCAGCACCCGGTCGGTCGGCTTCAGGCGAGCGGCGCGCGCGACGGTTTCGGCGACGCCCAACGCTACGCCGGGGGGAAAGCCGCGCGTCTGGTCGTAATAGCCGGCGGCGCGGTCGAAAACGACAGACCCGCCGTCCATCAGCGGCTCGCGAACCGATAGCCGACGCCGCGCGAGGTCAGGATGTATTCGGGATGTTCGGCATCGACCTCGATCTTCTGGCGCAGATAGTGGATGTACAGCTTGAGGCTGTCGATGGCGTCAGAATATTCTTCGCCCCATGCCTCGATCACCAGTTCACTGCGCGGCACGACCCGCCCGGCATTGCGCACCAGGACGCTCAGCAGGTTGAACTCCTTGGGCGTCAGGTGGCAGATCTGGCTGCGTACCCGAACCTCGCGGTTCATGAAGTTGATGCGGAAGTCACCGTTGTCAAAGACCAGCTCCTCGCTCATCTGCGGGCGCGGTGCGCGGCGCAGGTGGGCGCGGATGCGGGCGATCAGCTCGTCGTGGTCGAACGGCTTGGTGACATAATCATCCGCGCCGATCTCCAAACCGCGCACGATGTCCTTGACCGAATCCAGCGCCGTCAGGAAGATGATCGGCACGTCGGACAGATCACGCAGCCGCCGGCAGACCTCCCAGCCGTCCATATCGGGCATGAAGATGTCGAGCAGCACCAGATCAGGCTGGTAGCGATAGGCGCGGCGCAGTCCCTCTTCCGCGTTATTCGCCTTGATCACCTCGAAGCCTTTGCGCTCCAGCAGCATGGTGATGAGGTTGACGGTCGTGACCTCATCATCGATGACCAGGATTTTCTCGCTCATCTCAAGCAGCCCCGATCAGGTTAGTCTGATCAAATCTTTGTTGCAGAATTCAAACGTCAATGTAACACGTCCTGGGGCTGCGCGCAAGTTGCTTGAAGAACAGGTTAAGTGGGCGTTTGCGGGGGATAACCGGGTCCACACCCGCGCGCCTGAAGCCCAGGCGGCGGCTGGAGAGGAGGGTCTATGGCAGCAGGTCGGTCACCGGGATGCGGGCGATCTCCTGCCCGTCGAGGATGAAGGGGAGGGTGTTGGCGTCGGTGAAGACTTCGCGCACCCGGTAGCCCGCTTCGCCATCCTGGGCATAGGGCTGCGTGAATACCTCGATCTGGCGTTCGTTGAGGTTGACGATCCAGTAGATCGGCACGCCGCCGCCTGCGTAGATGCGCAGTTTGACGGTGCGGTCGAAGACCAGGGTGGCGTCGGAGATTTCGACCAGCAAGCCGATCTTGTCCGCCGGGATGCGCTGCCCCAGAAAGTCGCGGGGTTTCCCGCGCACGATCATGACATCCGGTTCGGGCAAGCTCTGCAACGCCTGTACAGGATTCTCGAACGAGAGCAGCCATCCGGCAGGCAGCAGTCGCGGGAGCAGCTCGGTGAAGAGCAGTGAACAGATCACGTGCGGTTCGTTCTTGGTCATCTTCTTGTAGAGCTGTCCTTCCAGGAGTTCGAGTTGATCTTTGGTGGTGAGAATCCCTGCGCGGATCATCGCCTCGTACTGCTCGACCGACAGGGCGTAGCGAAGCGGCGCAGTCGGCGGAACCGCGCTGGCGGCGGGGACCTCGACAGCGGCGGAATCGACCGGCGAGGGGATTTCGACTGTTCCTGGAGCGACAGCCGCCTCCTGGGGTTCAGCATCTTCCAGCGTTTGAGCCTCGCGTTCAAGGGTCATCGCGCGTTATCCTTGCTCATCTGTACAAGTCGATCTTACCATGAGCGGGCGTATGTCGAAATTTCTCACCTTTAACATCCCGGCTGCCGGACACGTCAACCCGACCCTGCCGGTCATGGCGGAGCTGGTCCGGCGCGGCGAGACGGTGATCGCCTGCAACGCCGAACCCTGGCGCGCCAGAGTCGAAGCGACCGGGGCGGCATTTCAGGCGTATCCTCTCACCATTGACACAGCGGCGGTCCTGCGCAGCGCCCAGACCGGCAGCCTGCCCAAAGTCGCCCGCCTGCTGGCAGAGACGGCGGAGGCGCTGCTGCCCTGGGTGATCGAGCGCATCCGCCAGGAGCAGCCCGACGTGCTGATCTACGACTCGCTCTGCCTGTGGGGCTACATCGCCGGGACGAAAATGACCATGCCGACCGCAGCGTCGATCACCACCTTCGCCTTCGGCAGCGGCAGCACCCCGCCGCTGGGGCTGATGCTCCGCCAGTTCGTGACGGACTGGCGCGACCTGCTGGCATTTCAGCGCCTCTACCGGCGGCTGCGCCGCGAGTACAGCATGATCGGACTGGGCACGGGGACCCTGCCCGACGCGCTGAGCGCTACCGGCGGCATGAACCTCGTCTTCACCTCGCGCGCCTTTCAGCCTCACAGCCAGAACTTCGATGAATCCTACGTCTTCGTCGGACCCGCGCTCGCCCCCCGCGCCGATGATCCGCCTTTCCCCTTCGAGCAGATCCTCCGCCAGCCGGTCATCTACATCGCGCGCGGTACGCTCAACAACCAGGATGTCGGCTTCTACCGCGCCTGTTTTGACGCCTTTGCCGATCATCCAGGACAGTTCATCCTGTCCTACGGGCAGTCCATCGATCCGGCGGCGCTCGGCGCGATCCCGGCGAATTTCATCGCCCGTCCGTTCGTGCCGCAGCTCGATGTGCTTCAGCGTGTAGATGCCTTCATCACGCACGGCGGGATGAACAGCGTCCACGAAGGGCTGTACAACGCCGTGCCGCTGCTAGTCGTGCCGGCGCAGCCGGAGCAGGTGAAGACCGCCCGGCAGGTCGAACGGGTCGGCGCGGGGCTGGCGCTGGGGATGCGCCCGCCGCTCGG
>JABWBO010000072.1 GCA_013360465.1 Anaerolineae bacterium | reverse complement strand
CCAGCCGCCAGCCCGCCCAGGAAGCGCCGGCGCCGTTCGCGCAGCGCCAGCCCGATCAGCAGCGCGGCGGGGAGGGCGACCAGCTCCGGCTTGATGAACCCGGCAGCCAGCGCCGCCCCGCCGAGGACCTCACCATAGGCATAACCGGCTTTTCCCCCCTCGTCCGACCTGCGTGGGAGAGGGGTCAGGGGTGAGGGGTGCGCCCTGCCGCCCGCCAGTCCGGCATAGGCGAAGGCGAGCGCCGCCAGCGGCACGGCGGTGATCTGCCCGTTGTAGATCATCAGCAGGACGTAGGGCGTGAAGAGCGCGATGCCGATCCAACCGGGGGGGGACTTCGGCTCCGGCATCGCCCGGCGGACGGCGAGCAGCGCGGCGAGCAGCAGCAGGATCGAGGTCGCCTGCCACAGGGCGGTGGCGGCTTCCATATCGGGGACCCACCAGAAGGGCAGCAGCAGCGGCACGATCAGCGCCGGGTAGGCGAACGCCTGGGGGTCTTCGCCGGGCACAGGCTGACGACCATAGAGCCTCTCGCGCATCAGCCACGTCGCCTCGTCGCTGTACAGATCGCGCTGTTCGTAGATCGCCAGCCGCGCCCCCACCCAGCGCGGGAAGAAGTCGCGGTGGTTCGCGCCGTGCGTCCAGATGTGATACGCCGCCAGCGCCAGCGCTGCCCAGCCGGCGACGATCAGGATCCCGACGACCGCCGCCGGAAAGCGCGGCGTTTTTCCGTGCGGCTCAGGAAACGACGGTTGCGGCATTTCCGCTTTCCTTCTATGGTTGTCTCTTTCATGCGAAACTGCGGTGGAGTCCTTCATGCGCGCGCGCTCCCACCTGATCGTGATCGCCTTCTTCGCGCTCCTGGCGATCCTGTCCACCTATCCGCTGATCGCCCGGTTCAGCACCCACGTCATCGGCGACAGCAAACTCGACAACTACGAATACGTCTGGAAGATGTGGTGGTTCCCCCACGCGCTCACCAGCGGACTCTCACCCTTCACCATCCCCACCCTCTACTTCCCTTACGGCTATTCGCTGGCGTACGGCGAGATCACGCCCCTCCATACCGTCTTCATGACGCCTTTCACGCTGCTGTTCGGCGAGATCGTATCGTACAACCTGTCGGTGATTGGCTCAACCATCCTTACCGGATGGCTCACCTTTCTCCTGGCGCGCCGCTGGTATCTGCGTCTGGAAGGCGAATTCACCCCCCGGCTGATCCCCCTTGCGGCGCTGTTCGCCGGCGCGGCGTTCGCCTTCAGCCTGTATCGTCAGCACCGGCTCGCCGGGCATCTGCCCCTGCTGGATACCCAATGGCTGGCGCTGTCGATCTTCGCCTTCGACCGCTGGCTGGCGCAGCGCCGCCTGCGCGACGCCGCGCTGACCGCCGCAGCCGTCAGCCTGTCGGCGCTCTCCTCCTGGTATTATGCCTTCATGCTCCTGCTGCTGCTGCCGGTCTATACCGCCGCCTACGGTCTGAACTGGCGCGGGCTGCTCACCGACGGGCGGACATGGCGGTCGCTGCTCATCGCCGCCGCCATCGTCGGCGTCCTGTGCCTGCCGTTCTTGCTGCCCTATCTGCAAGTCGCCGGGGAGGGCGCGGCGACTATCCCGGTGGAGGACGCCGCGTTCTGGGCAGCCAGCCCGACGGACTATCTGGTCCCGAACCCACTGCATCCGTTGTGGGGAACGCTGGTCCGTCCGGTCATCTGGCCCTTCCCCTCTCCGATGATCACCGAGTTCCTGACCTCGATAGGCTTGGCGACCCTGGTCCTCGGTCTCTACGGATCGCGCCGCACGCGGGGAAAATCGTGGCGCGCCCTCAAATGGCTGATCGCCGCCGCCTTCGTCCTCAGCCTCGGACCCTACCTCACGCTGTCGCGCCTGCCTCTGGGAATCCCGCTGCCCGATCTGCTGCTGCGCGAGATGCTGCCGGCGGCGGATGGCATTCGCAGCTGGGGGCGCTTCTCGGTCTTCGTGATGCTGGGCTTCAGCCTGCTGGGCGGGGCGGGGTTACTGCTGGCGGTGGGGTCTGCCGGGGCGCGCCTGCCGGGGCGCAGGGCGCAGATCGCCGCTGCCGGAGTCGTCGCCCTGATGCTGTTCGAATCCTGGACGGGTCCGACGCCGACGGTGCGCGTCGAACCGCGCCTGGTCGATCTATGGCTGGCGGAGCAGCCGAGCGCCGCGCCGATCATGGAATTTCCGCTGAGCGCCGCGCTGAGCGGACCGGGCATGTACTACACGCGCTTTCACGGGAAGCCCGTCACCTATGGCTACGGGACCTACCTGCCGCTGCTCTACGTCGAGCGGCATCCCGCCCTGCTCGGTTTTCCCGACGGCGCTTCTATCGATCAGCTGGTGGAATGGGGAGTGCAGTACGTCCTGGTGACTGTCAATGCGCTCGACTACGAGGGCTTCACGCTCCAAGACGTGACGGCGCAGCCGCGCCTGGAATTCGTGATCCGCCTGGGGGAAGTCGAAGTCTACACCATTCGCTAGAGTGTATTTGAATCGCGTCAGCGGAACGGCTGAGTTCTATCAGAGACCGCGAATCACTGGGCTGCGCCGCTTCTGCCCGTCTCCATCGCTTTGATCGCCCGCAGCGCCCGCAGCGTGACCCACTTGCTCGGCTTGCCGCGCCGTTCGATGTTGGTCCACATCCTGCTGTTGACCGTGTGCAGCAGCGCCCAGCGTCCCTGTTCGTCCTGCTCGTTCAGCAGCCAGGCATACGCCCCTTCCAGACGGGGATCGCCGGCATAGCCCAGGTCGAGCAGCACGGTCAGTGTCTCCAGTAGGTCGCTCCAATAGCTGAGCGGGAAACCGAGCTTGAACCAGGAGAGGCTGATCTTCCCATCGGTCGGATAATCCGCTTTCGCCAGATCGTAGCGCAGCAGAAACGCCGCGCCGCGCTCGACCGCGCGCTGCACCAGCGCATCTCGCTCCACCGGCGGCACGGCGGCGAGCGCCTTCATGGCTTTGGTCGCCCCCCAGCCGCAGGGCAGCTTATCGTTCATCTCGCAGGCGAAGTCCGGTCCGCTGGTGGCGCATTTGTGATACAGGCTGGAGTCTTCCCCGGTGATCGCCTTCGCCTGCCACTCCAACGCCCGCTGCGTGCGCGGGTCGTTCAGCCAGCCCAGGGCGATCAGGCTGGTGAGCAGGTTGCCGGTCAGGCAGTGTAGGACGCTGCCAGGGTGGGGATCGGACTGGCTGGCGGCGAAGCCCCCGGTGCTGGCGGCGGTATGGTCGAGCAGATAATCGCAGCCGCGCTTCACCCGCGCATCGGCGGGGTCCGCGCCCAGATCGCCCAGGAAGATGATCTGCCAGGCGGTCGCGCGGTATTTGCCGTAGCCGCCACCGGGCTTGTCCCAGTAGCCTTCAGGCTGCTGGGCGTCGAGGATGATCGGGACAGGTCCGCTCGCCATGATCGCCGCCCGCGCGGCAAGGACTTCGGGGTCGCCGGCGGGGCGGTCGAGCAGATCGCGCAGCACGAAATAGCGCACGCCGGGGTTTTTCGGGTCCACCTCCAGCAGCCAGGCGAGCGAGTCGCCCTTCAGTCGATCTTGCCATGCCATCGGGAGTCCTCCTGGAGTACACAGCAATAGAGCAGGTGTTCTACATAATCATAACCCTCTTTGAAGATCGGGGCAGGGCAAAAGCATCACGAGACGAAGTCTCATTTTGAAGGCAGAACCTCACCCCTAAATCCCCTCTCCACACGGAGAGGGGACTTTGCTGACCCGTTCTGCACCCCCTCTCCAAATGGAGAGGGGGACGGGGGTGAGGTTATTGAGACCAAGTATCCTCATGCGTTTGCCCTGAAGATCGGGGCGAGTCGATCTGTAACAGCGGTCAGGGCGCTGCTAACACCGTCAGCCGATAGTCGAGCGGGACGGTGGTCACCGGCGCGACCGGCGACACGGCGATCCACACCCGGCGCGTCGCCGCCGGCAGGTCGAACGTCCACGCGCCGCCGCCCTGCGCTTCCCAGCGGGTCACCAGCGCTCCCGCCGGCGTGAGCGCCGCCGCCTGCACGAAGAAGCGCGCCGGCAGACGGTTGTCCGTCCACAGCCAGCCTTCGGTCAGCCAGCCGCCGTCGCCCGCTTCGAAATCCTCGCTGTAGCCGAGCGCGGCGATGCGCACATCATCAACCGCCATGCCCGGACGGTTGACGGCGTCGTCGGTGATCGCCTCGAAGCGCAGCCAGACCGGCGCGCCCGCGTAGGCGTCCAGGGAGATGCTCTCCTGCCGCCAGGCGCCGCTCGCGCCGGTGTAGGCGGTCCCATAGGCGACGGCGTTCGGATCGCTGGCGGTCATGCCTTCGCCTGTCAGCAGTTCCCAGGTCGCGCCGTCGCGGCTCGCCATGACGTAGCCATAATCCCATTCCGTTTCCAGGTCGTACCAGACGCGGAAATCCAGGTCCGCCGCATCGACGCCGCTCAGGTCGAAGCGCCGGGTCGCCCGGCTGTCGCTGAGGTCGGCGCGGTTGCTGTACAGGAAACGCCCGCCCCCGGCGTCGATCAGCGGCGCATTCGCCCCCGCTTCCAGGGTGACGGTCAGACGCGACATCGTGCCGAGTTCTGAAAAAAGATAGTAGTCGGCGGCATAGGGCGGAAGGCTCGACTTGGCACTGAACGGCAGGGAACGCACTTCGCCCGCCGGCAGCGGCGTGATCAGCGGCGGCAGCGATTCATAAGGCGGCACGGGCTGCCCCGCCGGCAGCGCCTCGACCTGCGGATCGTGCAGCAGGTTCGCCATCACCCAGTCGGCGAACAGCTCATCTCCGCTCGCCCCGCCATGCGCCCGCGCCACCACATCGACGCTTTCCCAGGCGCGGGCGGCGGGGTGTGCGCTCAGCGCTTGCAGCGCCTCGATGCCGAAGCGGTCGTAGAAATAGATCATGAACAGGGTCGCTGCGCCGTAGTTCGCCGCGCGCAGCGCCGGCTCAGCGTTCCAGTCGGTGAGCTGGGTGTGCGGCTGCGCCAGGAAGTGGATCACCGAATTGTCGAGATCGTTGTAGAGCAGGAATTGGGTGAACTGGCTCATGCCCTCGTTCAGCCACGTGTCTTCGTTCGCCTGAAGGTTCTGGCGGATCATGTGCTGGAACTCATGCGCCACCACGCTCTCGATCAGGTCGAGCGGGAACTCGCCGCCCAGGGCGTCCAGGTTGAAGAAAAACATCTCGCGCATGTTGCTCTGCGGGTAGACGGCGCGCGGCACGGTGTGATCGCTGGCGAAATAAGCCGCCGTCGTCGCGCCCAGACTGCGGGCGAACAAACCGTGTACGCGCGGGTCGCCATCGACGCCGGGGATCGCCTCGCTGCCCCACAGCGCCCGCGTATCGGGGTAAATCCGGTCATCGAAGCGCGCCGCCAGCGCCTGCAGGTCGGCATCGCTCACGCCACCCCCGTCCTCGATCCACAGCGCGATATGCGCACCCAGAGCGCGCAGCGTCGCCTGGATATAAATGCGCCCCCGCGCCGACGTGTCGGTGGCGGTGAACGTCTGTTGGTCGCCGACGCGCAGGATCGGCGCTGTCATCGGCGCGTCAGGTATCGCCGTCAGCCCACGCAGCCGCATCGCCAGATCGACCCGGTCACGCGCCGGGATGATCGCTTCCGCCAGCGCCGTCACCGTCGGATAGCCGCCTGTCTCATCGATAGGCTCCGCCCGGACGCTGCCGATCCCCAGCAGAAGCGCGATCAGAATCGCCCATTTCATGGCTCATCTCCGTCATCCGCCATCAGGTGGCGCAGATAGGACTGCGGGTGGTTCAGAAAGCCGCGCATGACGCTGACGTGTTCCGTTTCGTCATAGGCGACAGGGCGGATCATTCCGCCGTCGAAGCTCAGGATTTGCGCATCGGGGTACGCCATGAGGATCGGCGAATGGGTGGCGACGATGAACTGCGCATCCTGATCGACCATCTGCTTGAGCAGGCTGAGGAAAGTAAGCTGGCGCAGCGGCGAGAGCGGCGCTTCCGGCTCGTCGAGCAGGTACAGCCCGCCGGGGATGAAACGGCTGCGAAACAGCTTGAAGAAGCTTTCACCGTGCGAGGCGGCGTCCAGCCCGTCGCCATAACGCCGGCGCATGTCGCCCAGCTCGCGGGCGTAGCTCATGCGGGCGAGCGCCTGCGCCGCCTTCGAGCGGTGGGCATAGTCGCGGTCGATTTCGGCGACATCGCGCAGCATCTCATCGCGCGTCTGCTCCATCGCGCGGACGTAGCCGAAGAAGTCTTCGGCGCGCATGAAGAAGCCTTTGGTGCAGCGTTTGAGCCGCCAGCCCAGTTTCAGTCGGTCGGCGTAGGCGCGCACGGCGTCCAGGCTGGGATCAGCGCGCACGCTGGCGCTGCCGACGGTGATCGAGCCGACGGCGCAGGCAATGGCTTCCAGCAGAGTCGATTTACCGCTGCCGTTCTCGCCGACGAAGAACGTCACCGGGGTGGTCAGTTCCAGTCGCACAAAAGTCCGCAGCGTCGGCACGGTGAACGGAAACACGTCCGGTTCTGGCTCGCCCTGTCGCCCCGTGATGTCGGCGAGGTGGATCATGCCGATCAGCCTGCCCGGCGCGCGGCGATGCGTAAGGCGCTTTCGATGGGATGCTCGCTGACCAGGATGAGATAACCGCCGCCGCCCGCGCCGGAAAGCTTCCAGCCGAGCGCCTGGTCGCGATAGCGGTCGATCAGGCTCAGGATGGTATCGCCGACCATATACGGGAACATGGCGATCTGCGCCTCGAACGATTCGCGCACCGCCGCGCCCAGCGCCGGCAGATCGCCGCGCAGGATGGCGTTCCAGCAGTGATCGGCGGCGTCCGCCAGCGCGTGGGCGCTCTCCCTGGTGATCGCCCGTTCGGCGAGCGGATCGTAGCCGTCATGCCGGGGTCCGAGCGGGAGCAGCCACAGGCTGTTTTCGACGAACTGGAGCGCCGCCTCGTCGGTCACATGCTCGATGTGGCGGGGCCAGTAGTCGCCGTCGTAGTGCGCCCGCGCCAGCCCTGGATAGACGATGCCGATGGAGTCCTGCGAGCCGGAGATGATCCACTTGCCGGGCGGGTTATCGTAGCGAAACAGGATTTTCGCCAGCTTCTCGTGCGGTCCGATGGGCAGGCGCGTGTCCCACAGCTCGATAGCGGCGTTGCGGGTGCTGGTCGCCATGCCGCTGCGCTCGTTGAATTCCAGCGACGGTTCGATGGACAGGGTGATCACCGTGCCGGGATACAGCTTGGAGACGAACGGCTGGTCCAGCCAGCCGCCGGCGAGATCGACCCGATAGGGCATCAGGCTGATGCGGCGCAGGGCGGTCGAAGAGCGCGCCGGCAGCCCGGCTTGCGGCTGACGCCGGAGGACGACGTAGTCGATGTGCAGTTCGGCGCACAGGGTGGCTTTTTCCGGCGATGCGCCGTCCTCGTTGACGACGAACAGGTCAGGCTTGATGCGGCGCAGCTCTGGCTCGAAGTCGAGGAAACCCGACCCGCTGGAGATGAACGCCTCTTTGACGCAGCCGAGCGAGCGCATCATGTACAGGCGCTCCTGCTCGCTGTTGATCGTCATGCGCCCCTTCAGCCCGAAGATGGTGGCGTCTGAACCGAGCGCCACGTACAGATCGCCAAATGCGGCAGCTTCCTGCAAGAAGGCGATGTGTCCGCTGTGCAGCAGGTCGAAACTGCCGCTGACGAAGACCTTTTTTGGCATAAATGCATCCTTCCGCCAAGGCAAGAACGATGAATCACTCGGAAATCGGACTGGAAGGGTCTATGTCGATGTCCGCCCAGGTGCGGGTGCGAGTTCGTAACCCAGCGCCGCTAACAGGTCATCGAAGCGCGAGATCGCCTTGGGGGGCAACCTGCGCCGGTGCTTCGCGGGCTTCGTGGATGATCATAGGCGTGAGGACCAGATGAAAGTCGCCCGCCGCCGCATGACGCAGAAGGGCGTACGGAAAACGCGGCAAACAGGATGTTGGCGTCAACCATCACCCGCAGCTTACGCCCGGAGTCCATGTTCCATCTGCCTATCGGAGCGTGTGGCTGCGTTTTCGCGCGGGTTCAAACTGCGCTTCAAGTTCGTCGTCCGAAAGACCGCCTTTGGCGATCTCATCGGCAGCAGCCCGCGCTGCGGCATCAAAGGATTGTACCCGCGCAGCGCGCTGTATCTCCTGTTCTTCTTTGCCTCGCAGCAGTTTCTCATATGCGGACATCGAGAGGATCGCCACGACGGGAAGTCCATCCTTTTCCACGATCAGATGTTCTCTGCCAGAAGAGACACGCCGGATCACCTCGCCGAAATTGCGTCGAACCTCCGTTGCCGCGACCGTCGACTGCTTCGGATGCTGCATGGGCATTCCTCGGACACACTGCGGACTGCTCACTATTATGCTGGACTGCGCAATATCACGCAATATTCACCAGTAGTGGCGCAGGAGACGGCATCTTTATGCTTCTCGACATTATTCAGCATATAATGATTATATCCTCCCGAAAAGTTTGATAGGTCGCTGTCATGACCGTCACAGTCGAATGGGACAATGCGGAGAAGACCATCCTCCGCACGGATTCATACGGACATTGGACCTGGGACGAATACCATCACGCCGTTGACACCGCCCTCGCCATGATCCGCGCCGTTGATCATGAGGTCCATCTGGTCAACGTGCGCCACCTGGACTCCACCGCGCCGGAGGGCAATGCGCTGCCCCACCTGCGCCGGGTGATGCGCGACCTGCCGAAGAACCACCGCCTGACCATCATGGTCAATCCCAATCTGCGCAGCAAGATGTTGATGAACGTCATGAAGAGCATCGTGCCCATCTTCACGCGCACCTTTCTCATGGCGGCTTCGATGGACGAGGCGCGCACCCTGATCACCCAGTATGAACGGCAGCGAGCGCGCAGCAGCCGATAGACAGTGAGTCGATTTCTGTCCATTCGGCGGCGGATACGTGCAGAAGGGACGGCAGCGACTATTCTGTCTCAAAGCTGTCGAGAGACGCCGCCATATCCGCTCATGCTTTCGCATCGGTTGCAGAATCGCCCCGCCCCTACCCTTTCAGCCCGGTGCTGGCGATGCCCTGGGTGAAGCTCTTCTGCGTGAAGAAGTAGAGGACCAGGATCGGCAGGATCATCATCACCGCCGCCGCCATCTGCAAATGCAGCTCGGTCGGCGCGTCGCTGTTGACGAACTTGGTCAGCCCTACGCCGATCGGACGCCATGCGTCGGTCTGCGTCACCAGCAGGGGCCACAGCAAGGCATTCCACGAGCCGATGAAACCGAAGGTGACGCTGGTCATGATCGGCGCGCGCGACAGAGGCAGCACCACCGCCCACAGAAAGCGCAGATGCCCCGCCCCGTCGATGCGCGCCGCATCCCACAGGTCTTCGGGAATCTGCATGAAGAACTGGCGCAGCAGGAAGATGGTGAACGCCGACGCCATGAACGGGATGGTCAGCGAGGGCCAGTTGTTGATCCAGCCAAAGCCGAGCAGGCTCTCGCTCAGCCGCCCGAACCAGATCACCGTCAGATAATTGGGGATCAGCGTCGCCACGTCGGGGATCATCAGCGTCGCCAGCATGATGGCGAACAGCATATTGCGCCCGAAGAAGTGCATCCGCGCGAAAGCGTACGCCGCCGGGATGCAGACGAGCATCTGCCCCGCCAGCGTGATCACCGTGATGCGCACGCTGTTCCACATGAACTGGGCGAACTGCGCCTTCTGCCACGCCTCGGCGTAGTTGTTGAAGCGCATCTCGCCGGGCAGCAGATAGCCCGATGTGACTTCGGTCAGCGACATCAGCGACGCGCTCAGCATCCAGAAGAGTGGAAAGAGCGCCTGGAACAAGCCCAGGATCAGCACAGCGTAGATGACGAGGGTCCCCCAGGGGATCGGCTTGCGGGCGGTCGCCCGCGCCGGCGAGATGCGCTGATCAGCCATAGAAGACGCTCCGGGAGGCAATGCGGTTCTGGACGAAGGTGAGGATCAGGATCACGCCGAACAGCACGAACGCCATCGCCGAGCCATAGCCCATGTTCGGGTCGTTGCTGTTGATCGTCTCGAAGATGGTCACGCCGATGGTATCGACCGAGCTTTGCGCGGCGGGCGTGCGCATGATCCAGAGCTGGGTGAACGCCTGAAAGGTGCCGATCACGGCGATCAGCGTCAGAAAGAAGGTCGTCGGCGACAGCAGCGGTAGGGTGATGCGGCGGAACATCTGCCAGGAATTCGCCCCGTCGATGCGCGCCGCCTCATAGACATCCGCCGGGATGTTGCCCAAGCCCGCCAGGAAGACGGCGGCGTCATAGCCGATGTAAGTCCAGGTGGTGTAGATCATAATGACGATCAGCGCCAGGCTGGGACCGGACAGCGCGTCGGGGATGCCGGGGATGAGCAGTTCGACCACCCCTTTCGGCTCCAGCAGCCACTTTTGCAGCGGCAGCCCCAGGGTGGTGAAGACCTGGTTCATGATCGACAGCGGGCGGTGTCCGAAGATCAGCGTGAAAACGATGCTGGTCGCCACGAAAGGCATGACGTAGGGGATGAAATAGGCGACGCGGAAGAGCGATTTCGCCTTGATGTTCTGATACAGCAGGTAGCCGAACGCCAGCCCGAGCGCCAGTTGAAACGGAACCGTGCCCAGCACGAACATGACGGTGATGCCGAAGCCGCTGATCACATCGCGGTCGGCTGCCGCCAGCGCCGTCGGCAGCTGCGCCGCCAGCAGATAACCGGCGATCAGCAGCACGACCGCCGCCAGCGCGGTGATCAACATCCGCCGGTCGCTGCTGTCCTGCCGTCCCGCCCGCGTCCACAGTCCATATGCCGCCGCCAACAGCCCAACCCCGGCGCTGATCAGGAGGATCTGCGACCAGACCGGCAGCGCCTCACCTTCGGCGCGCGCCGCCGCGACCGCCGCGCTGATCGTCTCGAGGGTGAGCTGCATCAGCAAGATGCCGACCGCCGCCGCGACCGCCGCTCCTGCCGCGTAGAGCAGATGCATATCCCATTTTTCGCCGCCGAGCAGCCGACGCCAGACGGGGATGACGATCAGCGCGGCGATCAGCAGCGCCAGGAAGAGGTTTCCGGCGTCTGCCGCCTGGGGCATCTGAAAACTGGCGAAGAGTTCATTGATGAACAGCCCTGGCACGCGCTCCTGACCGCGAATGCGCTGCGGGATGTTGAGGATGAGCGGCAGCAGGATCGCCGACCAGCCGACGAAAGTCAGCACAGCGCCGCCGGCGGCTGCGCCGGGCAGGAGGGCGCTGAAGGCGCTGCGCCGCCCTGGCGGGCTGTTCTCGCGCAGCAGCCGCCAGAGCAGTACGGCGGCATATGCCAGCGCGCCGACGGCGAGCCAGAAGAAGAGGACGTAGGTCAGATCGCCAAGCGCTCGGACGTAGTTGCCCAAGCCCATGTAGTCGCCGGGGAAGCGCCGCCAGCGGTGCAGGCTGACGAAGAAGGCGAAGCCGACGGGAAAAATGCCGAAGATGAAGAGCAGGATCATCGCCGGGGAGATCAGCGCATAGGCTGTGAGGTTCTCCCGCAGGAGGCGGGCGCGGCGGCTGGTTGTTTTCGGCGGACGGGTGGCGCGGACTGCCATATCTCCCCCTTGGTTCAGTGCAGACGGGCTGCGGTTATTGTAGTCCGGCGGCGGGCGGGGGCAAAACAAAGCGTCAAGTTTTCACAGAGCGTTAACGGGCGTCCGCGCAGTCGATGAACGATGCGCCGACCGGTCACTCGACCGCGCGGACGGGCTGCGAGGGATAGGGTTACTCCTCGCTGAGTTCCAGTTCCGGGGTTTCGCCGGTGTCCGCCGGGCGGTTCTCGTCGGCAAGATCGACCACCGCCAGCACCAGCACCAGCACCGAAAGCACGCCGATCAGCAGCACTTCGTGCATACCGCTGGCGAAGACGCCGATCGCCAGGGCGATGGCGGCGGCGATCAGACGCAGGACCAGGTCGAGCCGGCGGTTGCCGCGATCCGTCCAGAATTCGACCACGCCCTGCGCCACCAGGCAGAGCGCCACCGCGCCCGCCACCAGCAGACGGTATTTGTCGGGCAGCACGTCGCTGTGCTGTGTCACCAGCTTATAGATGCCGACCGCCAGCATCACCAGGCTGAGCTGCAGCGGCAGATGCCCATAGATGTAGGTCTGCACGCCGGCGCGCCGCCAGACGACGCCGCGTTCGGCGACGGTCTCGTTGTAAATCCACCACAAGCCGCCGACGACCACCAGCCCCAGGAAGCCGATCAGCGCCGTGCTGGCTTCAATCGCGTGCCCGGTATAGCCGCCGATCACCTTGATGAAGGATTCGCCGAAGACGATGATGGTGAACAACCCCATGCGTTCCGGCAGATGGTGGGCGCTGGGGGGCAGTTTGCGCTGAAGCCGGACGGAGGCGGGCGAGAGCGGCGTGCCGAAATCGATCAGCAGCCCGACGATCCACAGGACGAAGCGCAGCGGCGGCGGGACGAACACCGAGATCAGCCAGAGGGCGGCGGCGCTGGCGAAGCCGATGGCATAGCGGTTCGCCAGCACGCGCGCCTGCGGCACAAAGTAGGAAGCGCGCAGGTACATCGCCACCAGCAGCAGACGCGCCACCGCGTAGGCGATGGCGAATCCAACGGAGGTTTCGCCCAAGCCGTCGTAGACGGAGATCGCCAGCGCCGAGATGGTGACGATTTGCAGGAAGACCAGCCCACGATGGACGAGATCGTCGGCGTTGAAGCGCGTGTAGTAGAACGTCGTGCCCATCCACACCCACCAGATGGGGATGAACAGGAGCGCGAAGGAGATGAAGCCTTCGACCGAGACATCTTCGCTCAGTTTGTTGCCCAGCTGGACGATGGTGGCGACATAGACCAGATCGTAGAACAGTTCCAGCCAGCCGACTTTCTTGTGTTCAGAGGTATTCAGGTGCGGCGCTTTGCGCTCCAGGGTTGGGGCGTGTGCGTCGTGTGCCATCAGTTGTGTTTCTCCCTCTATATGTCTCATAACCGGATGCGCTCAATGTCGCCGCCAATGTCGGTATCGAGATGGACTTTCTTCATCATATACAGCTCCGCCAGAAGGTCAGCGCGGTTTCGCCCAGCGTCGCAGCACGCCCAGGATCTCTTCGCCGTAGGCGGCGCGCCGCCAGGGACCGAAGCCGCGCACCTCACCGAGGCTGTCCAGCGACTCTGGCACGATCTCCGCCAGCGACCATAAGGCATCCTTGGAGACGATCACATCCGCCTCGACTTCGCGCTGAGCGGCTTTCGCCTTGCGCCACTCGCGCAGCGCGGTGTAGCGTTCTACCACCAGCGGGTCGGCAGGGGGATCGGGCGGCGGCGGGGTCGGCGACGCGCTCGCCAGCCCTTCACGCACCGCTGACAGGAGCGGCTCGCCAAAGCGGTCGATGTAGCTCTGCGCGACGCCGTGCAGCCGGCGCAGATCGCTCATGCGGGTGGGCATCGCCCGGGCGATAGCGACGAGCGCCTGATCGCTGATGATCTTGAACGGCGGCACGTCGCGCTTCCGGGCGATATTTTCACGTAGATTGTAGACCGCTTTGAGGACGGCGGACTGCTCCGGCGTGAGATGGTTGGGCAGCGCCAGCCGCCAGAAGCTGTGGCTGCCGTCATACTGGCGGGGGCGCGCCGGCGGGAGCTGCGAGGCTTCGCGGAACCATTCGAGCGCTTCTTCTTCCCGCCCGCTGTGCTGCAAGGCGGCAGCCAGGTGATCGCGCAGGGGCAGTAGATAGTGCGTGTCCATCTGCGCGTAGATCAGGCTGCCACGCGCCAGAGGACGCCTGCCCCAATCGTCGCGCTGGTGCGACTTGTCCATCGACACGTCGAAGAACTGCCGGACCAGGCTGCCCAAGCCGGTCTCCTTGAAACCGCAGACCCGCGCCGCGATCATGGTGTCGAACAGATTGTTGACCTGAAAGCCGTGATCGCGGCGCAGACAGATCAGATCATATTCGGCGGCGTGAAAGACCTTCTCGATGCGCGGGTCTTCCAGCAGTGCGCCGATGGGGCGCAGGTCTTTGATCGCCAGCGGGTCGATGATGTAATCCTCTTTGCCCGTCGAGACCTGAATCAGGCAGACGCGCTCCTGATAGGCGTGCAGGCTGTTCGATTCGGTGTCCAGCGCCAGCGCCGGTTCGCGCTGCATCAGCGCAACTGCTGCCAGAAGTTTGACATCGCTGTCCACGTATAGCGGGGCGGGCAGACCGCTCTTGGGGGGTGTCTTCATGCGCAGGGCTACAACCATTTACGACGGCGAAAATACCAGAGCATACTCACGGCGAGGATCAGCATGAACCCTACCAGGAGCCAAAAGGAATTCGGGTGTTCCGCCAGCGGCAGCATGATGTTCATGCCATAGACGCTGGAAATGAACGTCAGCGGCAGCATGATCACCGAAAACACGGTGAGGATGCGCATGACGCCGTTGATGCGATGGCTGAGGAGCGTATCGGCGGTCTCGGCAAGGCTGCTGATGACTTCGAAATCTTCGTCGATGATGTCGCGGGCGCGGTTGAGATGATCGACGATGTCGTCGAAGTAGCGTTCCAGCCCTTCGCGCAGCAGCGGGCTGTCCATGCGCGACAGTTCGTCGGCGACGGGAAGCTGCTGGCGGATGATGCGCCGCAGCGAAATGATGTCGCGGCGCAGGATAGCGATGTCGCGGATGATCACCTGCCCGTCGCTGGTGAAGATGTTGTTCTCGATGGCGCGCAGGTTGCTGTCTACCTTGCGCAGCATGGGGAAGATGCCGTCCACCAGCTTATCGACGATGTAGTAGAAGGCGTGCGAAGAGGTGCCGTTGAGCATCATCCCGCGCACGTCCTGCTCGTCGCGGCAGCCGTTGAACAGATTGACCATCAGCGGCATACGCCCATCATGGGCGGTGACCAGGATGTTGCGGGCGACCACGAAATCGACTTCGTACGGGCGGCTGACGCGGTTGTTGGCATCCCAAAGCGGAAAGTGCAGGGTGATGTAGAGGTAATCGGGCTGGATGTCGATCTTCGGGCGTTCGGTCACGCTGAGGATGTCTTCCAGGTTCAGCGGATGGATGAAAGGCAGGTTGCGGCGCAAACCCTCAATATCGATAGGCGTCGGGTCGATCAGATTGATCCAGGTGGTCTGTTCGCCGGTGACTTTCAGATACGTCATGGCACGCCCTCGTCCCCTGAATAACGCCACATCGCCCTGAACGCCAGAGGATGATAGACCTTTTTGACTCAACTGTCCACTTGTGATAATCTTAACAAAGAGCGGATTTTTCCCCTCAACTTAGAGTAGTTGTATCGCTATCATGGCGCGTGCTGTGTTATACTCGCACTATCCGTCGTCAGGCGATAGCTCATTAAAGGACACGTAGACCCCATGGCAAGCACCACCGCAGGCGAGGCTCGCGCCGCCGTCACCCCGAAGCAGCAGTCGGCGGCGGATCGGGTGCAGGTCGCGGCGCCAAGTCGTCGCGAGTTTCTCTATTACATCTGGGGCGCGTCGATAGCGCTGCTCTTGGGACAGGCGACCGCCGGCTTGGTCTGGTTTGCGCTGCCTATCTTCAAGGAAGGCACTTTCGGCGGTGTGTTCGCCTTTACGCCGGACAAAGTGCCGGATCAAGGCGGCGCGCCGCGTTCCGTCCCCGAAGGACGGTTTCATGTCGCCTACCCGGATGAGGGTCTGGTGGCACTCTACGGCGTCTGCACTCACCTGGGCTGCCTGCCCAAATGGTCGGACACCAACAACCGCTTTGAGTGCCCGTGTCATGGTTCCAAGTTCGAACTGAACGGCAAGTATCTTGAAGGACCCGCGCCGCGCAGCATGGATCGCTTCCGCACGACCATCACCTTTGAGGATGGCACGGTGCTGACGACCAACGACAGCGGCGATCCGATCCCGCTCGAAGGGCACGGCGCGATCATCTCGATCCAGATCGACACCGGCGACAAACTCAAGCGGGACGGCAAGGTTTAGGCTGTCATTTCGGGCACGCGCAGGCGCGCCCGTTTGGCTTTATATAGCGTGTGTGCTCGCAGGCAAGAGCAGGTTTAGGAGTAGCACTGCATGTCGGTTCTTCCGTTTCCCTCCTTCCTCGACGATGTAAAGGAAAAGGGGCTGAAACGCGCGCTGTTTGAGGGCATCAACGAAGTGGTCGAGCGCGCTACCGCGGGCATGAACGTCCAGGACCTGCGGGAAGCGCTGCGCGGCGATGCTCCCAGCCGCAAGCCCAATCCCCGGTTGCAGCCGCACGCCGACGGCTTCTGGCTGCACATGCGTCCCAGCTACTTCCACAAGTCGGTCACCGGTCTTTATCCCGAATTCCGACTGGGTTGGCTGTCTACGTATTTCGTCTTCTTTGAGACCATCACCGGCATCTTCCTGATGGTGTGGTACACGCCGTCACCGGAAATCGCCTACTCTAACATGCTCAACATCATGTCGAACGTCCCGATGGGGCAGTTCGTCCGCGACCTGCACCGTCTCGGCGCAGAAGCGATGGTGTTGATAGTCACCTTACATATGCTCAGAACGTTCCTGACGGCGAGCTATAAAAAGCCGCGTGAATTCACCTGGTTCACCGGCGTCGTCCTCGCCATCGCCACGTTCTTCCTCAGCTTCAGCGGCTACCTGCTGCCCTGGGATCAGCTGTCGCTGTGGGCGGTCACCATCGGCGCATCGATGGTCGAAGCCGCGCCGCCGGAGATCGTCGGCACGAACCTCAACCTGATCTTCCGAGGCGGTCCCGAACTCGGCGCGAACGGTCTGCTGCGCTTCTATCTGCTGCACGTCCTCGCCGTCCCGGCGCTCCTCTTCGTCTTCCTTGGCGTCCATTACTACAAGGTGGTGGTACACGGGCACAGCCTGCCGCCGAACGAAGAGAATATCGGCGAAGATACCGCCAAGCGCGTGCCGCTGGATAAGCGCGTCTACTTCATCCCCGACATCCTGACCAGCGAGGTCATGTGGCTGGGCATCACGACGCTGATCCTGATCGTTCTGGTGACCTGGTTCTTCCACGCGCCGCTGGAAAACCACGCCGACCCACAGGTCACGCCGCTCGGCACTACCGCCCCCTGGTATTTCCTGTGGATTCAGGGCGCGCTGAAGCTGGGTGATAAGGTCATCTGGGGCATCGTCTTCCCCACCGTCGTCATCGTCTTCCTGATGCTCTATCCATATCTCGATGTCGCCAAGAGCCGCCGCTGGGCGCACCGCCGCGTCTCGCTGACCATCGCCTTCGCCATGGCGTCGGGCTTCACCGTCCTCAGCTATATGGGGCTTTCGGAATTTGGCGTCGTCAACAGCGCCGACATCGAAATCCTGCATGAGATCACCAAAGAGCCGGCGCACAACCATCTGGGCATCATCCGCCCGATTCCGTTTGATGAACTGACCCCTGGCATGTACGTCACCCGTCAGTTCCTGGCGGAAGAGGGCAGCGAAGCCGCCGCCGTCGCCGCCTTCAACCAGGAGATCGGCAGCGGCAGCCTGCCGCTGGAAGGCGGTGTGACCTTCCTCAGCTACCTGTCCAGCGGGCAGCACCTACCGGTGTCGTCGCTGAACTTCACGGTCCTTTCGGAAGGGACCGAACTCTATCATGTGATGGAAGAATTCGCCCACATGGTCGAGTCTGAAGACAAAGAGCTGTACAACGGTTGGGGCGCGGTGATCATCACCGACTGGCAAGAAGACCTCAAGCGTGTCGATGTCATCATCTCCTGGGACGAAGTGGTCATGGAGCGCGGTTTCCCGGTGCTGGACGAAAACGGCGAACCGATCCTGGTGCTGGACGAGAACGGCAGTCCTACGCGCCGCATCAACAGCGATCACATCTTCCTGCATCGCAATGCGCAGTACTTTGAAGCGCCAGGAGCATAGTCAGCGTGAACTTAAAACGTTTGCTCGTTGAGCGTATCGAACATCGTATCCTCGTCGGCACGGTCGCCTTCCTCACCATCATGGTCCTGGTGGGCTGGATCGCGATCAACGAAGGCGGGCGGATGAGGTCCTTCGAAAATCAGTACCTAGCCCGCGCCATCGAACGCGGCGCCGAGCTGTTCACCGCCAACTGCACCTCCTGTCATGGTCCCGATGGACGTGGGTTGCAGGGGGTCGCGCCGGCGCTGAATTCGCCGCTGCTGTTCGGCTATGATTACCTGCCAGACTACCACCGCGAGATGAATACGCTGAACCTGGAAGTCACCGGTCTGGAGGCAGAGAAGCGCCTGCCGGCGACTACGCCAGAGCGCATCACCGCTATCGACGCTCGCCTCGCCGAGATCGACGCTCGCAAAGCGGCGATGGAGACGGAGATCGCCGGGACGATTGCCCAGATGCAGACCGCCATCGACAAGGGGTATGACCCCGATGGCTTCAGCCGTCTGGTCAACCTGGGCTGGCAGGGCAGCCTGAACAGCTTCGTCTTCACCACGCTGGTGCATGGACGCCCGACCAGCAGTTCTTACTGGCCCGGTGCCATGGTCGCCTGGTCGCAGACCGCCGGTGGTCCGCTGCGCGCCGACCAGATTCAGGACATCACCTACTACATCCTCAACTGGGACAAGGGCAGCGAGTGGGCGCTGGAAGACCTGCTGGCGGTCAACCAGTTCCCGAAGATCCCGGCGGACCCCGATCTGGTGACGGTGGGCGGCGGCGAGCCGGTCATCGGCGCAGCCACTTCGCCGCAGGATGTCCTCGCCGGCTTGCAAGGGCTGACGGGCGACCCGCAGAGCGGTCAGACGCTCTACAGCGGCGCGCTCGCCTGCGCCGGCTGCCATCTGAACGCCGCCGTCGCTCCGCTGCTGGAAGGGACCTGGACGCGCGTCAACGAGGTGCGCCTGGCGGACCCGGCGCTGGCGGGCTACACCGGCGAGCAGTACCTTGCCGAGAGCATCATCCACCCGAACAACTACACGGCGACCGGATACGCCTCTGGGCTGATGCCGGCGAACTTCGGCGACCGCCTGACCTATCAGAATCTGGCGGACATCATCGCCTATCTGAAGTCGCAAGATCAGCCGGCGAGCTAAAGAGGCAGCGCGCTGCCTCAGCAGGCGTCGTTTCAGTCACATTTGCAGGGGCGCGGTGGTCAACCGACCGCGCCCCTGTTCTTTTTGCGCCAGGGTTCACCGAAGCCGGAACAAGTTGCGGTACAATAGCGGCATAGTGGAGGCAGTCCTATGGTCGATCAAATCAACCTGTACACAGTCGAAGACTTCGATCACTTCATCGCTCTGCCGGAAGATGCTGACCGGCGGTTCGGATTCATCGACGGGGAGATCATCACCGCCGACGGCGGAAGCCTGCTGCCCGGGTTTCGCCTGTCCGCATCCGAGATATTTGCCGATTAGTGCTGTACAATCGCGCTCTATTCGACACGACGACCAGGAGAAGGCTGCTGTGACCCAGAGGTCCTATTTCATCGCAATGCTTGTCCTGCTGCTGGCGCTGACCGTGCCCGCCTTCGCTCAGGAGGCTGCCGGCGCGGCGGAAGCGCCCGCCGAGACCGTCTCTGGCGCGGCGACGCTCATGCTGCTGATCGGCGCGGGCGCGGTGCTGGCGGTCGCCGGACTGACGATGATGCGCGAGAACGCCGGGAAGAAATAGCCCCCGCGCTCACCCCGCGCCGGATGATGCATAGACCACTACCGGTGCATCCGCCGCCGGCGAGACGATCAGATCGCTTCCCTCCAGGGCGTAGCGGCGCGTGCCATCGGGGCGCTGCGTCGGCGCGCCAAAGAGCGCCGCGAAATGTCCCGTGTCTTCCAGCGCTTCGGGCAGAATCAGCGCGGCGATGCCGGTCATCCCGTTCGGCTGCGCGGTGACGGCGGGGTCATCTGATACGCGCAGACGACGCGGCGTCACATCCTGAATCAGGATGGTCGGCAGTCGAAGATCGATCCACGCCAGACGCCAGCGCAGCACTTCGCCGTCCGCCCGCCGCCGCTGTCCCTCGGTGATCGCCCCGACCGGCACGCCGCTCGCCCGCAGCGCTGCCGCTTCGGCGTCGATGTCGCGGGCGGCAATCGCCCATCCCACGACGCCTTCCGGCTTGTCGCGCAGCAGCCAGGCGAAGTCCATCGCGGCGGTCGGCTGCGCGGCGCGCCCGGTCAGTGTCATCAGCTCGTCGTAGCTGCCATCCGCGAAGCAGATCAGGGCGTTGTGAGTCGTCCCGGCGGCATGGACGCCGCCGTAGAAGGCGTTGAAGCCCTGCCCCTGCGCGCCGGCGATCCCGGCGTCCAGGTCGTACACATACCTGATGATGTGATCCACTCTGAAGCTCATACTGTACCCCCCATCATGCTGCCGATACCTCACAGGGACTCGCCCTACCGCCGACAAGACACGGGACCACAGATAAGAACCGACTGAACGTTCCTACAGCGCCCGGTGAATCCGTCGTAAGACCCACCTGCCGTGCCCTCGTCAGAAAGATGTTCGATGAATGCAGCGATAGCCCGCGTGCAGCGGCAGGAGCACTGGTCATGGTCAAGGCAATCTGGAACGGCGCAGTGCTGGCGGAAAGCAGCGACACCATCATAGTCGAGGGCAATCACTACTTCCCGCCGGAAGCAGTACATCGCGAATATTTGCTCGACAGCAGCGCCCACACGATCTGCCCCTGGAAGGGCGTCGCCAGCTATTTCGACGTGCAGGTCGACGGCAGGGTGAATCGGGGCGCTGCCTGGTACTATCCCGCGCCGAAAGACGCCGCCAAAGAGATCGCCAACTACGTCGCCTTCTGGCGAGGCGTCCAGGTCGTCGGCGAGCAGCTCAGTACACCCGTCCGCCGATGACCGGCGGCAGAGTCGGCGCGAGCAGCGAGACCGTCCCCTCGGCGGTCGGCACGCCCAACACCAGGCATTCCGACAGGAACCCGGCGATATTGCGCGGCGGCAGGTTGATCACCGCGATCACCTGCCGCCCGATCAAGTCCTCTACAGGGTAGTGCGCCACCTGCGCCGATGACCAGCGCTCTCCGATAGCGTCGCCAAAATGGATGCGCAGCTTGTAGGAAGGCTTGCGAGCGCGCGGGAAATCCTGCACCTCGACGATCATGCCGATGCGCATATCCACCGCAGCGAAATCCTCGTAGGCAACCGGCGGGAAAACGTCGCTCATCCCTGCACCACCTCACTCTTAATCAGCACGTCGATTTCAGCATCGCTGTAGCCCGTTTCCAGCAGCACCGTGCGGGTCTGCGCCCCGTAGCCCGGCGCGTCGGCGATCTCCGGCGGCGCGCCGTCGTCGAAGCGGATCGGGCTGCGCAGCCAGGGCTGCCCGGCGTCGGTCACGCCCAGGGTCGT